>NZ_LROM01000059.1 GCF_001758785.1 Duganella phyllosphaerae
GACCAGCCTGGAGCGCCAGGGCGGACTGGCCGTGCTGCTGGTGGACCTGGACGACTTCAAGCACGTCAACGACACCCTGGGCCACGGCGTGGGCGACCAGTTGCTGCAAGTAGCGGCGCAGCGCCTGACCGGCCTGATGCGTGCCAGCGACTGCGTGGTGCGCATGGGTGGCGACGAGTTCCTGCTGCTGGTGGACCCTGCCGACGAGGGCCACGACCACGCCGGGCTGGCGCTGCTGGCCGAACGCGTGCTGGCGGTGCTGGCCGAGCCGGTGGCCCTGGGCGTGGAAACGCATCGTATCGAGGCGTCGATCGGCATCAGCTGCTACCCGCGCTATGCGGGCGAGAGCGCCGACCACGAAGCCCTGTTGCGCCACGCCGACATCGCGCTGTTTTCCGCCAAGAGCGAGCAGAAGGGCCATTACCGCTTCTTCGACGCGTCGCAATACGTGCTGCTCAGTGCCCGCGCCCACCTGAAACACAGCCTGGCCAAGGCCATCGATGCGGGCCAATTGAGCTTGCACTACCAGGCCCGGGTGGATGTGGGCAGCGGCCGGCCGGTCAGTATGGAAGCGCTGCTGCGCTGGCAGCACCCCACGCTGGGCATGGTGCCGCCGGGGCAGTTCATTCCGCTGGCCGAAGCCAGTGGTCTGATCAACCGCCTGGGCGAGCTGGTGATGCGCCAGGCCTGCGCCCAACTGGCCGCCTGGCGCGACCAGGGCCTGCCGCTGCTGCCGGTGTCGATCAACGTGTCGCCGCGCCAGTTCAGTTATGGCAGCGTGGCCACCCAGCTGGCGCGCCACCTGGCGCATTACGACATCGACGCTGATTTGCTGGAGGTGGAAATCACCGAGTCGGCCATGGTGGCCGACCAGGTCGATGTGCAGGCCGAACTGACCGCGATCCGCGCGCTGGGCGTGCGCGTGTTCGTCGACGACTTCGGCACCGGCTACTCGTCGCTGTCGCAATTGCAGCGGCTGCGGCTCGACGGCCTGAAAGTGGACCAGGCTTTTACGCGCGAACTGGACCGCTCGCACGAGGGCCGGGTGTTTTTCCAGGCCATCGTCTCGATGGCGCGCGCGCTGGGCATGACGGTGGTGGCCGAAGGCGTGGAAACCTCGGCCCAGCTGGCCCTGCTGCGCGAGCTGGGCTGCCACCAGGCCCAGGGCTATTTGCTGGGACGACCGGTACCGGCGGCAGCCATGGCCGCCACGCTGGGCGAACTGGGCCAGCGGACCGCGCTGACTCTGGTCCGGTAACACGCTTGTCATAATGAGGTCATATTGAATTGCTAGTATGCATTTTTATTTGATTGGGTGAACTGTGGAATTCGACGCATCCCGCCAGCATCTGCCACGCTACCGCCAGTCGACAGCTGCCGACCTGTGCCGCGAGAGCGTCTCCATCGCGGCGGAAGCGTGCAACGCCGACGTGCATGCGCTGTTCACCGAGCGGCGCGACCTGATGAGTTTGCCCGTGCTCGATGGCGGCCGCCCGATCGGCCTGATCAGCCGAAACATCTTCATGTCGCAGATGTCGAAACCGTTTTACCAGGAGCTGTACGGCAAGAAGAGCTGCATCGCCTTCATGGACAAGGAACCGCTGATCGTCGAGTGCGACGTCAGCATCGAAGACCTGACGTTCCGCGCGGTGGCCTCCGGCGAAAAGGCGCTGGCCGACGGCTTCATCATCACCAACCAGGGCGAGCTGGCCGGCGTGGGCTTCGGCCTGCAACTGATGAACGTGGTGGCCAATATGCAGGCCGAGCGCAACCGCCAGATCATGCACAGCATCGAATACGCCAGCGTGATCCAGCGCGCGGTACTGAAACCCTCGCGCGACGCGCTGGCCAAACTGGGCGACGCCCACCTCGAATGGCAGCCGCGCGACCTGGTCGGCGGCGACTTTTACCTGGTCGAGCAGCACGAAGACGGCTGGTTCGTGGCGCTCGGCGACTGCACCGGCCACGGCGTGCCGGGCGCCTTCATGACCCTGATCGCCTCGCAAGTGCTGGGCGGCGCGCTGCTGCGGGTGGGGCCGCGCACCCCGGGCCGGCTGCTGCAGGAGGTCAGCGGCGGCGTCAAGGCGCTGCTCGGCCAGACCACCGAACAGCGCGCCGTGGCCGAATCGGACGATGGGCTGGACGCCGCCTTCCTGTGGTTCGAGCACCGTACCCGGCGCCTGTATTTTGCCGGCGCCCGGATTGCGCTGCACCTGCTGGCGCCGGGCGAGCCGCTGCTGGTGGTGGAGGGCGAGCGCGCCGGCCTCGGATATGTCGATACCGACCCCGCGCAGGATTGGCCGACCCACGTGGTGGACCTGGCGCCCGGGGCGCTGGTGTTTGTCACCACCGACGGCCTGATCGACCAGATCGGCGGACCGAAGGCGATTGCCTTCGGCAAGCGCCGCGTGCGCGAGCTGCTGTCCGGGCATGCCGACGCTGGCGCCCCCGCTTTGTCAAGGGTTCTGCTGGCAGCGCTGGCCGGCTGGCAGGACGGCCAGCCCCGCCGCGATGACCTGACTTTCTTTTGTTGCCGTCCCTAAGGAGTAGCACCGTGCTGTACCAGGAATTCGACGAACTATGGCAAGTGGCGCAAAAGCGCCAGGTCATCTTTTTTTATGCCGGCTATTTTTCGCAGCCGGTGGTGGCTGCCATCTCGGAGACCATCCGCGCGCGCCTCGACAGCGCCGGCGCGGCCGGTCCCACCCGGCGCCGCATCTTCTCGGCCTTTGTCGAGATGTCGCAAAACATCATGCACTATTCGTCCGAAGCGCTCACGCCCGGCGACCAGCGCGACGCGCAAATGCGGCGCGGCTCGTTTTGCATTGGCACCAGCGGCGAGCATTTCTTCCTGCTGTGCGCCAACCCGGTGGCGACCGACCGCGTACCAGGCCTGCGCAGCCGCCTGGACGCCTTGCGCACCATGACTGTCGACGAAATCAAGGCTGCCTACAAGCAGGCCCTGCGCGCCGAAGTGCCGGCCGACAGCAAAGGCGCAGGCCTGGGTTTTCTCACCATGGCCCGCGAAGCGAGCGAGCCGCTGGAATTCGAGTTTGCGCCGTCACCGAACGAGCCGGACACCACCATCTTCTGCATCAAAGCCATCATCTGACCGCCATGGACGCCTTACTTATAGCAGCAACCCCCACCTCGCCCGAAGTGGACTTCCGCTTCCCCGAGCATACGCTTTCGCTCAAGGGCGAGTCGTACCCGGAAAACGCGGCCGCCTTTTATGGGCCGGTGATCGAACGGCTGCGCCGCTACCTGGAGAACTGCCGCGAGCAAACCATCACGGTCCACGTCTCGCTGGCGTACTTCAACAGCTCCTCGACCAAGATGCTGTTCGCGTTGTTCGAAGCACTGAACGACGCCGCCCTGGCTGGCAACGAAGTGCTGCTCAACTGGTACCGCGACGAAGAGGACGACACCATCATGGAATTTGGCGAAGAACTGCGCGACGATTTCGCCGCGCTGCAGTTTACCGACCGGCCGATATGAGCGCGCCGGTGCCCCTCTTCGGCACGGCGGCCGACCTCGAACCCGACCTGTTCGCCGCGGAACAGCAGGCGCTGGACCAGGCCCGCCGCGCCGCTGCGCACGACGACAACCACCAGGGCGCGCTGCGCGACCTGGTGGCGCATTACGAACGGCTGCTGCGCGAGAGCCGGCGCCTGGTCCAGCGCAGCGACCGCGCCGAACGCCAGATGAACCAGCTCAACGCGCGTCTGCAGGAAATGGCCACCCAGCTCGAATACCGCGCCAGCCACGACCCGCTGACCGGCGCGCTCAATCGCGGCGCCGTCATCGAGCACGCGCGCAGTTGCCTGCTGCTGCACGACATCGTGCTGGTAGTGCTCGATATCGATTTTTTCAAGCAGGTCAACGACACCTACGGCCACCCGGCCGGCGACGCTGTCATCCAGGCCGTGGTGGTGTGCCTGACCGAGATGGTCGAGGGCCAGGCCTTCATCGGCCGCGTGGGCGGCGAGGAATTTTCGGTGGTGTGGCCGGGCCTGACCCCGGTGCAGGGCCTGGCGCTGGGCGAACGCCTGCGCCAGGCGATTGCCGACACCGAATGGCCGGCGCCGATCACCGCGCCCGTCACCGCCAGCGTGGGCGTGAGCTGGAGCGCGCGCGGCAGCACGTTCGAACAGGCGTACATCCGCGCCGACCAGGCGCTGTACCGCGCCAAACGCAGCGGCCGCAACTGCGTGCGCATGGCAGACTAAATCAAGAATTCCCCAGGAGACGAGATGACTGACACGATAGCTGAATTTCCCATTGACCGCCGCCAGGCGGCTGGCGTGTTGCCGCCAGCGGAGCACAGCCTGGAAAACGACGTACGCAAGGCCGTGGCGCTGCGCCAGCAGGTAGGCGTCATCGCCGCCATCGAATATCTGAAAACCGTGGGCGCCGACAGCGAGCTGATCGAGCGGGTGCTGTTCGAGGGCGCGGTGCGGGCAGGGGACCGCGAGGTGGGGCCGAGGGTGGGCAATACGTCGCGGCGGTGGGCGTTGCGGGGTGCAGCGGTTTGATGCAATAATTTTCAGATGGAGGTATGACCGGCGCCGTTTCGGTCGACGCCGGTGGTTTTCGCTCTTATGCCAGACGACCAGCAATCTCCGCCACACGCTTGCCGTAAGCTTTGGCCGTATCGAGGTCACCCTGTGGAATCTCGTCCACGCTCGCATCCGACGGCGACTGCACCAGCACGCCGGCCGAGCCGCCCAGGTTGTTCAGGTCGGTGCGCTGTGCGGCCTTGGTGTTCGATGGCAGGATGCCCAGGCTGACCCAGATGCCGCCGTGTTGCGCAGCCAGGGTTTGCAGGGCGATCAGCGAGACGGCCTTGTCGCCGTTGAAGCTGGCGCTGTTGGAGAAGCCGCCGAAGACCTTGTCTTTCCACGCTTGGGTGAACCAGGCTTTCGAGGTCGCTTCGGAGAACTTCTTGAACTGCCAGCTCGGGCTGCCCATGTAGGTCGGGGTGCCGAAGATGATGGCGTCGGCTGCGTTGAGCTTGTCCCAGCCGCCTGCTGGCAGTTCGCCCTCGGCGGTGATTTGCAGCAGTTCGGCGCCTTCGCCAGCGCCCTGGGCAACGTACTCGGCAACGCGTTGGGTGTGGCCGTAGCCGGAATGGAAGACAATAACAACTTTGCTCATGATGGTTCCTTGTGGGTGAATAATAGCTGCCTCCCGACTATAGGCCACCGGCCTCGGCAACTCACGGTAGAATCCGTACCAGTGATGGTAAATATGGGACAAGCGATGGCAGTGCCACTTCCTGGGAATGCGATAGCAAGGCTCGATTACGAGCCGCCCGAAAAATATAATCTGGACATCGAGGTATTCCGTTTGGCAGAGCTGTGGCCCCGCAAAACGAAGGAGCATTTTCGCCACGCGCACCGCATCGAATTCCACCAGCTGATGGTCGTCACCGAGGGGCGCTGCACCCACACCATCGACTTCGATCAGGTGGCGTGCGAGGCGGGCACGGTGCTGATGGTCACGCCGGGGCAGGCTCAGCAGTTCGACGTGGACAGTGCCTGGGACGGCTGGCTGCTGCTGTTCCAGTCCGACTTTTTGCTGCCATCCGGCACAGCGCAAGGCAACCGCAGACTGGAACCGGACCTGGCCTGGCCCGGTCAGCCCATGCACCTCGACGCGCCGTTGCAGCGGCTGGTGGCCGATGCCGTGACCCAGCTCCACCACGATACGCAGCTGCCGGCACCGCGCGGCGAGCTGCACTCGCTGCTGCGTCACCAGTTGCATGCCTTGCTGATACGGCTGGGTATGGCCTGGGGCGAACGCGAGGCGGCCAGCGCCGACCACCCGGTGAGCGCCGGCGAGCGGCAGCGCCACCGGCGCTTTCGCCACCTGGTCGAACAGCGCTTCGGCCAGTGGCACCAGGTGCAGGAGTACGCAGCGGCGCTGGGCTGCTCCGACAAGACCCTCAACCGCGCCGTGCTGGCGGCAGCCGACCGCACCGCTAAGGCCCTGATCGTCGAACGCATCATGCTCGAGGCCAAGCGCCTGCTCGCCCACACCGCGCTGCCGGTGGCGGTGGTTGGCAACCATGTCGGTTTCGACGAGCCGACCAATTTCACCAAGTTTTTCCGGCGCGAGGCGGCCATGTTGCCGGGGGCTTTTCGGGCGCTGCACCATCGAAAATAGTTCTGCATGGAAGTGTGGGTGAGGCGGCGTACAGTCCGGAGCGCCCGGCGGGCGTAAATTGGGACTTTACGTTCCAGCGAGTTCACCATGCCACTGTCAGACCGCCGCAAACCGACCGCCACCGCCGCCATTATCGACGAAGCCAAGCAACTGCTGCCCGTGATGGGACTCGATCCTGCCGCCGAATACGCGATGAGCCGGGGCATTCCGCGTTTTATCGCCTACAAGGTGCTGCGCGCGCCGCAAGCGCAGCAGCGCGTGGCACCGCGCCGCAAGGACGCCTAGAATTTCGACCGCGTCGCCACCAGCGCAATGGCGGCGATGCGGTCGGTGTTGCGGTGGATGTCGTCACCGAGTTCGCCGCCGAAGACGTCGGGGTCAAGCTCTCGGTACTGCCACTGCATCCCTGCCGCGTCCAGTCGAGCGCCAGCCTGCTGGCAAAACGGATCGGCGCCATCGATGATCGCTACGCAGGTGTAGAGCACCAACCGTCCGCCGGGCGCCAACCGTTCGATGGCGCTGTCGACGATAGCGTGCGACAGGCCTTCGCCCAACGCGCCGCCCCCGTGGCAATACGTGCGCTGATCGTCATCGACCATGAATGGCGGATTGGCGACGATCAGATCGAACTGTCCCGCCACTGCTGTGAGCAAATCGCTGTGCGCCAGTTGTATATTGTCCAGCCGTGCCAGCTGCGCATTGAGCGCGGTGAGCGCGAGCGCTGCGGGATTCACATCGACCGCCCACACGTCGGCCAGCGGGTGGGCCCGCGCCACCTTGATCGCGCCGGGACCTGCGCCGCTGCCGATATCGACCGCCCGGGCGACCGGCAATCCGGCCGCCAGCGCGGAATCGATCACCTGCTCGTAGCGGTATGTGTCGGGTCCGAAGAAGACTGAATCGACATCGTGCGTGGGATACGCCGAGTGAAAATACAGTTCGCCGCCAAGTGTCGAAACCCGCAGCCCACTGCGGTACAGCGTGCCATCGACCCGCAGGATGCCGGCGCTGTCCATCAATTGCAGCATTTCCGTTCCCACCAATGCCGCCTCGAAAGGGCGGTTCCAGCCGAATACACCGCGCAAATCGCCGGCTGTCGCATGGTGTTCGCGGGCGTTTACCCGCCGGTGACTCGGAGGCGAGATGGTGGTGAACTGGTAGCCAGCGTTCTGCAACAGGCGGCCCAGGCGTACCAGCGGATGGTCGTCGGTGGGGGCAGTCTGCCAGTTGTGCAGGAGCGTCATGGGATCACCGGTTTCAGCGGGAGCAATGGCAGCGCTGCCTGGCTGGCGGCGGTGGCAAGGCGGATCAGCGTATCACCGAATCCGCCCCGCGCCCGGGCATCGCGGCGCGCGCTGGTTACCACGCGGGGCGCGGCGCTCCAGGCGACAGTCGCGCCGCAATTTTCCAGTGCTTCCACCAGCGCGACGTCTTCGCTGCATGCCAGCGGAAGGAAGCCGCCGACGCAGCAATATGCCGTGGCGCACACGCCCAGGTTGGCCCCGTGGATGTGGCGGTGGCCATCGCGGTCGGCGTAGCAGCTGTCGAAGTGGTGGCGCAACACAGCCGCCTGGTCGTGGTGCGCCGACCAGTCGTCCACCGACACCGTGCCGCATACCACGTCCACGCCCAGGCTCAGCTGCGCCACCAGCCAGTCGGGCGCCACGCGGGTGTCGGCGTCGGTAAAGGCCAGCCAGCGTGCGCCGTGGGCCAGCAATCGTTCGGCCCCGGCGGCGCGCGCAGCGCCAACGTTACGGGCATCGAGTTCGATCGCTTCCACCCGGTAGCCGGCACTCTGCAGGGCATTGGTGTGAGCGTGGGCGATGGCGCGCGAGTTGTCGCGGCAATGGTCGAGTACCACCACCACGCACACCGACTCGCCGCGCAGGTCGGCATGGCCCCCGGCCAGACGGATGGCGTTGAGGCAGCCATCGAGATAGCGTTCCTCGTCGTGGGCCGGGATGACGATGCCGATCATGGCGCCAGTCCTTCCAGTTGCGCGACCGAAGACGGATTGCGCGACCAGATGTCGAGCAGGAGGTCGGCCTCGCTGTGCTGCATCAGGCGGTGCATGCCCGGCGCGCCGTCGAAGCCGGCGTGGATGTCGGCACTATCGAGCTGGCGGTCGGCAAAGGGCCAGCGCCAGTGGCACAGCACCAGGGTGCCGTTGTCGGCCAGGGACTCCAGGCAGCGCTGGCGCAAATTCGCCACTTCGTGCTCGGGCAGGTAATAGGCCATTTCGCTGATGACGATCAGGTCGAACGGGTTCTCGTCGGGCCATTCCTGTGGCACCACCTGCTGGCGTACCGTCACGCGCGAGGCATCGCTCGGATGCTCCTTCTGCATGCGCTGCTGCGTCAGGCGCACCGCCTCGGGCGAGAGGTCGGTGGCGAGCACGTATTCGGCGCGGTGGGCGAGTGCAGCGGTCAGCTCGCCGTTGCCGCACGCCGGCTCGAAGGCGCGGCGATAGCGCTGCAGCGGCAGGCACGCCAACAACAGGCTGCGCTTGCGTTGCTCGTACCAGCGCTGACGCACCTTCCACGGATCGGCGTCCTGGGTATAGAGCTGCTGGAAATGGGTGTGGCGGTTGGTGATGGTCATAGGAAGCAGACTTCGTAAGGATGCGTGAGGCGCGCCAGCACATGCGGCGGCAGGATGGCCGGCTGGCCGGTCGACGGATCGGGGTGGAGCTGGGTGGTGTAGCAGGCGATCGCATCGCGCTTGCGTTGCAGCGTCTCGGCGTCGAGCACCAGCCGCCGCGCGCGCTGCCATGGCACGCGCTGGTCGCCGGGCTCTGCCCAGTGCCACGTCCATACCGGCAGCTCCACCATGGCGGCGCCGCACAGCCGCACAGCCATCGCGGCGGCGTGGCCGCAGGCTTCGTGGTCTGGATGGCCGTCATGGCGCCAGGTGGTAAAGACCACGTCGCCGGGGCGCAGCAGTTGTTCGAGCAGGGTTTGCAGCGCGCCGACCTGGCTGCTCACGCCGCCGTCGGGCAGGCGTGCGCGGATCACTTGCGGCGCCGGCCGGCCCGCTGGCAGCAGGGCGTGCAATGCGGCTGCGGTTTCACGGGAGCGCAGCCGCGCCAGCTGCGCCGGCGGATAAATGCTGGAGCCGGGGTGGCTGGCGTCGCCGTCGGTGGCGGCTACCACTACGGTGCGTGTGCCTTGCACGGCCAGCATTTGCAGCAAGCCGCCACAGGCGAGTACCTCGTCGTCGGGATGCGGTGCGACGATGACGGCGCGCTGGCCGGGCGTCACCAGGTCGCGGGGCGCGATCGGCGGCAGGTCGTGCAGTCCTGCCCACGCCTGCCAGGCGGCGTCCGGGGTGCCCGCGCCGGCGATCTGGCGCGGGTGTTCAGCACCACGAACAGGGCAGGGTGGCGCCAGTTGTTCGGTCATAAAGCCCATGGCGATGCTCCGGTGCTTGCCAGTTGCGAACCCAGCGTGGCAAGGTCGCGTTCGGCGTGGCTCTGGCGCAGGAACACGGGCAGGTCGGCCGCCAGGCGGGCAAAATGGGCGTCGCGGCACAACGGACCGGCGCCCAGCGCGCGGTTGGCGTGGGCCAGTACGGTGGTCGCTGCCGCTTCTACCGTGAGGCGCACGCGCAGCGCCAGTGCGCAGTGGTCAGCGCGCGGATGCGCGTCGATGTTGGCCGCACTCGAAAGCAGCAGCGCGGCGGCGCCCGACAGCGCGATATCGACATTACCCAGGTGCGCCAGCCGATGCGGGTCGGGCTGGTGATTTCTGTCGGAAGTCTGGGCGTGGGTGGCGGCCAGCAGGCGTTCGCCGATGGCGCGCGCGGCGCCGTACCAGCAGGCCGCCACGCCTGCGCCGCCCATCCAGAAGCCGTGCCGCGTGACATACGATTCGTGTTCGCCCACCGGCACCGCCTGCGCATCGGTAAACACCACGTCCACGCTGGCGCTGCCGGCCATGCCCACGGCGTGCCAGCCCTGATTGGTCACTTCCACGCCCGGCTGGCGCAGGCTGACGGCAGCCAGCATGCGCCGGCCTGCGGCATCGCGGCAGCTCACCAGCGCATGGCTCAGCGCCGCCGCGCCCGAGCACCACTGTTTGCGGCCGGACAGCGTGTAACGGCCGTTGCCGGCCACGCGCAGCGCCACGCCGGGACCGGGCGGCTCCGCGCACCACACGCCCCAGGTGGCGCCGGCAATGTCAGGTCCATGCAATTCCGCCAGGATCGCCAGGGCGTCGGTATGGCCCTCGTACAGCTTGGCAAAAGAAAGATCGTGGCCGCCGGCGATCGATAGCGCCTGCCAGCGCGCCAGCGTGGCGCCGCTGCCGGGCAGCGGCAACCGGTCCAGTCCCGCCGCCACCGCACCCGCCAGCGCCGATGCCGCGTCGCCATCCGGTACACCGGCCACGTACTGGACCAGCATGGGCGGCACCCTGGCCGGAGCGACCGCGAATTCGGCGCGTGATTGAGCAGTGAGAGGCATGATGTCAGTCAATAAGAAAATATCGTCCTGGCATCATCTCTTTGTAGAACTCTGCTGTATGTTCGCTTGCACACTCATCAGCAGCTTTATTGCCTTTGCTACATTCTGAGCGGCTTCCCCACCCTGGCTGGCGGCCGCACGCGCGGCGCGGCGTCGGACTGGCGTCGTATCAGCGCGTGGTCCATCACCACCTGCTGCGGCGCTGCCGGCGCGCCGTCGCGACGGTCGCGGATTTGCCGTACCAGCGCGCGCACCGCCATTTCCGCCATCTCGGCGATCGGCTGGCGCACGGTCGTGAGCTCGGGCCAGATCGTGGTGGCCAGCGCCGTATCGTCGAAACCGGCCACCGTCAAATCGCCTGGCACATCGAGCGCCAGCCGGTGGGCGATGGCCACCACGGCGGCGGCCATGTCGTCGTTGCTGGCAAAGATGGCGGTGGGGCGCGGGTCGTGGCTCAGCAACCGTTCGGCGGCGTCCAGGCCTGAGCGGTACGTAAACAGTCCCTGCACGATCAGCTCCGGCGCCTGCGGCAGGTGGTGTTCGGCCAGCGCATCCTGGAACCCTTGCAGGCGGCGCGCGCTGGCGGTCTGGTTGGGGTGCCCGGCAACGAAGCCGATACGCTGGTGGCCCAGCGCCACCAGGTGGCACGCCATGTCGTGGGCGGCTTGGTAGTCGTCGATACGTACGCCGCTCAGGCGGTCGTCGGGCCTGCCGCAGGCGACCGTGACGGCGGGCGTGCCCGATTGCGCCAGCAGGTCCACCAGTTCCGCGCTGTCGCACAGCGGCGGCGGCAGGATGATGCCATCGACGCCATTGTCGATCAGGCGCCGCGCCTGCTCCAGGCCATGCTCGTCGGCCTCGCACTTTTCCACCACCAGTTGCACATTGTGCGGGCTGGCCTGGTTGAGCAGGCCGACCAGGCATTCGCTCAGGTAGCCCGCGCTGGGGTTAGCGTACAAAAAGCCGATGCGGATCGCCCTGGCGCCCGCCAGCCGCTGGGCGGCCTGGTTGGGCACGTAATTCAACGACGCGATGGCGTCGGCCACTAGTTTGCGCGTGGCCTCGCGCACGCGGGTGTCGCCATTGAGCACGCGCGAGACGGTCATCGGCGAGACGCCGGCCTTGCGGGCGACGTCGCTCATGGTGGGGTTGGCCTTGTTGGTCAGGTTGCTCATGTTAGTCGCCTAGGGGTCAGCCACGGCCCGGGGCATACGGGAAGTGGATCGCCTTGTAGTACTCGAGCGGCTGCGGTGGCGGCGTCACGCCGTTCGGCAGCGGCAGGCCGGACACCGACTGGAAGTAGGCGATACAGGCATTGCGCCACAACTCGGCGTTCTGCACCTGGCGCCGCAGCCGTTGCGCCACTTCCGCGTGGCGGCGCGCGTCGACCACGCCGCGCAGCGCGTCCCAGCGGCTTTGCAGGTCGCGCGCGCCCGCCACGCCACGGTCGTAGTGGTCGATGATCTCGGCCCAGAGCGTTCGGCCCGATGGCATGGCGTAGGTCCACGGCAGGTGGTGGAACCACAGCAGGTATTTTTCCGGCGTGGTGCGCGGATCGGCGTACAGGCGCGCCAGCGCCGGCGCATATTGTTCCAGCGCGTTGGTGCCGCTGGCGGTGCGGTCGAAACCGATGCCGTCGCGTGCGGCGCGGTGGTAATACACGGGATTCCAGTCCGGGCGTTCCAGGTCGTTCACCCACGGCGCCGGGCCGTGATGGTGGGCGGTGCCCATGATGTGGTGCAGTCCCAGCGGCGACATGTAATCGACCACGGTTTCGCGCGAACGCATCAGCATATCGACTACCGGGCCGATCACCCGTGCATCGTTGCCGAAGCTTTGCGCCGCCCATTCGACGGCGATGGCGCGCGCCGACGCCTGCGGATTCCACGCCAGGCGGCCGAATGCGTACCAGTTGGCCTGATCGAAATGGTGGCCGGTCCAGTTGCGATCGACGCCGATATTGGCCACGCCGGCCATGCCGGTCAAAGGCGGCTTGCCATCGAGCGTGTGCGAACCTTCGATGACCTGCGCCACTGTTGGTCCTTTACCCTGGCCCTGCTGCATGGTGTCGCTCTCGAGCACTTCCTCGAACATTGTGCCCAGGTAGGCGATGTCGGTGGAAAAGCCCAGGTACTCCTTGGTGATCTGGAATTCCATCATCAGCGGCGTGTTGGGCATGGCGCCAAACAGCGGGTGGAACGGTTCGCGCGGCTGGAAGTCGATAGCGCCGTTTTTCACCTGTACCAGCACGTTGGATGCGAACTTGCCGTCGAGCGGCTTGAATTCCTCGAACGCCTGGCGCGCGCGGTCGGTTTCCTTTCCTGCCTGCGGCGCATAGACAAAGGCCCGCCACATGACGATGCCATGGTGCGGCGCCAGCGCGGCGGCCAGCATGTTGGCGCCATCGGCATGGCTGCGGTGGTAATCCTGCGGGCCGGGCTGGCCCTCGGAATTGGCTTTGACCAGGAAGCCGCCAAAGTCGGGAATGGCGCGATAGATCTCGTCGGCCTTGTTCTTCCACCAGGTTTGCACGGCAGGTGACAGCGGATCGGCGGTGTCGGTCTGCTTCAGTTCCAGCGGCGTGGAAAAGCGCGCCGATAGAAACACCTTGATCCCGTAGGGCCGCAGCACGTCGGCCACCGCAGCCGCCTTGGCGATGTAAGCAGGCGTGAGCACTTCCGGCTTGGAGTTGACATTGTTGAGCACCGTGCCGTTGATGCCAAGCGACGCGTTGGCGCGCGCATAATCGGTGTAGCGGCTGTCGGTGATCTCGGGCAGCGCCCACCAGTCCCAGATCGACGCGCCCGCGTAGCCGCGCTCCACGTGGCGATCGAGGTTGTCCCAGTGGTTGAGCAGGCGCAGTTGCAGCTTCGGTGCGGAACTCGCCTCGGGCGCCGTGCCGCCGGCAGTGGCGCGCAGCCACGCAAAAGCGCCATACAGCAGGCCGATGTCGGTGTTGGCGGCGATCAGCGTGACCGGGCGACCCTGCAGGCGTGCGGCGCGCAGCAGGTAGCCTTCGTTGCCGAGCTTTGCCAGCTCGGTCTTCAAAGTGCTGTCGAGGCCCGGCAAGGTTGCCGCCGTTCCCAGCACCAGCGCGCCGTCGGCGATGGTGGCAGTTTGCGCGGGGGCGTCGATGCCTGCCATGCCAGCCACCCCGCGCTGCAGTTCGGCGACGGCGGCCGTGGTGGTGGCCGTGATTGGCGTGGTGAGGACGATGCTGCGCGCCTGCGCCTTGAGCCTCGCCTGTGCTGCCGGCGCCAGGGGCTGGTAGCGCAGCCACAGGTTGTAGCCGTCTTCGTCGGGGACGGGCTTGGAGGCTGTGCTGGTCGCTGCGTTGGCCGACGTCAAGCCCGCGGCCAGCAGCAGCGCCGCCAGCACGGGGGGAAACAGTTTATGAAACAGTTTATGCATTTTGTCTCCGTTATATTTTTGAATTACCGTGCGCGCGGACTCTCGGGCGGGCCGAGGTAACTGTCTTTCAACCCGCCCGCATCGACCACGATTTTCTGCAGCACCACGCCCGCATCCACCGCCCAGAACTTGAGCGTATGGTGGCCGGCCTTGGCGATGGTGTGGCGCGAGGTGATGACGACAGCGCCATCGGACACGCTCTTTTCCCAGGCTTTTTCGGAGCCGTCGGCGTGCATATTCACCAGCTGCGGCGGCTCGTCGTCAAACGAGACCGCGTAGCGCAGCCCGGCGCCCGGCTGGAATTTCTGGGTGGGCGCCAGCGTCGCGTGCACCACGACCTGGCCTGCGCTTTGCAGGTGCAGCGCATAGTCGAGCCGCATCTGCGGGGCAGCATCGGCCGCCGCGTCCACCGGCAGCGCGGTCACGGCGGACTGCGTGCGGCCATGGCCGGGAATGGTGAGCCATTGCCGGCCTGCCGGTGCGACAGCCTTGGCAAAGCTGGCCGCTTCTATCGACACCACGCCGCCGGTCTCGATGTAGTCGCCTGCCACGGCGCCTTTGACCACGCGGCGCAGCGGCGCCTTGATCGTCACCCTGGCCCCGTTCGGGCCTTGCACCGTCAGCGTGGCGTGATCAACTTCGCGCGGCACGTCGGCCCAGCGCACCTTGACGTGCACGCGGCGGTCGCGTTCCACTTTACCGGCCGGCTGGTCGATTTTCAGCCACGGCGCGCTGGTGGTGATGCGGTAGTCGAACGGCTGTCTGCCGCGATTGAACACTTCCAGGTATGCCGGCGCATCGGTCATTTCATCGAGCGCGGGCAGGGTCAGCTTGTCGCCCTCGGGGCCGGGCCACACCTGTGCATTGCCTTGCACGGCCACGCCCATGTCGGCCGCCAGTGGCGCCTGCACTTCGCTCACTGCCGGCATCACGTTGCGCGGCGGCTGGTTCCAGTACGTGTAGCCCAGGTGGGTTTGCGACATCATGTGGTTCCACTTGCCGCCGCTGATGTCCTGGTGATAGCGCCGCGTCAGTTCCGCATCCTGCGCGAACAGGCTGCGCGCCTGGTTGGCCAGGTCGTTGGTCGAGGTGCGCCCCTGCACCGCGTACAGCCGGTTGCGGCCGGCCACGGCATACAGCTGGTTGACCACGGCGCTGGCCTGCGCCGGATACTGCACCAGCTGGAAGAAGGCGTCGCGTTGCCCCGCCGGCAGTTGTGCGGCGATCTTCTCGGCGCGCGCGGCAATCGCCTGGAATTCGGCCGTCACGCGTTCGGCTTCGTCGTAGTTGACCACGTGGTAAGTGTTCGGCTCGAGCTGCTCTGGCTTGCGGCGGCCGTTGTAGCGCGTGTAGCTGGCGACGATGTCGGCGATATCGTCCGCGTGCTGCGGGCCGAACTCGCGCGTGGCCCACAGTTTGAGGTAGTCGGGCAGGCGTTCGGCTGGCCAGGCGGCCGGATTCCAGGCGTAGGTGAGGAAGAATTCGATGGGCACTTCCATCGGTTTGAGGTCGCCCACGTTGACGATCCAGATGCGGTCGGCCTGGTGGCGCCACGCCAGGTGCATCTGCTCCCAGATTTTCGGGAGTGGCGTGACATTGAGCCACTTGTACGAGCGCGGACCGCCGACGTAATCGAAGTGGTAGTACACGCCGGCGCCGCCGGCACGCTTGCGTTCTTCAAACGTGGGCAGCCGGCGGATATTGCCCCAGTTGTCGTCGCACCACAGCAGGGTGACGTCGTCCGGCACGCGCATGCCTTTTTCGTAGTAGTCCTGCACCTCCTTGTACAGCGCCCACATCTGCGGCACGGTGGCGGCGTCGCGTCCCAGTTCCTGCCCGATGATGGCGCGCTGGTCGTCGACGATGCGCTCGAGCAGGGCCACGTTCGATTCTTCCGACATCGGCTCGTCGCCGTCGCCGCGCATGCCAATGGTGATCATCTTCTCGAAGTTGCGGGTGTTCTCGATGCCGCCGGTCCAGAACTTGTGCAGCACCTTCCCGTTTTTCTGGTAGTCCCACGGGCCTTTGCCCTGGCGCGTCCACTCCTTTTGCGCACGCATCATCGGCTCGTGGTGCGAGGTACCCATGACGATGCCGTAGTCGTCGGCCAGCTTGCCATTGAGCTTGTCGTCATCGTAAAAGGCCGAGTTCCACATCGCCGGCCACAGGTAGTTGGCGCGCAGGCGCAGCAGCAGTTCGAACACCTTTTCGTAGAAGCGGTGGTTGTAGCCCCCGTAGGTCTGCTGTACCCAGCCGGTGAGCGCCGGCTGCTCGTCGTTGAGGAAGATGCCGCGATATTTCACCACCGGTGCATCGTGCGCGGCGCTTGGCGCATACGCGTAGAGTGCGGCCCTTTTCGGCGGCGGCACGTCCGCCCACCAGTACCATGGCGAGACGCCGATCTGCTCGGACAACTCGTAGATGCCGTAGATGGCGCCACGCTTGTCGCTGCCGGCAATCACCAGCGCCCGTTCCACGCCGGGCAGCGGCCGCAGCACGGTCTGCACCTGCCAGCCCTCCCACTTGCCGCGGATGGCTGCGACATCGAGCGTGCCGGCCGCAACCATGCGGTCAATCAGCGGGCTGTGGCCCACGGTGCCGATGATGATCACGTCGGCGCCGGCCGGAGCGCCGGTTTGCAGCGCCGGCGTAACGCCGGTGACGCGGCCGATATCGGCCTGCAGGTCGCGCGCGGCGCGCAACACGCCGGCGTGGTCGGCGGCGTCCACGTACAGCGTGGCGGCCTTGCCGGCTTGCGCCATCACGACCGCGTTGGCGGGAGGAGAGTCGAACCGCACCAGGCGCTGCTGGCCCAGTGCGTGGGCGGGCAGGGTGCAGCAGAACAGGGCGGCGGCCAGGAAGGCTCCCGCCACGCTTATCAGTTTTTGTCTCATTATTGTCGTTATCCGCTTTTATATTGTGTGGTACGGATGGCAGTCAGGGCCGGCTTCGACACGACTGCCGCAGCAGCGTCAAGGGCACTGCTTCGGCCATGGCGCGGTAGCCGGCCAGCGAAGGATGCAGGTGGTCGCCCGAGTCGTATTGCGGCGCCATGCGCTGCGGCTGCGCCGGGTCGCGCAGCGCGGCGTCGAAATCGACCACTGCATCGAACACACCGGACGTGCGGATCCAGGCGTTCAGTTCCTGGCGGTCGGCCTCGTTGGCCGGCTCCGGGTGATAATAGTCGCTGCCCACATACGGCGTGACGGTGGCGCCGATCAGGCAGATGCCGCGCTCCCTGGCGCGGATGGCCAGCTGCCGGTGCGCCAGGCGCAGGTCGGCCAGCAGTTGCTGGCGGTCACCCGGCAGGTCGGGTGTGTTGCGGTGCAGGCCACCCAGGTCGTTGACGCCGATGAGCACCAGCGCGTGGGTCACGCCGGCGCGGGCCAGCACATCGCGCTCGAAGCGCGAGACCAGGTTCGGTCCCAGTCCATCCTTCAACATGCGGCCGCCGCCGATGCCGGCATTGACCACGCCGAGGGCCATGCCGTCCTGGCGGAGGCGCGCGGCCAGCACGTCGGTCCAGCGGTTGTTGCCATCGGTGGTCACGCCATAGCCGTCGGTGATCGAGTCGCCGATGGCCACCAGCGCGCCCGCTGTGTGCGGTGCCAGCACATCGACGTCGGCAATCGAAAACCAGCGCGCGACCTTGGCGGCACCGGGCCAGGTGGCGTCGGCCGTGCGGTTGCCGGCAATCAGGAAGCTGTTGGTGCGTGCACCGCTATGACTGGTCTGGCGCGCCGGTTCGGCCGGGAAGTGCAGCGAGATCGCCAGGTCGGCGCCGGCCGGCAGTTCGATTGCGACGGGATCGCTGTAATATTCGGCACCGGCGGGGATGGTGACGGCGCGGCGGCCATCGAAGGTCAGGGCCTGCAGCGTGGCAACGTCGATATCGGCGCGGCCCGGACCAGGTGCGCGCGCCACGCTGGCCGCATTGACCAGCAGCGGCGCCGTGCCGAACACATTGGTCAGGCGCACCCGCACCTGGCGGCCGCCAAGCGACAGGTGGACGATCTGGCGCATGCTCGCATCGCGCCAGCTCGCGGCGGGCAGTTCGTTGGCGGCTTCCGGCACCAGTTGCGCCGTGCCCCACGATGCGACCCAGTGCTGGCCTGTCGGGCTGGCGCGGTCGTGTGCGGAGTCGGGCGCGGTGGCGCAACCTGCCAGTACACCCGCGGTGAAGATGATAGTCAGTGCCGCAGCGATTTTGCTGCACTTGCCTTGTTGACGTGATCGCATAAATCCTTCACACTGAGTAATGGTAGCGCTAATCATTTTAGGATAAAGGCATGGTACAGGCAACACATTTACCGCATTCCGCGGCAGGGTCCACCACACCGGTGACGCCGGTGATTACGGCCATGCGCGTGATCCCGGTGGCAGGCCATGACAGCATGCTGCTTAACCTGTGCGGCGCGCACGCGCCTTACTTCACCCGCAACCTGGTGCTGCTGCAAGACAGCGCCGGCCATACCGGCGTTGGCGAAGTGCCGGGCGGCGCGGGCATCCTGCGCGCGCTGGAGAACGCCGTGCCGCTGGTGGTGGGCACGCCGATCGGGCGCTACAACCGCACCTTGAACGGACTCCGCACCGCCATCGCCAACCGCGACGTCAGCGGCCAGCAGTACCAGGTCACGTCGGCGGCCGAAGCGGAGGTGCTCAAGCAGCCGCACGAAATCAATCTGCGCCTCGAGAACGTGATCACGGCCGTCGAAGCGGCGCTGCTTGATTTGCTGGGCCAGCACCTGGGCGTGCCGGTGTGCGAACTGCTCGGCGCCGGTCAGCAGCGCGACAGCGTGCCGATGCTGGCCTACCTGTTCTACATCGGCGACCGTGGCCGCACCGACCTGCCTTACCTGGCTGGTTCCGGAGACGACTGGTACAAGATGCGCCACCAGCAGGCGCTGTCGCCGCAAGCCATCGCCGACCAGGCCGAGGCCACGGTGGCGCGCTACGGCTTCCGCGACTTCAAACTGAAGGGCGGCGTGATGCACGGTGCCGACGAGATGGAAGCGATTGCCGCCATCAAGGCGCGCTTTCCCGACGCGCGCGCCACGCTCGACCCCAACGGCGCCTGGTCGCTGCGCGAGGCGATCGACCTGTGTCGCGGCCAGGGCCACTTGCTGGCCTATGCGGAAGACCCGTGCGGCCCCGAAAACGGCTACTCGGGCCGCGAGACCATGGCCGAATTCCGCCGCGCTACCGGCATCCCCACCGCCACCAACATGATCGCCACCGACTGGCGCCAGATGGCGCACGCGCACCTGCTGGGCGCCGTCGACATTCCGCTGGCCGACCCGCATTTCTGGACCATGCAGGGCTCCGTGCGGCTGGCGCAGCTGTGCGCTGAATGGGGCCTGACCTGGGGTTCGCACTCGAACAACCACTTCGACATATCGCTGGCGATGTTTACCCACGCGGCAGCGGCCGCGCCGGGCCAGATCACGGCGATCGACACCCACTGGATCTGGCAAGAGGGCCAGGAGCGCCTCACGCGGGAGCCGTTGCAGATCGTCGGCGGCGCCGTGCAGGTGCCGGACCGTCCCGGCCTGGGCGTGGAACCCGACATGGACCGCATCGAGGCGGCCCATGCGCTGTACAAGAAAGTGGCCACGACCGCGCGCGACGACGCACTGGCGATGCGCTACCTGGTGCCCGGCTGGACCTATGCACCGAACAAGCCCAGCCTTGGACGCTGAGCGTTTTTGCAGTACCCACATAAAAAATATGGAGACAAGTATGACCAGTAACCGCAGGGATTTTCTGACCTCGATGACCGGCGTGGCCGGCCTGTCCATGGTGTCGGCGCCGATGGCCTTCGCTGCCACCGCTACTGCCGCCGCCAGCGCACCGTATAAAAACGCCAGCTTGCCGGTGGATCGCCGGGTAAGCGACCTGCTGGGCCGCATGACGCTGGAAGAAAAGATCGCCCAGATGCTGTGCGTGTGGCAGAAGAAGACCGAGATCCAGGACGCCAGCGGCGAGTTCAACGCAGCCAAGGCCAAACAGGTTTATCCGCACGGTATCGGCATGATCGGGCGTCCGTCCGACCGCCAGCTGGGCCAGGCGGCCGGCGCCGGCGACACCGGTGGCGTCAAGAACCGCAATGCCCTCGAAACCGCCATCTACACCAACGCCGCACAAAAATGGGCGGTGGAAGAAACCCGCCTGGGCATTCCGCTGTTCATGCACGAAGAGGCGCTGCACGGTTACGTCGCGCGCGACGCCACCAGCTTCCCGCAGGCGATCGGCCTGGCCTCGTCGTTCGATCCGGCGCTGGTGCAGCAGGCATTCAGCGTGGCCGCGCGCGAAATGCGCGCGCGCGGCGCCAACCTGGCGCTGGCGCCGGTGGTGGACGTGGCGCGTGAACCGCGCTGGGGCCGCATCGAGGAAACCTATGGCGAAGATGCCCATCTCTCTGCGGAAATCGGCAAGGCGGCAGTGATCGGCTTCGCCGGCGACAACCCGGTGCTGGCCAAGGACAAGGTCTTCGTCACGCTCAAGCACATGACCGGCCACGGCCAGCCGGAAAACGGCACCAATATCGGCCCGGCCGAAGTGAGCGAGCGCACCCTGCGCGAAGACTTCTTCCCGCCGTTCGAGCGCCTGATCCGCGAGACCAATGTGGCGGCAGTGATGCCATCGTATAACGAGATCGGCGGCATCCCGTCGCACGCCAGCCACTGGCTGCTGCACAAGGTGCTGCGCGAGGAATGGGGTTTCCAGGGCGTGACGGTGTCCGATTATTTCGGCATCAACGAGATGGCCTCGCGCCACAAGCTCGCCCCCGACGCGAAAGAGGCGGGCTACTACGCGATCAAGGCCGGCGTCGATATCGAAACGCCCGATCCGCTGTCGTACCTGTCGCTGGCCGACCTGGTCAAGGAAAAGCGCGTCTCGGTCAAGGAAATCGACACCGTGGTGCGTCGCATCCTGAAGCTGAAATTCCAGGCCGGGCTGTTCGAGCAGCCATACGTGGACGCCAACCGCGCCGACAGCCTGACCGCAACCGCCGATGCGGTGGCGCTGGCGCGCCTGGTCGCCACCCGCACCCCGGTGCTGCTCAAGAACGACAAGGGGCTGCTGCCGCTCGACGGCAAAAAAGTGGGCAAGGTGCTGCTGCTGGGCGCCCACGCGAAAGACACGCCGATCGGCGGTTACTCCGACATTCCGCGCCACGTGGTGTCGGTGTACGAGGGACTGCAGGCCGAGAGCCGCGCCCAGGGTTTCGAACTGGCCTACGCCGAAGGCGTGCGCATCACCGAGAGCCGCATCTGGGGCCAGGACGAGATCAAGTTCGTCGCGCCGGAAGTCAATGCCAGGCTGATCGCCGAGGCGGTGGCGGCGGCGAAAAATGCCGACACCATCATCATGGTACTGGGCGACAACGAGCAGACCAGTCGCGAAGCCTGGGCCGACAACCACCTGGGCGACCGCGAGACGCTGGACCTGATGGGCCAGCAGAACGACCTGGCGCGCGCCATCTTCGCGCTGGGCAAACCGACCGTGGTATTCCTGCTCAACGGCCGTCCGTTGTCGGCCAACCTGCTGGCCGAGAAGGCCGACGCGCTGGTGGAGGGCTGGTACATGGGCCAGGAAACCGGCAACGCGGTGGCCGACATCCTGTTCGGCCGCGCCAACCCGGGCGGCAAGCTGCCGGTGTCGATCGCGCGCAGCGTGGGTCAGCTGCCGATCTTCTACAACCACAAGCCGTCGGCGCGGCGCGGCTATATCGACGGCTCCACCAAGCCTTTATATCCGTTCGGTTTCGGTCTCAGTTACACCACGTTCTCGATCTCGGAGCCGCGCTTGACCAAGGCGCGCATCGGCGTGGGCGAGAGCACCAAGGTGGAAGTGGACGTGTCCAATACCGGCAAGGTCGCAGGCGACGAAGTAGTGCAGATTTACATCCGCGACGACATCAGCTCGGCCACGCGGCCGGTGCTGGAACTGAAGGCCTTCAAGCGTGTGACCTTGCAGCCGGGCGAACGGCGCACGCTGTCGTTCGACATCAAGCCGTCGGACCTGTGGTTCTACAATATGCGGATGGAGCGCGTGGTGGAGCCGGGCAGCTTCACCATTCACGCTGGCCCGGATTCGGTCCAGCTCAAATCGGTCAAGCTGATGGTGGGCTAGTCATCGCTGACTCCGCGTCCGCCGGGCGCGGCGTCTGCGACGGCATGAAATGCGCCGGCGGACGCACGCGCGGGGCGGCGTCGGACTGGCGCCGGATCAGCGAAAAATTCATCAACAGGTGTTCGGGCTTCGAGGGTTCGCCGTCGCGCTGGCGGCGGATCTGCCGTTGCAGCAGGCGCGCCGCCTCGCCGGCCATGTCGGTGATCGGCTGGTGCACGGTGGTCAGCGCCGGCCAGATGGTGGTGGCCAGCGCGGTATCGTCGAAGCCCACCACGGTCAAATCGCCCGGTACGTCCAGGCCCAGCCGGTGCGCCACCGCCACGGTGGCTGCGGCCATGTCGTCGTTGCTGGCGAAAATGGCGGTGGGGCGTTCGGCCAGCGCCATCAGCGCTTCCGCCGCTTCCAGTCCCGAACGATAGGTGTACAAGCCCGGCACGGTCAGCTCCGGCGCCATGTCGGCGCCGGCTTCCTGAAGCGCTGCCTGGTGGCCGGCCTGGCGCCGTGCGCTGGCGACCTGGTTGCCGTCGCCGGCGATGAAGCCGATGCGGTGGTGGCCCAGGTCGATCAACTGGCGCGTCATCTGGTACGCGGCCAGGTAGTCGTCGATGCTGACCGAGCTGACCGTATTCATGTCGGCAGCGGGCTGGCCGCAGGCCACCGTCACCACCGGTGCGCCAGCGTTTTTCAGGCGCGCCAGGATGGCCGGGTCGTCGCCGAGCGGCGGCGGCAGGATGATGCCATCGAGGTTGTTGTCGATCAGGCGTTCGATCTGTTCGAGCTGGTGCGCCTGGCCATCGCCTTTTTCCACGAACAGCTGCATATTGTGGATGCTGGACTGGTTGAGCAGGCCGACCAGCAAGGCGCTCAGGTAGCCGGCGCTGGGATTGCTGTACAAGAAACCGATGCGCATCGGCCGCGCGCCGGCCAGCTTGCGCGCTTCCTGGTTGGGCATGTAGTTGAGCGCGGCCGCCGCATCGGCGACCTTCTTGCGGGTTTTGGCATGGACCGTGTCCTTGCCGTTCATGACGCGCGATACGGTCATCGGCGACACGCCAGCCAGCCGCGCCACGTCGTGCATCGTCGGCTGGCTGCGCTCTTCTGGCGCCAATTTATTCATTGCGGGACTACCTTCGGTGGAGTGATGTAAGGCGCAACCATCTACAGATGGTTGCGGTAACACTTTAGCATATTTCCACCTTCTGCCTGGAGTCGTCGTACAACTTCATCTGTAGCGATACAGCTTCACCTTTTGCGCGGTAAAGCCGCCGGTCACCAGCATCACCTGGCGGCCCTGGTGGATCTCGTCGCCATTGAGCCAGCGCGCAGGCGCCCACTTGCCCTTCTCGTACGTGCCTTCCGTGACCAGCTCCAGGCCGATGCTGTCGCCGGCGCCGGTGGCGTCCTTGAACGTGACGGTCAGTCCCTTGCCGGCGACGAGGAATTCGTCGTCGGCCAGTCGTATCACCAGGCCGCCGAACGCTTCCACATCGCGGCTGGTGGCCTTTGCCCACGGATTGCCGAACGATACGGTGAGCAGGTAGCCGCCCATCGTGGCCTGCTGCGGCGCTGCATCAACCACGCCGTCGTACGACACGCGGGCCTTGAAACCGCGCGTGTGGCCCGCGCCCTGGTGGCGGTTGATCACGGGCGCCAGCTGGCGCAGCAGGCGGTAGGCGGCGGGCAGGGTGTCGTCACCCGTGCCGGTGCTGTCCTCGATGCCGAACGGCGAAAAGCCGAAGGCGTCGTGTTCGCCTATGGCGTAAAAGGCCTTGGCGGCGGCGTCGTGGCGGCCGGCGTTGTCGGCTTCCGGCACAAACAGCGGATTGTCGTGGCGCTTGAACTGCGGCGCCCAGTCGGTAAAGTTGGGGAAATAGGTATCGATCGCCAGCAGGTCGACCGACGGCGCCGCCGCCTTCCACACATCGAACAGGTGCGGCAGCGGGCCCGCACTCGGGTACTCGCCCGGCTGTTTTCCGGGCCGGTTGAGCGCCGCATTCACGTACAGCGGAATCGGGTACGCCGCCTTGCCGGCCGCGCTCATGGTCTCCACGAAAGCGGCGTAGGCCCATGCCTGGAATACCTCTTCGGCGCCGATGGAAGTTCCGAACACTTCGGCCCAAGTGCCCTGGGTACGCTGGCCCTGCGCGGTCCACAAGGCCAGCAGCGACGGGTGCAGGGTAGCGCGGTTGGCTTGCAGGTAATCGAGCAGGCGCCGGGGCACCTGGCCAGCCAGCGCCGCGTTGGCCAGCGGGCCGAAGTCGCGTACGTCCGGCAGCATGCCGATCTCGTTTTCCACCTGTACCATGAGCACGGTGCGCTCGGTGTCGGTTTGCTTGAGGTGCGCCAGCAGCGCGCGGAAGGCGGCGGTATCGCGCTGCAAGGTCTGCTCGCCAAACGGACTGAGGATTTCCTGCGCCGCGCCAGCGCGGTTGAACGCACGTGGGAAGCGCCTGGCGTCGCGCTTGACGTATGGCGGCACGTAAGTGGACATGGAGTTTTTCCAGGCGCCGAACCACAGCAGGATCAGTCGCATGTCATTGGCGCGGGCTTGCTTGAGCATGCCGTCGAGGACCGTGAAGTCGTAACGGCCTTCCTCCGGCTCCATCTGGTCCCACTGCACCGGCGCCAGCACGGTATTGAGCTGGGCGTTTTTCAGGGCAGGCCACAGCCGTTGCAGGTAGGGCAGGTGAGAAGCGGAAGAGTTGTGCAGCTCGCCGCCCAGCACCAGGAACGGCTGGTCGTCGACGATGAGCAGGGAGGCCGTGCCCTGCTGGCGCAGGTGCGGCACCGGCGCGGCAGCGCTGGCAGGGGCGGTTGCAATGCCGAATACGGCGAGGGCGCACAGCGCAGCAAGCGTATGGCGGGGCGATGCACGCAATGTCATCGTGGGGATCCTTGGAATCGGTCAAAAAAGAAGCACCGCCGCCACCCGGCGACGGTGCCCATAAACTGCTCTTGGAGGAGCAGGGAGCGACACATCAGAACTTTTTGCGCAGGCCGAAGGAGTAGGTGCGGCCGGGGGCGTACTCGGTGAAGCGGGCGTTGGAAAACTGGAAGTACGTCTTTTTGGCGTCGCGGTTGAGGTTGACGATATCGAAGGTCAGCGTCGGCCAGCCGTCGCGGTCCATCACCTGTTCCAGGTCGATGCTCGACGAGAAGTCCATCTGCTTGTAGTCGTTCACATACAGGTTGGCCAGCGTGATGCCGTTCTGGTTGCCGGTGGAGACCTGGCTGCCCTTGGAGAAGGTGTGCGACAGGCGCGCCGAGTAGCCATAGTTCTCGTAGAAGACCGAGAAGTTATTGGTGCGTTTCGGTACACCGAGCGCCACGAAGCCTTCGCTGCCTTCGCCGCTGGCGCGCTGGGTGATGAAGGTGACGGTCTCGTTGAAGCCCAGGCCCTTGAACGGCAGCAGCTTGTCCAGCGGCTGCACCCAGCCCAGCTCCAGGCCACGGATGCGCAGCTTGCCGCTGGCGTTGCGGGTGCGTGTCATGACGACGGTGGCGGCGTTTGGACCGCCCCGGTCGTTGAGCGCGCTTTGCTGATTCTGGGACAGGTTGTTGTAAGTGATGCCGTAGGCGGCCAGGTCGGAAAACGGCAGCGTCAGGTTTTCGTTGGCGGTAAAGCCGTCCACTTTTTTCTGGAACACGGTGGCGCTGATATAGCCTTCGCGGCCGGTGTACCAGTCCAGCCCCAGGTCAATATTATCGGACAGGTAGGGTTTCAGGGTAGGGTTGCCGATGGTGCCGATGTCCGCTGACGGCGACGAAAAGTTGATGCCCGGGCGCAGCGCGTTCGGGTCGGCGCGCGTCATGCTGCGCGAGACGGCGGCGCGGGCCACGATGTCGCTGCGCAGGTTGAGGGCGGCGGTGGCCGATGGCAGCGTGTTGTTGTAAGTGGTGTCCTGGTATACCCACTGGTCCACGTTCGGGTACTTGCTGCCGTTGAGCGGCAGGTTGGCGTTGCGCGGATCGGAGAACGAGTTGTACGAACCGACCTGCTGGCGGGTGCGCACGTAGCGGATGCCGGCGTTGTAGCGCAGGTCCAGGCCCCACGGCTTGGCTTCGCCATTGAGTTCGGTGTAGATGCCGGTGCTCTTTTCGGCGATGAAGCCGGCGTTGGCGCCGGTGGAAGACGACATGGCGAATGGCGCGTTCTTGTTGTACGTGTCGTAGTTGGAGTCCTTGCGGAAGCGGTCCCAGTCGATGATCGGGCGGCCGTAAGGGCCCGGCACGATGTAGCTGGCCAGCGCGCTTTGCGGGATCAGCGAGCCGCCGTAGGTGAGGGCGTCGGTACGGCCGGCCGTGTAGCCGGTGCCGAAGCCCGGGTACAGCGCGGCGGCGCTGGCGCCCGGCGTATTGGCGCCGTCGCAGGCAGGGCCGCCATTGGGGCCGGCCAGCAGCACGCTCGGGTTGTTGCCACAGACGGCGGCCTGCCATGCGGCCGAATTTTCCTGGGCGCGGATGCGGCGATTGATGTCGTCGTACGCGATACCGGCCTTGATGTTGAAGGCGCGGTCGCCCCAGGTCAGGTCGGCGTGGGCGCCCTTGGTGCGGGTTTCGCGCAATTCGTTGGCGATGTTGACGCGGCCGCCGGCCCAGGCGTAGTTGGCCGGGTTGTTCAGGTCCAGGCTGGACGTGATGTTCGGGATGCCGCCGCCGTTGTTGTCATAGGTGGTCGTATTGCCGCTGTTGGCCGGCGTGATGGGCATCACGGTCGGCGCCTCGTGCGAGAAGCGGCTGCGCGTGTAGTTCACCTGGGCATCGAGCTTGAGCTTGGGCGTGATGGTCCACTCCATGCCCGGATTGATGCCCAGCAGGTCCACCTTGTCATGGCGCGGACCGTATTCGATGAAGTTGAGCGAGTTGGCAAACGTGCCGCCGGTGACGGTGCAGCCGGCGCTGCAATCGCTGCGGTCCACGGTCATGTTGAGCGGGATCACGCCGTTGTTGCGCACGGCCCAGTTGTAGGCCACGCGCTGGGCCTTGTCGTCACGCTTGCTGTACATCGTGTCGACATAGAAGTGCAGGTCGTCGGTGGGGCGGTATTCGCTGCTGAAGATGGCCGAGAGCTTGTCCTTGGTGCCGAAGTAGTCCATGGTGCGGCCCAGGCGCGGCAGGATGGCGTTGTCGATCTGCTGGATGGTCAGTCCCGGATTGTGCTGCAGCAGGAAGGCCTGGTCGATCACCGTGCCCGGTACCAGGCCATTGCCGGCGTTGGCCGGCACCACGGCCGGGATATTCCAGTTGCCGCCGCCCGTGTTGTTGCGGGTGGGGGAGGTGTTCTGGGTGGCGCTCAGGTTGGGATTGGTCCAGCCCACCGACTCGAAACCGGTAGTGCGGATTTCCTGGCGCGACACCGAAATGCCGCCCAGGATGCCGAAGGTCTTGCCCCAGGTCTGGCTGGCCAGCAGCGAACCACGGCCGCCGGTCTTGTCGGCGATCTGGTTACGCGTGCCGGTCACGCTCATGGCCACGGTGCGGCCTTCCTTGTCGAACGGGCGCGCGCTGCGCAGGTTCACCACGCCGGCGGCGCCGCCTTCGAGCATGCTCGCCGTTGGACTCTTGCTCACCGTGAGCTTGGTAAACAGGTCGGTGGGCAGCAGGTCGAGATCGACTTCGCGGTTGCTGTTCTGGCCATCGACCGGGCCGGACGAGGCCACCGCGATCTGCGCATTATTGAGCAGAATCTTGGTGAAGCTCGAGCCGAGGCCGCGAATCTGGATGTTCATGCCTTCGCCGGTGACATCGCGCGAGACGCCCACGCCGGGAATGCGGCTGAGCGACTCGGCGATATTCTTGTCCGGGAATTTGCCGAAGTCTTCGGCGTTGATCGAGTCCTGGAAGCCGACCGCTTCTTTCTTGTCCTTGGCCGACGAGATCAGGCTGTTGCGGTAGCCGCTGACCTCCACCTTCTGGATCGTCGCTTCGTCGATGGGAGCAGTGGCGGGAGGCGTTTGCTGGGCATAGGCCTGGGCCACCAGGCCGGCCATCATGGTCAGGCCGCAGGCCAGGCGGGCAGGCGTGCGGCGGCCACCGCCGGTAGGGGTGAAGGTGCTGGGCATTGCTGTCTCCTAATGGTTTTTTTGACTGCTTTTTGTTAGCTGCCACGGTCTTGTGTTTTTTATGGTACCGCGACCATTTGAGTGTAGAAGCGTTGCCAAGATATTGTCAACAGAAAGATTCCGCAAAATGTCATGCGCTACCATTTTGTTGATCGCGTGGCTAATCGACAACGCCGGCCTTGGCCCGCGCAGGCTCGGCTACAATGCCGCCAACCTTTCTTGCGGAGCTCTCCATGTTGCGAATTACTGTCACCTTTGTGCTGGCCTGCCTGGCTGGCGGCGCCGCTGCCAGCGAAGCGGCCAGCGGCACGTTCACCGCCAGCAAAAGCTGCGAAGCCTATGCGTCGTTCGCCAAGCGCACCAATCCCGGCGCTGCGCAGCTGGCGGCCGGCAAGGGCTATACGGTGCGCGAGATTAACAAGGCCGACTACGACTGGGTGCGGGTGGAAGTGCCGGGTGCGGAGCCGAAGCTGCGCTGGGTGCAGCGCGACTGCGGCGCAGCGGTGCTGGAACCGATGGAAGCGCGCTCGGCACGGCCGCCGCGCGGCAGCGATCCGGCCGCCGATGGCGGCTCGTGCAGCATCGCCAACCGCCAGGACAGCTACGTGCTGGCCGTAACCTGGCAGCCCGGCTTTTGCGAGCACTTCCCGTTCAAGGGCAGCAAGCCCGAATGCGATGCCATGAACGGCGGCAAACTGGAGGCAAAGACCCTGAGCCTGCATGGCCTGTGGCCCAACAAGAAGGAGTGCGGCACCCGTTACGGCAGTTGCGAAGGCCAGCAGTTCTCGCTGTCGAAGGACACCATCGCAAAAATAGCGCCGTGGATGCCCAACTTCTATTACGAGCGCACCTTCGGCGCCTACGAGTGGAACAAGCATGGCAAGTGCCAGGAACTGGCGCCGGACGATTACTTCATCAAGGCGGTATCAGCGGTGCGGGTGGTGAACGATTCGGAAGTGGGCAAGATCATCCTCGGCAGCACCGGCAAGAGCATCCGCGTGGACGACTTCTTCGCGCGCGTCAAAGCGCGCCATGGCGAGAAGGTGGCCGATAGCCTCACGCTCGTGTGCAGCCAGCGCAAATACTTGCAGGAGATCCGGGTGTCGCTGCCGCTGCAATTCGGCACCGACCGCGACCTGGCGGCCATGGTGGGCAATGCCCAGCCGGCGCCGGCGCGGGTGCAGGGTTGTGCCGACGAGATCTACATCGAAGCAGCCGGCAAGGATTGAGCTTTTGCGGCCAGCTTGCGTTCGGCCTTGCGCCGGTACATGGCGTCGTCGGCATCGGCCACCAGGTCGGTGGCGCTGACCGGCTGCTGCTGGGCGCTGCCTTGGGGCGCCAGCATTGCCACGCCGATGCTGGCGCCTGCCACCAGCTCGTAACCTTCGATGTGATGCGCCTGGGCCAGGCGGGTTTCCAGCTTGGCCACCACGGTGGCCGTGGCTGCGGCGTCGCAGCCCACCAGGATCACGGCAAACTCGTCGCCACCGAGCCGCGCCGCCAGGTCGGACTTGCGCAACTCCTCGCGCAGGCGTAGCGCGGCGCCGGTCAGCAACTGGTCGCCGGCGGCGTGGCCGTAGGTGTCGTTGATCTGCTTGAAGGAGTCCAGGTCAAGGTACAGCAGCGAGAGCGGCTCCCCCGTGCGCGCGCACAGTTCTACCTGCCGCTCCAGGAACTCGCAAAACATGGCGCGGTTGGCCAGGCCGGTGAGCGGATCGTGGGTGGCCTGGTGGCGCGCCTGCGCATGCATGCGCGCCGCATCGACCAGCGCCACGCCCACCTCGTCGGCCTCGCGCAAGCCGTAGCTGGCTGCTGCCACCGCTTCGCCGCGCCCCAGCGCCATGGCCGGCGCCACCAGCGCGCCGATGGCGCGCGTGATGCGGTTGCTGATGCTCCACGCCAGTACCAGGCTGGCGGCGAGCAGGGTGGCGGTCGCCAATACCAGCACCAGCAGCTTGCGATTGAGTTCGGCGTTGAGCACCTCGATCGGAATGCCGATACCGACCGTCCATTGCGAGTCGCCCGCATGCGTCATCACCGCCAGTATCGGCTTGCCGTCGAGGGTGTTGGTTTCGATCACCCCTTCAAAACCTGCACGCATATGGTCGATGACTTCTGGCAGCGCCTTGTGGCCGACGTAGCGCTGCGTGTCCTGGCTACGCGCGACCACTTTGCCGCCGCGATCGAGGATGCTGGCAATCCAGTGCTCGGGATAGCTTTGCTGGGCCAGCAGGGCGTTGAAGCGTTCTACCGGGACGGTCGCATTCAGCGCGCCGATGAGGTCCGGGCGCCCGGGCAGGTATCGCACCGGGATACTGACCGACGCGATATTGCGGTTCGAGACCGCACCGATAAACAGGTCGGAAATCGCGGTGGCGTCGTTTTTCTGGACGAACTGCAGCACGTTCCCCATGCTTGGCGGGGGCAACGCGGCGCCGTAAGGGATGAAGGTATTGATCAACTGCTGGCCGCTGGCGTCTTCGAGCACGATGTTGAGCATGTGCTGCGAGGCGGCCAGGCCGCGCGCCTGCGCGTAGAATGCCTGCCGGTCGCTGCGCGCCAGGTCGGGCGAGGTGGCCAGCGCGCGCAGCGCCGCCTCCACGGTGGCGAACTCCTTGTCCACGTCCATGGCGTTGGCGCGCGCCGTGGCCATGGCGCCGGTGATGAAGGCCGCCCGCGCCTGGGTGTAGTCGTAGCCGATCAACAAAATCGCCATCAGTGCAGCGGGCACGATGCACGCCACTACGAGGTACAGCAGGCGGGATCGGATCGAGGGTGCACGCATGGTTGTTATGGTTTTGAATGGCATCGGTGTCTACGGTGGCTGCTGACGGTCCATCTGGCTGCCCTCAATGTTACATCACCGCATCAAATCTGTGTCTGGAAAGCAAGATAATAAGTGAAGCGACGTGGATGGCGTCCCATCGCCCGTTGTAGCGGCGATATTTTCGACTATCATGACGGTTGTCTTTCACGGAGTCACCATGCACCTTGTCAGCTGTACCGAAGAGCGCCACGCGCAAGCCATCCTCGACATTTTCAACGACGCCATCGCCAATTCGACGGCCCTGTACGAATACCATCCGCGCACGCTCGAGACCATGAACAAGTGGTTTGCCGCCAAGTGCGCCGGCGGCTATCCGGTGCTCGGGTACGAAGACGCCGGTGGCGTGCTGCTGGGCTTTGCCAGCTATGGCGCCTTTCGCGGCTACCCGGCCAACAAGTACGCGGTCGAGCATTCGGTATACGTGCGCGCCGACCAGCGCGGCAAGGGCCTGGGCCGCGCACTGCTGGAACAGGTGATCGCGGCGGCCGGGCAGGCCGACCTGCACACCATCGTCGGCGGCATCGACGCCGACAACCGCGCCAGCATCGCCCTGCACGAGCAGTTGGGCTTCGTCCATGCCGGCACCGTGCGCCATGCGGCGTTCAAGTTCGGGCGCTGGCTGGACCTGGCGTTTTACCAGCTGATCTTGCCCACGCCCGGCGCTCCGGTAGACGGCTAACGCCTTGCAATTCCCCTTTGCCGCCCCTATACTTCGCCGGTAGTCAAAGCTTCTGGTATGCGCGGACGTCGGGTGTGATCCCGGTTCCGCATATTTAAATGGGAAGCCGGTGCGCCCGACCAGGGCCATGCCGGCGCTGCCCCCGCAACGGTAGTCGAGGTCAAGGAAGTGCAATCAGCCACTGTGCGCAAGCATGGGAAGGCGCACTGCCAGGAGCGATCCACTCGTCAGCCCGGAAACCAGCCAGTAGCTGTCAACACGTTTGTATTGCGGAGGGCGATACGGGTGAGTGCTGCGCCGTGCTGTCCATCCGTTGTCGATGCATCCCGGCCGCTTCCCCGCTTTCCTTCCCCGCGTACCGTCTCCACGCACCTGGAAGGAAGATCATGCCCGTCACCCCAGTTACTACCGTCCACGCCGAAGTTGCCAGCCGTCCCGCCACATCCACGCTGCGCGAAAAAATGATCCCGGCGCTGTGCGCCGCCGGTCTTGGCGCCGTGCTGCTGTTCGGCGCCGGTTTCGCCTCGATGGAAGCGCTGCACAATGCTGCCCACGACAGCCGCCACTCGGCGGGCTTCCCGTGTCACTAAGCCGCACCGGGCCAGGCGCTGCGGCGCCGGCCGGCATCTTCAACGGCATCGTGCGCACCGCTGCTGCCGCCGGCATCATCGCCGGCTTGCTGCTGACCGGTGTGCAGCACCTGCAGGTAATCCCGATCATTCAGCAGGCCGAGGTGTATGAAAAGGCCCAGGACTCTGCTGCTGTCGTGGTTCCTGCCGCTCCTGTCGCTGCCGAACATGCGCATGCCGCCGGCACTGCGCCGCACGAGCATGGCCATGGCGGCCACGGCGCGGCGGCAGAGGCCCACAGCCACGGCGGCTGGGAGCCCGAAGACGGTATCGAGCGCACCGCCTACACGGCGCTGGCCGATGTCAGCATGGGTGTCGGTTACGCGCTGCTGCTGGCGGCCGTGATCTGCCTGCGCGGCCGCCCGGTGACCTGGCGCAGCGGCATGCTGTGGGGCGCGGCCGCGTACGCGGTGTTCTTCATCGCGCCGTCGCTCGGACTGCCGCCCGAGCTGCCGGGCACCCTGGCGGCGCCGGTCTCGGCGCGCCAGGCCTGGTGGATCTGCACCGCGTTCTCCACCGCCGTCGCCATCGGCGCACTGGCGTGGAGCCGCAACGTCTGGTTCAAGGTGGGTGCCGTGGCGCTGTTGTTGGTGCCGCACCTGGTGGGCGCGCCGCAACCGCCCATGCATTCGATGGCAGCGCCGGAAAGCCTGGTGGGCTCGTTCATCATCGCCACCGCGCTGGCCAATGCGGTGTTCTGGCTGGCCCTCGGGGGCCTGACCGGCTACTTCTACAAAAAGTTCGCCTGATTCATGAGAACCCACCACCGCCACATCTTCATGTGCGTCGGTCCGCGCTGCGAGCCGCAAGAAGGCCGCGCACAGGCCGTGTTCGAACACATGGGCAAGGTGATCGACGAACATCCCGAGCTGGCCGTCAAGCGTACCCGCACCCATTGCATGGTGGCGTGCCGCTTCGAGGGGCCGGTGGTGGCGGTGTACCCGGAAGGCGTGTGGTATCAGCGCGTAAACGAAGCCAACGCCGAGCGCATCGTCCACGAGCATCTGCTGAACGGGCGCGAAGTCGCCGACCTGGTGTTCCACCGCCTGGGCGTGGGCGACACCTGCGAACCTGGACCGAAATGACCGACCATCCGAATTTTTCACAGCTTGCGCTGCTGACCCACGCCTCCAACGACCTGACCGTGCTGCACCAGGCGCAGGCGCAAATGCCCGAAGGCTTCGGCCCGGTCATGGGTGTGAACCTGCAAGCGCTCGGGGAAGAGTCCACGCTGGCGCAACTGCTGTACGGCGAACTGCGCGCGGCGCGCGTGATCGTGGTGCGGGTGCTGGGCCGCCTGGGCGGCGTGCCCGGATTTTCCGACCTGGTCGAGCACGCGCGCCGCCAGGGGCGGCACCTGGTCGTCGTCAGCGGCACCGGCGAACCCGATCCCGAACTGGCGGCAGTGTCCACCGTGCGTTCCGACGTGCTGGACATGACCTTGCAGTACTTCCGCGCCGGCGGCAGCGCCAACCTGGCGCAGCTGCTGCGCTTCCTGTCCGACCATTTGCTGTTGACCGGCTTCGGCTTCGAGCCGGCGCTTGCGCTGCCGGACCACGGCATCTACCACCCGGACCTGGCGCCAGGCGCCGGCCTGGCTGACTGGCAGGCGCTGGCCGATCCGCAGCGCCCCAGCGTCGGCATCGTCTTCTACCGCGCCCACTGGATGAGCGGGAATACCCGCTTCATCGACGCGCTGCTGACCGCACTCGAAGCGCGCGGCATGAATGTGCTGCCGGTGTTTACCGCCTCGCTGCGGTCTGGATCGGGGGATGGCAAGCTGCCTGACGCCTTGCGTTACTTCGGCACCGTGGACCACGGTATCACGCAGGCCCATGTTGATGTGCTGATCAACACCACGTCGTTCGCCATGGGCGAGATCACGCCCGGCGGCCCCACGCCGGCGGGCTGGTCGGTGGGCGTACTGGAACAACTCGACGTGCCGGTGCTGCAGGCGATCACCAGCGGCATGACCCTGCCGCAGTGGGAACAGTCCGCGCGCGGCCTCAATCCGCTCGATGCTGCGATGAACGTGGTGCTGCCGGAGTTCGACGGCCGCATCATCACTGTGCCGCTGTCGTTCAAGGCGCGTGCTGCCGGCATGCCGGGCGACGCGGTCGAATATGATCCGCTGCCCGACCGCGTGGCGCGCATCGCCGGCATCGCCTGGCGCGCGGCGCGCCTCAAACGCGTACCGAATGCCGACAAGCGCGTGGCCTTCATGTTCACCAACTCCAGCAGCAAGGCTTCGCAGATCGGCAACGCCGTGGGGCTCGACGCGCCTGCATCGCTGATGCGCATCCTCGAATCAATGAAACAGGCCGGCTACGCGATAGGCGAGCTGCCAGAGAGCGGTACGGCACTGATCCACGACCTGGTCGCCCGCTGTTCGTACGACAATATCTACCTGACGGCCGAACAGATGCGCGGCGCCACCGGCCGGGTGCCGGCAGCGCAATACCAGCAGTGGTTCGACGAGATGCCGCAGGCGCTACAGGACAAGATGATCAAGCAGTGGGGGGCCGCCCCCGGCGAAGCCTATGTGCACGAAGGCTACGTGGCGCTGGCCGGCATCGAACTCGGTAACGCCTTCGTGGCGCTGCAGCCGCCGCGCGGCTACGGCATGGACCCGGACGCGATCTACCACCAACCCGACCTGCCGCCCACCCACCACTACTATGCGCTGTACCGCTGGCTGCGCGATGTGTGGCAGGCCGACGCCATCGTCCACGTCGGCAAGCACGGCACCATGGAGTGGTTGCCGGGCAAGGGCGTGGGCCTGTCGGAAGAGTGCTTCCCCGATGTGCTGCTGGGCGACCTGCCGCTGTTCTACCCGTTCATCATCAACGACCCGGGTGAAGGGTCGCAGGCCAAGCGCCGCGGCCACGCGGTGGTGGTCGATCACCTGACGCCGCCTATGACCACGGCCGACACCTACGGTGCGCTGGCGCAGCTGACGCAGCTGGTGGACGAGTACTACCAGGTCGAGGTACTCGATCCGGCCAAGCTGCCGCTGTTGCAGCAGCAGATCTGGGAACTGGTCAAGCAGACCAATCTCGATGCGGATTTGCAGATGCGGTTGCTCAGTCACGACCACGACCACGGGCATGGGCATCATCACCACGATCATGACCATCATCATGGCCACGATCACAGCCACGATCACGGCCATGACCACGATCACGCGCACGACGGCGAACTGCCGGCCGCCTTGTCGGCCATGGGCGGCTCCGACGTCGCCCACCTGATCGAAGACTTGGACGGCTACCTGTGTGAACTCGGTTCGGCCCAGATCCGGGACGGCCTGCACATCCTGGGCCGCCGCCCGGACGACACGCAAATGCCTGACATGCTGGTCTCGCTCACGCGCCTGCCGAACCTCGACGTCCCAGGCCTGCAAGCGGAAATTGCCCAGCTGTTCGGCTTGAACATGGAGATGCTGCTCGACCAGCAAGGCCGCCGACTGAACGTCGATCCGGCGCTGGCGCGCATCGCCGGCCGCGCCGTGGTCTCGCGCGCCAATGCGCTCGAAGCCGTGGATTTGCTGTGCCTGCGCCTGTTCACGGCGCTGGGCGAAGTCGCTTACGACGCAACGCAGATCGACAGCGTGCTGGCAGATGTGTTTGCCGACCTCGATGCGGCCACACCTGCCGCGTCGCTTTTGCAACCGTTGTTGCAACCGGCCTTGAAGGCGAGCGCCAATGTGCTGTCGCAGATGGGCAAGCCGCGTCCGAAGCTGGCGGCCTTGAAGCCTGCTGCATCAGCGTTGGCCCCGGCGCTGGCCAAGCCGGCCGGTCCGGCGCGCTTCGACGGCCTGCGCAAGATCTTGCGGTTCGCCTGCACCGACCTGGTGCCGAACCTCACCCGCGCCACCGACGAAATCGACAACCTGCTGCACGGCCTGTCCGGCGGCTACGTACCCGCGGGGCCTAGCGGCTCGCCCACGCGCGGCATGGCGCACATCCTGCCGACCGGCCGCAATTTCTATTCGGTCGATCCACGCAGCGTGCCGTCGCAATCGGCCTGGCGCGTGGGCCAGCAACTGGCGCGCGAAGTGCTGGAGCGTTACCAGCGCGAGTCGGGAGAGTACCCGGAAAGCGTGGCGATCAGCATTTGGGGCACCAGCGCCATGCGCACCCACGGCGACGACGTCGCGCAAATCCTGGCGTTGCTGGGCGTGCGCCCGGTATGGCGCGCCGAGAGCCGCCAGGTGAGCGGGGTGGAAGTGATCCCGCTCGACGAACTGAAACGCCCGCGCATCGACGTCACCACCCGCATCAGCGGCTTCTTCCGCGACGCCTTCCCGCAACTGATCGACCTGGTGGACGACGCGGTCAACCAGGTGATCCAGCGCGATGAACCCCTTACGCACAACTTCGTGCGCAAGCACTACCTGGCCGAACTGGCTGGGCTGATGACCGAGGGCGTGGCGCAAGCCGAGGCGGAAACCCGCGCCGCCTACCGCATCTTCGGCGCCAAGCCGGGGGCGTACGGCGCCGGCGTGCTGCCGCTGATCCAGCACCGCAACTGGGAAGCCGATGGCGACTTCGCCGAGGCTTACGTCAACTGGGGCGGTTACGCGTACGCGCGCGGCACCCAGGGCTCGGACCAGCGCGACGCCTTCCGCACCCGCCTCAATGGCGTGCAGATCGCGCTGCACAACCAGGACAACCGCGAACACGATATCTTCGACAGCGACGATTATTTGCAGTTCCACGGCGGCATGATCGCCACCATCCGCGCGCTCAGCGGCCAGCAGCCGCGCCATTACTTCGGCGACAGCCACGACCCGTCGCGCGCCCAGGTGCGCGACCTGAAGGAAGAGACCCTGCGCGTGTTCCGCTCGCGCGTGGTCAATCCCAAGTGGCTGGCCAGCATCCAGCGCCACGGCTACAAGGGCGGGCTGGAACTGACGGCCACCGTCGATTACCTGTTCGGCTACGACGCCACGGCGCAAGTGATGGACGACTGGATGTACGAGGACGTGGCGCAGTCGTACGGCTTCGACCCGGCCATGCAGCAGTTCCTGCAGGAGGCCAATCCGTGGGCGCAGAACGCAATTGCCGAACGCCTGCTGGAAGCGGCCACGCGCGGTATGTGGGCGGCGCCGAAGCCGGAAACCCTGGAGCGCCTGCGCGAGCTGTACCTGCGCAGCGAAGCACTGCTCGAAGAACGCGGCGAGACGCCGCGCAATGGTCAAGGGTAGCCGATGAATTTTTCATTGAATTTTCCTTTTAGCGCCATCGTCGGCCAGGAGCAGTTGCGCCAGGCCTTGATGCTGTGCGCGGTCGATCCCGGCATCGGCGGCGTGCTGATACGCGGCGACAAGGGCACGGCCAAGAGTACGGCCGCGCGTGCGCTGGCCGAAGTGCTGCCGCCGATCGAACTGGTTGCCGGTTGCGCCTTCAACTGCACCTTGCAAGCGCCGTGCGAGCACTGTGAGGTCTGCCGCCAGTCCGACCGGGTCACCACGCTGTCGCCGGTGCCGTTCGTCACGCTGCCGCTGGGCGCCACCGAAGACCGCGTGCTGGGCAGCCTCGATCTGTCGCGTGCGTTGAACGGCGGCCACAAGGCATTCCAGCCTGGCCTGCTGGCATCGGCCCATCGCGGCCTGCTGTACATCGACGAAGTCAACCTGCTGGCCGACCACCTGGTGGACGTGCTGCTGGACGTGGCGGCCATGGGCGTCAACCGCGTGCAGCGCGAGGGTCTGTCGGTCAGCCATCCGGCGCGCTTTACGCTGGTTGGGACCATGAACCTGGAAGAGGGCGATTTGCGCCCGCAACTTCTGGACCGCTTCGGCCTGATGGTGGAAGTGACGGCGCCGCGCGAAAAGGCGGTGCGGGCCGAGGTGGTCCGCCGCCGTATCGGCTTCGAGGCCGATCCCGCATCATATGTCGCCACCTGGCGCGCGCAGCAGGATGCACTGCAGTCCACGCTGGCCACCGCGCAGGCGCTGCTGCCGCAAGTAAAGCTCGACGACGCGCTGCTCGACCTGATCAGCCATTTGTGCTGCGAGCTTGAAGTGGCCAGTCTGCGCGCCGATATCGTGATGTACAAGACCGCGCGCGCCATCGCCGCGCTGGCTGGCCGCATCCAGGTCACGCCGCAGGACGTGCGTGGCGCGGCCGAACTGGTGCTGCCGCACCGGCGTCGCCGCAAGCCGTTCGAGCAGCCGGGCCTGGACCAGGAGAAGCTCGATGAGTTGATGCGGCAGGCGGAGCAGGATTCCCCGCCGCAGCAAGCACCTGCCGATGGCGAAGGCAGCGACCAGCAACCGCAAGACGGCGGGCAGTCCGGCGCAGAGCAGCAGTCGCAGGACAGCGAGCAGTCGAATGTCGAACAGGATGAGCAGGTGTTTGCCGCCGCCGCAGGCGGTCAAACCGCGCGCATTTCGGTGGAGGCACAATCTGCGCCTGGCGACGCCGGCCGCCGCAGCATGGCGCAGCAGTCACCGCGCGGCCACGTGCTGCGCGCGGTACCCAACGAGCAGCCGACCAGCATCGCCATCGGCGCCACGTTGCGCAGCGCCGCGCTGCGCGCAACGGACGGCGGCGTGCAGGTCACGCGCGCCGACTTGCACCAGCAGGTACGCGTCGGCACCAGTGCCAGCCTGATACTATTCGTGGTCGATGCCTCGGGCTCGATGGCGGCGCAGCGGCGCATGGAAGCGCTCAAGGGCGCGGTCCTGAATTTGCTCACCGACGCCTACCAGCAGCGCGACGAAGTGGCCGTGGTGGCGTTTCGCGGCCAGCGCGCCGAGTTGCTGCTGGCGCCCACGCGCAGCGTGGACCTGGCCGAGCAGGGCCTGCGCGAACTGCCCACGGGCGGCCGCACGCCGTTGCCGCACGCGCTGCAACTGGCGCTGGAAACCTTGCAGCGCGCCGGAGCAAATGGCAACGGCAATCCGCCGCTGCTGGTGCTGCTCACGGACGGCAAGGGCAACGTGCCGATCAATGAGGGCGCCGATCCGTGGCGCGAGTCGCTGGCAATGGCGGAACTGCTGGCCGGGCGCCGTACACCGGCGCTGGTGATCGATACCGAGAACGGCTACCTGCGCCTGGGGCGCGCCGCGCAACTGGCGCAGGCGCTGGGCGCCGAGTGTTTGACACTGGAAGAATTATCGGCCGACAGCCTGGCGCTGACGGTCCGGGCACGACTGGCTTGAAGCTGGTCTCGTAAAGTTATCAGGAGTAGCAATGATTATTTGTATAGGCGCCGGTCCCGGCGACATCGGTTACCTCACCCAGCGCGGTGCGGAGTTGATCCGTGACGCCGACGTGGTGGCCGGCTTCGAGGCTGTGCTCAATGTGGTGCGCAGCCTGATCCCCGAGACCGCGCGCGTGATCAGCATGGGTTACCGCGACCAGGTCGAGCAGCTCGACAAGGTGGCGGTGGACCACCACGCCGGCAAAAAATGCGTCGTCGTGTTCATGGGCGACATCCACTTCAGCGGCTTCCAGTACCTGGAACGCGTGGAGCGCGCGTGTGGCCACCCGGTCGAATCGCTGCCCGGCATTTCGTCGGCGCAGATCCTCGCGTCGCGCGCCAAGGTGTGCTTCGACGAGACCACGTTCATCACTTTCCACCGCCGTGGCGACCTGGAGCCGTTCAAGCGCCACCTGGTGCACGTGCTGCAAGACCAGCGCAACGCCATCGTGATTCCGTGCCCGTGGGACGCGGCGCGCTCGTTCATGCCGTGGCATATCGCCAAGTACCTGATCGAGCAGGGCATCCCGCCGAGCCAGCCCACCGAAGTCTGGGAGAACCTCACCCGGGCCGAAGCTGAATGGCATGGCACGTTGGCCGAATGCGCCGAGCGCGAAGTATCGGACATGAGCATCATGCTGATTCGCACCATGGCGCCGATGGCGAGCCAGATCGAGCCCGCGCCGTGATTGAGATTACTACCCGCATGACCGGTGGCGACAAGTTCGGCATCGTGATCGCCGGCCATGGCAGCCGCGATCCGGACGCCGTGCGCGAGTTCGAAGCGCTGGTGGAGCTGATCAAACAGCGTGCACCGCACGACGTGGTCACCCACGGCTACCTGGAATTCGCCACCCCGACCATCGGCGAGGCGGTGACCGCCAACCTGGCCGCTGGCGCGAAGCAGGTAGCGATGGTGCCCGGCGTACTGCTGGCCGCGCGCCACGCCAAGAACGACATGCCAGCCGAAATGCAGGCCGCCGCGCGCGATTATCCCGAGATCGATTTCCATTTCGGCGCGCCGATGAGCCTCGACCCCAAGCTGCTGCAACTGGCGCAGGAACGCATCGTTGCGGCCGAAGCGCAGTCACCGAACACCGTGCGCCGCTCCGACACCTGCCTGGTGGTGGTGGGGCGCGGCACCACCGACCCCGACGCCAACGGCGAAGTGGCCAAGCTGGCGCGCATGCTCGAAGAAGGCCTTGGTTTCGGCGCCGCCTACGTGTGCTATTCCGGCACCGCCAGCCCGCTGGTGGCCGATGGCTTGCGCAGCGCTGCGCGGCTGGGCTACGCCCGGGTGGTGGTGCTGCCGTTCTTCCTGTTCGACGGCGTGCTGGTCAAGCGCATTTATGCTGCGGCCGAGGACCTGGCCGAACGCGAGCCGGGCGTGGAAGTGCTGAAAGCCGGCTACCTGGGCGTGCATCCATTGATGGCGGACGTAATGATCGAACGCGCGCGTGAAGCCGTGGCCGGCCGCGCCGCGATGAACTGCTCACTGTGCAAATACCGCGTGCAGATCGTCGGCTTCGAACAGCAGGTGGGCGAGCCGCAGCAGGCGCACCACCTGGCGGTGCGGGCACTGTCCGCCAAGCCGGACCAGCCGGTGGTGGCAGAGCCACAATACAAGACCTACGTGCCGCACCCGATCGAGGCGGAAAGCTTCCGCATCATCGCCGAAGGCCGCGACTGGGCGCCATTCCCGCCAGAGCAGCTGACCATCCTGCAACGGCTGGTGCACACCAGCGGCGACTTCGACGCCGTCAACGATATGTATTTTTCGCCGGGCGCCGTGGACAGCGGCATTCGCGCGCTGCTGCGCTGCAAGCGCATCCTCACCGATGTGACCATGGTGCAGACGGGCCTCAAGCGTGCACTGCTCGAAGAACTGGGCATCGATACGTGGTGCGGCGTGCATGACCGCGAAACCCATTTGATGTCCGAGCAGTATGGCATCACGCGCTCGGCGGCCGGCATCCGCCGCGGCTGGGAAAAGTTCGGCAACGACGTGGTGGTGTCGATCGGCGACGCGCCCACGGCGATTGCCGAAGCCACGCGCCTGATCCGCGACCATGGCTGGCGCCCGCAACTGGTGATTGGCCTGCCGGTCGGTTTTGTCGGCACGCGCGAGACCAAGGAAGACTTGCGCCGCTGTTTGCAAGTGCCGCGCATTACCAATCGCGGCACGCGTGGCGGTTCGCCGTGGGCAGCCAGCGTGGTCAATGGCCTGATGATCGATGCGTTGAATGGCCTGGCGGCTGAACAGGCGGCAGTGCCGAGGGACGATGTCGCTGGCTGAACGCCAGCCGTTCGACCTGAACGTCCTGGCCCTGAACGGCCTGCGGCGCGGACGCACCACGGGCAGTTGCGCCACGGCCGCCGTCAAGGCGGCGCTGCGGTTGCTGCTGCAAGGCGTGCACTTGTCGAAGGTCGATATCGGCCTGCCTGACGGCGCCCATTACCTGTCGGTGCCGGTCCAGGCGGTCGAGTGGATGGAACCCGGGCAGACTGTACGCGCCGAAGTGATCAAGGATGGCGGCGACGATCCCGACAACACGCATGGCGCCACCATCTTTGCGGAAGTGCGGCGCAACGATGCCGGAGAAGTGCGGTTCTTTGCCGGCCGTGGCGTGGGTACCGCCACCTTGCCCGGTTTGCGGGTGGCGGTGGGCGAACCGGCGATTAACCCGGTGCCGCGCAAGATGATGCGCCAGGCGGTGCAGGATGTGGCGGGGGAGTCCGGCCAGGGGTTCGACCTGACCATCGGTTGCGAAGGCGGCGAGGTCATCGCCACCAGGACCTTCAATCCCCGCTTGGGCATCGTCGGCGGCATTTCGATCCTGGGCACGTCCGGCATCGTCGAACCGATGTCGCTGGCAACCTGGATCGCGTCGGTAGAGGTGTACATCCGGGTGGCGCTGGCCGGGGGCCAGCAGTGCGTGGCTTACCTGCCGGGCAAGATCGGCCGTGAATTCGCGGCCGACGTGTTGCAGTTGCCGGAAAAGCGCACGGTGCAGATCGCGAATTTTCTCGGCGACGCGCTCGACTTCACCGAGCAGGTGCTGGTGGAAGAACGGCGCACGCTCGACGTGTTGTGGCTGGCCGGCCATCCGGGCAAGCTGGCCAAGGTGCTCGACGGCTGGTGGGACACGCATTCGAGCAAGAGCAAGATGGCCATGGGCGGCGTGGCCCGCGTGGCCGCAGAAATGGGATACGCGCCAGCGATGGTGCAGCAAATTGAAAACGCCAATACAGTGGAAGCAGCAATGGATATATTAAGGCAGGAACCGGGCGCGCCAGCTTTCTGGCGCGAAATCGAACAGCGCATCGCGGCGCTGGCGCGCGGTCGCGTGCCGTCGGCGCGCCGCATCGAGGTGCGCCTGTTCGACCTGGCCGGCAATCTGCTGGGAGAGCACCAATGACGCTCGGTACACTGTACGGCATCGGCGTCGGCCCCGGCCCCGCAGGCTTCGTGCCGGTAGCGGCGCTCGACGCGTTGCGCCACGCGGACCTGATCTACGCGCCACGCGCCCGTGGGGCTGCCGATTCGGTCGCGCTGCAATGCCTGGCCAGCGCAGGCTTCATACCCGATGCCGACAAGCTGCGCGAGATCGAGTTCAATATGGACCCGGACCGGTCGGTGCTGAGCGAGCATTACGCCCAGCTGGCCGATACGCTGGCGGTCGAGCTGCGGGCAGGGCGCAACGTCGCGTACCTGACCATCGGCGACTCGCTCACCTATTCGACCTACGGCTACCTGCTGGCCGGCCTGCGCGAGCGCATCCCCGACCTGCCGCAGCAGACGTTCCCCGGCATTACCAGCTATGCGGCGGCCGCGTCGGCGCTGGCGTGGCCGCTGGGCGAGGGCAAGGAGCGCGTGCTGATCCTGCCGTGCCCGGAAACGCCGCAAGAGCTGCGCCACGAAATCGAGACCCACGATATCGTGGTGCTGATGAAGGTGGGCACGCGCCTGCCGTGGGTGCTCGACCTGCTGCGCGAGATGAAGATTGCCGATCACTGCGCGTTCGCGCGCCGGATCGGATTGCCGGGTGAACTGCTGGCGTCGGGCGTGGCCGACCTGGTGGCCGATGAAGCGATGGGTTACCTGGCCACCATGCTGGTGCGCCGCAACCCGCGAAAGGACAGATAAGATGAAGGTATATTTTGTAGGCGCCGGCCCTGGCGCTGCCGATTTGATCACGCTGCGCGGCGCGCGCCTGCTGGGCAGCGTGCGCATGGTGCTGTACGCCGGCTCGCTGGTGCCGGTGGAGTTGCTCACCCACTGCGCGCCCGGTACCGAACTGCTCGACACCGCACAGATGGACCTGGAACAGCAGCAGGCCTGCTACGTGCGCGCGAAAGAACAGGATATCGATGTAGTGCGCCTGCACTCGGGCGATCCGGCCATTTACGGCGCCACCGCCGAGCAGATGCGCCGCCTCGAAGCGCTGGGCATCGCGTACGAGATCGTGCCGGGTGTGTCGTCGTTCACGGCAGCCGCGGCGGCCATCGGCACCGAGCTGACCAAGCCGGAAGTGTCGCAAAGCGTGATCCTCACGCGCGTGTCGGGCCGCGCCTCGGCCGTGCCGGAACTCGAATCGATCGCACGCCTGGCCGAGCACCGCGCCACCATGTGCATCTTCCTGTCCGGCCCGCACCTGAAAAAAATCGTCACCGACCTGCTGCTCCACTATCCGCCTGAAACGCCGGTCAGCCTGGTACACCGCGCCACCTGGCCCGAAGAGCGCAGCTACACCGGCACGCTGGGCACGATCCTGGAAGAGACCAAGCGCGGCGCCTGGAACCTGACCACGATGATGCTGGTCGGCGCGGCGCTCGATAAGGGTATGGCGGCTGAATCGAGCCTGTACTCGAAAGATTTTACGCACCTGTTCCGGGTGGTGAAAAAGGACGAGGAAGCCGCATGACAGCGCAGTCGGCTGCAGCGCCGCTCGGCATCTGGCTGGTGCGTCCCGAAGGGGATGCGCTGGCGGCTGCCTTGCAGGCGCGCCTGGGCGGCGACATCTACCGGCCGTGGCTGCAGCCGGAAGTAGCACAGAAAACCCAGTTCGCGGCAAGCTACCGCCGCCATGCGCAGTGGATCATGGTGGCCGCCAGCGGCATCGCGGTGCGCTTTCTCGACGGCCTGCCGGTCGATAAACATACCGATCCCGCCGTGGTGGTGATCGACGAAGCGGCGCGCCACGCGGTGGCGCTGTTGTCCGGCCACGAAGGCGGCGGCAATATCCTGGCCTACCGGGTGGCCAACGTGGTCGGTGCGACGCCGGTGGTCACCACCGCCACCGAAGCGCTCAAGCCGCTGACGGTCGGTATCGGCTGCCGCAAGGGTGTGCCGGCCGAACGGATTGAAGCTGCCGTCGTCAAGGCGTTGTTGGCCGCCGGCGACTATGGCATGCGCGACGTGCGCGAAGTGGCGACGGTGGACCTGAAGGCGCAGGAGCCGGGCTTGCTGGCGTTCTGCCTGCAGCACGATCTGCCGCTGCGGGTGTTCGCGCGCGCCACGCTGGCGGCGCGGCCGTGGGTGACCACGCCGTCGGACTGGGTACAACAGAACGTGGGACTGAACGGGGTGTGCGAACCCTGCGCCCTGGTAGCCAGCCCGCGTGGCGCGCTGCTGGTGCCGAAGATGAGCCTCGACGGCGTCGCCGTCGCAGTGGTATTGGATAAATGGATGGAAATTTGATGAGTGGTGTGTTGAACCTGGTTTCGGTGGGCCCCGGTTACGAGGACCTGATCGTTCCGCGCGCGATTGCCGCGCTGCGTGACAGCGACGTGATCGTCGCCTACGAGTTGTACTTGCGCTGGATCGCGCCCCATATCGAGGGCAAGCAGATTTTCAGTCCGCCGCTCACGCAGGAGCGCGAGCGCGCACAGCTGGCGATCGAACATGCGCGCAATGGCGCCAGAGTCGCGCTGATTTCCAGTGGCGACATCGGCATCTATGCCATGGCCGCGCTGGCGTACGAGGAAATGCGCGAGGACGATACCTATGCGGTGAACCTGGTGCCGGGCGTGACGTCGGCCAATGCCTGCGCCTCGCTGCTCGGCTCTCCGCTGTCGCACGACTTTGCCACGCTGAGCCTGTCCGATCTGCTGTGTCCCTGGGAGTGGATCGAGCACCGTGCTCGCCACATCGCCCAGGCGGACCTGGCCTGCGTGATGTACAACGTGCAGAGCGCCAGCCGCCAGGAAGGCGTGTACCGCGTACTGCAACTGATGCTCGAGTCGAAGGCGCCGGGCACCCTGTGCGGCGTGGTGCGCAATGCGTACCGTCCGGGCCAGCAGGTGGACATCTATCGCCTCGACGAACTGCCGGGCCTGAAATTCGACATGCTGACCACCATCGTGGTCGGCAACCGGTTCACCGCCAGGAAGCGCGGCCAGATTTTTACGCCGCGCGGCTATAACGACTGGGCGCAACCGGAAGGAGCAAAGACCCAGCAGGAAGACCAGTTGCCGGACAACGCCGTGTGGGTGTTCTCTGGCACCAGCGACGGCAATGCGCTGGCGGCCGACCTGGCAGCGGCCAGCATCGGCCCGGTGGTGGTGTCCGCCGCCAGCGACCATGGCGGCGAGATCGCGCGCCAGGATTGCCCGGGCGTGGCCATCTGGTCTGGCCGCCAGGGCGTGGAAGCGCGCCGGCGCGTATTGAACGCCAAGGGCGCGCGCGTACTGCTCGACGCCACCCATCCGTATGCGCGCAATATGTCGGAACAACTGATGTCGTTGTCGCAGGAGCTGGGCATACCTTACCTGCGCTTCGAGCGCCCGAGCGAATACGCGCCGCACGATGGGCTATCGTGCGCGTCGATCGAGGAGGCGGCAGCGCGCGCAGTCGCGCAGGGCCAGCGCATCTTCCTGGCGACGGGATCGAAAGACCTGGCGACCTTCATGCAAACCCCGGGCGCGGCTGACAAGCAATGGTTCGTGCGCCAGACTGCCGAACCGGAGCTGATCGAACGCGCGCTGGCGCTGGGCATTCCGCGCGAGCGCATCTGCGCCATGCAGGGCCCGTTCTCGGCCGAATTCAATACGGCGCTGTGGCGCGACTGGGGTATCGACTGCGTGGTCACCAAGGATTCGGGCGGCGCCGGCGGCTACCGGGCCAAGGTGCAGGCAGCGAAGGCGCTGGGCATACCGCTGCTGGTGGTGGCGCGCCCTCAGCTCGACTATCCGGCGCTGGTTGCCAATGCAGCCGACGTGCTGCGCGAACTCACGCCTGGGCCAACCACGGCATGAAGCAGCTGATCCCTGTCACCATCGTCACCGGTTTTCTCGGCGCCGGCAAGACCACGCTGCTGCGCAGCCTGGTCGAGCGTCGCCAGACGCGTCGGCTGGCCTTGCTGATCAACGAGTTCGGCGAAATCTCGGTGGACGGCGCCATGGTGCGAGACACGGTGGGCACCGACACGCAGGTGCACGTGCAGGACTTCGCCCACGGCCTGATCGCCTACGGTGACGACGAGCTGTTCGTGCCGGCCATGCTGGCACTGGCCGCACGCCGCGCCCAGATCGACCACGTGCTGATCGAAACGTCCGGCCTGGCGCTGCCCACGGCCGTGATGGAACAGTTGCAAAGTCCGGAACTGGCCGAGCATTTCATTCTCGACGCCACGCTGGCCGTGGTCGATACGCCGCTGCTGCTCTCGGACCGCTTCGAACACGATGCCGCCCACGCGCCGGCCGCCACCATGTTCGACCAGCAGCTTGAATACGCCGACGTGGTAGTGCTCAACAAGATCGACGGCATCGATGAAGACGCGCTGCTGGGGGCCGAAACCCGGGTGCGCCAGCGTGCGCCCAAGGTGCGCTTCCTCGAGCTGGCCTATAACGCGCAGCTCGATATCCGCCTGGCGCTGGGCTTGCGCCTGCACCAGCCCACCCGCATCGAACACGCGCACGTGTATGCGCCAGTCGCCACCATGCCAGCGCAGGATGCCACGCCGCTGGCCGTGCAAACGCGGCTCAATGGCCACGCCCATTCGGGCCTCGGTGCGCACAGCCATGGCCTGGCCACCCACAAGCATTTCCACGAGCAGGATCCGGGCTGGCTGTCGTTCGTGCTGCGCAGCGATGCGCCGCAGGATGCCGACCAGCTGTCGCAGGCGGTGTCGGAGGCTGCAAGAATTGAACCCATCCTGCGCAGCAAGGGTTACGTGCAAAGCAGCGACGGGGATGGCGCCATGCTGGTGCAGGGCGTACGCACGCGCGTCTCGATTCATCGCGACCGCGAACGCGCCACGACATCGCGCTCGCAACTGGTCTTTATCGGTTACCACATCAATCGCGGCAAGATCGCCGCGCTGCTGTCGGAACGTACCGGGACCAAGTGGAACTGAACAATTTATTCAATCAAAAGGGGAAACCATGAATTCGAAACGCAAACTGTTCTTCATCATGGCGCTGGCCGCCAGCGGCAGCGCCATGGCGCATCCGGGCCATGCCGAAGGCGCCGTCGCCGGCCTGATGCACCCGCTGACCGGCCTCGATCACATCCTGGCCATGGTAGCCGTGGGCCTGTGGGCAGCGCAACTCGGCGGTCGCGCGCAGTGGCTGCTGCCGGCCAGTTTTGTCGGCTTCCTGGCCATGGGCGGTGTGCTTGGCGCCAGTGGCTTCGTCTTGCCGATGGCCGAAGCGGGCATCGTCACATCGGTGCTGCTGCTCGGTCTCCTGGTCGGCTTTGCCGTGAAACTCAAGACGGCGCCGGCGGCGCTGGCGGTAGGCGTGTTCGCGCTGTGCCACGGTTACGCGCACGGCGTGGAAATGCCCGCCATGGGCAGCGGCCTGCTGTACGGCCTCGGTTTCGTGGCGGCCAGCGCAGCTTTGCACGCGTCGGGCCTGGGACTGGCACGCGCGGTACAGGCGCGTGGCAACTGGCTGCGCGCCGCTGGCGCAGCCATTTCGCTGGCCGGTGTATGGCTGGGACTTGCCGCCTGAGCTGACTAGCTCTCCCTCATGCCGCGCAAGTGCTCGACATCGGTGACCGCCTTGTGCCAGACGGCGTCGGCATCGGTGATCACTCCCACTTGCAGCGGCAGGCGGTAGTCCTTGAGGACTTTACCGCCCAGTGAAATCTTGTAGCGCAGCGCCGTGTACTCGATATCGTAAGTCTTCTTCAAGCCCTGCCGGCGAACATAAGTGTCGTGTGAAGCTGGCATATCTCCTCCCTTGGTAGGAGCGCTTGACAAAGCCTCCATAGCTGCGTTGCAGCGCCTCGCCGTACAGCCGTACCGTCTTCGTCGCTGCGCCTTGCTCTGGAGGCCATGATAAGCGCTCTAGAAACTTCAGGTTAGCACGCCATCCCGAAAAGTGAAGCGAATCCGGGACGGGCGTGCTTTTTGCCTTTATGCCACCTCGTATGTTCGCTGCCGTACGCCGGGACCCACTGCCCAACCAGAGCGGCCCGGTCACTGGCCGATAATGTCAGGCATATCTTCCTTGAAGTGTTGCCATGTCCAAGTCCAAACCAAGTATCACTGCCGTCGACAACGGTCACGTGCGCGTGCGCGGTGCGCGCGAACATAATCTGAAAAACGTCGATGTCGATATTCCGCGTAACGCGCTGGTGGTATTTACCGGCGTATCCGGCTCCGGCAAGTCGTCGCTCGCATTCGGCACGCTGTACGCCGAAGCGCAGCGCCGCTACCTGGAGTCGGTGTCGCCGTATGCGCGCCGGCTGTTCCACCAGATGGCCGTGCCCGAGGTGGACAGCATCGACGGCCTCCCACCCGCCGTGGCCCTGCAACAGCAGCGCGGCGCGCCCACCACGCGTTCGTCGGTGGGCAGCGTGACCACGTTGTCGAATTCGATGCGCATGTTGTACTCGCGTGCTGGCGATTACCCGGCGGGGCAGGAGCTGCTGTACGCCGAATCGTTCTCGCCCAATACGCCGCAGGGCGCGTGCCCGCAGTGCCACGGCCTGGGCCGGGTGTACGAAGCGACCGAGCAGTCGATGGTGCCCGACGACAGCCTCACCATCCGCGAGCGTGCTGTCGCTGCCTGGCCCACGGCCTGGCACGGCCAGAACTTGCGCGATATCCTGGTCACGCTCGGGTACGACGTCGATACGCCGTGGCGCGACCTGCCGAAAAAAGCGCGCGACTGGATACTGTTTACCGATGAGCAGCCCACGGTGCCCGTGTACGGCGGCCTGACGCCGGCAGAAACGAAGCGCGCCTTGAAGCGCAAGGACACCCCGAGCTACCAGGGTACGTTTACCGGCGCGCGCAAGTACGTGCTGCAAACCTTTGCCGGCACCGAGAGCCCGATCATGAAAAGGCGCGTGGCGCAGTACCTGGTGGGCATGGACTGCCCGACCTGCCATGGCAAGCGGCTGCGGACCGAGTCGCTTTCGGTAACGTTCTGCGGACACGACATCACCGAGATCGGCCGGCTGCCGTTAAAACGCCTGGCCGAACTGCTGCTGCCGTACGCGGAAGGCCGCGCGGTCAAGGCAAAGGACGCGGCAAAGCACCCGGAGAAAGCCATCGTCACCCAGCGTATTGCCGAGGACCTGCTGGCGCGCCTTGGCGTGTTGCTGGACCTGGGCCTCGGCTACCTGAGCATGGAGCGTGGCACGCCCACCTTGTCGCCGGGAGAACTGCAGCGTTTGCGGCTGGCCACTGCCGTCCGTTCGTCGCTGTTCGGGGTGGTGTATGTGCTCGACGAACCGTCCGCTGGCCTGCACCCGGCCGACACCGAAGCGCTATTGCGCGCGCTCGACCGGCTGAAGGCTGCCGGTAATTCGCTGTTCGTGGTGGAACATGCGCTGGACGTGATCCGCCACGCCGACTGGATCGTCGACGTGGGACCGCAGGCGGGCGAGCAGGGCGGCAAGGTGCTCTACAGCGGCGTGCCGGAAGGCCTGCGCGGCGTGGCCGAATCGCGTACGGCCGGCTACCTGTTCGAGCGCATGGCACGCGATCCCCGGGCGCCGCGCACGGCAACCGGCGCCCTGCAATTGCGCGGCATCGAGCGCAACAACCTGCGCGGCGTCGATGTCGATATTCCGCTAGGGGTGATGACGTGCGTGAGCGGTGTGTCCGGCTCCGGCAAATCGAGCCTGGTGAGCCAGGCGCTGGTGCAGCTGGTGCGTGCGCAGCTGGGCCAGGACACTGTCGATACCGAGCCGGAAGGCGGCGATACCATGCTCGACGCCACCGATGCAAGCCCACTCAAGGGTCGTATCGTGAAGGGCATGCAAGGCGTGCGGCGCCTGGTGCAGGTCGATCAGAAGCCGATCGGCCGCACCCCGCGCTCCAACCTGGCCACCTACACCGGCCTGTTCGACCATGTGCGCAAGCTGTTTGCGGCCACCCGCGCGGCGCGTGCACGCAAGTTCGATGCCGGTCGCTTCTCGTTCAACGTCGCCAAGGGCCGTTGCCCCAACTGTGCCGGCGAAGGTTTCGTGATGGTTGAACTGCTGTTCCTGCCGAGCGTGTATGCGCCGTGCCCCGAATGCGGAGGAGCGCGCTACAACCCGGAAACGCTGGCGGTGCGCTACAACGACCGCAATATCGCCGAGGTATTGAAACTCACCGTCGATGCGGCAGCGGACTTCTTTGCCGACCAGCCGCCGTTGCGCCATGCGCTCGACGTGCTGCGCGCGGTGGGACTCGGTTACCTGCGACTGGGCCAGCCGGCCACCGAATTATCGGGCGGCGAGGCGCAGCGCATCAAGCTGGCGACCGAATTGCAGCGCGCCAGCCGGGGCGATACGTTGTACGTGCTCGACGAACCGACCACCGGGCTGCATCCGTCCGATATCGATTTGCTGCTCACGCAGTTGCATGGTCTGGTCGATGCGGGGAACACGGTAGTGCTGGTCGAGCACAATATGCAGGTGCTGGCGGCCAGTGACTGGGTAATCGACGTGGGACCGGGTGCGGGCGAGGAGGGCGGGGCGATCGTGTTTGCGGGGTTGCCGGGGGAGCTGGCGAAGAACCAGCAAAGCAGAACGGCGCCATATTTGAGGCGTATGCCTGGGAGTTAACGACTGCCACCTTCATTCCTGCGAAGGCGGGAATCCAATGTCGTTGAGCACTGCTGGCTATCGCGGTGGCCAACAATGTTCGCGCAAAACTGGATTCCCGCCTGCGCGGGAATGACGAATCTCAGCGTTGCGGCTCAAACTTGCGGCTCAAACCGGCGGCTGGTTTTTCACCGAGTTGCGGTACTTGAGCCGTGCCGCTTCCTTTTTGACCGCTTCCGCCGCGATGTTGCTGGCCTTGATCAGGCGCCGTTCGTCCTTGCCCCGGTGCTGGGCGATGTGCTTGTTGCCGATACGCTTGGTCATGATGTTTCCTTTACCGAAAGTGGAGCATCCAGCATAGACCGTAGTCACCGGGGCAATCTGTTAGCCAGCTAACCGAGCCGTCAAGCGCAACTGAAGTTTGCCGCATCCTCGATGCTGCCGCTGCCCTTGTACTTGGCGGTTTTCGGGTACGGGCACAATGGCCGGGTGCGGGTTGGCGCCCATGCCGCCGGCACGCTGGCGTTCACCCCGCCGGCATTGCCGGCGCCGCGCGCGCTGGCGGTCACGCTGTCGGGCGCCACGCCTTTTTCCACCCAGTTCACCAGCGGCGTGAGCATGTCGAACTGGTCGATGCTAGGCCCGCCCGAGCAGTGATTCATGCCTGCCACCTGGTAGTAGCGCGCAAAGTTGGATGCGTCGCCGCCGTTGGCGGTACGCAGGCCGTCGTACCAGGCGGCGCTGTCGTCGCTGGAGAAGATAGGATCGCTGGTGCCGTGATACACCATCATCTTGGCGCCGCGATTTTTCAGCGTGGACAGGTCGGTCGGGTTGGGCGGCACCATGAACGACAGCGCGCTTTCCGTAAACAGTCCGCTGGTAGCGCCCACCTTGGCCAGCATGGAGGCCAGGTCGCCGTCACGCACGAATGCGGCGCCGTCGAAGGTGGCGCCGTTCTCCGGCGGCGCCTGGAATACCAGGCCCACGGCGCCGGCGTCGCGCGTGGCGGGGCTGCCGAACTTCCAGCCGGCCCAGTCGCTCGTGGCCAGGCCCGCGTCGTACGGGAAGCTGGCATAGATCCTGGTGCCGCTGGCGGTGGTGGCGCCGGCGAACAGGCCGCCGATGGTGGTCTTTTGCGCCGCGTTCAGGCAGCTGCCGTCGCGCGCGCCGGTGCAGGTGGCCACGTCGCGATTGAGGTCGAACGCGGCCTGGCAGGCCTGGGTGTTTTGCACCAAACCGTCGGTGGCGCCGTCAAGCGCGTCGCACCTGGCCAGCACCGCGTTGGACACCAGCGTGCGTTCGGCGACCGTGAAACCGGTGGACGGATCGCCGGCGGTGGTCGCCAGACCTGCATAGGCCTTGCCGCCCGCGATATTGGCCACTGCCGCCAGCGGCAGCCGGTAGCCGGGATTGCCGACCAACACGCCGTCGTACTGGTCGGCGTAGCGCGCTGCAGCCACCATCGCGTGGCGCCCGCCGTTGGAGCAGCCGCCGATGTAAGAGCGGTCCGGCTTTTTGCCGTAGGCGGTTTCGATCAGGCTCTTGGCCATCGGTGTGAGCTTGCCCACGGCCTGGTAGCCGTAATCGAGCCGTGCCTGCGGGTCGGCGCCGAAGAACGGCGTGGGCGCACTGTGACCGGCGTCGGAGCTGATCACGGCGAAGCCCTGGTTGAGCGCGCTGTCGAGCGGCCCGCCGCCGCCCACCGGGCCGGTGGCGGTGCCCACCGAACCATCGAGGCCGCCGTTGGCCTGGTAGAAGAAGCGGCCGTTCCAGTTGGTGGGCAGGCGCATCTCGAAACCGATCGCGTAGCGCTGACCATCGACGGTGCTCACGCGGTCGAACATGCGGCCGGTGACCTGGCAGTGCGCCGGCACCGGCTTGCCGGCGATGGCGAGCGTACCGGCGGCGACGGCGTTGGCGGCGGTGATGGTGGTGTTGGCCAGCCGGATTTTTGTCGCCAGGTCGGTGCACGACGCCAGCGTGGCGCCGCTGGCAGCGGCCAGTTGCGGCAGGACCGGCCCGGCGGGCGTGCTTGCGCCCAGGCCGGAGCCGCTGCCGGAGCAGGCGGCCAGCAGCAGGCCGGGAGCGATAATGGATAGTTTGAGCGTGGGTTGCATGGTGTCTCCTCGGTTCTTGTCAAACAATGGGACGAGCAGGTCCGCGCAGCGTCTGTGGCTGCGTCGGACCTGGCGTGGACGACTGCTGGGGATTTACTGCGGCGGTACGTCTTTCAAGGTGCCGATAGGCTGGTTTTGCAGCTTGCCGTTCACCTTGCGCACTTCGCGGATGTACATATTCTGCACGATGTCGCGGGTGGCTGGGTCGATGCTGATGGGGCCGCGCGGGCTGTCGAGCTTCATGCCGCTCATGACCTTGACCGCTGCGTCACCGTTGACGTCGCCCTTGAGCTTGCGCGCAGTCTCGTAAATCATGGCCATGGTGTCGTAGGCGGCCACGGTCACAAAGGTCGGCGGCGGGCGGTTGGGCAGGGCGGCGGCGTAGGCGGCCAGGAAGGCCTTGTTGGCCGGGTTGTCCAGCGCGGTCGAGTAGTTCAGTACCGTGATGGCGCCCAGCGCGCGGTCACCCAGCGCTTCCAGCGTTGGCGAGTCGCTGGTCATGTCGCCCACGCCCAGGAACTTGATGCCGGCCTTGTCCAGCCCCTTGTCGCTGAAGGCTTTCAGCAGCGCAGTGCCGTCCTCGGAGCCGGGCGCGAAGAAGAACAGCGCGTCCGGCTTCTCATCCTTGATGCGCTGGATGAACGGCGAGTAGTCGGGATTGGCGAGCGGGGAACGGGCCGAGCCCACCACCTTGCCGCCGGCAGCGGTAAAGCCCTTGACGAACTTGGCCTCGGCGTCGTGGCCGGTGCTGTAGTCGCTCACCAGCGTATACACTTTGCCCACCTTGTTCTGGCCCGACCAGGTGCCGAACGGTTCGGTCATCTGGTGCATGGTCATGCTGGTGCGCAGCATGTACGGCGACTTCGACGTGATGCCGGTGGTGACCGCGTTCATGACGATCATCGGGATCTTGGCCTTGGTGGCGATGGGCGCCACCGCCAGCGCACTTGGCGTGAGCGAGAAGCCGACCAGGAACTGCACCTTGTCGCGCGAAATCAGTTCCTGCGCCGCGCGCTTGGACAGGTCGGCGTTGCTGCCGCCGTCGTCGCGGTAGATGATCTCGATTTTTTTACCGGCCACGGTACTGCCGTACTGCTGCATATAGGTCTTGATGCCATCTTCGAACGGCTTGCCGATGTTGGCGAACGGGCCGGTCAGCGCGGCGATCACGCCGACCTTGATGGTGTCCTGCGCGCTTGCCGCATTCATGGTCAGCATTGCCACGCCTACCGTCATGCTGATGGTGGCCAGTTTGATGATTTTCATATTGTCTCCGTCGTTTTAGTTGGTTTATGCAGCGGTGATAACTTGTGGATCCGACCCTTCATACAAGGCGTTGACGATGGCGGCGCGGCGGGTGAGCACCGCCGCCTGGTTGATCGAGCCCTTGTCGGTGAGCTCGCGGTGATCGATCGAGGGAGGCTCCGCTTGCAGCAGGAGGCGGTCGATGCGCATCGACGAGCCGCTGGCGTCCTGGTTCAGCTTTTGCAGTAGTTGCCGGAACCACTCGCGTACCGGCGCGCTGGCCAGCACTTCGGCCGCAGTAGCGCCTTCGCCCAGGCAGGCCAGGTTCTGGCAGTGCTCCAGGCGCGGGAACACCAGCAGGCCAATGGCGCTGCGGTCGATGCCGGTAACCACTGCGTCGAGCACGTACGGCGTGGCTGCGCTGATCACGCGCGCGCGCAGCGGTCCTACGCTGACGAACGTGCCCGTGTCGAGTTTGAAGTCCTCGGCAATGCGGCCGTCGAACATGAATCCCAGTTCCGGGCGTTCCGGGTCGGCGAACCGCAGCGCGTCGCCGGTGCGGTAATAGCCTTCCTCGTCAAAGGCGTCGGCCGTCAGGTCCGGTGCGCGCCAGTAGCCGGGCATCACGTGCGGACCCTTGAAGCGCGCTTCCAGCTTGCCGCCCACCGGCACCAGCTTCACTTTGCAGCCGGGCACCGGCACACCGACGTAGCCGGCCTTGATGATGGCGCCGGTGCCAAACGTGCACGATGGCGAAGTTTCGGTCATGCCCAGGCCAGTGATGATACGGATCGATTCGCCGGTCTGGCGAATCCCCGCCTGGTCGAGTCGGTCCCACGCCGCCTGCGACAGGCCGGCGCCCGCGCACAGGAACAGCTTCACGCGCGAGAAGAAGTTGGCGGACAGCCTGGCGTCGGTTTCCATGGCGTCGGTCAGCATCTCGAAGCCCTTGGGGATGTTGAAGTACATGGTGGGCGCAATCTCGGCCAGGTTGCGCAGCGTGGCGCCAAAGTCGCGCGGCGTCGGCTTGCCGTCGTCCAGGTACAAGGTGCCGCCGTTGTAGAGCGCCATGCCGACGTTGTGGCTGCCCCCGAAGGTGTGGTTCCACGGCAGCCAGTCCACCAGCACCGGAGGGTCCTCGCCCATGAACGGGAAGCTTTGCAGCAGCATTTGCTGGTTGCTGCACAACATGCCGTGGGTGGTGATCACTGCTTTCGGCTTCTTGGTGGAGCCGGACGTGAACAGGAACTTGGCGATGGTGTGTTCGCCCACTTGCGCATGGGCCGCTGCCACCGAAGCAGGCGTGGTCTCGAGCAGCGCGGCGAAACTCAGCGCAGCCTGTCCTGCCACCTCGCCCTGCGCCGCCACCAGCCGCACGTCGTCCGGCAACGCTGGCAGTACGGCGTTGATGGCGCGGCTGAACGCAGCGCCGTCGCTGGCATAGATGGCGCCCGGCGTCAGGCGCTCCAGCATGTCTGCCAGCTTGTTAAAGTCGGTGGCCACCAGCGAATACGACGGCGACACCGGCGCGAACGGCACGCCGGCATACATGGCGCCCAGCGCCAGCTGGTAGTGTTCGAGGTCGTTACCGGACAGGATGACCAGCGGCCGCTCGGCTGACAGGCCCAGGTCCAGCAGCGCCTGGCCGATGCGGCGCGCGCGGTCCAGCATTTGCGCGTAGCTGATACGGATCCATTCGCCGTCAAGCCCACGGCGGGCAACCAGGGTGCGGTCCGGATGCAGCGCGGCGCCCGATTCCAGGCGGTCGGTAACGCGCGGCGGATAGGCGTCCAGCGGCGTGACGGCGTCCACGTGCCACAACCCGTCGTCCTGCCAGGTTGCGATCTCGGGATTGCCCAGTTTGACCGGGCGCCGTTTCACTGTTCCGCTGGTCATCTCCGCATTGATAGACTGATTCATGCGGAGCTCCTGTCAGATCGGGTAGTGGCGGGGCGTGGTCTGGATGGTGATCCAGCGCAGCTCCGTGAACTCGGCGATGGCCGCCTTGCCGCCAAAGCGCCCGTAGCCGCTGCCTTTGACGCCACCGAACGGCATCTGCGCCTCGTCGTGCACGGTGGGGCCGTTGATGTGGCAGATGCCCGATTCGATCTGGCGCGCCACGGCCATGGCGCGGCCGATGTCGCGGCTGAACACGGCCGATGACAGGCCGTACTCGCTGTCGTTGGCCAGCCGGATGGCTTCCTCGTCGGAGTCGAAGCGCAGGATCGAGACGATCGGGCCGAACGACTCTTCCTGGTACACGCGCATTTCGGGCGTGACGCCATCGACGATGGCCGGTTGCAGCAGGTTGCCTGCCACCGCGCTGGACGACTGGGTCACGGTAGCGCCGCGCTGGCGCGCATCATCGAGCATGGCGGCCACGCGGGTAGCCGCGGCGGCGTCGATCATGCCGGTCAGCGGTGCATCGGCGTGGGCCGCCTTGAGTGTCGCGGTCTTGGTAGCCAGCTTGTCGAGGAACGCGCTGGCGACCTTGTTGTCGACCAGGATGCGGTCGGCGGACATGCAGATCTGGCCCTGGTTGAAGAAGGCGCTGAATGCTGCAGCTTCCACCGCTTCATCGAGGTCGGCGTCGTCCAGCACCAGCAGCGGGTTCTTGCCGCCCAGTTCGAGCAGCACCGGTTTCAGGTGCCTGGCGCAATGCTGGGCAATGATGCGGCCCACGTTGGTCGAGCCGGTAAAGTTCACGCGGCGCACGGCAGGCGCGGCGATCAGTCGTTCGACCACGGCCGGCGCGTCGGCCGGGGCATTGGTGATCACGTTGACCACGCCCGCCGGGAACCCGGCCTGCTCGAACACCGTGCCGATCAGGCGGTGCAGGCCGGGGCACAGTTCCGACGCCTTGAAGATCACCGTGTTGCCGCAGGCGAGCGGCATGGCGATCGAGCGGGTGCCGAGGATAATCGGTGCATTCCACGGCGCGATGCCCACCACCACGCCGGCAGCCTGGCGCACGCCCATGGCCAGGGAGCCTGGCACGTCGGACGGAATGATTTCGCCGCTGATCTGGGTAGTCATGGATGCTGCTTCGCGCAGCATGTTGGCGGCCAGCGTCACATTGAACTGGTACCACATCGGGCTGCCGCCCGCTTCGGCCACGGCGCGCGCGACGAACTCGGCGCGCAGGTTTTCCATGGCATCGGCGGCCTTGAGCAGCAGCGTGCGGCGCGCGCCGGGGTTGAGCGCAGACCAGGCGGGGAAGGCGTCGCTGGCCGCCTTGACGGCCTTGTCCACGTCAGCCAATTGGGCGGCAGCGGCGCGGGTAACAACTTCGCCGCTGGCCGGGTTGCGGCGCTCGAAGGTGGCGTTGTCCTGGGCGGCGTGGGTGCTGCCGCCGATGAGCAGGTCGATATCAAACATGGTTGTCTCCTTTGTTATTTTTTTAGAATTTAACCACGTTTGAACGTTTGCAGACCTGGCTTGATGGTCTTATCGTCGAGGAACTGCTTGAGGCCCTGGGCGCGGCCTTTTTCCGGGTCGCGGTAGTTCGACTGGTCGACCTTGGCGTACAGGTAGTCCTCGTTCTGGTCCCAATTGAGTTCCCGGCAGCGCTTGAAGCCGTTCTTGGCGATGCGCAGCACCACCGGCGCTTTTTCCAGCAGCTTGTTGGCCAGCGCAGTCACTTCGTCGCGCAGCTGGGCGCGTGGCACGCTCTTGTTGATCAGGCCCATGGCCGCCGCTTCCTGGCCGGTGAAGGTGTCGCCGGTCATGATGTAGTGGAGCGCCTGGCGGTGGCCCATGGTGTCGGCAACGGCCTTGCTGACCAGGTTACCGGGCGGGATGCCCCAGTTGATTTCGGACAGGCCGAACACTGCTTCGTCAGCGGCAATGGCCAGGTCGCAGGCGACCAGCGGCGAGAATGCGCCGCCGAAGCACCAGCCGTTGACCATGGCGATGGTGGGCTTGGCGTACATGCGCAGCAGCTTCCATTGCCACTGCGAGCAATCGCGGCGCAGGCGCTCCTGGAAAATTTCGGGCTTGCCGTCGTTTTCGCGGAAGTACTCCTTGAGGTCCATGCCGGCGGTCCAGGCGTCGCCGGCGCCGGTCAGCACGATCACTTGCGCATCCTCGTCCAGTTCCAGCGTCTCGAGGACGTCGATCATTTCGCGGTTGAGCGTGGGGCTCATGGCATTGCGCTTGTCGGGGCGATTGAGGGTGATCCAGCCGATGCCGGCCTCCACGTCCACTTTGACGGTTTCCCAGCGCGCTGCGTATTTCGACATGTTGTTCTCCAATGTAGGTTTAATGTTGCAGTATCAGGCTACCTGATATGGAACTTATACTATACTCACGTCTTCCGAATTACAAGAAAATTTTATCGCCATGGTTGAACACGCTCCGAACCCTTCCGACGATTCCAGGCCGCTGGGCCTTGCCTACCTGGTGGGCCGGCTCGATCACGTGCTGGGCAAACGCCTGCGCGACTGCTGCGCGCCGGCTGGCGTGACGGTGCCGCAGTACACCGCGCTATCGGTATTCCGGGCCCAGGGCGCGCTCTCGAACGCGCAACTGGCCACGCGCACCATGGTGTCGCCGCAGTCGGCCAACGAAATGGTCAAGCAGATGGAGGCGAAAGGCTGGATCGAGCGCTCGCCCGATCCTTCGCATGGCCGCATCATCCAGATCCAGCTCACGCCGGCGGGCCACGCGATCCTGGGGCAGTGCGACGGCAAGGTACGCGCGGTGGAACTGCGCATGTTCCCCGACATGACGCCGGAACAACGCACGCAGCTCTACGTGTCGCTCAGGAGTGCGGTCCGCGCGCTCAGCCTTGAAGGCATTTGATTATTACTCCCGCCACACGGTATTCATCAGCGGCTTGACGCTCAAGCCGTGCACCACGATGGAAAGCATGATCGTAAACAGCACGATGTTGGTCAGTTGCGCGGCCAGGTCGGGCGCCAGGCCCGCCTCGATGGCGAACACCAGGTAGTAGATCGAACCGATGCCGCGGATGCCGAACCACGCGGTCATCGCCTTGAGCCGCAGCGGCGCGGCGCTGCCGGCCAGTCCCAGGAACACGGCCACCGGCCGCGCGATGAAGAACAGGAAGGCGGCCATGAACACGGCCTGCCAGCTGATCTCCTGCAGCGAAATCATCCCGCCGAGCAGCACCACCAAAGTCAGTTCCGACAGCCGTTCCAGGTGTTCCTTGAAGACCAGCGATTCGGTGCTGACAGTCATTGGCGCTTCGTTGCTGTCACTGTCGAGGGCCACCTGCGACTTGCCGGTATCTGGCTCCAGCAATCCTTCCTGGTCTTTGGGTGCGCCGGCCATCATCAACTCGGTCTGGCGCAGCGCCACGGCGGCAAAGAACACCGCCAGGAAGCCCCACGCGTGCACCAGCGTGGCGACGCCGTAGGCCACCGCGATCAGCCCCAGCCCCACCAGGTCGTCCATGATGTCGTGGCGCGGCTTGATCATGCGCAGGCGCCAGGTCAGGCGCGCGGTGACGGCGCCGAAGAACACCCCGATCGCCACCGCAGCGAGCGCGGCCCAGAACACATCGACGAACAGCCAGCGCCAGGGCTGTCCGGCCGTTTCGTCCAGCCCCAGCACGCCCAGGCCGAGGAAAACGAACGGCGCAGCGCTGCCGTCGTTCATGCCGGCCTCGCAGGTAAGGGTAAAGCGCAGGCGGTCGGTGTCGCCGGCGTGGCGGATCTGCACGTCGGTGGCCAGCACCGGGTCGGTCGGCGCCAGGATGCCGCCCAAAAGAATCGCAGCACCCACGGGCAGTCCCAGCACGAAGAAACCAAACGCAGCCACCAGCACCACCGTGAAGATCATCGAGATCCAGGCCAGGCGCAGCGGCGCATCCCAGTTGGCGCGCCTGAACGGCACCGGCATCTTGATCCCGGCAGAGAACAGCGAGACCAAGATGGCGACTTCGGTCAGCACTTCCAGCAGGCCCGATTCGTCGGATGGCTCGAAGTGAAACAGGTTCAGGACCGTTGGGCCAAGCACCAGGCCCACGCCAAGATAGACGATGGCGGATGTGAACGGCGAGCGCGAGATGGTGGTGGCGGCCATGCCGCGCGCCAGCATCAGCAAGCCGATGAGGATGAACCAGTGGGTCGATTGCATGCCGGTTTCTCCGATGCGGTGCGATGGTGACGGAGCGCACCGCCTCTGGCAATATTAGGCGTCGGCGCAGGATTTGTCTGTGGGGCAGGCAACCGATCAGCGCAATGCCTGCACCAGCGCCGCCACCTTGGCGATGCTGGTGGCGCGCCCCTCGGCGGTGCCTGGCGCCGGCAGCGAACAGGACGCGTGCACCTCGGTGAGCGGCAATTTTTCACGCAGGCGGGCGATGTTGGCGGCGTCGATGCCGGCGCCGGGCATGATGGCAATGCGGCCCGCCGCCGCATCGAAGCAACGCAGCAGGCCATTGATACCCTGGCCGGCGGCCGGCGCACCGCCGGACGTGAGGATGCGTTCGAAACCGAGATCGATCGCCAGCCGGGTGGCCTGCGCCAGGTCGGGGTTGATGTCGATGGCGCGGTGCAGGGTGCACGCCAGGCCGTGGTCGCGGGCCCGCGCTACCAGGCGCGCCAGCGTAGCCTGGTCGAGCCGGCCGTCGCGCAGCGTGGCGCCGAGCGAGACGCCTTGCAAACCGGCGTGCGCGGCCGCGTCGATATCGTTGAGCATGAGCTGCACCTCGACCGCATCGAAGCAGAAGTCGCCGCCGCGCGGGCGGATCCGCGCCACCACCGGCACCGGGCTGGCGCCGGCCAGTTGCAGCAGCTCCTGTTTGGGCGAGAGACCGCCCAGTGCCAGCCACGAACACAATTCGATGCGGTCGGCCCCCCCGGCGACGGCGGCGGCCAGACCGGCAAGTTGATCGACACAGACTTCGAGCAGGATGGCTGGCATGAGCGTGGGGGATCAAGGAGAATGCGACAAGCCTATCACCCTGGTGGCCATGCGGGCCGAAATACCGGCGTCGTGGGTGACCAGCAACACCGCGCAGCCAAATTCCTGCGCGTGTTCGGCCAGCAGCGCCAGGGTTTCCTGCTGGGTGACCGGGTCGAGCCGCGAGGTCGGTTCATCCGCGAAGATCAGGGCAGGGCGCAGCAGCAGAACCCGCGCCAGCGCAAAGCGCTGCAACTCGCCGCCCGAGACCTGCGACGGCAGGCGGTCGAGCAGCGCGGGGCGCAAGCGCAGCCGCGCCAGTAAGGTGTCCAGCTCGGCCCACGACAGATTGTGCAGCGCGATCACATCCTGCAGCGACTGCCGCAAGGTGACCGCTGGCGCGAATGCTGCCGCCGGGTCCTGGTAGATCTTCTGGAACGCCGTGCGCGCCAGGCCCGCGCCTCGGGTCACCGTGCCGCTGTCGGGCCGCAGCAGGCCCAGCACGATATTGCCGAACGTGGTTTTGCCGGAGCCGCTGGGGCCAGTCACGGCGATGAATTCGCCGCGCCGGATCTGCGCCGTTACACCGGCAAACAGGTGCTGGGCGCCGAAGCGCTTGGCCACGCTCTCGATCTCCACCAGTACCTGGCCGTCGATGGCTTTGACCGGCGCCAGGCGCGGCCAGGCTGCCGGTTCGGCTGCCAGCAGGCGCCGCGTGTAGGCGTGGCCGGGCGCCGCCAGCACGGTGGCGGCGTCGCCCTGTTCGACGATCGCGCCGCCCAGCATCACCGCCACCTGGCCGCCCAACTGGCGCGCCAGCCAGACATCGTGGGTGATGGTGAGCAGCGTGAGGCCGTCGGCGATGGCCGCACGCAGCACGGCCAGCACGTCGGCGCGGCGGTCGGCGTCCAGGCCCTTGGTCGGTTCGTCGATGATCATCACCGGCGCGCCGGCGGCGTGGGTGGCCAGGAAAGCCGCGCGCTGGGCCATGCCGCCCGAGATCTGGAACGGATACTTGTTGCCGGCGCCACCCATGCCCAGGCCATCGAGCCCGGCCTGGGCGGTGGGCGCCGCCACCTCGGGCGCCATGCCCGCCACCAGTTCGTGCACCTCGGCGATCTGCCGCGCCACGCGCATGGTCGGATCGAGCGCCAGCCATGGCTCCTGCGGCAGCAGCGCCAGTTGCCGGCCCCACAGCGCGCGCCGTGCCTTCAGGTCCGCTGCGTTTGACCGATGCGCGCCCACTTCCACCGTGCCGCTGCAGGTGAGGTTAGCCGGCAGGTTGCCCATGATGGCTTGCGCCAGCAGCGACTTGCCGGAGCCGCTTTCACCGAGCAGGGTGAGCACGCCGCCGGCGGGAATGTGCAGGTCAATGGCTTGCACCAGCGCCTGGCCAACAGCGCCGACCGCCAGGCCGTGCACGGCCAGGTGCGCGGAATTCGAGAGGGTATCGGTCATGTGTCTTTTCCGCTGCCAAGCAGGATCATGCCCAGCAAGGTCGCGAACAAAATGAAAATGGGGGCGCCGACCAGCCACGGCGCCTCGCTGTAATACGGCAGCAGTTCGATCATCATCACGCCCAGTTCCGCCGTCGGTGGTTGCAGGCCTACGCCGATGAAGCCCAGCGCCGCCATGGCCAGCACGGCGCCGGCGTAACCGAAACGCATCAAGGTCCACAGGCGCGGCAACAGTTCCGGCAGCAGGTGGCGGCGCACGATGTACAAAGCGTCGAAGCCCAGCAGGCGCGAAGCCTCCACCTGCGGGCTGGCCAGCATGATGGTGGCTGCGGCCCGCACCACGCGGAAGTATTCCACCCACAGCGCCAGCGAGATGCCCACGTACAGCGGCCAGAACTGGCCCGGCGCAAAGGCGGCCAGCAGCAGCACCAGCAGCAGGCCGGGCAGGGCCAGGATGGCGTCCGCAAAGGCCGTCAGCATGCGCTCGGCCCAGCCGCCGCGCCAGGCCGCCAGCAGGCCCAGCGCGGTGCCGGGAATGGCCGCGCTCATAACGCTCAGCAGCGCCATCGACAGCGACAGGCGCGAGGCCTCGGCCAGGCGCGCCAGCATGCTGCGGCCCAGGTGATCGAGTCCCAGCGGGTGCGCCAGGCTGGGCGCCTCCAGGAAGCGCGCCAGCGTTTGCCGCGCCGGATCGGCGCCGATCAGCCAGGGGCCCAGCAGTGCAAATGCCGCAATCGCGATCAGCATGACGGCGCCAAGCACGCGCGCGGCGGACCGGCGCCGTGGCGGGCTCGCTGCCAGCAGGGCGTCGTGCAGGTCGGGAGTCTCTTGGTTGGTCATGGCACTCATTGCGGACGGCGGCGCGGGTCGATGGCGGCGCACGCGACGTCCACCAGCGCGTTAAACAGCACGAACATCAGGCCCAGCACCAGCGCCGTGCCCTGGATCATGGGCACGTCGCGCCCGAAGATGGCGTGCACCAGCGCGTGGCCGATGCCGGGCCAGGCGAAGATGGTTTCCACCAGCACCACCCCTTCCACCAGGTACACCAGCTGTACCGCGACGTAGGCCACCACCGGCGCGCCGACGTTGCGCACGCCGTGGCGCGTGAGCGCCTGCCACGGCGACAGGCCCTTGGTCAGTGCGAAAGCATAATAGGCGCTGCCGCGCACGGCCACCATGGCGTCGCGCGCCACCCGCGATGACACTGCAGCCAGGCCGATCGCCAATGTCAGCGCCGGCAGCGCTACGCTGCCCTGGTCCATGTGGCCGGCGGCCGGCAGCGCGTTCAGTTCCACCGAAAACACCAGCACCAGCACCAGTCCCAGCACGAACGGCGGCATCGCCCGCAACAGCACCGACAGCGCCAGCGTGGCGCGGTCGAACCAGCCGCCCGGGCGCAAGCCCGCCAGCACGCCGGGGATGGGTCCCAGCAGCACCGACAGCAGCACCGCCCAGAACGACAGGCGCAGGGTTTGCCCCAGCTGGTGGCCGATTTCGGTGATCACCGGCTGCGCCGTCACCAGCGAGAGGCCCAGGTCGAGGCGCACCAGTTTGCCCCACCAGTCGGCCAGCGCCGCCAGCGCGGGCCGGTTCAGGCCCAGTTCCGCCCGCACCGCTTCGGCGGCGGCGGCATCGACCATGTCGTAGCCGTAGCGGCCGGCGGCGATGCGGAACGCGGTGTCGCCGGGCAGCCAGCGCGTCATGAAAAAGCACAGCGTGCCGACCAGCAGGGCCACCAGCAACGCTTGCAGCAGGCGCCGGCCCAGCAGCGGCGACCAGCGCCGCGCGGTATCTAGCCAGGGTGTCAGGGATGCCATTTGATGTCCGATATGCGGTAACTGCGTTCGAAGGCGTCGATGCTCACGTTGCGTACGCGGCTCGAGACGGCGATGGTTTGGCGGTACCAGACTACCGGGATTACCGGCAGCGACGCCTGCAGGCGCGCGGCGACGGCGGCGCGGTCGGCGTTCTGCGCGCCCGGCGCTTCGCCGGTGGACAGGCGCGCCAGGGCCGCGTCGAGCGCGGCATCGTGCCAGTTCATGGCGCCCCAGTCGCCGCCACCGTTGGTGTAGTCGCCGACCATGGTGGCGGTGGGATCGGGCGTGGTGCCGAAGTTGCGGGCTACCAGTCCCATTTCCAGCGAGCCGCTGCGGTGGCCGGCCGGGATGTCGCTCGAATTGCCGACGACCACCCGCACGGCGATGCCGATCTGGCGCATCTCTTCCTGGATCGCGGACGCGATCAGCGGCAGCTCGGGGCGATCGACAAAGGTGTACAGCGTGATGGCGAAACGCCGCCCGTCGCGCCAAAGAATGCCGTCGGCGCCGGGCGCGAAGCCGGCTTGCTGTAACAGCGCGCGGGCGGCGGCGGGATCGGTGCGCAACGGCGCCATCGTTGTCTGGTGCCACTGCGCCAGCGCGGGCGGGAACAGCTGGGTGGCGCCCAGGTCGGCGTCGCGCAGCAGCGCGCGGGCGATGCCGTCGCGCTCCACGCCCAGGCTGATCGCCTGGCGCACACGTTCATCGCGCAGGAATGGGTGAGCGGCGTTCAGTTTCAGGAACGTGGTGCGCGGCAGATTCTGCGCCACCAGCGACACGCCCTGTTGGCGTTGCAGGCGGCGGATGCTGGGTGGGTCGAGCGTAAAAGCGAGATCGGCCTGGCGGCTTTGCGCCATCAGCGCCCGCGTCTCCGCGCGCGACACGCTGATGTAGCGCGCGCGCCGCACGGCCGGAGCGTCACCGTTCCAGGTGTCGGCGAATTCGGTTTCGAACATCTGCGGCAGCGTGATCGACTTGATCCGATACGGACCGCTGCCGACGATGGCGGTCACCCGCCCGGTCGCGTTGAACGAGGACGGCGCCAGCAACTGCGTGCTGTACTGGGTGAACAGGAACGGCAGCGGCGCAAATGGCTTACGCAGCCGCACCACGACGGCGCCGCGCTCCGCGTACAGGTCGGTGATACCGGCCAGTTGCAGCACCCCCGGCGTTTTCAGGGCCCGCCGCAACGACACCAGCGCCGTATTGGCGGTGAGGGGAGAGCCGTCGTGGAAGCGGTTGCCCTGGCGGATGAAGAAGCGCCATTCGCGCTGGTCGCTCGACACTTCCCAGCTGCTGGCGGCGCCAGCGCGCAAATGGCCGGCGTCATCGACGTCGAGCAGGGTTTGCGTCACCTCCATGCGGGTGAACATGAACCCGCTGCGCGAGGGTTCGATGCCGGTCAGTTCCCACGGACCGACCACGGTCAGCGTATCCGCGCTGGCGGGCGTGAGCTCGTGGACGTGGCCGGGATCGGCCAGGGCCGCCAGCGGCAATGCCAGCAGGGCGGCCGCAATCAGGCGGCGGGTGAAGAACCTATCGTCAGCTGGTCTCATTGAGCATGGAGGGATGGAAGACCCCGCATGGTAAAGCATGTTGGCGCACGCTGCCAGCCTTTAGCTGGTGACCTGCAGTATCACATGAATCACCACGCCCGCCAGGCCGCCAACCACCGTGCCATTGATGCGGATGAACTGTAAATCGCGGCCGATGGCCAGTTCGATGCGCTTGCTCATTTCGTCGCGGGTCCACCTGGCCAGCTGGGTTTCGATGAACAGGCCCACTTCGCCGCGATAATTGCGCACCAGTTGCGCGCTGCCCGCCTCCAGCAGGCGGTTCAGGCCTGCGCGCAGGTCGTCGTTTTCGGTCAGCATATGGCCGGCTTTTTCCACCAGCTTTTGCACGCCCGCCGGCACGCCCGGGTTATCGGTGTGCAGGTCGGCCAGTACGCGGGCGCGCAGCGCGTCCCACAGGCCGGCAAGCATGTGCTGGATCTTGTCGCTGGCCAGCGCGTCGTGCTGGTATCGGCCGATGGCGTCTTGCCACTGCGGGTCGGCCTTCAGGCGCAGCGCGCTCTCGGCGATCCACGCGCCCAGGCGCGCGCGCAGCGGGTGGTTGCGGTCCACCCGCACGTCGGCCACCTTGCGGATGGTGGAGCGGATCAGGCGCGGCATGGCTTTATGCAGCGCGTATTCGACCACCGAGCTGTCGGTATTGACCGCACTTTGCACCATGTTACCGATGGTTTCGTGGTTCTCCTCGTGCGACAGGTACTCGCCCAGCTGGTCGAGCAGCAAATCGACCAGGTGCTGCGGCTGGTCTTCGGCGATCAGCGCATCGATGCAGTCGCCGGCCAGGCTGGCCAGGTCCAGCCGCGCCAGTTCGCGGGTGGCGGTGTCGCACACCATGCGCCGCATCTTGTCCTGATCGAGGGCGTGCAGCAGCTTTTCCAGCGCCGGGCCGGTCCACTGCGACAGGCGCGCGGCGTTGGCCGGCACCTGCATGTAGCGGCCCGCCTTGCCGGCAATATCGACCTCGCGCAGGCGGGCGTTGATGGCCGCTTCGGTAATGAAATGGTTTTCCACGAACTTGCCCAGGCTTTTGCCGATGCGTTCCTTGCTGTTGGGGATGATGGCCGTGTGCCACAGCGGAATCCCGAGCGGATGGCGAAACAGCGCCACCACCGCGAACCAGTCGGCGATCGCGCCGATCATGGCCGCTTCCGAAAACGCTTCGAGGTAGCCCCAGGCCGGATGGGCGTGGCGCTGCCAGCGGGCCAGCGCGAACAGCAGGGCAGCCAGCAACAGCAGGCCGACGGCGACCAGCTGCATGGTACGCAGGCGGGCGCGTTGGAGCACTTCTTCCTGGTCGTCGAGCTGGCGGATGATATCGACTTCATGTTCCACGAGTATTCCCCCGGGTTAATTTGAAGGCATTGTAGGACAGCCCGCGCAGGACTGGTCACACACGCACACCCGATGCGGTTAAAATAGCGCCGAGTCGAAAATGAGCAAGCCGGTTGGTAACCCGGCAAGTGTCACGCCAAGTGACATGCTCCCGCACAGCGGACCCACGGCGCCGATCTTGACTAACGTCCGGGGATGCGTGGTGGTATTTTCGCCATGCGTCTGCCGGCCATTGAGGACTCATCCGATGGCATCAAATCTCCCCACCGTCTCTGGCATCGCGCTGGACCGCTCCGAACTCGAACACCACCTCGCGCAAGGCATCCGTCACTTCGAACACTGCATGTTCGATGACGAGGACCTGGCGCGGCTCGACCTGCAGGGCTGTACTTTTGACCGCTGCACCTTCGGCGGCGCCAACCTGTTTGCCGCCAAACTGGCGCGCACGGTCTGGCAGCGCTGCCGCGCCGGCGGCGCCGATTTCGAATCGGTCGATGCGGTCGATGCCCGCTTCGATAGCTGCGACCTGAACAACACCAAGTGGCGGCGCGCCAAGCTGGCGTCGGTCAGCTACCGCGGCTGCAAGCTGACCGGCGCCGCGTTCGAGGAGGTGGCGCACCTGGGCCTGCTGTTCGAGGAATGCCTGCTGGTCGGCGCCGACCTGCGCGGCTTTTCGTTTAAAAAAGCAAGCTTGAAGGCGCTCGATTTCGCCGACGCTTACCTGGCCGGCTGCGACTTTCGCGACGCCGTCTTCGAAGGCGGCAGCTTGCGCAACGCCACCCTCAAGCTGGCCAAATTCCAGGGTGCGGACCTGCGCGGGGCCGACATCGAAGGCCTGAAATTGTCGGACGCGGCGGTGTTCAAGGGGGCGGTGATCTCGCACGCGCAGGCCGCCAGCTTCCTGCGGGCGCTGGACTTTGTTGTCATTTAGCGTTGTTATTTAGAATAGCTTTCAATCAATTGGTTGATTATTTAATAGATATCTATTTCTAAACGGAAATTACAGTAATTTCAGTTGTTTTTTCTGCTAACGTTTCCGCAGGGAATTATCCCTGGAAAACAATAACGGAGAAGACAATAATGACTACACGCATCAACATGACGGGCGCCGCCCTGGCTGTCCTGGTGGCTTTCGCTGCCGCTCCGGCCCACGCCGACGACACCCTGCAAACCGCGCCTTCCAACGGCTGGGCCGGCCAGAACGGCGGCACCAAGGGCGGCGCCGGCGCCTCGTCGGCGGCAACCTACAAGGTCAACTCGGCCGCGCAATTGCTCGCTGCCATCAAGGCGCAGGGCGACAAGCCGAAAATCATCAAGCTGTACGGCACCATCGACCCGACCACGGCCGACAACGGCGGCCCCTACAAGGACGCCGCCGACCAGAAGACGCGCCTGCAAATCCGCCTGACCAGTAACACCACGCTGATCGGCATGGGATCCGATACCAAGCTGGTCAATGCCGGCCTGGTCCTGAACGGCATCCAGAACGTCATCATCCGCAACCTCAATATCGTCAACCCGTGCGATATCAACCCGATCTGGGACCCGGAAGATGGCAGCGCCGGCAACTGGAATTCCGAGTACGACGGCATCAACATCTCGAACTCGAAGAATATCTGGGTGGACCACAACGTGTTTACCGACGCGCCCAAGACCGACGACCAGCTGCCTACCGCCAATGGCCGCCTCAAGCAATGCCACGACGCCGCGCTCGACGTCAAGAATGGCTCGGACTTCGTCACGGTGTCCAACAACCGTTTCGAGTTGCACCAGAAGAACAACCTGATCGGCTCTTCCGACAGCACGACCTCGGACGATGGCCACCTGACTGTTACCTTCAACAACAACCACTTCCTGCACATTTCGGAACGGGCGCCGCGCGTGCGCTTCGGCAAGGTCCACATTTTCAATAACTACTTCGAAGGCAACCGGGCGCACAAGGTTTATCCGCACAAGTACAGCGTCGGTGTGGGTTACAAGGCCAAGATCATCATGCAGAACAATGCCTTCGAGGTGGCTGGCGCCAGCTCGTGCACGGACATGGTCAACAATCCTGGTTCGGCCAGCAAGTCGGGCGCGATCACCGACGCCGGCTCGCTGCTCAACGGCGCGGCGCTGAACCTGGCCGGCAAGTGCAGCTTCAGCAGCGCGGTGGGATGGACGCCGCCGTACTCCGCCAGTCCGGCAGCGGCCAGTTCGGTCAAGCAGTCGGTGTTGAATAATGCGGGGACGGGGAAAATCAGTGTGAATTAAGCAAGGGTGCAAGCAGGGGTGCCGGCAAGCCTTGCAGGCTTGCCGGTAGTGACAAGATTAGTTCAGCAACGAACGCTTGCGCGAGTAGGTGAAATACACGATCAGGCCCAGCGCGATCCAGATGGCGAACGCCACCCAGGTGTGCCAGCTCAGGTAGGTCATCAGCATCACGCAGAAGATCACGGCCAGTGCCGGGATCACCGGCACGAAGGGCACGCGGAAGGTGCGCTTCAAATCAGGGCGCTTCTTGCGCATGATGACCACGGCGATCGACACCAGGCTGAAGGCAGCCAGTGTGCCAATGTTGATCAGCTCGGTCAAGATGTTCAAGGGCACAAACGCTGCCACCACGCCGAAGAACAGGCCCACCATCCAGGTCGCAAAGAACGGCGTCTGGTATTTAGGGTGCACGCTCGACAGCTTCTTCGGCAGCAGGCCGTCGCGCGACATGGCGTAGATGATGCGGGTCTGGCCGTAGGCCATTACCAGGATCACGGTGGTCATGCCGAGGATGGCGCCGGCGTCCACCACCCGCGCCATCCAGTTTTCGCCCGCATATTGCAGCGCCAGCGTGACCGGGTGATCGACGCCGAGGAATTCCTTGTACGGCACGATGCCGGTCATGATGCCGGCCACGATCACGTACAGGATGGTGCAGACGGCCAGCGATCCGATAATGCCGATCGGCAGGTCACGTTCCGGGCGCTTCACTTCTTCGGCGGCCGAGGTCACGGCGTCGAAACCGATAAAGGCAAAGAACACCAGCGCCGCCGCGCTCAACATGCCGTTGTAGCCATAAGGCATGAAGGGCTGCCAGTTATCGGGCTTGACGTGCGGTGCGCCCACGAAGATAAACAGCAGCACCACGCCGATCTTGATCGCCACCATGATGTTGTTCATGCGGGCCGATTCGCGCACACCCCAGCCAAGCATGGCGGTCAGCACCAGCATGATCAGCAGCGCCGGCAGGTTGACGATGGTGGTCACGCCAGGAACGGCGCCGGGGGCAGCAGTGAGTACCAGCGGCAATTGGTAGCCGTAACTGGCCAGCAGCGACTGCAAATAACCGGACCAGCCCACCGACACGGCCGCCGAAGCCAGTCCGTACTCGAGCAGCAAGTCCCAGCCGATCATCCAGGCCGCCAGTTCACCGAGGGTAGCGTAGGTGTAGGTGTAGATGGAGCCGGCCACGGGGACCGAAGAGGCGAACTCGGCGTAACAGAGCGCAGCAAAGCCGCAGGCGATGGCGGCGACCACGAAAGAGAGGGTGAGTGCAGGGCCGGCAGTGACGGCGCCGGTACCGGTCAACACGAAAATGCCGGTGCCGACAATCGCGCCTATGCCCATCAGTATCAAATCGAATGGCCCGAGTACTTTGGCCAGTCCACCGGGCTTGTTGGCGCCGGCAATCATATCGTCGAGATTCTTCGTTCTAAATAGGCTCAAATTAAGCTCCAGATATTTTTATGGTGGCGGGATTGCACCCCGTGTCCCGGGTCGCGGCGACGGCAAATAATACAGGAAGATGACACGGCAGCGACAGTTTGCTTTGTTGTCTTATTGTTTCCGATAAGAAGCGGGCTCAACCAGGCAAAAGAGCGCGCTGCCGTTCAGCCGGCACGGCGGCTGGCTGATGGCAGAGGCAGGACCTGGACTTTGGAGAGGGACGCTTACTTGAGCGCCCCAAACACCTTGCCCAGCAACTTGCTGCCGGTGCCGATCGGATCGGCGCGGATGGCTTTTTCTTCTTCGCCGATCATCGTGTACAGGCCGTCGAGGGTGCGCTGGGTGACGTAGCCTTCCACGGTGGCTTGTTCCCTGGTCACCAGGCCCATCTTGGGCGCCATGGCCATGGTGCTGTTGTACCTGGTGGACAGGCTGGAGCGGTCGGTCACCTTTTTGACGATCGGCAGGAATTGCACGGCCAGCCTGGACGAGGTTTTTTCGCGGAAGAAGTCGGTGACCGACGTGTCGCCGCCGGTCAGGATGTTCTTGGCGTCGGTAATGCTCATCGACTTGACGGCGTCGAGCAGCAGCGGCTTGGCCATCGGCACCGCCGCTTCGGCCGCGTGGTTCATCTGGATCACCAGGTCGTCGAGCTGCTGGCCCTTGCCGGTCAGCTTGAGCAACGGCCGCGCTTGCTCGAGGATTTTTGGCAATGGGATGCGCACGCGATCGTTGTTGAGGAAGCCGTTTTCGACGCCCAGCTTGGCCACGGCCAGGGTTGCGCCTGTCTCCAACGCAGCCTTGACGCCGCCGGCTGCGTCCTTGTTGCTCAGGTCGGATAGCGACAGCGCGAAGGCGCTGGCGGTCAGCAAGCAGAGTGGCAGCACGCTGAGCGGCAGCAGGGCGCGGCCGGTGGCGAAGACGGACCTCGATGGCGAAGCGGATGGGAACGGAAACATGGACGGCCTTTCAGTGTGCGGCGCCGGCAAGCATCGCCGGTATCGCGCTACTGTAAACCAGCGGCGCTCACGCCGCCAGTGCGGGCAGCTCCTGTGCCAGCCGTCCCAGCAGGCGGTCGCATTCGAACACGCTCAGGGTCTGGTGGGCGTCACCTTCGCCCTCGATGTCGATCACGTCCGGCATGTCGCCGCTGGGTCCGGCGCTGGCGGGGTCGGTGCTGCGCATGATGCGAGGCGCTGCGAAGCGGCGGCTGTCTTCGATGGTCATGATGTTTTGCACGGCATCGACCATCAAGCCGAATTTTTCCATGCCCTGCGCCCCGGCGCGCTCGACCACCAGGATCCTGGTCTGCGCCGTGGCCTGTATCGGCGCCATGCCGTACAGGCTGCGCAGGTCGATCACGCTGATCATCTGCTGGCGCAGGTTGAGCATGCCGCGCATGAAGTCCGGCATGCCGGGCGGGCGCGCGATGTCATCGGAAAAGTCGATGATTTCGCGCACCTGCTTGATCTCGACCGCGTAGATATTGTCGAGCGCAAAGGTGAGATAGACCTGTCGCTGGCTGCGCCGCGCTTCGCGCGCCGCCACGGTGGCTGCCGCGGTGTCGTCGGTGGGGTACAGGCGGGCGTGGCCGGTGCGCATCTCGACGATTTCCGCACTCGACAGGATTTGCCGGTGATCGAGCACGATCACGTCGGTTTGCGCCGGGCAGGTGATGCAGCCGGCAAACATGCCGGCGCGGGCGCGGCTGAGCAGCGGGATCGCCATCAGGTCTTCGGCATAGTAATTGACGATGCTGTCCACCGAATCGACCAGGAAGCCGATGGTGGCGTCGTCGATGCGGGCGATCACGATGCGCTGGTCGGGCAGGAACTGGCGCGCGGCGCAGCTGGCATTCGCGCTTGCCTTGCTTGCACCGGGCGAGGTCAGCAGGGTGCTGAAACACACGATGGCCACCGGGCTGCCGCGAAAATTGATGCGGCCCAGGCACAGCGCGCTGTTGAGGATGGACGGCTGGATGTCCGGCACGCGGATGATTTCCTGGATCGCGGCCATGTCGAACGCAAATTTCGACCCGGCCGCATGGAAACTCACGCACTGGCGGCGCTCGCCCTGGTGGCGCCGCGCCGCCTGCCGCCCGGCGCTTTGCAGCGCCAGCACTTGCGGCACGTTTTCGATGCGCACCAGCGCGGCCGGATCGAGCACTTGCAGCAAGCGGGCGCCGTCGGCCAGCAGGATGGTGCCGGCGATCACTGCGTGCTCGGCGCCGGGCGCGTAGCTGAGCGTGCTGCGCTGCTCGGGCCGCACGCGCAGGATCTCGCCGGTGGCGTGGAACAGGATGCCGACCAGCACGCCCTGGTAGTCGAGGATGGCGATCTTGTGGCTGCGCTCGGCGGCAGGCGCGGCCGGATCGAACACGCGGCTGAGGTTGACCACCGGGATCACCGTGCCGCGCAGGTTGAACATGCCGTCGAGGAAGGGCGGCGACAGTGGCACGACCGTCATCTTGTCGGGGTAATTGACCACCTCGCGGATGCAACTGGCGGGCAGGGCGAACTCGTCCGGGCCCAGCAGGAACGAGCCGAACAACTCTACTGCTGCCCTGCTGGCAGCCATGCTGCTGTCCACGGTGTCAGGCATGGTGTACCGCCTGGGCAGATTGTGCGATGGCGCTCACGCGGACTTCCTGGGTGGCGCAATCGACGGTCAGGGTACGGCCGCACTTGCCGCCCACTTCGGCAAAGCGCACGTTCAGGCCATGCAGGCGCAGGTGTTTCTGGGCGGCGTCGATGTTTTGCTGACCGACCTGGAAACGCGCCGAGCAGGCCGAGAGCATATTGCCGCCGCCTGCCACCACGACGTCGATGTCGGCGTAATCGGCCACGCAGGCGCCCATCAGGCGCAGCAGCGACGGCACGGCCTGGCTGACGTAGCGGGCGCCCAGCTCGGTCGGCGGTACTGGCGACTCGGGCAGCAGGCAATGGGCCAGGCCGCAGCGGCCGCGTTTTTTCCACAGCAGGGCGATGCCTACGCACGAGCCCAGCAGGGCTTGCAACTGGTCGGTGCGGGCGCCCACGCGCAGTTCGCCGATGTTGACGTGGTAGCAGCGCTGCTTGCCTGTCGCAGCGATGGGGGTGGCGTCGGCGTCGAACCACGGCGTGGCCGTGGCGGAGAATAGGGAGTGGTGTGCATGCATGGCGGCGCCGGTCATTTTTCCAAGCGATAAATCATCGGCCGATCGAAATGGCAGGCGGTGTCGAGGCCAGAAATCGATTCGGATTCACCCAGGATCAGCCGGGCATGGGGCGCCATACTGTGGCGGACTTGCTGCAGCACGGTCTGCTGGTGTTCCTGGTCGAAGTAGATCAGGACATTACGCAGGAACACAAGATCGAACTGTTTGGGTTGTTTCAGTGGCGTGAGCAGGTTGTGTTGGGCCAGTTCCACGTGTTTCTTGAGTGCATCGACAATTTGCAGGCCGTGCGTGCTGGCCTGGAAATATTTCTTTACCCATTCCGGGTGGCTGGCACGGATTCTTTCGACCGAGCGGCCCGCGTAGCGGCCTGCGCGCGCCTGCGCGAGAATCTGCTGCGAGATATCGGTGGCATAGATCTGGTAAGTGAAAGCCGGCGTGACGGCCTTGAATTCTTCGCACAGGATGGCCATCGAATACAGTTCCTCGCCGCTCGAAGCTGCGGCCGACCACACTTTGAGGGTGTTGCCGGCGTGGTCGCGCTGCCACTGCGGCAGGAATTCTTGCTCCACGTAATCCCACACCTGGGGGGTGCGGAAAAACACGGTGTCGTTGGTGGTCACCAGGTCGATGAAGTGCGGTACTTCGTTACGGTCTTTGACCACTTTGTCGAGGTAGGCCTGGTAGCTGGCGATCTCGAGCGCCTGCATCCGCGGCCGCAGCCGGCCTTCGAGCAGTACGCTCTTGCGTTCGGACATGGCAATGCCGGTGTGCTCGCGCACCAGCGCGATCAGCGCGGTCAGCGTTTCGGGCTGAATGCCGGCAGCGAGCTTCATCGCGCTACTCCCGCTTACACCACGAAGCCGGACACGGTTTTGTTGAGGTCGCCGGCGCGCTGGTTCAGCCCCTCGGTCGAGCGGGCGATGCTGTCACAGGCAGCGGCCGATTTTTCCGCTTCTTCGGCAATGTATTGCACGGCGGTAGCGACTTCGCGCGCGGTCAGCTGCTGTTCGTTGGTGGCCATCGAGATGTCGGAAATGGCGGCCGTGGTCTTGGCGACGCCGGCGACGATCTTGTCGAATGCTTCGCTGGCCTGGCGCGAAATATCGCTGCCAGCCGAGACGCGCTTGACCGATTCGTTGATCAGCTTGGAAATTTCCTTGGTCGCCTGCGACGAGCGCTCGGCCAGCTTGCGCACTTCGTCGGCCACCACCGAGAAGCCCAGGCCGTGCTCGCCTGCGCGCGCGGCCTCGATGGCGGCGTTAAAGGCCAGCATATTGGTCTGGGTGGCAATTTCGCTGATGACCTTGACGATTTCGCCGATGTCTTCGGACGAACGGTTGATCAGGTCCATCGCTTCGATCGACTTGGCGACCGCCTTGGCGCCGATCTCGGCTTCGCGCTGGGTATCCTTGGCCAGCGCGTCGGCATTGTTGCTATTGCCGGCGATGATGTTGATCGAGCTGCTCAGGCCATCGATCGACGCATTCATTTGCTCGACCGTGGCGCCCAGCGCCTGGGTGCCGACCGCCACCGCGTTGGAGCGCTCGGCAATGGTGGTGGATGTGTCGGACAGGCCGTTGGCCGAGGCTACCACGTCGGCGATCACCTTGCGCAGGTCGGCAATCATCTTGCTGATGCCTTCGGCCAGCTGGTCGAGCGGTTCGTCGCCGGAGATGTCGATCTGGCTGGTGAGGTCGCCCTGAGCGGCGCGCTCGACCGAAAGCAGCAGGCTATGGATCTTGGTGCTATCCGATTGCGCCTTGGCGACCACCGATGTTTCCAGTTCTACCTGTGCGGTAATATCGCTGGCAAATTTAACCACTTTGTAAGGTTTGCCATTCAAATCGAGTACCGGATTATAAGTCGCTTGTATCCATACTGTTTTGCCATGGTTGCCAATGCGTTTATAACGGCCGGTGTCGAATTCGCCACGGCCCAGTTTTTGCCAGAAACGCTTGTAGTCGCTGCTGGTGGCATATTCCAGGTCGCAAAACATGCGGTGGTGTTCGCCGCGAATATCGTCGATCTCGTAACCCATCACCGCGAGAAAATTGTCGTTGGCACTGAGGACATGGCCGCTCATGTCGAATTCGATCACGGCCTGGGCTTTGCCGATGGCGGCGACCTTGCTTTCGTACTCTGCGTTCTTGAGCTTGCTGTCGGTGATCACGGTGGCGAACTTGATCACCTTGTAGGGCTGGCCCTGGTCATCGATGATGGGGTTGTACGAGGCATTGATCCAGATTTCGCGGCCGTCCTTGCCGATGCGCTTGTAGTCGCCACGGTCGAATTCGCCTCGCGCCAACTTGTCCCAGAACGCCTTGTAGGCGCCGGACTGAACGAATTCCGGCGCGCAGAACATGGCGTGGTGCTTGCCCTGCACTTCGTCCAGTGCGTAGCCCACGGTGGCCAGGAAATTCTCGTTGGCGTGCAGGATGGTGCCGTCCAGGTCAAACTCGATCAAGGCTTGCACCCGGTTGAGCGCGGTATTAATGGCTTGCAAATCCTGCTCGCGGGAATGAATGACCTGGGTATGCGCGTCCATAATTGTCCTGTTATATTTGGAGAGAATTATTTCAAGGTAAATATTGTAAAATCATCGCGTGACGCCAATATGCGGCAGCGTTTCATTATTCAGGTCCGCCCCCGAAAATTCAAGCATGTTTGATTAATATCGCAGTGTAATGTATTTTATTTTCCACTGGGAATTAATATTTGAATAAAACTGGATTTCTTATTCTCTTGCAGGCAAAGCGCGCTCTCCGCATTCAAAAGCGGGTGGCGGTTTGATCAAGTTTTCAGGTACGATCACGGTCCGGGCCCGCAGGCCATCAAGGGACTACACATGACTGCCCAATACCAGGTTCACGGCGCCGTTGCCGTCATCACACTGAACAATCCGCCGGTCAACGGCATGGGACTGGCCACGCGCACCGCTGCCGTCGCCGGCATCGAGCGCGCGCTGGCCGACGCTGCCGTTACTGCGATTGTCATCACCGGCGCCGGCAAGGCGTTCTCGGGCGGCGCCGATATCCGCGAATTCAATTCGCCCAAGGCGCTGGCCGAGCCGTCGCTGCACACGTTTATCGCCACCGCCGAGGGTTCCACCAAGCCGGTCGTCGCTGCCATTCACACGATCTGCATGGGCGGGGGGCTGGAGCTATCGCTCGGCTGCCATTACCGCGTGGCGCTGCCTGGCGCCAGGATCGCGCTGCCGGAAGTGAAGCTGGGCCTGCTGCCGGGCGCCGGCGGCACCCAGCGCCTGCCACGCGTGCTGGGCCTGGAGCAGGCCCTGACCATGATCGTCACCGGTGAGCCGGTGCTGTCCGAAAAACTGGCCGACACGCCGCTGTTCGACCGCGTGTTCGCGCCCGGCGCCGACTTGATCGCCGAGGCGGTAGCGTTTGCCGAGGGCATCGCCGACATCCGGCCGCTGCCCAAGGTGCGCGACCGGACGGTCGACCATCCGCATGCGCAAGCAGTGCTGCAAACTGCGCGCGAGCAGGCCGCCGCCAAGGCGCCCGGCTACCCGGCGCCGCTCGAGTGCATCGCTACCGTGGGCGCCTCGGTGACGATGCCGTTCGAGGACGGCATGAAGTTCGAACGCGAGCGTTTCATGCACTTGATCCAGAGCACCGAATCGAAAGCGCTGCGCCATGCGTTTTTTGCCGAACGCGTGGCCGGCAAGGTGCCCGATGTGCCGGCCGATACGCTGCTGCGCACGATCAGCTCGGCGGCGGTCATCGGCGCCGGTATGATGGGCGTGGGCATCGCCATGAATTTCCTCAACGCCAGCATCCCGGTAGTGATACTGGAAACCTCGCAGCCAGCGCTGGACCAGGGCCTGGCAGCGCTGCGCAAGCTGTACGACAACGCCGTCGCCAAGGGCAAACTCAAGCCTGAGCAATTGCAGCAGCGCCTGGCGCTGGTGCACGGTACGCTGGACCACGCCGACGTGGCGCAGGCCGATATCGTGGTGGAAGCCGTGTTCGAAGACCTGGCGGTCAAGCAGGCCGTGTTCCGCGCACTCGACGTGGTGGTCAAGCCGGGCGCCATCCTGGCCACCAACACGTCCACCCTCGACGTCGATGCGATCGCCGCGGTGACGGGCCGCCCACAGGATGTGCTGGGCTTGCACTTCTTCAGCCCGGCGCACGTGATGAAACTGCTGGAAATCGTGCGCGGACAGCACACCGCCATCGACGTGCTGGCCACCGCGCTGGCGCTGTCGAAAAAACTGCGCAAGACCGGCGTGGTCGCGCGCGTGTGCGACGGCTTCATCGGCAACCGCATGATCGAGCAGTACAGCCGCCAGGCCGGATTTTTGCTGGAAGAGGGCGCCTTGCCGGCGCAGGTGGATGCGGCTGTCGAGCGCTTCGGCTTTGCCATGGGACCGTTCCGCATGGCTGACCTGGCCGGCAACGACATCGGCCAGGCGATCCGCCAGCGCCGGGCGGTGGAACGGCCGGACCTGGCCTATTCCAGAACTGCCGACCTGCTATGTGCGATGGGCCGGCTGGGCCAGAAGACCGGCGCCGGCTGGTATGACTATCGTGCAGGCGAGCGCACGCCCCATCCGAATGCCGAGGTCGATGCGATGATTGTCGCCCACTCGGCACAACTGGGCCTGGAGCGCCGCGTTATCAGCGACAACGAAATCGTCGAGCGGCTGGTGTATGCGCTGGTCAACGAGGGCGCGCGCATCCTGGCGGAAGGTATCGCCTCGCGCGCGTCCGATATCGACATGGTGTACCTGACCGGCTACGGCTTCCCGCCGTACCGCGGCGGCCCGATGTTTTATGCCGATACGGTGGGGTTGCCAGCGGTGCTGGCCGCCGTCGAACACTACGCGGCCGGCCGCCATGGCGACGCCTGGACACCGGCACCGCTGCTGGTGCGGCTGGCGGCGGAAGGCAAGACGTTTAGCGCCTGAAAAAAAATGGCCGGTCCCGCTCGCACGGAACCGGCCACCCGGATTGTCGTTCTGAAAGATCAGTCGTTGGCGTAGATGTCGTTATCCTTGGTTTCACCGACAAACAAGGCGCCAATCACGACCGTGATGATGGCAATGATGATCGGGTACCACAAGCCGTAATAGATATCGCCCTTGAACGCCACCAGCGCGAACGAGATGGTGGGCAGCAGGCCGCCGAACCAGCCGTTGCCGATGTGATACGGCAGCGACATCGACGTGTAGCGTATGCGGGTGGGGAACATTTCCACCAGCATCGCAGCAATCGGCCCGTACACCATGGTCACATACAGCACCAGGATGAACAGGATCAGCACCACCATCGGCTTGTTGATCTGGGCGTCATCGGCCTTGGTGGGGTAGCCCGCCACCTTGATCGCGTCCACCACGTCTTTCTTGAGCGCGGCTTCGGTCTTCTTGCTCTCGGCGCTGAAGTTGAGGTTATCCGGCGTCATGACCGCGTTGAACGAGGTGATTTCCTTCTCGCCGATGCGCACCTTGGCAATCGATCCGGCCGGCGCGTCCTCGTGGGTGTAGGCCACCGAGGCGCGCGACAGGATGCCGGCGGCGATGTCGCATGACGACGGGAACTTGCGCTGGCCGGTCGGGTTGAACTGGAAGTTGCACGATGCTGGATCGGCCACCAGCACCACCGGCGAGTTTTTCAGCGCCATTTCCAGCGCCGGATTGCCGTAGTGCGTGAGCGCCTTGAACAGCGGGAAGTAGGTGGCCGCCGCGATGATGCAGCCGCCGAGGATGATCCACTTGCGGCCGATCTTGTCCGACAGCACGCCAAAGATGATGAAGAACGGCGTGGCCAGCGCCAGCGACGTGGCGGTCATGATGTTGGCGGTGGCGCCGTCGATCTTTAGCGTTTCGGTCATGAAGAACAGGGCATAGAACTGGCCCGTGTACCACACCACCGCCTGGCCCATGGTCAGTCCGATCAGGGCCAGGATCACCACTTTCAGGTTGCGCCATTGGCCGAAGGCTTCGCTCAGCGGCGCCTTGGAGGTCTTGCCCTCTGCCTTCATCTTGGCAAACGCCGGCGATTCGTGCATCGACATGCGGATCCACACCGACACGCCCAGCAGCAGGATCGACACCAGGAACGGCACGCGCCAGCCCCAGGCCTGGAACTCGTCCTCGCCGATCGCCGTGCGCGTGCCCAGGATCACCAGCAAGGAGAGGAACAGTCCCAGCGTGGCCGTGGTCTGGATCCAGGCTGTAAACGCGCCGCGCTTGCCCGGCGGCGCGTGTTCGGCCACGTAGGTGGCGGCGCCACCGTACTCGCCGCCCAGCGCCAGGCCCTGCAGGATGCGTAGGAACACCAGCGCGATCGGCGCCGCGATGCCGATGGCGGCGTACCCAGGCAACAGCCCGACGATGAAGGTGGACGCGCCCATGATCAGGATGGTGACCAGGAAGGTATATTTACGGCCGATCATGTCGCCCAGGCGGCCGAACACCAGCGCGCCGAACGGACGCACGATGAAACCGGCGGCAAAGGCCAGCAGCGCGAAAATGAAAGTGGTGGTGGGTTCGCCGATGAAGAACTGCTTGGCGATAATCGGCGCCAGCGCGCCATACAGGTAGAAGTCGTACCATTCGAACACGGTGCCCAGCGATGAGGCGAAGATGACCTTGCGTTCCTCTGGTGTGATCGGCGCGCCCTTGGGCTGGTTGCGCGGATCGGCGGTACCCGACGGTGTTGCCATGTTTGTCTCCTTTTTTAGAGTTGCTTATTAGAGTTTTTTTCGCGGCAGACCAGCAAAACCGGTTGAGCAAACATGCAGAAGACAAGCTCGACAGTTTCCAGATCGACAGCTTGGCAGCGAGTGTGAGCGCCGAACCTTGCGCCAAACTTACAAGCAAAAACAAGGCGGAGCGGGTGGCCGCAGCTTGCATTGTGCTATTCTTGCCACCCTTTATTTGCAATGGCGGTTGGAGAAATTCATGTTGAAACACATCGTGATGTGGAAACTCAAGGACCATGCGGAAGGCGCCGATCGGGCCGCCAACGCCATCAGGATGAAAGCCTTGTTGGATGGTTGCGCCAACATCGTGCCGGGCATCCTTGCTTTCGAGGCGGTGCTGGCCCAGCCCGGCCTGGAAGCGACTTACGACGTGGTGCTGTATTCCGAATTCACCGGCAAGGAGGCGCTGAACGCCTACCTCGAGCATCCTGCCCACGTGGCCATCAAGCCGTTCGTTGCGGCCGTGCGCAGCGAGCGCCAGTGCATGGACTACGAGGTGTGATGGTGCCGGGCAGCTACCAACGCATGGTTCTGGCCAGCCGTCCGCGCGGCGCCGTGACGCCGGCTAACTTCCGGCTCGAAACCGTGACCGTACCGGCCCTGCAGGACGGCGAGCTGCTGGTGCGCAACCATTACCTGTCGCTCGATCCGTACATGCGCGGGCGCATGAGCGCGGCGAAAAGCTATGCGGCGTCGCAGGCGCTCGACCAGACCATGATCGGCGGCACTGTCGGCGAGGTGGTGGCGTCGCGCCATGCCGGCTTTGCAGTGGGCGATGCGGTGGTTGGCGTGCTGGGCTGGGCAGAGATGGCGGTGACCGACGGCGCCCAGTTGCGCAAGGTCGATGCGAGCAAGCTGCCCTTGTCGGCCTACCTGGGTGCGGTGGGCATGCCGGGCATGGCTGCCTGGTATGGCCTGAACCGGATCATCGCGCCCAAGGTGGGCGAAACCGTGGTGGTGTCGGCTGCCAGCGGCGCGGTGGGCAGCGTGGTCGGGCAGTTGGCCCGGCTGCAGGGCTGCCGCGTGGTCGGTATTGCCGGGGGGCCGGCCAAGTGCGCTTACGTGGTCGATGAACTCGGTTTCGATGCCTGCATCGACTACAAGGCCGGCAAGCTCGAGGCCGACCTGGCCGCCGCCACCCCGGACGGCATCGACGGCATCTTCGAAAACGTCGGTGGCGCCACGCTCGACGCGGCGCTGGCGCGGAGCAACGCTTTCGGCCGGGTGGCGCTGTGCGGCCTGATCGGCGGCTTCGGCGGCGCCGACATGGCGATCCACAACGCCCGCTTGCTGCTGATCAACCGCCTGACGGTGCAGGGCTTCATCGTGACCGAGCACATGGATCTGTGGGACCAGGGCCTGGCGCAATTGGCCGAACTCGTGGCGAGCGGGCAGGTCAAATACCGCGAAACCGTGGCGCACGGGCTCGCTGCGGCGCCCGACGCGTTCATCGGTTTACTGCAGGGGTTCAATTTTGGCAAGCAATTGGTAAAGTTGATATGATTTGATCGCGTTGTGCCGCATCAATAGAGCGGCACATTTCGTTCGATGACGTCTACAAGGAACCACACAATGAAAACAGCCGTACTCAGCTGCATCCTGGCGCTGGCCGCCATCCAGGCCGCTGGTGTTGCCAACGCCGCCAACGTCACCGCCGAGGCCAAGCTGGCGCCTACCGCCAACAGCAAAACCTCGGGCCTGGTTACCTTCGAGCAAACCGCCGATGGCGTGCACGTCAAAGCCAAGGTGGAGGGACTGACGCCCGGCCTGCACGGCTTCCACATCCACGAAAAAGGTGATTGCTCGGCGCCGGACGGCAGCAGCGCCGGCGGCCACTTCAATCCGACCAGCGCGCCGCACGGCGATCCGGCCCACACCAGCAAGCACAGCGGCGATTTCGGCAACATCACGGCCGATGCCAAGGGCGTGGCCATGCTGGACGTGAAAGTGCCGCTGTCGCAGCTGACGCTCACCGAAGGCAGCCCGGTCAACGCGCTCAACCGCGGCGTGATCGTGCACACCGCGCCGGACGACCTGAAGACGCAGCCGACCGGCAATGCGGGCGGCCGGCTGGCCTGTGGTGTGATTACTGCGTCCAAGTAACCCCGCACGGCAAGCAGGGGACGGACCCGGTACGGGTCCTTCCCCACGCCACGCAAGCTGCATTATCTGGAACAGTCGTGCGGGCTGTGGCCTATCCCAGCAGGGCCGCAATCGCCGCGCCCGCCTCGGTCGTACTTGCCGCGCCGCCCAGGTCCGGGGTGCGCACCCCATTCGCAATGCTGGCCTCGATCGCCGCCAGGATCGCATCATGCGCGGCCCGGTAATTGGCGTCGCCCTTGCCCAAAAAGTCCAGCATCATCGCCCCCGACCAGATCATCGCCACCGGGTTGGCGATGTTTTGGCCGTAGATGTCGGGCGCGGAGCCATGCACCGGCTCGAACAGCGACGGCCAGGTACGTTCGGGATTGAGGTTGGCCGACGGCGCGATGCCGATGGTGCCGGTGCACGCCGGCCCCAGGTCCGACAGGATGTCACCGAACAGATTGGATGCCACCACCACGTCGAAGCGCTCCGGCGACAGCACGAAACGCGCCGCCAGGATGTCGATGTGGTACTGGTCGCAGCGCACGTCCTGGTACTGCCGGCCCATCAACGCGAAACGTTCGTCCCAGTACGGCATGCTGATCGAGATGCCGTTCGACTTGGTCGCCGAGGTCAGGTGCTTTTTGGGTCGCGACTGCGCCAGTTCGAACGCGTATTGCAGCACGCGATCGACGCCGGTGCGGGTGAAGACCGACTCCTGCAACACGAACTCGCGGTCGGTGCCTTCGAACATCTTGCCGCCCACGGACGAATACTCGCCCTCGGTGTTTTCACGCACGATGTAAAAATCGATGTCGCCGGGCTGCTTGTTGGCAAGCGGACACGGCACGCCGGGCATCAGGCGCACCGGGCGCAGATTGACGTACTGGTCGAACTGGCGGCGGAATTTCAGCAGCGAGCCCCACAGCGATACGTGATCAGGCACCAGCGCCGGCCAGCCTACGGCGCCGAAGAAGATGGCGTCGAAGCCCTTGAGTTGCTCGAACCAGTCGTCCGGCATCATCTTGCCGTGCTCGGCGTAGTAGTCGCAGCTGGCCCACTCGAAGGTGGTCCATTCGATGCCGATCTCGAAGCGGCGCGCGGCTGCGTCCACCACGCGTATGCCCTCGGGCATGACTTCCTTGCCGATGCCGTCGCCGGCGATGACTGCGATTTTATGCGTGTGCATGGCGATCTCCTTGGGTGATGATCGAGCATAGCGCGATTCCATTGCGTTTAGAATATGACATTTCGTCACCGCATGGATCACGGAACGTGAATAATGATATTCAAAACAGCGACCTGCGCGTGTTTGCCGCCGTGGTGCGCAAGGCCAGCTTTGCCGGTGCGGCTGCCGAGCTGGGCATGTCGCCCGCTTTCGTCAGCAAGCGCATCGCCGTGCTGGAGGCCGCGCTCGGTGTTCGCTTGTTTCATCGCAGCACGCGCAAGGTGGTGGTCAGCGCCGATGGCGAGCAGGTGTATGCGCGGGCATTGACCATCCTGGACAGCCTCGACAGCCTGTTTGACGAAGTGGCCGAACGCCAGGGTGTGCCGCGCGGCCAGTTGCGGGTGAGCAGCAGCTTCGGTTTTGGGCGCAACGTGTTGGCACCGGCCATTGCGCAACTGGTCGCTGCACACCCGGCGCTGCAAGTGCGCTTCGAGGTGCTCGACCGGCTGGTCGATATCATGGCGGAAGGGTTCGACCTCGATATCCGGGTGGGAGAGGACATTGAACCCAACCTGATCGCCCGCAAGCTCATGAGCAACCACCGCATCCTGTGCGCAGCGCCGGCCTACCTGGTCCGGCGCGGCACGCCGCGCACGGTGGCCGAACTGTCCGGCCACGATTGCCTGCCCATCAAGGAACGCGACCTGCCGTTCGGCGTGTGGCGGCTGCGCCACGGCGCCGATGGTGACGTGGTGGTGAAAGTGACCGGGCCGCTATCGACCAACCATGGCGAAATCGCGCTGCAATGGGCGGTGGCTGGCGCCGGCATCGTGCTGCGCTCGTTGTGGGACGCCCAACCGCACCTTGAGCGGGGCACACTTGTGCAGGTGCTACCCGGTTACACCCAGGAAGCCAATGTCTGGGCCGTGTATCCGCAACGCTTGGCAAGCTCTGCAAAAGTGCGGGTGTGCGTGGACTTCCTCGAACGGTACCTTGCGTGCGACAATCATCGTTTTCCTTAAGCAAATCGACGCCATGAACGACACCGTCCACCACACGATCCGCTACGGCGACTGGGCCACCATGTCTGCTGAAGCCAAACTGATACGCACCGAAGTATTTGTCGAAGAGCAGGGCGTGCCTGCCGAACTGGAAATGGACAATATGGATGTGCTGTGCCTGCACGCGGTGGCGTACGACGCCGCCGGTGAACCGATCGGCACCGGCCGCCTGCTGCCCGACGGCCACATCGGCCGCATGGCCGTGCGCAAGTCCGGCCGCGGCACCGGCGTGGGCGGCGCCTTGTTGCAAGGCCTGATGGCGCAAGCCCGCGCACGCGGCGAAAGCCTGGTCGCGCTGAGCGCCCAATCGCACGCCGCCGCCTTCTACCAGCGCCACGGCTTCGCCATCGAAGGCGAAGAGTTCTACGAAGCAGGCATCCGCCACATCAATATGAACCACAAGTTCTAAGTTCGGGGTCAGTGCCGACATTCAGACACGAACTGGGCCATACGGCTGTTGGGCTCGTGTCCAGATGTCGGCACTGACCCCGAAGTTAATGGATGAGTTCTTCCTGCAGGGTGGCGGTGGCGTCGGCGTAGAGTTTGACCACCGTGGAGGTGCGGGTGCCGTAGCCGGGGCTTTCGATTTTTACTGACGACAGCACGCGTTCAACCTCGAGCGGAACGCCAGTTTCCGGCAGGCGCTGGTCAGGGGCGGGGGTGGTGTCGGACAGCATTTCGAAGAAGGCGTCGTCCGGCGCGCCCAGGCAGAGCAGGCTGGCAAATTGGGCCTTGGTTTTGAGCACTTTCGGCCACGGGGCGTCGAGCAGCGCATTGGAGACGCCGTACACGCCCGGTTCGAGCGGCTGGCCGTTGCGCGGGTCGGCGTCACCCCGGTTGGAGTACCAGATCAGGGTGTCACGGTCGCCGATGACCAGATTGAAGCCGTTGTATCGATCGGCGCGCTGGCGCAGTGCATCGATGTATTCCTGCGGACTCATGCAGCCGGCCAGGTAGTCGGCCACCAGTTGGCCGCGTGACGGGGCGTCGTCGCGGTGTTCGGCCGGCGCGCGGATGTTGGTGATCGCGGCGAACCGTGCGCCGTTGCCGCATTCGTTCGGGTGGGTGATACCCATCCAGCTGCCGCCCGCTTGCAGGTCGCGGCCGGCAAACACTTGCGGATGCTCGGGCCACGGTGCGGCCGGCGCAGTGGCGCGCTGGTAGAACTCGTCACGATTGGCGGCAGCCACCAGGGGCACTGTCGGCAATACTTTCCAGGCGAAGACGATCAGGCACATGGCACGACATCCATGAACGCTTCCACGTGGCGCGCGCCGACGATCCACTGCGCCAGGCCGGCGCGCTCTACTGCGTCGGCCAGCGTGGCGGCGAAGTTGCCGGGCGCTGCCGGATAGACTTCCATCCAGGTCTGGATATCATCATTCGACTCGGGACGGCGCTTGAGTTCGCCTTTAATGGCGAACTGTGCGGCGAATTGCGCCTGCATGGCGGCAACCGCCGCCTGCAGGGATGCCGCGTCGGCGTCCCTGACCTTGTAATAAATATAGAGATCCATGCTAGAGGTCGAGCGGTTCCAGCACGTACGGCAGCGCGAGGAAGGTCAATGCTGGACCTTCGGCCGAGCCCAGGCGCACCGACGCCGCTTCGATCGCGGCCAGTTTCATTTCCACCAGCGCATCGACGCCGCCGTTGCCGTTCGGTGCAGCGTTGACGATCATGCCGCAAGGCTGGGCCGGATCGGCCGTGGCAAATACCTCGGCGCCAGCAGCGGCAGCCGGGTCGGCGATGCTGACCAGCGTGGTACGACGCTTGAGCTTGCCAAGATACTGGCTGCGGGCGACGATTTCCTGGCCCGGGTAGCAGCCCTTCTTGAAATTGACCGCGCCCAGCAATTCAAAATTGACCATCTGCGGTACGAACTGCTCTTGCGTGGTCTTGTCGATCTGCGGCACGCCCGAGTGGATTTCCGCCAGGCGCCAGGCCTGGGCGCCGCCCACCACCAATTTATCAGCGAGTTCGGCGGCAATGGTGTCGGCAGTGGCGGCCGACATCAGCCACTGGTAGCGTGCGAAACCGAAAGCATCGGCCACGCGCAACAGCGTTCCCAGTGGATGTTCCACCCGGGTGAACGGCTTGGCGGGCAGGGCGTCGAACCAGTTTTGCAGCACGACTTCGGCCTTGTCGCCGCCAAAGCCCAGCACCACTTCCATGCCAGGCAATTCGGTGGCGTCGGTGAGCTTGGTCTTGGCGCGCAGCACGAACATCGACAGGCGCTTTTGCACCGGCGCCTGGATCTCGCGCGGCAGTTGCAAAAAGATGGTGGTGGCGCTGCGCCACATCAGGAACGAGGCCAGCAGGCGGCCCTTGGGCGAGCAATAGCCGGCCAGGCGCACATCATCGGCGCCCAGGTGCTCAACATCGTTGGTCAGTTGGCTATGCAGGAACTTCGCCGACTCTTCGCCATCGAGGGCAATGATGCCCTGGCCGGTGATCGGTGCGACAAAGCCGGCGGCAAGCGCGGCGGTGGTCAGCGGGCTTGCCGGCGCGGCGGCGGATAACAGTTCGGTCCAGGATGACATAATTTCCAATATTTAGCGTCGCATATGACGGTGTAGGTGACGATTACGCATTATCATTACGGGCTCATTATAGTGATGTCGCGTCGATCGCGTCGGCAACGGTGCAAAACCGCTCGTAATGCTGGCGCATCGCTGCTGGAAGTGGCAAGCTGGTCGATTGATTCAAATATGGCGTAGAAATGGCTTTTATTAAAAAAATAATCACACTCTGCATCCTGGTCGCGCTGACGGCTGGCGGTTACTTTATTTACTGGCAGCAATCGCCTATCCTCACCGGCGATACCGCGCCGATAGACTTCACCATCGTGCCCGGCAGTGGCGCCCACGCTGCCGGCCAGCAAATCGCCGAAGCGGGCGTGCCGATCCAGCCGCTGCTGTTCAACCTGCTGGCACGCGGTACCGGCAAGAGCAGCCGCATCAAGGCCGGTTCGTACGAACTCAAACCCGGCACCACGCCCACCCAGCTGATCAACCAGCTGGCGCGCGGCGAGTTCGCGCAGGAGCAGCTGACCATCATCGAAGGCTGGAGCTTTCGCCAGATGCGCGCCGCCATCGACGCCCATCCCGGCCTCAAGCACGACACCATCACCCTCAGTGATACCGAACTGATGAAAGCCATCGGCTCCGGGTACGAGCGTCCGGAAGGCCTGTTCTTCCCCGATACGTATTTGTTCGCAAAGGGTTCGAGCGAACTGCAGATCTATCGCCAGGCCCACGCGATGATGATCAAGCGGCTCGACGCGGCCTGGGCCAAGCGCGACGCCGGCCTGCCATATAAAACCCCGTACGAAGCGCTGACTATGGCGTCCATCGTGGAAAAGGAAACCGGGCAAAAGTCCGAGCGCAACATGATTGCCGCGGTATTCGTCAACCGCCTGCGGCTGGGCATGATGTTGCAGACCGATCCGACCGTGATCTATGGCATGGGCCTGAAATACGAGGGCAATATCCGCAAGCGCGACCTGGAAACCGACACGCCGTTCAATACCTACACCCGCACCGGCCTGCCGCCGACGCCGATTTCGCTGCCCGGCGTGGAATCGCTGGCCGCCGCCATGGCGCCCGCCAAATCTTCCGCCCTGTATTTCGTTGCGCGCGGCAATGGCACCAGTAAATTCTCAGACAACCTGCCCGACCATAACCGGGCAGTGAACCAGTATCAACGATAAGAAATAATGACCGATCCAAAATTCCTCACCTTCGAAGGCATCGACGGCGCCGGCAAGTCCACACACATCGCTTTCGTCAGCAAGTACCTGCAAGACCGCGGCATCGACCTGGTCAGTTCGCGCGAACCGGGCGGCACCCAGCTCGGCGAAAAGCTGCGCGAACTGGTGCTGCACGAAACCATGCACCTGGAAACCGAAGCACTCCTGATGTTTGCCAGCCGCCGCGAGCACATCGCGCAGGTGATCGCGCCCGCTCTTGCACGCGGCGCCTGGGTGATTTCCGACCGATTTACCGACGCCAGCTTCGCCTACCAGGGCGGCGGCCGTGGCATGGACCTGGCCAAGCTGGATGCGCTGGAACAATGGGTACATCCGCATCTGCAACCGGATTTGACCCTGCTGTTCGACGTCCCGCTGGACGTGGCGCGCGCGCGCCTGGACGCCACCCGCACGCTCGACAAGTTCGAGCAGGAAAAGACCGATTTTTTCGCCGCCACCCGCAATGAATACCTGCGCCGCGCCGGGCAGTTTCCGCAGCGCTTCCGGCTGATCGATTCCACCCGCACGATTGCCGAGATCGAGGTGGAACTGGCCAGCATACTCGACCAGTTGCTGGCGTCGCACTAGCCGCAGCTTGCGCTGACTCAACACGGACCGCACCATGATCTCTACCCAGTATGTGTCGCAAGTCCGGTTAAGAGTGGCGGACGTGCCGGGATTCGACCGGTACCCATTCTCACTGCCAGCCGTGCGTCATCTCGACGTACTCGACCTGCATCCGAAGGTGACCTTCATCGTCGGCGAGAACGGCTCCGGCAAGTCGACGCTGATGGAGGCGATCGCCGTATCGTTCGGCTTCAATGCCGAGGGCGGCACCCGCAATTTCGGCTTCGGCACGCGCGCATCGCATTCTGTGCTGCACAAGTACCTGCGGCTGTCGAAGGGGATACGCCAGCCGCGCGACGGCTTTTTCCTGCGCGCTGAAAGCTTCTTCAACCTGGCCACCGAGATCGAAAAGCTCGATGCGGAGCCTGCGCCGGCGCCACCGATCATCAATTCTTACGGCGGCAAATCGCTGCACGAGCAGTCGCACGGGGAATCGTTCTTTTCACTGGTGATGCACCGCTTCGGCGGCAAGGGGTTCTACGTTCTCGACGAACCGGAAGCGGCGCTCTCGCCGCAGCGCCAGTTGTCGCTGCTGACCCGCATTCACGACCTGGTGAAAGACCAGTCGCAATTCGTCATCACCACCCATTCGCCTATCCTGATGGCCTATCCCGACGCCGTGATCTACCAGTGCACGGACACCGGCATTCACCAGGTAACGTACGAGGAAACCGAGCACTTCCAGGTCATGCATGACTTCGTGGTCAATCCGAAGCGGATGCTTGATATTTTGCTGGAGTAGCGACTGTTAGAAAAGGAATCAGGACCATGGCAATCCCGCCAAAAGGAAGTCGTCGCATAACATCTGGAATCATTGCTCTGAATCAGTTGAGAGGTAGTAATGTCGATTCGTAAAGCTCTTGCTTCCGATAATTTCGGGGCCAAGGCTGTAGTGCAGAAATCTTTAGCTTCTTTCGGTTTGCTCGCGGATTTTGACACCCTGGATGCTGCCATTGGCGCGCTGGGCCTGGTCAATAGCCCTAACGCAATCGAATTAGTGGCGGAAGTCGATGGCAAACTGGTCGGCTGCCTCGCAATTCAGCGTAAGGAAGGGAATGTCGCCAAGCTGTTCGGCTTCCACGTTGACGCGAGCATGCAGGGACGGGGTATCGGCCGCGCGCTGCTGGCTGAAGGAATAGCACAGGCCGTTACCCATGATGTTGTTCAACTGGAACTCGAGACGTGGGGCAATATGGGTGCTGCGGTTCACTTGTACGAGTCCCTGGGATGGATACGCGGCCCCGACCCGCTACCAGAAAGTGGCGCGGACCGGTTTTACAGCCTGGCGCTACCGAGGTAGGCAGAAAACGGCAGCTCAGACGCACCAAGGGATAAATGCGGGAATATGCTGAGAAAAATCTGTAAAAAAATTCGGCCGTTTCCTTGGCAATCAATTTCCCTGGCTCCTTTCTCTAGCGTCGTTAGCCGAGGCTGAAGCAAAGTCTCTGTTCCGCAGATTCGTCCTGCATCTGCCGTGTCAGCTCCGCACCTGCGCTTTGAAAGACATCACAACCCCGGAATATCGACGTTATGAAACTTGCTCATCCCCACCACCCGGGTATTGCTATCCGAATACGATAACGTCACCTGGTCGTCCGGCTTGGTCAACACCAGCTCTTCCGACAGGTCTGAGCTGCCGGTAAAGATCGTGCCCAGGGTTTTGCCGCCGGTGGCCAGGGTGATGTAGTACATGGTCTGGTTGTTGCGGAACTCCGACGAGATGCGCACCACCGTGCCCGACAGTTCGACGTCGCGCGCCTCGGCGCCGATGTCGGCGGCCACGCGGTTGGTCGAGCGTTTCGACTGGTAGCTGCGCAGCGTGGCGGACAAGGTATCGGCCACGCCGATGATCTGGTTGTTGCGCATGTCCACCATGCCGAAGGCGCGCGAGACGCCTTGGGCGTCGCGCAGCGCCATCACGTAGGTCGGGGCGCCGCCGACCAGGAACGGTAGCGGGTTGGTGGCCTGGTAGCGCTTTTCCGGGTTGACGTTCTCGGCCGCGTGGGCGGCCGTGTATTGCGATACCGACGGCACCTTGAACCAGCGCACCGCCTTGGTCCGCGAATCGACAAAGTAAAAGCCGGACAGGCCGTTGTTGTTGCCCTTGGAGGTCATGCCGCCCACCCAGTACGGGCGCTGGTCCGAGCCGTACACCAGGTCGAGGTAGCCGTCGACGCGCAAACGGCCTTCGTTGTTGAGGTTGAAGTAGCCGTGGATGTATTCGCCCCGATCCTGCATCTGCTCGAGGATGAATTCCTCGGCCTGGATGCGGTCGACCCATTTCGGCTCCGTGCCCAGCTTGTAGCGCACCACGGCCCCGGTAACGGCATTGACCGTGACGATGCCGGTCGATTCGCTGCCGGAGAAGCCCACCTTGTGCTCGTACGTGGTGCCGACGAAATACGGCACGCCATCGTCGTCGATTTCCGGCTCGAAATCGGTCAGGCCCACCGTGGTCTGGCCCGCCAGGTAGGCGTGGCGCTCGACGTGGTCATTGAAGTAAGCCGACAGCAGGTAGCGCAGCTTGAGCGGCTTGCCATTAAGTTCCAGCACCAGTTGCACGTCCGCCGGGTCGTGCGCGGAGACGGTAAGGTAGCCGGGCGTGGCGCCATCGACATACCATTTGAAAAAGCCGCTATGCTCGAGAAACGCCACCCACACCAGCTTGTCGCGCACCAGTTGCTTGACCGGCGTGCCCACCCGCACCTGAGAGCCGAGCGAGGCAATTTCCGACAGGCGCTTCTGCATCGCCTGCAAGGCCATGTCTTGCGACACCAGCGGCGCCTGGGTGATATCGATCGGCGGCAGGGCCTCGTGGAAGTTGGATTGATGCTCGGCGCCCAGCATCTTGTAATAGGCGTCTGCGCGGACGATCGGTGCGCTGGAGAAGAACACCACCGCGCCGAACAGCAAGGTCAGCGCCGTGTACGCCGCCATCAGTCCCACCCGTCCAGTCAGCGCCACCGCCGGGATCGCCGCCACCAGCAGCACCACGTACATGCCGGCGAAGTCGAACGCCAGGGTGGGGATCTTGAAGTAGAACAGCGCCGCCAGCAGCAGCACCGACAGCACCAGCCCGGTAATGCTCAGCGAACGACGGGAAAAGCGGGAGTGGCCGGGGTGGCGGCTCATACCAATACGTGGACCAAGGTGGCGGAATTTCATGTGCTCCATTCGTGAGGCGTCGGCGCAGGGCGGCCGGAATCATGCATAGAATACCATTTTGCCTATGAGAAAGTAAGAATTCGGCTGGCCGTGGTTTACAATCGCTGACGATTTAAAACACAATACTAAGAATGAGCGACTCCATTTATCCCTGGCAGCAAGAATCCTGGCAACAATTACAGCAATTGCGCCAGCGCCTGCCGCACGCGATCCTGTTCCATGGCGCGGCCGGCATCGGCAAGGCCGACTTCATCGAGCGTTTCGCCCAGGGCTTGCTGTGCGAGGCGGTGCGCCCGGACGGCCACGCCTGCGGACAGTGCGCCTCGTGCGGCTGGTTCGCCCAGGGCAACCATCCCGATTACCGCCGGGTGCGGCCCGAAGCGCTGGAAGACGAACCGTCCGAAGGCGAAGAAGGCGAGGGCGATGGCAAGAAAGCTGCCAAGTCCAGCAAGACGCCATCAAAAGAAATCAAGATCGAGCAGATCCGCAACCTGGCCGACTTCATGAACGTCTCCACCCACCGCGCCGGCCTGCGCGTGGTGGTGCTGTACCCGGCCGAAGCGCTCAACATGCCAGCCTCGAATGCGTTGCTGAAAACCCTGGAAGAGCCGCCGCCGGGCACCGTGTTCTTGCTGGCGTCCAACAGTCTCGACCGCCTGTTGCCAACCATCCTGTCGCGCTGCCGCAAGTTTGCGATGCCGATGCCGTCGCACGAGCAGGCGCTGGCCTGGCTCAAGCAGCAGAGCGTGCCCGACGCCGACAGCTGGCTGCGCGAACAGGGCGGTGCGCCGCTGGCGGCCATGGCCCAGGCCGAGTCGGGCAACCGCGACGACCTCGAAATCCTGCTGCAGCTGCTGGCGCGCCCCAGCGTGGAAGGCGCCCTGAAGGTGGCCGACAAGCTGCAGAAAGTGCCGCTCACGGCGCAGGTATCGTGGTTGCAGCGCTGGTTGTATGATGTGTGTGCGCTCAAGCTTGCGGGCAAGGTGCGTTACTATCCACGCTACCAGCGCGAACTGGGCAGCCTGGCCGACAAGATCCACATCAGCCGGCTGCTGGCGTTGATCAAGGCGGTCAACGACCGCCGCGCCACCTCGGACCACCCGTTGTCGCCCAAGCTGTTTTTGGAGGATATGTTGCTCGACTATACCGCTGCCTGCACCAATTGATACCCCAACCCGAGGTCATACATGTCCGCTGACAGCCATTTCGACACCACCGCCGCGCCAAGCTTGCCCGGCCGGCCGACGGTCGTGTCGCTGGCGATCCGCGAGAAGGCTGCGCTGTACGCCGCCTACATGCCTTTCCTCAAGCATGGCGGCCTGTTCATCGCCACCCGGCAGCAGTACAAGCTCGGCGACGAGCTGTTCCTGCTGCTGACCCTCATGGACGAGCCCGACAAATACCAGGTGGCCGGCCGTGTCGCCTGGATCACGCCGGCGGGCGCCCACCACGACAAGGCGCAAGGCGTGGGCATCCACTTTCCCGACGACGAAGGCGGCCAGAAGCTGCGCCAGCGCATCGAAGATATCCTGGGGCCGGCGCTGCGCTCGGCCCGCGCCACCCACACCTTGTAGCGGCGGTAGCGGTATAAGCGTTACAATCGCACCATGTATATCGATTCCCACTGCCACATCAATTTCCCCGAGCTGGCTGCTCGAATGCCCGAGATTCTCGCCAAGATGGCGGAGAACAATGTTACGCACGCCTTGTGCGTGTCGGTCGACCTGCCGGACTTTCCGCAAGTGCTGGCGCTGGCCCACCAGTATCCGCACATCTATGCGTCGGTCGGCGTCCATCCCGACTATGAAGACACGCCCGAACCGACCGTCGAACAGCTGGTCGAACTGGCCGACGATCCGAAGATCATCGCCATCGGCGAGACCGGCCTCGACTACTATCGCCTGGAAGGCGACCTGGAATGGCAGCGCGAGCGCTTCCGCACCCATATCCGCGCCTCGCGCATTACCCGCAAGCCCCTGATCATCCACACCCGCAGCGCCAGCGAAGACACCATCCGCATCCTGCGCGAGGAGGGCGCCGCACCGGAAGCCGGCGGCGTGGCCGGCGTGATGCACTGCTTTACCGAGTCGCTGGAAGTGGCGCGCGCAGCCATCGAGCTGGGCTTTTATATTTCGTTCTCGGGCATCGTCACCTTCAAAAGCGCCAAGGAGTTGCAGGCCGTGGCGCTGGAGGTGCCGCTCGAACGCATGCTGATCGAGACCGACTCGCCGTATTTGGCGCCGGTGCCTTTCCGCGGCCGCACCAACGAGCCGGGTTATGTCGCCCACGTGGGCGAATACATCGCCAGGCTCAAAGGCATTCCGGTGGAGGAAGTGGCAGCACAGACCTCGGCCAATTTCTTCAAACTGTTCAACGTCGAGAAAGCCGCCTGATGAAACCATTACGTCACCAATGGCTGATAGCCAGCCTGGCCTTGATGCTTTCCGGCGCTGCGCTGGCTGCAGCCTTGCCGCCGGCGGAAGTTGACCTGTTCCGCGCGGTAGAGCAGGACCGCGCGGCCAGCGTCAAGAAATCGCTGGCGGCCGGCGTCAATCCCAACGCCCGCGACCTGGGTGGCGAAACAGCATTGATCGTGGCGATCCGCAATGATGCCAACGCTGCCGCCGCGATATTGATGGACCAGAAAGGCATCGACCTCGAAGCCAAGGCACCCAACGGCAACACGGCCCTGATGATGGCGGCGTACCGCAAGAACTTGGCGCTGGTGGCAGACATCATACGGCGTGGCGCCAGGATCAATCAGCCCGGCTGGAGCGCCTTGCACTACGCGGCGGCGGGCGGCAGCGTGGAGGTCACCAACTTTCTGCTCGACCACAAGGCCGCCATCGACGCCGAATCGCCATCGGGCATGACGCCGTTGATGATGGCCGCGCGCGAAGGCCAGGAAGATGCCGTAAAAGTGCTGCTCGCACGCGGCGCCAATGCCGCGCTCAAGGATGGCGGCTTCCACATGACTGCCTCGGGCTTTGCGCTCAAGGCCGACAAGCCGTGGATCGCCAAGGCCATCGACGCCCACCTGGCTGCCCAAAGCAAACGTCAATAGCCGATCTGCTGCAGGAACGCATCGATGTAGCCCGAACTGTCTTCGGGCGAGCTCAGGTGCGGGCAGTGGCCGACATTGCCGATCACCTTCACGGTGGCGTGTGGCAGGTGGTGGCGCAAGTAATCGCCCACCTCGCGCGGCGCCACCAGGTCGTCGCTGCATTGCAGGACCAGTGACGGTATCGTCGATTTGGCCAGGTCGTCGCGGTGGTTGGCGGTAAACGTCACGCGGGCGAAGTGGCGGGCGATCTCGGGATCGTTCTGCTCGAAGCGGGTGAGCAGCTCGCGCGTGAGATGCGGCTGGTTGGGCGCGCCCATGATGGCCGGCGCCATGTGCCGGGTCCAGGCCAGGTAATTGTCGTCGATGAGCTTGAGCAGCTGGTCGATGTCTTCCGCGTTGAAACCGCCGACGTAATCGCCATCGTTGATAAAGCTGGGCGACGGCCCGACCATCACCTGGGCGGCAAAGCATTCCGGGCGCTGGATCGATGCCAGCAGGCCGATCATGGCGCTCACCGAGTGGCCGACGAAAATCACCTTGCCTTTCGCGTAGAGTTCGATAATCTCAAGCATGTCTTCGGCATGACCGTGCAGGTCGGCATACTTGGCGCGGTCGTAGGCAGACAAGTCCGATGCGCCGCTGCCGGTCAGGTCCAGCAGGATGATCCTGTAACGGCGGCTGTAAGCGGGGTGGATAAAACGCCACATGGTCTGGTCGCAGCCATAGCCGTGCACAAACATGATGGTGTGGTCCCCATCACCGTGGCAATGGACGTTGTTGCGTTGCTGCACCGACATGACGATCTCCCTGGAAGCAGAGCAAAGTATACGGTAATGGTGACTAAAAAGTAAGTTGGCACGTGATTTAAACCCGAGCTCGATGGGGAGAATTGACGGGTATTTCCTGTCCATCTCTTAACATCATGTCGAAGAGAAATTCTTGATAATGAGCCCATGCGCATTGCATCCAGAGACAGTGCGATTTATAGCCAAGAGGACATCCATGCTGAACGAACGCGAGATCGAAAGCTGCTACCTGGGGCAATTCATACCAGTTCACTACCATCACAATATGCTGATGGACCAAAACCGCATGCATGGCTTCAAGTCGGCGATCGATTACGCGGTCCGGCCTGGCGCCAAGGTGCTCGAGCTCGGTGGCGGCACCGGCGTGCTGTCGTGGTTTGCGGCAGCCAAGGCAGCCAAGGTGTATTGCGTCGAGTTCAATCCGGACATGGTGCGCGAGGCCCGCAAGATGCTGGCGCTCAACCCCAATGGCGAGAAGGTGGAAGTGATCCATGCCGACGCCTTCGAATACCTGCCGCCCGAGCCGGTCGATGTGGTGATCTGCGAAATGATCCACGTGGCCATGCTGCGTGAAAAACAGGTGGAAGTGATCGAATCGTTCAAGCGCCGCTACCTGGAGCGCTTCGGCGGCCCGCTGCCGGTGTTCCTGCCCGAGGCAGTGATCATGGCGGTGCAGCCGTTGCAGCAGGAATACGATTTCGAAGGCTTTTATGCGCCGATCGTGCAATTCCAGGAAACCCAGGCGGTGTACCCGGGCACGGTGGAAATGGCCCACCCGGCCGTGTACAACATCATCGACTTCAGCCAGCCCTGCCAGTTGTCGTACGCATGGCAGGGCAAGTTCGTGGTGGAGCGTACCGGCGAGATCAACGCCATGCGCTTTGTCACCAAGAACGTGCTGGCCGTGGTGCAGGAACGGGGCACCACGATCGACTGGCTCAATCACTACATGACCTTGCCGCTGGCGGTGCCGGTCAAGGTTCGCGAGGGCGATGTGCTGGAAGTGAGCTTCCAGTACCGCGCCGGCGGGTCGATTCCGTCGCTGGAAGCGTCGCTCAAGGCCGAGCTGGTTTTTGAGGCGGCGGCGCAGCCGCTGGTCAAGATGCCGGCATTTGCCTGATGTCGTAGTGTTCCCTGGGCGGGAACAGCGTATACTGCCGCTTTTACATTTTTAAGTTGAAGAAGATGGAACAGATCGACCAGCGCTACCTCGTCCAGCAAAACAAGATCGCCGACGGCGACACCAAGCCGCCGGTGTTTGCCAAGGTGATGCGCAGCAAGGAAGGCGCCTTCGAGGGCGTCTCGTTCATCAAATCGAAGGAAAAGGCCTCGGTGCTGACCATCGACCAGGCCAACGAGGCGATTGCGTGGTCGGCCAAGAAAAAGCCGAATGCGCACGAGTACATCACCAAGATCATCTGTGTCGGCCAGTAATCTGTCTGCCGACGATTTGGCTCTTTATTTGCCGCTTGTCCGTCGTTTTCCCCGTTTTATCCCCGCCTGACTGCAACTGGTCGCACCATCGTTGCAGCAAAAACTCCCGGTCACTACAGTGTCACCATCGACACCGATCCGGGAGTTTTACATGTTCACCTTTTTGCTGTGGCTGGTCTTGCTGCTGGTCTGCTGGCCGCTCGCCTTGCTGGCGCTGGTAGCCTATCCGCTGTGCTGGCTGCTCACGCTGCCATTTCGCCTGATCGGCATCGGCGTGGAGGGCGTGTTCGAGCTGCTGCGCGCCGTGGTCATGCTGCCGGCGCGCATCCTCGGTGGCGGCGTGCGCCGCTAGCCTAGAAATCGACCTTGACGCCTGCGCCGATCGACTTCTGCGCGTAGTTGTAGTCGATCAGGCTCTGGCCGTAGCCGCTGAAGCCCTGCACATAGCCCTTCAGGTTGGCGGCGACCGGGAACGCCCAGCCCACTTGCAGCGCGCCGTGGTTGGTGTGCAGGTTGCGGCGCGCCAGTACCGAAATCTCGTGGCCGTCCCAGCGGTAGCTGGCATTGATGTCGCCATGGCCGAGGTAGTCGGTGATGTCGATGTTGTCATTGTCAGAGCGGGAGTTGTCGAGACGCTTCCACAGGCGGAAGTTGACCGCGAAGTTGCCTTTTTCTGCGCCGATCTGGGCGTAAATCCGGTTCCAGCTGCGCGACAGCGTGGACGTCTGGCCGTTGGACTGGTGCACCATGCCCAGGGTCAGGAAACGCACATCGACGCCGCCGAGATTGAGCGCCAGCGGCGTGGTGACCATCAGTTCGGGCTGGTAATTGGTTTCACGGAACGGGCTCGACTCGGACCGGTTATAGGCCTGCCAGAAGCTTTCCTGCGTATAGCCGAACCATAAATCGATCGGATAGCCGAACGCCTGCTCGATCATTTTCATCTTGAAGCTGATCTGGTACATCAGTTCCACGTGCTGCGCCTTCAGGCCATCAGGCGAGAATTCCTGGAACGGCTGGTCGTTATTGCCGCTGCTGTAGTTGGCCAGCAGCAGGTAGCTGTCGCGGTGCGGACGGAAATTGAACACGCCGCGCTTGGCCGAACGGTCCAGCTCCCACGATTGCACCATGCGCGAGACCTTGTCTTCGGCGGGAATGGTGGTCAGCTCCGCCACTTTCGGTGGCAACACGGCTTCCGGCGGTGGCGGCGGGGCGTCGGGCTGGGTGCGGGGTGG
>NZ_LROM01000060.1 GCF_001758785.1 Duganella phyllosphaerae
CCGTCAAGCTGATCAACCCGATCGCGATGGAAGAAGGTCTGCGCTTCGCTATCCGCGAAGGTGGCCGTACCGTTGGTGCAGGCGTCGTAGCAAAAATCATCGCCTAATTAGGATGGCGGATTGGCCACCAGGGGTGTCCCTGGTGGTATAATCGAAATCCTTTGTAAGTAGTACTCGGAAGGGGCGTAGCTCAATTGGCAGAGCGTCGGTCTCCAAAACCGAAGGTTGGGGGTTCGAGGCCCTCCGCCCCTGCCACCGAATCTGGTGCAGGGCACCGAAAGTAAAATACAATGTCTAATCAATCCGTGCAGACCGTCAGCACGTCGAATGACAAGATTAAGGTTGCGCTGGCCATCGCCGTCGCAATCGCAGGTGTGGTCGGGTTTTATTACCTGTCGGACAAACCAGCTCTGGTGCGCGCGGGCGCACTTGTAGCTGGTTTGGCTTTTGCCGTTCTGCTCTTGTGGACTTCGTCGACTGGCCGTGATTTCCTGAACTTTGCCCAAGAAGCCGTTCGCGAAACAAAAAAGGTCGTCTGGCCTACCCGTCGCGAAGCGATGCAGATCACCGGCATCGTGTTTGCCTTTGTTCTGGTCATGGCGCTGTTCCTGTGGGGCACGGATAAGACGCTGGAATTCCTGTTATACGATCTCATTCTGGGCATACGAAAATAATGAGCGAAAATGTGCAAGAAGACGTGCAAGGCGAAGTGCCTGCACAAGAAGCTGGCGCAGCGCCAATCAGCGTCCCAGTAAGCAACAAGCGCTGGTACGTTGTTCATGCGTATTCCGGTATGGAAAAAAGCGTGCAGCGCGCGCTGACCGAGCGCGTAGAGCGCGCCGGCATGCAAGACCAGTTCGGCCAGATCCTGGTGCCAACTGAAGAAGTAGTCGAAGTGAAAAACGGTCAAAAGTCCGTCACCGAGCGTCGTTTCTTCCCTGGCTACGTGCTGGTGGAAATGGAAATGACCGACGAAACCTGGCACCTGGTCAAAAACACCAGCAAGGTCACCGGTTTCATCGGCGGCAAATCGAACAAGCCGACCCCGATTCCTGCCCGCGAGATCGACAAGATCATGCAGCAGATGCAAGAAGGTGTCGAGAAGCCACGGCCAAAAGTGCTGTACGAAGTGGGCGAACAGGTCCGCATCAAGGATGGCCCGTTCACCGACTTCAACGGCAACGTCGAGGAAGTCAACTACGAGAAATCGAAAGTGCGCGTCTCGGTCACCATCTTCGGCCGCGCAACTCCAGTCGAGCTCGAGTTCGGCCAGGTCGAAAAAGTATAAGCAGCACCGTTCGCCAGAACGGGCGACGGTGTAAAAACCTGACAAATCTGGCAAAAGAGGAGCCCCGCATGCAGTTCAGCGCATCGCGGGGCGCTACTACTCATATCCAAGACAGGAGCCATCATGGCAAAGAAAATCATTGGTTTTATCAAGCTGCAAGTGCCAGCTGGTAAAGCAAACCCATCCCCACCGATCGGCCCAGCGCTGGGTCAGCGCGGTCTGAACATCATGGAATTCTGCAAGGCCTTCAATGCACAGACCCAAGGTCTGGAGCCAGGCATGCCGATTCCAGTCGTGATCACCGCGTTTGCTGACAAGTCCTTCACCTTCGTGATGAAGACGCCACCAGCAACGTTCCTGATCAAGAAACACGCTGGCATCACCAAAGGTTCGCCGAAGCCACATACCGACAAAGTCGGTACGCTGACCCGCGCCCAAGCTGAAGAAATCGCTAAATTGAAAACCCCAGATCTGACCGCTGCCGACATGGATGCTGCTGTACGCACCATCGCTGGTTCCGCACGTTCGATGGGCATCACGGTGGAAGGTCTGTAATCATGGCAAAACTGTCCAAACGCGCAAAAGTTATCAAGTCGAAGATTGATAGCACCAAGTCCTACGGTTTCGACAATGCCGTCGCTCTGATCAAGGAACTGGCTACCGCCAAGTTCAATGAATCGATCGACGTGTCGGTACAACTGGGTGTGGATCCAAAGAAATCGGACCAGGTCGTTCGCGGTTCCGTCGTGCTGCCAGCTGGCACCGGCAAAACCGTTCGCGTAGCTGTGTTCGCTTCGGGCGAAAAAGCTGAAGCCGCTAAAGCAGCAGGCGCTGACGTTGTTGGTATGGAAGACCTGGCCGAGCGCGTCAAAGCCGGCGACATGCCTTTCGATATCGTCATCGCTTCGCCAGACACCATGCGCATCGTTGGTACCCTGGGCCAGATCCTGGGCCCACGTGGCCTGATGCCTAACCCGAAAGTCGGCACCGTAACCCCTGACGTCGCTACCGCCGTGAAAAACGCGAAAGCCGGTCAAGTTCAGTACCGTACCGACAAAGCCGGTATCATCCACGCGACCATCGGCCGCAAATCGTTCGCTGATGCAGATCTGAAGAGCAACCTGGTTGCCCTGATCGACGCACTGAACAAAGCCAAGCCAGCATCGAGCAAGGGTGTTTACCTGCGCAAGGTATCGCTGTCGTCGACCATGGGCGCTGGCGTCCGTGTTGACCAGACTACCCTGGCTGCTTGATAAGCTGACACTTGGGTGTCAGGAGCGGATACGCGCAGCGTGTTCGGCCCTGATACCCACTGACTAGATTAAGTCGCTGAGCTGAAAAGCTCGGCGCAGTTCTTTGGGATGGCTGCCATGCAAGTGGCAGTCGCAATCAAAGACCGTTGGGCCAGGTGCATCAGGCAGGCATCCGGTTAATTGAGTTGTTTCACCCAACGCAGATGGTGTTCCCGACCAAGTTTTGCAGTCCATTGGACTCCTAACCTCGGACGCCGTTGTTCGAACCGATAACCGGCAATTGGGCTGGTTATCATTTAAGGAGATTGACCGTGGGTCTCAATCTGAATGACAAAAAGGCCGTCGTCGCCGAAGTTTCCGCAAAAGTAGCAACTGCGCAAACCATCGTCGTGGCCGAGTATCGTGGCATCCAGGTTGCTCACTTGACGCAACTCCGTGCCAAGGCGCGTGCTCAAGGCGTGTACCTGCGAGTGTTGAAAAACACCCTCGCTCGTCGCGCTGTCGAAGGCACGCAGTTCGCCTCGCTGGCAGACAGCATGACCGGTCCGCTGATCTATTCGATCTCGGACGACGCCGTTGCAGCAGCTAAAGTCATCGCTGACTTCGCTAAAACCAACGACAAACTGGTCATCACTGCCGGTAACTACGCAGGCAAGCAGCTGGATAAATCCGCTGTTGCCGCGTTGGCGAGCATTCCTAGCCGTGAAGTCCTCATCTCGCAGCTGTTGGGCGTTATGCTGGCTCCGGTATCGGGCTTCGCACGTGGTCTGGCTGCTCTGGCAGCGAAAAAATCCGAAGGTGCTCCTGCTGCTGAAGTTGCAGCAGAAGAAGCTCCTGCAGAAGCTTAATCAGCTGATGCATCCCGGCCCAACGGCCGGGGCGGGTTTTTTTCAAGTAGCTATCTGATGTATTAAACGAATCAAAATTATTGGAGTTTCAAATGGCAATTAGCAAAGACGACATCCTGAACGCAGTGAGCGAAATGTCCGTAATGGACCTGAACGACCTGGTTAAGGCATTCGAAGAAAAATTCGGCGTTTCGGCCGCTGCAATGGCAGCTCCTGCTGCTGGCGGCGCTGCTGCAGCTGCTGTTGAAGAGCAGACCGAATTCAACCTGGTTCTGACCGAAATCGGCGCGAACAAAGTTGGCGTGATTAAAGCAGTTCGCGAAATCACCGGTCTGGGCCTGAAAGAAGCCAAAGACGTCGTTGACGGCGCACCAAAAACCGTTAAAGAAGCTCTGTCGAAAGCTGACGCTGAAGCCGCTAAGAAAAAGCTGGAAGAAGCTGGCGCCAAGGCCGAACTGAAGTAATTCAAGCTGTATTGGCGGCTACCACTTAGCGCCACGAGCCAAAGCTGCGGGATTTCTCTCTTTACCGGGGGAAATCCCGGCTTTGGCTCCTTTGTCGTCTGTGTCGTATTTGTAACGTTGTCAAGACGTTGCAGTTCCAATTGATCCGCTGGAAATGGTAGAGATTTCAGGTTTCGTCTGTGTGACACGCAGCCGAGATTGTTGCTGAAGTGGCTGGCAGTGCACTGGCAAAACCTGAATTTTTTTCCTTTCTGTCACTCACGGAGTGTCCATGCACTACTCATTTACTGAGAAGAAACGCATTCGCAAATCATTCGCGAAGCGCGCCAACGTTCACAACGTTCCGTTCCTGCTGGCTACCCAGCTCGAGTCCTACCACAGTTTCTTGCAAGAAGATGTTAGCGCATCCGCACGCAAGAACGACGGCCTGCAGTCGGCCTTTACCTCGATTTTCCCTATCGTTTCGCACAATGGCTTTGCGCGTCTCGAATTCCTGTCGTACGTTCTGGGCGATCCTGCCTTTGACGTCAAGGAATGCCAACTGCGTGGCCTGACGTTCGCGTCACCGCTGCGCGCCAAGGTGCGCCTGGTGATCCTGGACAAGGAATCGCCGACCAAGCCGGTCGTCAAGGAAATGAAGGAACAGGAAGTCTACATGGGCGAGCTGCCCCTGATGACCACCACCGGTTCGTTCGTGATCAATGGTACCGAGCGTGTTATCGTTTCGCAGCTGCATCGCTCCCCGGGTGTGTTCTTCGAACACGACCGCGGCAAGACCCACTCGTCCGGCAAACTGCTGTTCTCGGCCCGTATCATTCCTTACCGCGGCTCGTGGCTGGACTTCGAGTTCGACCCGAAAGACATCCTGTACTTCCGCGTTGACCGTCGCCGCAAGATGCCGGTATCGATCCTGCTCAAGGCCATCGGCATGACGCCGGAACAGATCCTGGCTAACTTCTTTGTCTTCGACAATTTCCACCTGCGCTCCGAAGGCGCGGAAATGGAATTCGTTGCCGAACGCCTGCGCGGCGAAGTCGCGCGCTTCGACATCGTCGATCCGAAGTCGGCCAAGGCCATCGTCATGAAAGACAAGCGCATCAATGCCAAGCATGTGCGCGACATCGACGCTGCCGGTCTGAAACACATCTCGGTGCCGGAAGACTACCTGCTGGGCCGCGTGCTGGCCAAGAACATCGTTGATCCGGAGACCGGCGAAGTTGTCGCGTCCGCCAACGAAGAACTGACCGAAGACGTACTGAACCGTCTGCGCGATGCCGGTATCACCGACATCCAGACCCTGTACACCAACGACCTGGACCAGGGCGGCTACATCTCGCAAACCCTGCGCATGGACGACACCGCCGACCAGACCGCCGCTCGCGTGGCGATCTACCGCATGATGCGTCCTGGCGAACCGCCAACCGAAGACTCGGTCGAAGCACTGTTCAACGGCCTGTTCTACAGCCCTGAGCGTTACGACCTGTCGGCCGTGGGCCGCATGAAGTTCAACCGCCGTATCGGCCGTGACGAACTGACCGGCGCCATGACGCTGTCGAACGAAGACGTGCTGGCCGTGATCAAGATCCTGGTCGAGCTGCGCAACGGTCGCGGCGAAGTCGATGACATCGATCACCTGGGTAACCGTCGCGTACGTTGCGTCGGCGAACTGGCGGAGAATCAATTCCGTGCCGGCCTGGTGCGTGTTGAGCGCGCTGTCAAGGAACGTCTCGGCCAGGCCGAAGCGGACAACCTGATGCCGCACGACCTGATCAACAGCAAGCCGATCTCGGCCGCGATCCGTGAATTCTTCGGTTCGTCGCAGCTGTCGCAGTTTATGGACCAGACCAACCCGCTGTCGGAAATCACGCACAAACGTCGTGTCTCCGCCCTGGGACCTGGCGGTCTGACCCGCGAACGTGCCGGCTTCGAGGTGCGCGACGTGCACCCGACCCACTACGGCCGCGTGTGCCCGATCGAAACGCCTGAAGGCCCGAACATCGGCCTGATCAACTCGCTGGCCCTGTACGCCCGCTTGAACGAATACGGCTTCCTGGAAACCCCGTACCGCAAGGTCGATGGTTCCAAGGTCACCGAGCAGATCGATTACCTGTCGGCGATCGAAGAAGGCCGCTACATCATCGCCCAGGCCAATGCCAAGGTCGATGAGACCGGCACCCTGGTCGACGAGCTGGTGTCGTCGCGTGAAGCCGGCGAGACCATCCTGGTATCGCCAGAGCGCGTCCAGTACATGGACGTGGCGCCAGGCCAGATCGTTTCCGTTGCAGCGTCGCTGATTCCGTTCCTGGAACACGATGATGCGAACCGTGCACTGATGGGCGCCAACATGCAGCGCCAGGCAGTTCCTTGCCTGCGCCCTGAAAAAGCGCTGGTCGGTACCGGTATCGAACGCACCGTGGCAGTCGACTCGGGCACCACCGTGCAGGCTCTGCGTGGCGGTCTGGTCGACTACATCGATGCGGGCCGTGTCGTGATTCGCGTGAACGATGAAGAAGCCACCGCCGGCGAAGTCGGTGTGGACATCTACAACCTGATCAAGTACACCCGTTCGAACCAGAACACCAACATCAACCAGCGTCCAATCGTCAAAGTTGGCGACCGCGTGGCCAAGGGCGACGTTATCGCCGACGGCGCATCGACCGACCTGGGCGAATTGGCACTGGGCCAGAACATGACCGTGGCGTTCATGCCATGGAATGGTCTGAACTTCGAAGATTCGATCCTGATCTCGGAAAACGTCGTCAAAGACGACCGTTACACCTCGATTCACATCGAAGAACTGAGCGTTGTTGCACGTGATACCAAGCTGGGCGCCGAAGAAATCACCCGTGATATCTCGAACCTGGCCGAAAATCAACTGGCACGCCTGGACGAGTCGGGCATCGTGTACATCGGCGCGGAAGTGACCGCCGGCGACACCCTGGTCGGTAAAGTGACGCCTAAAGGCGAAACCCAGCTGACCCCGGAAGAAAAGCTGCTGCGCGCGATCTTCGGCGAGAAAGCTTCGGACGTCAAAGACACCTCGCTGCGCGTGCCTTCGGGCATGGTCGGCACCGTGATCGACGTGCAAGTGTTCACCCGTGAAGGCATCGTTCGCGACAAGCGCGCGCAACAGATCATCGACGATGAACTCAAGCGTTTCCGCCTGGACCTGAACGACCAGATGCGTATCGTGGAGGGCGATGCCTTCCAGCGTCTGGAAAAAATGCTGATCAACCAGGTGGTCAACGGCGGCCCTAAAAAGCTGGCCAAAGGCGCCAAGATCACCAAGGAATACCTGGACGATCTGGACAAGTACCACTGGTTCGACATCCGTCCATCGGAAGATGCCGCTGCCACCGCACTCGAAGCGATCAAGGAATCGATCGCCGAGAAGCGTCACCAGTTCGATCTGGCCTTCGAAGAGAAGCGCAAGAAGCTGACCCAGGGCGACGAGCTGCAACCTGGCGTGCAAAAGATGGTCAAGGTGTACCTGGCCGTTAAACGCCGCCTGCAGTCGGGCGACAAGATGGCAGGTCGTCACGGTAACAAGGGTGTGGTATCGCGCATCGTTCCCGTGGAAGACATGCCATACATGGCGGACGGTACGCCGGCCGACGTGGTACTGAACCCGCTGGGTGTGCCATCGCGTATGAACGTGGGTCAGATTCTCGAGACCCACCTTGGCTGGGCAGCGAAGGGCCTGGGCATCCGTATCGGCGAAATGCTGCAAGCGCAGATCAAGGTCGAAGAGATGCGCAAGTACCTGACCACGGTCTACAACGAATCGGGTCGTCCGGAAGATCTGGACAACTTCAACGATGAAGAGATCATGGGCCTGGCGCACAACCTGAAAAAAGGTGTGCCGTTCGCCACCCCGGTATTCGACGGTGCGCACGAGTCGGAAATTCGCCGCATGCTCGATCTGGCGTATCCTGATGATGTCGCTGCCAAGCTTGGCATGACCCCATCGAAGAACCAGGTCACCATGTACGACGGCCGCACCGGCGAAGCATTCGAGCGCAAGGTCACCGTTGGCGTAATGCACATGCTGAAACTGCACCACCTGGTTGACGACAAGATGCACGCGCGTTCGACCGGTCCTTACTCGCTGGTAACGCAGCAGCCACTGGGCGGTAAAGCCCAGTTCGGTGGCCAGCGTTTCGGTGAGATGGAGGTGTGGGCACTGGAAGCGTACGGCGCATCGTACGTGCTGCAAGAGATGTTGACCGTGAAGTCCGATGACGTGAATGGCCGTACCAAAGTGTACGAAAACCTCGTCAAGGGCGACCACGTGATCGATGCCGGCATGCCGGAATCGTTCAACGTGCTGGTGAAAGAGATTCGTTCCCTGGGTATCGATATAGACCTGGAACGTAACTAACACGAAGGGGCCGCGCAAACCTACTGCGCGACCAGCTATCGCCTTTCCGTTGCTCAGCGTACATGCGTACGCTTCCGCTACTCAAGACGATATCCGGCCGCTCGCTACGGTTTTCGCGGCCCCCGAGACAGCACGGCCTTTTGGGCAATTTGAAGAATTCATCACCTCTGGAGTGATACATGAAAGCACTGCTCGATCTATTCAAGCAAGTACAGACGAACGAGACCTTTGACGCGATCAAGATCGGTCTCGCTTCGCCTGAAAAAATCCGTTCGTGGTCCTACGGCGAAGTTAAAAAGCCGGAAACCATCAACTATCGTACCTTCAAGCCTGAGCGCGACGGCCTGTTCTGCGCCAAGATTTTTGGCCCGATCAAGGACTACGAATGCCTGTGCGGCAAGTACAAGCGCCTCAAGCACCGCGGTGTGATCTGCGAAAAGTGCGGCGTTGAAGTCACCCTGGCCAAAGTGCGTCGTGAGCGCATGGGCCACATCGAACTGGCGTCGCCAACCGCGCACATCTGGTTCCTGAAGTCGCTGCCGTCGCGCCTGGGCATGGTCCTGGACATGACCCTGCGGGACATCGAACGCGTGCTGTACTTCGAAGCATACGTCGTGACCGATCCAGGCATGACCCCGCTGAAGAAGTGCCAGATCATGTCGGAAGACGACTACGCCGCCAAGTACGAAGAGTACGGCGACGACTTCACCGCCTTCATGGGCGCCGAAGGTATCCGTGAACTGCTGCGCTCGATCGACATCCACCGCGATGCCGAAACCCTGCGCGTGGAACTGAAGGAATCGAAGTCCGAAGCGAAGATCAAGAAATACGCCAAGCGTCTGAAAGTGCTGGAAGCATTCCAGCGTTCGGGCATCAAGCCCGAGTGGATGATCATGGAAGTGCTGCCGGTGCTGCCGCCGGAACTGCGCCCACTGGTCCCGCTGGACGGCGGCCGTTTCGCGACCTCGGATCTGAACGATCTGTATCGCCGCGTGATCAACCGTAACAACCGTCTGAAGCGCCTGATGGAGCTGCGTGCTCCAGAGATCATCACGCGTAACGAAAAGCGCATGCTGCAAGAAGCAGTCGACTCGTTGCTGGACAACGGCCGTCGCGGCAAAGCGATGACTGGCGCCAACAAGCGTCCGCTGAAATCGCTGGCCGAGATGATCAAAGGTAAGGGCGGTCGTTTCCGTCAGAACTTGCTCGGTAAGCGCGTCGACTACTCGGGCCGTTCGGTCATCGTGGTGGGTCCACAGCTGAAACTGCACCAGTGCGGTCTGCCGAAGCTGATGGCCCTCGAGCTGTTTAAACCCTTTATCTTCAACAAGCTGGAACTGATGGGTCTGGCTACGACCATCAAGGCAGCGAAGAAACTGGTTGAAATTCAGGAACCAGTGGTTTGGGACATCCTGGAAGACGTGATCCGCGAACACCCGATCATGCTCAACCGTGCACCAACCCTGCACCGTCTGGGTATCCAGGCGTTCGAGCCGGTCCTGATTGAAGGTAAAGCAATCCAGCTGCACCCACTCGTTTGCGCGGCGTTCAACGCCGACTTCGACGGTGACCAGATGGCTGTGCACGTACCGCTGTCGATCGAAGCGCAGATGGAAGCACGTACGCTGATGCTGGCGTCGAACAACATCCTGTTCCCGTCGAACGGCGAGCCGTCGATCGTTCCTTCGCAGGATATCGTGCTGGGTCTGTACTACGCGACCCGCGAAGCGATCAACGCGAAAAACGAAGGCATGCTGTTCCCTGACGTGTCGGAAGTCATCCGTGCCTACGACAACAAGGAAGTGGAACTGACCACCCGTATCACGGTGCGTATCGTCGAGAATCCAAAAGATCTCGAAACGGGCGAGTTCGTCCGTACCGTTACCCGCTACGAAACCACGGTTGGCCGCGCCATTCTGTCGGAAATCCTGCCGAAAGGTCTGCCTTTCTCGGTGCTGAATCGCGCGCTGAAAAAGAAAGAAATTTCCAAGCTGATCAACACCTCGTTCCGTAAGTGCGGTCTGCGCGCGACGGTCGTGTTTGCTGACCAACTGATGCAGTCGGGCTTCCGCCTGGCAACCCGCGCCGGTATTTCGATCTGCGTGGACGACATGCTGGTACCGCCACAAAAAGTCACCCTGATTTCGGCTGCAGAGTCCGAAGTCAAACAGATCGAGCAGCAGTACGCTTCGGGTCTGGTGACCGCCGGCGAGCGTTACAACAAGGTCGTCGACATCTGGGGCAAGACCTCGGACGAAGTCGGCAAGGCCATGATGGACCAGCTGAAAGTGGAAGACGTCATCAAGCGTGACGGCACCAAGTCGACCCAGGAATCGTTCAACGCGATTTACATGATGGCCGACTCGGGCGCACGTGGTTCGGCAGCGCAGATTCGCCAGCTGGCCGGTATGCGTGGTCTGATGGCCAAACCGGATGGTTCGATTATCGAAACGCCGATTACCGCGAACTTCCGCGAAGGTCTGAACGTGTTGCAGTACTTCATTTCGACCCACGGCGCTCGTAAAGGTCTGGCCGATACGGCACTGAAAACCGCGAACTCCGGTTACCTGACCCGTCGTCTGGTCGACGTGACCCAGGATCTGGTCGTGATCGAAGATGATTGCGGCACCTCCAACGGTACCGTCATGAAGGCGCTGGTTGAAGGTGGTGAAGTCATCGAAGCGCTGCGCGACCGTATCCTCGGCCGCGTGGTGGTCAACGACGTCGTCAATCCGGAAAACCAGTCCACCCTGTACGAAGCTGGCACCCTGATGGACGAAGACATGGTCGAAGAGATCGAGCGTCTGTCGATCGACGAAGTCAAGGTTCGCACGCCGCTCACTTGCGACACGCGCTTCGGCCTGTGCGCCAAGTGCTACGGTCGCGACCTGGGCCGCGGCATGCTGGTCAACTCCGGCGAAGCAGTCGGCGTGGTGGCAGCGCAGTCGATTGGTGAGCCTGGTACCCAGCTGACCATGCGTACCTTCCACATCGGTGGTGCGGCATCGCGTGCAGCAGTGGCATCGTCGGTGGAAGCGAAGTCGAACGGTACCATCCGTTTCACCTCGACCATGCGTTACGTTACCAACGGCAAGGGCGCGCAAATCGTCATTTCCCGTTCGGGCGAAGTGCTGATTACCGACGACCACGGCCGTGAGCGTGAGCGTCATAAAGTGCCGTACGGCGCGACCCTGATCGTCAAGGATGGCCTGGTCATCAAGGCCGGTACGGCCCTGGCAACCTGGGATCCGCTGACCCGTCCGATCATCACCGAGTACGCTGGTACGGTGCGTTTCGAGAACGTCGAAGAAGGCGTGACCGTGGCCCGTCAGGTGGACGAAGTGACCGGTCTGGCCACGCTCGTTGTGATCGATGCCAAGCGTCGCGGTTCGCTGACCAAAACCCTGCGTCCACAGGTCAAACTGTTGAACGAAGAAGGTCACGAAGTGAAGATCGCCGGTACCGAACACGCTGTAGCGATCGGTTTCCAGGTTGGCGCACTGATCATGGTGAAAGACGGCCAGCAAGTGTCCGTGGGTGAGGTTCTGGCGCGTATCCCGACCGAATCGCAGAAAACCCGTGACATTACCGGTGGTCTGCCACGCGTGGCCGAGCTGTTCGAAGCACGTTCGCCGAAAGACGCGGGCATGCTGGCGGAAGTCACCGGTACCGTGGCCTTCGGTAAAGAAACCAAGGGCAAGCAGCGTCTGGAAATCACGGACATGGACGGCAACAAGCACGAGTTCCTGATCACCAAGGACAAGCAAGTGCTGGTTCACGACGGCCAGGTAGTGAACAAGGGCGAGATGATCGTGGACGGCCCGGCCGATCCACAAGACATCCTGCGCCTGCTGGGCATCGAAGCGCTGGCACGTTACATCGTTGACGAAGTGCAAGACGTGTACCGTCTGCAAGGCGTGAAGATTAACGACAAGCACATCGAAGTGATCGTGCGCCAGATGCTGCGTCGGGTTCAGATCGTCAACGCCGGCGACACCAACTACATCGTTGGCGAGCAGGTCGAGCGTTCGGAACTGCTGGACGAAAACGATCGCATGGACCGCGAGAACAAGATTCCTGCGACCTACGAAAACGTCCTGCTGGGTATTACCAAGGCATCGCTGTCAACCGATTCGTTCATCTCGGCCGCATCGTTCCAGGAAACCACCCGCGTGCTGACGGAAGCGGCGATCATGGGCAAGCGCGACGGTCTGCGCGGCCTGAAAGAAAACGTGATCGTTGGTCGCCTGATCCCAGGCGGCACCGGCCTGGCGTTCCACCGCGCCCGCAAAGAGAAAGAACTGTGGGAAGTGGAAGAGCGTCAAGCCCTGCTGCAAGCAGAAAAAGCTGCCATGTCTGGTGGCGATGTGGAAGTGACCGAATCGGTGACTCCGCACGGCGACGAAGCGTAATTTAGCTTCCAGTCCTCCAAGAACGGCGCCTGCGGGCGCCGTTTTTTTATGCCTGCCACCTTTGTTTTGCGCTGCCAGCAACTGATTTATACATGCTAAGATCTGGCTCATGATCGCTCAAGCCCTCTTCACTCCCGCCCAGCAGAAACTGCTGGGTTTGCTTTTTATACGCACCACCGACGGCTACCACCTCAACGAAATCATGCGCCTGACTGGCCTGGGCAGCGCCTCGGCCCAGCGCGAGTTGAAGCGCCTGCACGAGGCGGGCGTGATCGTCTCCGAGCGCATCGGCAACGTGCGTCGGTTCAAGCCGAACGTCGATTGCATGGTCTACGAAGAACTGACGAGCGTGGTGAGAAAGACGTTTGGCCTGGTCAGCGTGCTGAACTCGGCGCTGGCGCCGTTGCAGCGCGTGCTCAACGTGGCGTTCGTGTACGGCGCCACGGCCAAGGAGCACGAGGGCATGAACACGCCGGTGGAGTTGCTGCTGATCGGCGAGAACACCAGCTACGGCGAGCTGCTGTCGCGGCTGCCAGTGGCGGAGCGCTTGTTGCGCCGAAAAATCAATCCCAACCTGTACACGCTGCCGGACTTCAAGCGTCGCTTGCGCGAGCAGCAGGGGTTTATCTTGCAGGTGCTGCGGGAGCAGAAAATTTATGTGCTCGGTGATGAGGCGGATCTGGAGAAAATTGTTGCCGAGGTGACTGCGGGTGATTAAAAAGTTCACCGCATGGCCTGGATTTGTACCGAAATGAGTAAATTTCGCCCTTGAGCTTGCTTGACCGCCGTTTCGCTCACGTGGAGAATACAAAGGGCTGAAGGTTTTCAGATGACGCCTTTCAGGAGTTATCTTGGAAATTCAACATGTCTACTGGTTGCCGAGCTTTGGTTGGTTCGCAATCAACATTATTATTCCCGTGATCGGCCCGTTATTCCTGCTTTGGCTGGTTGGCATTCCACCGTCCACTGCACCGTTGGCAACCAACAATGTTGTCAAGTCGATTGGGAAGGGCGAATTGTTGTGGGCCGTGATGGGGATGGCTGCTGCCACCTGTTATGAACTTGTCTCCCTACAGGAGATAAAGACGATCAAGGTGTGGTCTAGCCCGATATGGGTTGCTTTCGGTATTCACATCTTGTTGATCGTGGTATCGGTATTTATCGTTGGGCTCAATTCCCTCGATCTGCCAACTGGACATGTATTTCGTTATCCTCATATCAGGGATATGCGTATTTTTGCCGGCTCTATCTTGTCTATGGTAGTTGTGATTGTGACTTACTCGGCGACCCACGCAACCCTCGTCGACCAAGAGCATAAGAGGGCGGCCGTCGACAGGCAAGCGATGCGGGACCGCTTGGAACACTGTCTGCTAGATGCCCAGCAACGCGACACGAACTGTTTGAAGGAAATAAAATGAGCGGATTAATAGCAAAACTGGAGACCGATCTGGCTGCACGTGTCCTTGCCGGAAAGATCCTTTCCGGCATACTTGGCGTGGTCTCAATTGCGGCTGCAGTAGCGACGGCTTATCTTTCCTGGAGCTTGTAAGCGCGTTCACTGCGCCTTGCATTTGCCCGACCGGTCAAGGGGACCTCGAAAAACCGTAGCGAGCGGTTCGTTATCGGCGCGAGTAGCGCAAGCGTACGGCTGTACGCTGAGCAACGGAGCGGCGATAGCGGATCGCGCAGTAGGTTTTTCGAGGTTCCCTCAAGTCGCCCCAGGATATCCGCTTCCATCACGGCCTATTGATCACTGCTGCTGCGCAATCCACCGGTCCACCTTCTCCTCCAGCAACGCCAGCGGCAAGGTGCCATCGCTGAGCACTACCTCGTGGAACTTCGGCAAGCTGAAGCGCTCACCGAGCGCTTCCTCCGCGCGGTGGCGCAGCTCGACGATTTTCAGCGAGCCGATCTTGTAGCCCAGCGCCTGTGCCGGCCAGGCCATGTAGCGCTCGGTTTCGCTTTTTGCCACTTCGTCGTAGCCCAGCGTTTCGCGCATGTACTTGATGCTTTGTTCGCGGGTCCAGCCCTTCGCGTGCATGCCGGTATCGACCACCAGGCGCGTGGCGCGCAGCAGTTCGTCGTTCAGGTGGCCGAAATACTGGGCCGGATCGTCGAACAGGCCCATTTCCTTGCCCAGCGTTTCCGAGTACAGCGCCCAGCCTTCGGTGAAGGCATTGTTGCCGCCGAATTTGCGGAAGTCGGGCAGGTTCAGTTCCTGCATCAGGGCGATGTGGAAGTGGTGGCCGGGCTTGCCTTCGTGCAGGAATAGCGTAGTCATGCCGGTGCTGCCGTACTTGGTCGGATCGGTCACTACCGACCAGAACACGCCGGGGCGCGAGCCGTCGATGGCCGGCGCCGTGTAGTGGTCGGAGGCGGTGTCGCGGCTCAGTTCGGGTTCCAGGCGCAGGTCGAGCTTGGCCTTGGGCACCAGCGTGAACATCAGCGGCAGCTTGGTGTCGAGCACGTCGTTGAGCTTGTGGTAGACCGCTTGCACTTCCTGTTCGGTCTTGAACGGACGGAACTTCGGTTGCGCCGCCACCCAGACCGGTAGGCCGGCTGCCGGGCCGTTGTAGCCGAGCTTGGGTCCGAGCACTTCGAACTGCGACTGAATGCGCGCCACTTCGCGCAGGCCGATCGCATGGATCTCGTCCGGTTTCAGCGAGGTGGTGGTGGCGTTGGCCACGCGCGCCTGGTACCAGGCGGCGCCGTCGGGCAGGGCGCCCAACCCGGTCGAGGTGCGGCAGGCCGGGATGTAATCTTTTTCCACGAAGGCGGCCAGGCGGCCCAGGGCCGGCATGATCTGCTCGGCGATCTGCTTGCGGTAGGCTTCGGTCAGGCGTGCCTTGTCGGCAGCGCTGAAGCTCGCTGGCAGGTTCTTGATCGGGGTGTAGTAGATGCTCTGTTCGGGCGTGTCGCTGAGCAGTTTCTTGTACTGCGGCAGGGCCGAGATCATGATCGCTTTCGGCTGGGTGATACCCTTCTTGATGCCGTCGCGCATATTGGCAATCGCCTGGTCGATCCACGCCGGCATCTGGCTGATACGGCTCAGGTAGGCGTCGTATTGCGTCACGGTGCCGATCGGCTGCGATGCCTGGCCGCCCGCGTAGTTAGCCAGGGTGACCGGCACGCTGTCCATCTGGTTGATCGGCAGCAAGTGCTCGGGGAAGCGCTCCATGGCGATCAGGCGGCGCAGCTCGTAGCGCAGGATGTCGTAGTCGAGGCGGTCTTCGGCGTTCAATACTTCCCGCTTGATGGCTTTCACGCGCTTGGCGAAATCGCGGTACAGCTTGAATTGCAAGGCGCGCTTGCCGGGCGAGATGCTCAGGCCCAGTTGCGCATCGTAACGGTTGTCGCCGTTTTCGGTGGCGCCGATCGGCTCGAAGCGGGCGACGGCGTCGTAGTATTCGGTGGCAATGGCTTGCAGCGCCTGGTGCGCCGGGGTGGCGCTCACGCGCGGCACCGGGCGGTTGGCGGCGTCGGCCAGCGGCAGGGCGAAGGTGTTGCTGAGGGGTATGAATGCCAGCGCGACGGCGAGGCTGGCGGTAGCGATACGGGTTGTGCACTTCATGTCTGTTTCCTGGTCCATGGTGAATCTAGCGCGACTAGGATAAGCCATGCGCGGCTATGCCGCGCAACAAATTGTATCAATCGAAACCGGGCTGGCAATGACTCAGGCTGCCGCCTCCGCCAGCCGGGTTTGGTACAGCGCGGCCACCAGGTCCGACTGGGTGATGATGCCGGCAAAACGGTCTTCCGCATCGACGATCGGAATATGGTGGAAGCCCGAGTTGGCCATCAGCGGCACCAGGTCGACGATCGGCGTATCGAGCCGCGCGGTGGTCGGATGGTGGCTCATGATCTGGCCCACCACCTCGGCTTTTTCGGTGTGGGTGACGCCGCTCTTGCGCAGGAAGCGCTGCAACTGGCTGCGCATGCCGCTGTAGCTGTCGAGACCGCCGTGCTCGAGGAAATCGGTCTGGGTGACGATGCCAATCACGCGCCGCGCACGGTTGAGCACGGGAAGGGCCACCACGCGGTGGTTGCGCATCAGTTGCCAGGCCGGCTCCAGTTCAGTGCCGAATTCGGCGCTGACGATGTCGCACGACATGATGTCGGCGCAGGTGATCACGCCGAAGCGACGCTGGTAGGCGCGCTGCTCGGTTTGCATGAACAGCGATTCGAGATCGTCGCGGCTGATGTCGAGCACCTGGTTGTATTGCCTGAGCACGGCGTCGAGGTCTTCGGTCTTGAAGCCGAGCCGCAGCGTGGGCGCTTCATCTTTGGTGCCGTGGACGTTGACGGTCGTGCTTTGCTGCACGTGCGGGTAGCGCCGTCCGGTCAGGTTGTTGTAGATGATGGCCATGGTAACCAGCAGCGCCGTGTCGACCGCTACCGTCAGCAACACGAACTCGAAGCCGGCCGCGTGGACCACCGGGCCGCCCAGCACGGCAGTCAGCGCCACCGCGCCGCCAGGCGGGTGGATGCAGCGCATCATGAACATGGTGGCAATCGCCAGGCCGACAGCCAGGCCGCCCAGCAGCGGCATCGGCAGGCTGTCGCCGAGCCAGCGCACGCACGCCACGCCCACCAGCCCGCTGACGACGTTGCCGCCGAACACAGACCACGGTTGCGCCAGCGGGCTGGCCGGCACCGCGAACAGCAGCACGGCAGACGCGCCCATCGGCGCGATCATGAAGATGGAAGTGCCAGTCGGCGCCAATACATAATGGGCGAACAGGGCGGTAACGAGCAAGCCGCACAGGGCGCCGGCAGCGGCGCGCAGTTGTTCCGGGCGGCTGACGTTGCTGGGGCCGGGAAGCCAGCTGAAGAATGCGCGCATAGCGTTAGTTCAAGTATTGAGACGCGGCATTATCTCACGGCATGATATTTCTTGCACCACGGTGGTGCACTTTGGCGCGGCCGATCAGGCGTAGGGCACCAGGTCGAGTGGCAGTGCGGTTGTAAACTTGATCTGCTCCATCGAAAACGCCGACGATACGCCGGTCAATTGACCCACCTTGATCAGCCGTTTATAAAACGCGTCATAGCCTTCGATATCGGTCGTGACCACCTTGAGCAGGTAGTCGACATCGCCGCTCATGCGGTGGAATTCCTGCACCTCGGGCAGGGCCATGACGGCGGCGGCAAAGCGGTCGAGCCACTTGGCGTCATGCTGGCCGGTACGCACGCTCACGTACACCGTCACCGGCAAGCCCACCTTGCGGCGGTTGACGATGGCCACCCGGCTCTCGATATAGCCTTCCTCTTCCAGCCGTTTGACCCGCTTCCAGCATGGCGTGCTCGACAGCCCGACTTTTTCGCTGAGCGCAGCGACCGACAGGGTGCCGTCAATTTGCAGGGCCGCCAGGATGGCGCAATCGTATTTGTCGAGTGAGTGCATGGGGTGGTTGTGCAGGATGAAAGAAAATTCATTCTACACAGTTTTATTCGCCAGCATGAACATGCTTTTTTCAGTGCAAAACGGAGGTGGCTTTGGCATATTTTCTCGGGGAAAGTTCGCTAAACTGTTTAGCTCATATTCACCGCCTTCCCGCCTCTTAAAATGAATAACGAAATCTACCTCGACGGCAACGCCACCACCTGCATCCTGCCGGCTGCCGCGCTTGCCGCTGCGGACATCATGGCCGAACGTTATGGCAACCCCAGCAGCTCGCACGGCACCGGCCTGCGCGCCAAGGTCGTGCTCGACCAGGCGCGCCAGTGCGCGGTGCGCCTGCTGGGCGCGGGCGAGGGCAGGCTGATGTTCAACAGCGGCGCCACCGAGGGCATCCAGACCGCCGTGCTGTCGGCGCTGGTGGCGGTGCGCGAGCGCCAGGTTCGCGGCGAGTCGGTCGGCAGCCTGCTGGTGTACGGCGCCACCGAGCACAAGGCCGTGCCGGAGGCGCTGGCGCACTGGAACCGCCTGCTGGGCACCAATCTGAAGCTGACCGCCTTGCCGGTCGATGGCGGCGGCCTGCACGACCTGGCTGCGCTGCGCGCGCTGGCGCCCGACGCCGCCATGATCTGCACCATGGCGGCCAACAACGAAACCGGCGTGGTCAGCGACCTCGACGGCATTGCTGCCGCCATCGAAGCGAGTGGCACCACCGCGCTGTGGATGGTCGATTGCGTGCAGGCGCTGGGCAAGCTGCAACTGAACCTGGCCACCACCCGCATCGACTACGCGCCGTTCTCCGGCCACAAGCTGCACGCGCCCAAAGGGGTAGGCATGTTGTACGTGCGCGCCGGCGCGCCGTTCACGCCGCTGGTAATGGGCGGCGGCCAGGAAACCGGCCAGCGCTCGGGCACCGAGAACATGGCCGGCATTGCCGCACTGGGCGTGGTGCTGGCCGCGCTCGAACGCGGCGATACCTTCCCGTCGCACGCGCAGTTGCACGGCTACCGCGCGCGCCTGGCCGACGCCTTGCGCGCGGCGCTGCCGGGCGTCGTGTTCAACAACGCTTTCGAGAAATCGCTGCCCACCACGCTCAACTTCGCGGTGCCGGGGGTATCGAGCCGCGAGCTGATGGACGTGTTCGACGCGGCGCGCGTGCGCGTCAGCGCCGGCAGCGCCTGCTCGGCCAGCAAGGCTGCACCGAGCTACGTGCTTGACGCCATGGGCTTGCCGCTGTGGCGCAGCGCCGGCGCCATCCGCATGTCATTTGGCGCCATGGTTGACGAGGCCACCATCGCCACCGCCTGCCAGCGCATTGCCCACTGCGGCGCCGCGCTGCGCGCCGCCGGCATGATCGCCGACCAGCCCAGCGCCGAGCCCGACGACGGCTTGCTGCAACTGGGCGTGGAAGGCGAGTGCGGCTGGCTGGTGCTGGACGCGGCCAGCCGCAGCTGCATCGTCATCGACCCGTTGCCGGCATTAACTGCCCGCATCACCGCCATCGTGCGCGGCCACAACTACCGGGTGCTGGCGATCGTTGCCACCACCGCTGGCGCCGACCATGCGCCGCTGGTGAAATCGCTGGGCGCCCACTACGACGCCGAAGCGCTGACCGACGCGTTCGGCTGGCCGGCGATCACCGCCCATCGGCTCACGCTCGCTGATGGCGCCGAAGTGAACGCGATTGCCATCGGCGGCCAGGTGCTGGCGCAGGTGGCAGCAGGCGAGGGCGCGCGCGCCTACCTGCTCGGCGTCAAGGACGGCGTCCACCTGCCGGCCGACCTGGTGCGGTTTGCCTTTACCGCCCACGCAGAATCGCAGGTGGCTGCGGTCACCACTGAGCAGACCCTGCTGTGCCCAACGCGTGACGCGCGCAACCAGCTGTGCGCAGGCCACGCCGATGTGGCCTGCGCTGCCGACCTGCAACTCGACAGCCACGCGCTGGACGCCTTCCTGCAAGCCCATCCCGATGCAATGCTGGTCGATGTGCGCGAGCCGTACGAGTTTGCCGCCACTATCGCGGCAACCGCTGGTGCACGCGCGGCGCAGAGCGTGCCGCTGAGCCGCCTGGTCGAGCACGCCAGCCTGTGGCTGCGCGGCGGCACCCACCAGCCGCTGGTGTTCGTGTGTCGCAGCGGCAACCGCAGCATGAAAGCTGCGCAATGCCTGCGCCGGCTGGGCCACGCCAGCAGCTACAGCCTCACCGGCGGCTTGGCGCTCGCTGCCTGAGCCACTCAACGATCAATCAATAAGCTGATTGAAGAAGGGCCGCCTCGAGCGGCCCTTTGCACATATGTTCGTAAGCGCACAGTAGCAAAATGTTACGAGACGTATCATTGCTTGGCACACATTCCCACTACTCACCGCGCCGGCATTGCCGGACGCGGTTTTGTCGCGCACGTCCAAGCGAGGTTTACGTTGAACAAGTCCACTCCCCTGCTACCCGAGATGTCGCTCGGCTTTCGCGAATCGAATACGGCGGCCATGGTCTCCGAAGAAGATGAAGACCTGCCATTAAGAGCGGAACTTTTCAGTGCGGCGCAGATGGCCGCGCATGGCCGCTCGCTCGCCGCCCACCACGAATTGAGCCCGCGCGGCGGCGGCGACCAGCTGCTGGCGCGCCTGAGCGAAAACGCGGAAGTCATCAGCGCCACCTGCGACGAACTGACCGCCGCCATCAAGGACGGCCGCCAGATCACGCCCGCCTCCGAGTGGCTGCTCGATAACCTGTACCTGATCGAAGAACAGATCCGCATCGCCCGCCGCCACCTGCCCAAGGACTACAGCAAGGAGCTGCCACGACTGGCCAAGGGCGCGCCTGCCGGCTGCCCGCGCGTGTACAAGCTGGCGCTCGAGATCATCTCGCACGGCGATGGCCGCGTCGATCCGGAATCGCTGTCGCGCTTCGTGGCCGCGTACCAGGAAGTGGCGCCGCTCAAGCTGGGCGAGTTGTGGGCGATTCCCATCATGCTGCGCCTGGCGCTGATCGAAAACCTGCGCCGCGTGGCCGCGCGCGTGGCCGACAACCGCAGCGAACGCGATCTGGCCAACAGCTGGGCCGACCAGATGAGCGAGGAAGCGGAAAAGAACCCGAGCGGCCTGATTTTAAAAGTGGCCGACATGGCCCGCTCCAACCCGCCGATTACCAGCGCCTTCGTGGCGGAACTCTCGCGCCGCCTGCAAGGCCAGAGCCACGCTCTGACCATGGCCCTGACGTGGATCACCAGCCGCCTGGCCGATACCGGCCAGACCATCGAACAGCAAATCCAGGCCGAGATCCAGCAGCAGGCTGCCGACCAGGTGTCGATCTCCAACAGCATCGGCAGCCTGCGCTACCTGGGCACCATGGACTGGCAGGAGTTCGTCGAGACCTTGAGCATGGTTGACCAGACCTTGCGCCAGGACCCGGCCGGCGTGTACGGCCAGATGGAATTTGCCACCCGCGACCAGTACCGCCACGTCATCGAAAACATCGCCAAGCGCTCCGACTACTCGGAGCTGGAAGTGGCCGCGCAAGCGCTGCAACTGGCGCAGTCGCACGCCGGCAGCGACGATCTGCGCCACAGCCACGTGGGCTTCTACCTGATCGGTGGCGGCCAGGCCGCGCTGGAAAAGCAGACCCGCATGCGCCGGCCGTGGATGGAGTCGCTGCAACGCACCAGTAGCGCGTCGCCACTGACGTCGTACCTGGGCGCCATCGTGGTGCTGTCGATCATCGCCACCGCGCTGCTGCTCGAGCGCTCGGCGTTCCACGGCGTGCATGGCGCGGTGCTCGTTGCCATGGGCGTGCTGGCGCTGATCGGCAGCAGCCAGCTGGCGCTCAACCTGGTCAACTGGATCACCACCAAGGTCACCTATCCCAAGCCGCTGCCGCGCATGGATTTTGAAAGCGGCATTCCGCCCGACGCCCGCGCGCTGGTCGTGGTACCCACGCTGGTCTACAGTCGCGAAAACATCGACGACCTGTGCCAGCAGATGGAAGTGCGGTTCCTTGCCAACCGCGATCCGAACCTGCGTTTCTGCCTGCTCACCGACTTTGCCGACGCACCCACCGAAACCCTGCCCGGCGATACGGCGCTGATGGAGGCCATGCGCGAAGGCGTAGAAAAACTCAATCGCAAATACGCGCTGCACCTGAATGGCGATCCGGCCACGCCGTTCCTGCTGCTGCACCGCCCGCGCCTGTTGAATCCGCAGGAAGGCGTGTGGATGGGGTACGAGCGCAAGCGCGGCAAGCTGCAGGACATGAACCGCTACCTGCGCGGCGGCGCGCGCGACAAGTTTGCGCTGGCCGTGGGCGACACGACCGACCTCGAAAGCATCAGGTACGTGATCACGCTCGATACCGACACTCAGCTGCCCCGCGACGCCGCGCGCGACTTCATCTCCACCATGATGCACCCGCTCAACCGCCCGCGCGTGGACAAGGCGCTGGGCCGCGTGGTCGATGGCTACGGCATCCTGCAACCGCGCGTGGCCGTCAGCCTGCCCAGCAAAAACGCCTCGCTCTACGAAAAACTGTGCGGCGGCGAACCGGGTATCGACCCCTACACCCGCACTGTCTCCGACGTGTACCAGGACGTGTTCCTGGAAGGCTCGTTCGTCGGCAAGGGCATTTACGACGTGGACGTGTTCGAGCAGATGCTCGGCCACCGCCTGCCCGACAACCAGGTACTGAGTCACGACTTGCTCGAAGGCGCCTACGTGCGCGCCGGCCTGATGAGCGATGCCCAGCTGTACGAGGAATACCCGAGCCGCTACAGCGACGACGTCAGCCGCCGCCACCGCTGGATCCGCGGCGACTGGCAACTGCTTGGCTGGCTGCTGCCGCGCGTGCCCGGCCCTGGCCGCCGCCGCGAAAAGAATCCGCTGTCGCTGCTGTCGCGCTGGAAGCTGTTCGACAACCTGCGCCGCTCGCTGGTGGCGCCAGCGATGGTGATCGCGCTGGTCGTGGCCTGGCGCTGGCTGCCTGCGCCGTGGCTGTGGACCGGCGCCGTGCTCACCGTGATCTTCCTGCCGCCGCTGGTCAACGCGCTGCACGACCTGCTGCACCGTCCGAAGGAAACCCTGTGGGACCAGCACCTGCGCAATACCGGCAACAGCGTGGGCATCCAGCTCTCGCATGCCCTGCTCACGCTGGCCTTCCTGCCGTACGAGGCGTACTTCAATCTCGACGCCATCGTGCGCAGCCTGTTCCGCATGTATGTCTCGCGGCGCCACCTGCTGCAATGGCGCGCGTCGGCGCTGGCGCGTTCCACCACCAGCACCTGGGTCACCATGTGGGCCGCGCCGGTCACCGCGCTGTTCGTCGGCGGCATGCTGCTCGGCTGGCGCCCGGCTAGCCTGGCGCCAGCCGCGCTGTTCCTGCTGGCGTGGCTGATTGCGCCGGCGGTGGCCGACTGGATCAGCCGTCCGATCAAGCGCCGCAATGCGGACTTGACGACGGACCAACACGTCTTCCTCAACAAGCTGGCGCGCCGTACCTGGGCTTATTTCGACCGCTTCGTGGGACCGGACGATAACTGGCTGCCGCCCGATAACGTGCAGGAGCACCCGAGCCAGGTGATCGCCCACCGGACGTCGCCCACCAATATCGGCATGGCGCTGCTGGCCAACCTGACCGCGCACGATTTCGGTTACATCACCGGCGCCCAGCTGGTGGCCCGTACCGACGCCACGCTCACCACGATGGCCCAGCTGGAACGCCACCTGGGCCACTTTTACAACTGGTACGACACGCAGTCGTTAAAGCCGCTGCACCCGGTGTATATCTCCACCGTCGATAGCGGCAACCTGGCCGGCCACCTGCTCACGCTGCAACCGGGCCTGATTGGCATGTACGACCAGCCCGTGGTCGGCCCGCAATATGTGGACGGCCTGCTGACCACCTTGCGCGTGCTCGAGGAAACCATCAGCGCGGTCGATGCCAATGCCACCACCAGTGCGGACGCCGCTGCCATCAATGCCGGCGCTGACTCCGGTGCCGTCCCTGTAGCGCCACTCGCAATCGCCGGCGCGCCGGAACTGCTGGCATTGCAGGAAGTGCTGGCGGCTCGTCCCGATGCCGCCCACCTGCAACAGCTGCACGCCTGGCTCACCCGCGTGGCGCAAGCCGCAGACGCCTTGCGCGCGCTGCTCACCCACAATGCCGACGTCTGCATGTGGGCCGAATCGCTGGCCCGCCAAGCCCACGCCGCGCTCGACGAACTGGCGCTGTTTACACCTTGGGTACACCTGCCGGCCGACACCGTGCTCGACACCAACCTGCTGCGCGTGCCGACCCTGCGCGAGCTGGCAGCGCTGGCCAACGCCGGCGCCGAGATTCCCGTCTCCGACCTGGCGCCGGCCGAACTCGAACGCCGCCAGCACATGGCGCAGCTGTTGGAGCAGGGCGGCGCCGCCGCCCACGACCGCATGCGCCAGCTGGCCGACCTGGCCCAGCGCAGCACCGCGTTCGCGCAGATGGAATACGGCTTCCTGTACAACCCCACCACCAACCTGCTGGCGATCGGCTACAACGTCAGCGAACGCCGCCTGGACGCCAGCTACTACGACCTGCTGGCCTCCGAAGTGCGCCTGGCCAGTTTTGTCGCCATCGCCCAGGGTCAGCTGCCGCAGGACCACTGGTTTGCGCTGGGCCGCCAGTTGTGCATCGTCGGCGGCAAGCCGGTGCTGCTGTCCTGGAGCGGCTCGATGTTCGAATACCTGATGCCGCTCTTGGTGATGCCAACGTACGAGAGCACGCTGCTCGACCAGACCTACAACTCGGTGATCGACGCCCAGATCGCGTACGGCAAGCAGCACAACGTGCCGTGGGGGATTTCGGAGTCGGGCTACAACACCACCGACGCCAACCTCAATTACCAGTACCGCGCCTTCGGCGTGCCGGGCCTGGGCTTGAAGCGCGGCCTCGGCGACGACCTGGTGATCGCGCCTTACGCCAGCATGATGGGCCTGATGGTCCAGCCCGAAGCGTCGTGCCTGAACCTGCAAAAAATGGATGGCCTGGGCTTCATGGGCCGCTACGGCTTCTACGAGGCGATCGACTACACGCCAACGCGCCTGCCGCGTGGCGTCAGCCACGCCATGGTCCGTTCGTTCATGGTCCACCACCAGGGCATGGGCTTCCTGGCGCTGAGCTACCTGCTGCACGACCGTCCGATGCAGCGCCGTTTCGAATCCGATCCACTGCTGCAATCGACCTTGCTGGTGCTGCAGGAACGCAGCCCACAGGTGGGCGCCTTCTATTCCACGTCGGTGGAGTCGGCGGCCATTCGCACCACGGCGCCAGATTCCGGCATGCCGCTGCGCGTGCTCACCGCGCACAGCACCCCGGTGCCGGAAACCCAGCTGCTGTCCAACGGCCGCTATCACGTGATGGTGACCAATGCCGGCGGCAGCTACAGCCGCTGGAAAGACCAGTCGGTCACGCGCTGGCGCGAAGACAGCACCCGCGACAACTGGGGCGCCTTCTGCTACGTGCGCGACATGGACGACGGCGACTTCTGGTCCACCACGTACCAGCCAACACTGGTAGAACCACGCCACCACGAAGTGATCTTCTCGGAAGGCCGCGCCGAATTCCGCCGATCCGACAGCGGCATCGACCTGTACACGGAAATCGTGGTGTCACCGGAAGACGACATCGAACTGCGCCGCACCCGCATCACCAACACCACCGACCGCGTGCGCACCATCGAGGTGACCAGCTTTGCCGAAGTGGTGATGGCGCCGGCAGCAGCCGATGCCGCCCACCCGGCGTTCAGCAAGCTGTTCGTGCAGACCGAAATCCTGCGCGCCGAAAACGCCATCCTGTGCACGCGCCGTCCACGCGGCGGCAACGAAGCCATGCCGTACATGATGCATACCATGACCGTGCACGATGCGGCCGTGGGCAGCGTCTCGTACGAAACCGACCGCTCGCGCTTCATCGGCCGCGGCAACACGACCGCCGCGCCGCAAGCACTGCTGGACAACGCCGCACTGTCCGGCGGAGAAGGTTCGGTGCTCGACCCGGTGGTGGCAATCCGCTACACCATTACCTTGAAGCCCGACCAGACCGCGACCGTGGACATGGTTACCGGCATGACCGACCAGCGCGACGCCGCGCTGCACCTGATCGACAAGTACCACGACCGCCACCTGGCCGACCGCGTGTTCGAACTGGCCTGGACCCACAGCCAGGTCGTGCTGCGCCAGTTGAACGCCACCGAAACCGACGCCCAGCTGTATGGCCGCCTGGCCGGCTCGGTGATCTACCCGAACGCTTCGCTGCGCGCCGACGCCGCCACCTTGGTGAAAAACCATCGCGGCCAATCCGGCCTGTGGGCCTACGCAATTTCCGGCGACCTGCCGATCGTCCTGTTGCAGATCAAGGACTCGGCCAACATCGAACTGGTGCGGCAAATGGTGCAGGCCCACGCCTACTGGCGCCTGAAAGGCCTGGTGGTGGACCTGGTGATCTGGCACGAAGACCAGTCGGGTTACCGCCAGCTGCTGCACGATCAGATCATGGGGCTGATCGCCTCGGGGATCGACGCCCAGGCCATCGACCGTCCGGGCGGCATTTTCGTGCGCATGGGCGACCAGATCGCCACCGAAGACCGCATCCTGCTGCAAACGGTAGCGCGCGTGATCATCAGCGACAGCCGTGGCACGCTGGCCGAGCAGATCAAGCGCCCCGGCCCGACGGTGCTGCGCATGCCGCCGTTGACCATTGATGGACGCAACGACGGTCGCAGCGAAGACGCGGGCAACAACAACGATCTGATCATCCCAGCGCGCCGCAAGCAGGTACTGCAACTGGAAAACGGCATCGGCGGCTTCTCGGAAGACGGCCGCGAATACGTGATCACCACCAGCGAAACGCAGCGCACGCCGGCGCCATGGTCCAACGTGCTGGCCAACGCCAGCTTCGGCACCGTGATCTCGGAAAGCGGCCAGGCCTACACCTGGCACGAGAACGCCCACGAGTTCCGCTTGACGCCATGGCACAACGATCCAGTGAGCGACGCCAGCGGCGAAGCGTTCTACCTGCGCGACGAAACCACGGGCGAGTTCTGGTCGCCGTCGGCGCTGCCGGCACGCGGCACTGGCGACTACACCACGCGCCACGGCTTCGGCTACAGCGTGTTCGAGCATACCGAGTCGGGCATCGCTACTGAGATGACCACGTTCGTCGCCACCGATGCGCCGATCAAGTACACGGTCATCAAGGTGCGTAACGATTCGTCGGTGGCGCGCAAGCTGTCGGTGACCGGTTACGTGGAATGGGTGCTGGGTGACATGCGCTCCAAGTCGGGCATGCACGTGCTGACCGAGCTCGATCCTGTCAGCGGCGCGCTGTTTGCCCGCAACCAGTACAACACCGACTTTACCGGCCGCGTGGCGTTCTTCAATTGCGATGCCACCACGCGCACCGTTACCGCCGACCGCGCCGAATTTTTGGGCCGTAACGGCTCGCTGGCCGCGCCGGTGGCCATGCGCCGCTCGCGCCTGTCCGGCAAGGTGGGGGCGGGGCTCGACGCCTGCGCCGCCATCCAGGCGCCGCTCGACCTGCTGCCGGGCCAGGAACGCGAAATCGTGTTCGTGCTCGGTGTCGCCGGCCGCCGCAACGCCGACGCCAGCGGCATGGTGCAAAAACACCGCAGCACCGAGGCAGCGCACCAGGCGCTGGCGGCCGTGCACACCCACTGGGAAGAGTCGCTCGGTGCGGTGCACATCAAGACGCCGGAACCGGCGCTCGACGTCATCGCCAACGGCTGGCTGATGTACCAGACCATCGCCTGCCGCATCTGGGCGCGCAGCGGCTACTACCAGTCCGGCGGCGCCTTCGGCTTCCGCGACCAGCTGCAGGATGCGATGGCCACCATCCATACAAAACCGCAACTGCTGCACGACCAGCTGATGTTGTGCGCGGCCCACCAGTTCGTGGAGGGCGATGTTCAGCACTGGTGGCATCCGCCGTCTGACCGGGGCGTGCGCACCAAGTGCTCGGACGACTACCTGTGGCTGCCGCTGGGCGTCTGGCGCTACGTGGCCAGCACCGGCGATTTGAGCATCCTCGACGAAGACCTGCCGTTTATCGAAGGGCGTTTGCTCAAGCCGGAAGAGGATTCGTACTACGACCTGCCGGGCCGCTCCGGCCAGAGCGGCACCATGTACGAACACTGCGTGCGCGCCATCCGCCACGGCCTGCGCTTCGGCGAGCATGGCCTGCCGCTGATCGGTTCCTGCGACTGGAACGACGGCATGGACAAGGTGGGCGAGCATGGCAAGGGCGAGAGCGTGTGGCTGGCCTTCTTCCTGTGCGAAGTGCTGCAACGCTTTGCCGAAGTGGCGGAAATGAAGGACGACGACGCCTTCGCCCAGGAGTGCCGCGAGCACTCGGTCAAGCTGGCCGCCAACGTCGAGCAGAACGCGTGGGACGGCGAATGGTATCGCCGCGCCTACTTCGACGACGGCACGCCGCTCGGCTCCCACACCAACGAGGAATGCCAGATCGATTCGATTTCGCAGAGCTGGGGCGTGCTGTCCGGCGTGGCCAACCCGGTGCGGGTGCGCGGCGCCATGGAGCAGGTCAACCAGCGCCTGGTGCGCCGCAATCTTGGCAACGGCGCCGGCATCATCCAGCTGCTCGACCCGCCGTTCGACAAGGCCGGCCCTAACCCCGGTTATATCCGCGGCTACGTGCCGGGCGTGCGCGAAAACGGCGGCCAGTACACCCATGCCGCCATCTGGACCGCGATGGCCTTTGCGCGCCTCGGCAACACCGAGCGCGCCTGGGAACTGGCGCGCATGATCAACCCGGTCATGCACGGCACCGATGCGGAAAATGTGGCGATCTACAAGGTGGAACCGTACGTGGTCACGGCCGACGTGTACGCGGTGGCGCCGCACGTGGGGCGCGGCGGCTGGAGCTGGTACACCGGTTCGTCGGGCTGGATGTATCGCCTGATCGTGGAATCGCTGCTGGGCGTCACGCGCGGTGCGCACGAATTGACGCTGGCGCCGCGCATGCCAGCCGAGTGGAACGAGTTTACGCTCACCTACCGCCACGCCAGCAGTTCGTACGTGATCCGCGTGGCGCGCGCCGCGCCGGGGGAGGCAGCCACGCTCACCGTCGATGGCGTCACGCGCGAAGGCAATGTGATTGCGCTGGACGACACCGGCGAGACGCACCAAGTGCAATTGCTGCTGCCGGCGTTGATGTAAGCCCGCACCGCCAACCGGGAGCGGACCCGCCGGGTCCGACCCCAAGCGGTGGCGCCTGCGTATCGCGCAAAGAGGGGAGGGTTCAGCTTGCCAAGCCGGCGCCAACACCGAGCAGGGTAGCGACGCCGAGCACCGCAAAGATCACCGCCGCAATCCCGTGCACCAGCGGGAGCGAAATGCGGTGGGCAATGCGGTCGCCCAGGTAAACGGCCGGTACGTTGGCCAGCATCATGCCCAGCGTGGTGCCGGCGACGACTGCCAGCAGGCTGTCGTAGCGCGCGGCCAGCGCCACGGTGGCCACCTGCGTTTTGTCGCCCATCTCCGCCATGAAAAAGGCGACCAGGGTGGTCATGAACACGCCGTAGCGGGGGAACCTGGTGTCTTCCTCATCGAGCTTGTCGGGGACCAGCGTCCACACGGCCATCGCGATGAAGGAGGCGCCCAGTACCCAGCGCAGCACGTTGGGGCCCAGCAGGCTGGTGATCCAGGTGCCGATGGCGGCAGCGAAGGCGTGGTTGGCCAGGGTGGCGACGAAAATGGCGGCGACGATCGGGATGGGACGGCGGAATTTTGCGGCAAGGACGAAAGCGAGCAGCTGGGTTTTGTCGCCGATTTCTGCCAGCGCGACAATGCCTGTGGAGATGAGGAATGCTTCCATTGGGTGATGAGTGAGATGCGCGGGCCGGCTGATAAGAACCTATGATCCAAAGCGCGTCCCCGGCCCACTATGGCCGCGCTTCGATCATGGTCTCGTCAAGTTTTTCAACCATTTGCACCACGGTCTGCGGACCGATCATGTTGATGCAAATTCCTGCGCCAGGGGCGCGGGCCGACTACTCCCCACTTACGGCCGACACTATAGCACAGGCTAGTTACCACCTTGCAAGCCTGGCATCGCCGCTGTACACATTACGGATACATGGCTATGCTATTCTGCTCCGCGCTGCAGACCAACATTGAAAAGATCACCATGCAAATCAAGAAGACCTTGTCCGCGTTCGTGCTATCCGCACTGATGTCGCTGGGCGTGACCGTTGCCCACGCCGACCCGCTGAGCTACGCCCGCTACGACCAGGTGCGCACCAGCGACCTGTATCTCGACCTGAAGGCCGACTTCGGCCGCAAGACCCTGTCCGGCTACGCCGAGCTGACCCTGAACTGGATCGACAAGACCTCGCGCACGCTGGTGCTCGATACGAAAGAGCTGACCATCTCGCGGGTGCAGGTGCTGAACCCGGATGGCCGCTGGACGTCCACGTCGTACATGCTCGACAAGTTCGACCTGCAAAAGGGCCGCGCCCTGCGCATTGCGCTGCCGTTCCAGCCGCAGAAAGTGCGCGTGTACTACCGCACGGCGCCTAGCGCCGCCGCGCTGCAATGGATGGCGCCCGCGCAGACCATGTCGGGCAAGCGTCCCTTCATGTTCAGCCAGTCGCAGGATATCAATGCCCGTTCGTGGGCGCCGGTGCAGGATACCCCTGCCGTGCGCTTTACCTACAGCGCCCGCATCGACGCGCCGACCGGCCTGCGCGTGCTCATGAGCGCCGACAACGACCCTGCCGCCACCGGCAAGGGCGGCTGGAAGTTCAAGATGGCGCAGCCGATTCCGTCTTACCTGCTGGCCATTGCCATCGGCGAGATCGACGTGCGCCAGCTCGGTCCGCGTTCGGCCGTGTATGCCGAACCGGCCCGCATCGAAGCGGCCGCCAGCGAGCTGGCCGACACCGAGAAAATGATCGAAGCGGCCGAGAGCCTTTATGGCCCGTACCGGTGGGAGCGTTACGACATGATCGTGCTGCCGCCATCGTTCCCGTACGGCGGCATGGAAAATCCGCGCCTGACCTTCCTCACGCCGACCATGATCGCGGGCGACAAGAGCCTGGTGGACCTGATCGCGCATGAACTGGCGCACTCGTGGTCCGGCAACCTGGTGACCAACGCCTCGTGGAAGTACATGTGGCTCAACGAAGGCTTTACCACCTACGTCACCACCCGCATCGTCGAGAAAATCTACGGCGCCGAAATCGCCGAGATGAATTTGCAGGTGGAGCAGGAAGAAGCGCTGGCGTCGCTGGCCACCATCCCGGCTGCCAAGCAGGCGCTGGCCACGCGCGGCCCGGACGTCGATCCGTCGGCGTACTCGGACGGCAGCCTGATTTATCCGAAGGGCGCCTGGTTCCTGCGCACGCTCGAGCAGCGCGCCGGCCGCGAGACGTTCGACGCGTTCCTGCGCGGCTGGTTCGATTCGCACGCGTTCAAGTCGGCCACTACCGACGAATTCGTCGACTACCTGAAAAAGAACCTGCTCGACGCCCATCCCGAATACATGGCGCAGGTGGAGCTCGACGAGTGGCTGTACGGCGCCGGCATTCCAGCCAACGCCGTGCGCGCGGCCTCGCCCCGCCTGGCTGCGCTCGACGAACAGCGCAACAGCTGGCTGCGCGGCGAACTGCCCACGGCCGATTTGAATGGCAAGGGCTGGATCGCACTCGAGTGGATGCACTTCCTCAACGACATCGACGGCAAGGCCACGGCCGCGCAGTTGAGAGACCTGGACCAGAACTTCGGCCTGGCGAAAAGCGGCAACAACGAAATCGCCTTCCGCTTCTACCTGGCGTCGGTCAAGGCAGGGTACGACGTGCGCGAACCGCTCAACAAGTTCCTGATGAGCGTGGGCCGCCAGAAGTTCGTGGTGCCGCTGTACACCGCGCTGCTCAAGCAACCGGCGCAGGCCGCATGGGCGCGCAGCGTGTACGCCAAGGCGCGTGATCATTACCACCCGGTGACGCAGGCATCGGTCGATAAACAATTCAAGAAGTAAGCCGATGAACATTACCCGTTTGTTTAACGCCAGCGCCGTGGTGCTGGCGCTGGTATCGGCCGGCGTCGCCGCGCCGGTGCTGGCGGCGCCGACGGCACCAGCCACCTCGGCTCCCGTCCCCGCCTACAACCTCGACGCCGACGTCAACCTGGCCCTGAAAACCTTCGACGTGCCGGGCATCGCGATTGCCATCGTCAAGGACGGCAAAGTCGTCGCCACCAGGGGCTACGGCGTGCGCAAGCTGGGCGACCCTGCGCCGGTGGACGGCAAGACGCTGTTCGAGGTGGCGTCCAATTCCAAGGGCTTTACCGCCGCCGCGCTGGCGATGCTGGTCGATGAAGGCAAGCTGAAATGGGATGACCCGGTGACCATGCACCTGCCGGGCTTCCAGATGCACGACTCGTACGTGACCGGCGTGATGACCATCCGCGACCTGCTCACGCACCGCAGCGGCCTGGGGTTGGGCGCAGGGGACCTGCTGTGGTGGCCGAGCACCGCGTTCTCCACCGACGAGATCATCGCCCGGCTGCGGTACGTCAAGCCGGCAACCAGCTTCCGCAACAGTTACGCGTACGACAACCTGCTCTACATCGTGGCCGGCAAGATCATCGCCGAAAAAGACGGCAAGACCTGGGGCCAGGCTATCCACGACCGCATCCTGGCGCCCTTGGGCATGACCGGCACCAAGACCAGCGTAGCCGACATGCTGGCGACCGAGAACCACTCGGCGCCGCACAGCCGCATCAATGGCAAGGCGGCAGTGGTCAAACCGATGCCGGTGCCGAACGCCGACGGCGCGGTGGGCATCGACACCAATGCCGAAGACCTGGCGCGCTGGATGAACACCCTGATGAACGGCGGCAAAGGCCCGGACGGCAAGCAGCTGGTCAGCAGCAAGCAGATCGATGAGTTGTGGAGCCAGCAAACGCCGATGCGCATCCGCGATCCGAAGCCGGCGCTCGCTGCCACCAAGCCCAATTTTGCCGCCTACGGCCTGGGCTTTTCGCTGCGCGATTACAAGGGCCGCAAGATCGTCATGCACGGCGGCGCACTGCAGGGCTTTTATTCGACGGTGCTGATGGTGCCGGAAGAAAAACTGGGCATCGCGATTTTGACCAATGCCGAAAATGGCCCGGCCATGGCCGCGCTGTACTGGCGCATCCTGGACCAGTACCTGAAGGTGCCGGCTAGCGACTGGATCAAGCTGTACGCGGAACAGCAGGCGGCAATGCGCAAGGAAGAAGAGGAGCGCCAGGCCAAGGCGACGACAGCGCGCGCGGCAGCGTCGCAGCCATCACTGCCGCTGGCGGCGTACGACGGCGAGTACGAGGATCCCTGGTACGGCGTGGCGACCATCGGCGAAGAAAACGGCAAACGCATCATGCGCTTTACGCGCACGCCGGATTTGACGGGAGAGCTGGAGCACTTCCAGCACGACACCTTCATCGTGCGCTGGAAGGAACGCAATTTCAACGCCGACGCCTACGTGACGTTCTCGCTCAACCCGGACGCCAGCATCGACCGCATGAAGATGGCGCCGATTTCGACCGAGACCGATTTCAGCTACGACTTCCAGGACCTGGAATTCAAGCCGAAGGCGAAGAAGTAAATCCTCGCGCCGTATCCTGGCGCGCATCGAGCCTTAACAGCTGCGACATGTACTGCGGCGTGATGCCCAGGAACGACGCCACCACCTTCTGCGAGATGCGCTGTTCGAGACCCGGGTAGTCGCGGCGGAACGCCTCCAGGCGGCCCTGTGCCGGGCACACGCTCAGGTACAGGCGCCGGCTTTGATCCATGATGCCGCACTCGGATACCTTGAGATAGTAATCGCGCAGCACCGTATTCTGCTCGGCCAGCGCCCAGAGCGCGCGCCAGTCGAAGCGGTAGGCCTGCACCGCTGTTTCCGCCACCACGAAATTATGCGCCGGCGCGTTGCCCATGGCGCGCAGCACGTCGTCGTGCGACACGGCCAGGTGGCCGTCGGTGCGGAAGTACAGCGTCACCTCGTTGCCGTTCTCGGGCAGGAAGCCGGCGCGCGCCACGCCGCTGTGCAGCCAGTGAATGTACTGCACCACCTCGCCGCTGCGCTGCAATTGCTCGCCCTTGCGCACGCTGACATGCGTGGCCAGTGGCGCCATCAGGCGTGAAATCTCGTCGTACATTTCAGGGGCTACCCGAAAACGCTCGGAGAGGACTTGCCGGTATTTTGCCCGGTGATCTAGGAATGCCTGGTTCATATTCTGTGATTAGGTTCGGCCCGAAAAGGCAGCCAGCAGTGTAAACCCTTTTTGATTCAAAAGTGCAAATTTCATTGTGATTTGGCATTAATCCAATAGTGCTGACGACAACCAAGAGTGCAACCTGCAAGCGATTGCAACGAGGAATAAAGATCCATTTTGCTAGTCACGATAAGGCGCCGTTGCTCGGTTGTTTGTCCGCAACAGCTGGCCGCGACGCCCCCGCCCGTTTCAAAATTTTAAGCAACATTTACCAGGCATTGCGCTAGAGTGGGACCTCTGCGCCACACTTATTGGCGCGTGCTGCCTGAGCGGGGTGTCGTCGCGTGAAGAAGATTTTTGCAGTCGAACAGGGCTTCCGACAAGTGCTTGCGCCGTTGGCGTTGGCAGCGGCCGGTGGCGCCGGCACCATGTTGGCCGGCTGGGGCGCCTGGGGTTGGTACACGGTGTTGTGGGCTGCATTGCTGCTGGCCGGCGCCGCGTGGTGGGGCGTCGGGCAGGGGCCTGCGGCTGGCGACGACGCCATGATCGGCCGCTACCTGCACGGGCGTGATGCGTTCGGCGCGGCGGTGCTGCCGGTGTGGAGCCGCCACATGGAAAACTCGCGCACCCAGATGGAAGACGCGGTGGCCGACCTGGCCACGCGCTTTTCCAGCATCGTCGATAAGCTCGACAACGCGCTGCATGTCTCCAGCCTGGCGGGAGATCAAGGTGGCGGGCAGTCGATGACCGCCGTGTTCTCGCACAGTGAAACCCAGCTCGCGTCGGTGGTGGCGTCAATGAAGTCGGCCATGCAGTCCAAGCAGGCCATGCTGGCGCAGATCCGCGACCTCGAACGTTTTACCCGCGAACTGCGCGACATGGCCGAAGGCGTGGCCAGCATCGCCGCCCAGACCAACCTGCTGGCGCTCAACGCCGCCATCGAGGCTGCGCGCGCCGGTCCCGCCGGCGCGGGCTTCGCTGTGGTGGCGCAGGAAGTGCGTCACCTGTCGAGCCGCTCGGCCGAGACGGGCCGTAATATCTCGCAGCGCGTGGGCCAGATCAGCAGCGCCATCCTGGCCGCCAGCCAGGCCGCCGAGGCATCGAGCGACGCCGAAGACCAGAGCATGCAGTCCGCCGAAGGCATGATCGATACCGTGCTGGCCAACTTCCGCAGCATGACCGACGCGCTGGTGCAATCGTCCGACCTGCTCAAGCAGGAAAGCGTTGCCATCCAGGGCGAAGTGGGCCAGGCGCTGGTGCAACTGCAGTTCCAGGACCGCGTGAGCCAGGTGATGTCGCACGTGCGCGAAAACCTCGAACTGATGCCGACGGTGCTGGCAGAGAATCGCCGCCACTTCGAGGCCACCGGCGAGCTGCTGGCGCCCGATCCGGCGCCGCTGCTCGATGCGCTGAAGAGCACCTACGCCATGGCCGAGGAACACGCGGTGCACGGCGGCTCGCGCCTGGTAGCGCCCAAGGCGGCGGACGCCGACGAGATCACTTTTTTCTGAACGGGATAAAACAGCATGGCAAAGACGATACTGGTGGTCGACGATTCGGCCTCGCTGCGCCAGGTGGTGGGCATTGCGCTCAAGGGCGCGGGCTACGACGTGATCGAAGGGCGCGATGGCGCCGATGCGCTCACCAAGTGCACCGGCCAGAAGATCCACCTGGTTGTGTGCGACGTGAACATGCCCAATATGGACGGCATCACCTTCGTCAAGGAATTCAAGAAGCTGGCCAGCTACCGCTTTACGCCGGTGATCATGCTTACCACCGAATCGCAGGAGAGTAAAAAGGAAGAGGGCAAGGCGGCCGGCGCCAAGGCGTGGGTGGTCAAGCCATTCAAGCCCGAGGTGCTGCTGGGCGCAGTGGCCAAGCTGGTGCTGCCGTGAGCCAGCAACTGGTGCTCGAAGGCGAGGTCAATATCTACCGCGCCGCCGACCTGAAGATCGAGGTGCTCGCTGCGCTGCGCGCGGGGCCAGTGCTGGAAATCGACCTGGCCGGCGTGACCGAACTCGATACGGCCGGCTTGCAGGTGCTGATGCTGGCCAAGCGCACCGCCACGCTGGAACAGCGCGAACTGCGGCTGCGCAACCACAGCCCGGCCGTGGTGGACGTGGTGGAGATGCTGAACCTGGGCGCGTTCTTCGGCGACGCCGTGCTGATACACAGTTGAGGAGTCCATCATGAACCTGGACCAGGCGCTGCAAACCTTTATCACCGAAAGCCGCGAGCTGCTGGCCGACATGGAGCACGCGCTGCTCAATATCGACCTGGCCCAGGACCTCGACGGCCAGGGCGAGGCGATCAACGCCATCTTCCGCGCTGCCCACACCATCAAGGGTTCGGCCGGCCTGTTCAGCCTCGATCACATGGTAGCGTTTACCCACGTGGTGGAAAGCCTGCTTGACGCCGTGCGCGACGCCCGCGTGGTGATCGACGACGACATGGTCACGCTGCTGCTGGCCTGCTGCGACCATTTATCGGGCATGACCGACGGCCTGGCGGCCGGCCGGTACGAGGCCGACCCGGACACCACGCCCGAGGGCGAACGCCTGCTGCTGCAGCTGCGACGACGCATGGGGGTGGTTGACGAACCGGCGCAGTTGCTGGCCGTGCAACCGCAGTCCGATCTCAACCCCGACCTGGAGCGCATGGCCCAGGCCACGGACGCCGGCGAGAGCGACTACTGGCATATCTCGTTGCGTTTCGGCCGCGGTGTGCTGCAAAACGGCATGGACCCGATCGCGTTCCTGCGCTACCTGGCGCGACTGGGCCGCATCGCCGGCATGGCCACCGTGGCCGATGCGCTGCCGGCGGATGAAGAAATGGATGCGGAACTCTGTTATCTCGGCTTCGAGATCGCCTTCGACAGTACGGCCGACCGCGAGGCGATCCTGGGCGTGTTCGAATTCGTGCAGGACGATTGCGAGATTCGCCTGGTAGCGCCGCGCGGCAAGGTGTCGGAGTACGTGGAGCTGATCCGCGCGCTGCCGGAAAACCCGGCGCGCCTGGGCGAAATGCTGGTGCTGTGCGGCAGCGTGACAGCGACGGAACTGGCCGCAGCGCTGTCGAAACAGTCGCAGCAGTCGCAGCAGGCGCAGACCGAGGCGCAAGCCAACCTGGACCCACAGGACACGCAGGCTACACCTCAGCGCCTGGGCAGCATCCTGGTCGCTGCCGGCCAGGTGGCGCCGGTGGTGGTGGAGGCGGCGCTCACGCGGCAAAAGCAGGTAGTCGAACAGAAGGCACAGGAAAACCGCTCGATCCGGGTCGATTCCGACAAGCTCGATCGCCTGATCGACCTGGTCGGCGAATTGATCATCGCCGGTGCGCGTACCAGCGTGATCGGCCAGCGCCTGCACAATGCCGAGCTGCTGGAGGCGACGTCCACCTTGTCCGGCCTGGTGGAAGAAGTGCGCGACGCCGCGCTGGAACTGCGCATGGTCAAAATCGGCGCCACCTTCAACCGCTTCCAGCGCGTGGTGCACGACGTGGCGCGCGAGTTGGGCAAGGACATCGGCCTGGCGGTCGATGGCGAGGACGCGGAGCTGGACAAGACCGTGGTGGAAAAGATCGGCGACCCGCTGATGCACCTGGTGCGCAACGCCATGGACCACGGCATCGAACCGGCCGCCGTGCGCATCGCCGCCGGCAAGCCGGCGCGCGGCATGATCACCCTGAACGCCTTCCACGAGTCGGGCAGCATCGTGATCGAAGTGAGCGACGACGGCGGCGGCCTGCGCAAGGAAAAAATCCTGGCCAAGGCCATCGAGCGCGGCCTGGTGGACCCGGAACGCAAATTGACCGACGCCGAAATCTACAACCTGATTTTCGAAGCCGGCTTTTCCACCGCCGAGACCATCACCAACCTGTCCGGGCGCGGCGTGGGCATGGACGTCGTCAAGCGCAATATCACCGCGCTGCGCGGCAGTGTCGATGTGCGCAGCATCGAGGGGCAGGGCGCCACCGTCACCGTGCGCCTGCCGCTCACGCTGGCGATTATCGACGGCTTCCTGGTGCAGGTGGGGGCGTCGGTGTTCGTGATCCCGCTCGACACCATCGAGGAGTGCATCGAGTTTGCCGCCGAGCCAGGGCAGGACTACAGCAACCTGCGCGGCCAGGTGCTGCCTTTCATTCGCTTGCGGTCGCTGTTCCACATCGGTGGCGCGCCCACGCGGCGCGAGAGCATCGTGGTGCTACGCTTCGGCAAGGTGCGCGCGGGACTGGTGGTCGATACCCTGCTCGGCGAATTCCAGACCGTGATCAAGCCGCTCAGTCCCATCTTCAGCGAAGTGCGTTGCATCAGCGGCTCCACCATCCTGGGCAGCGGCGACGTGGCGCTGATCCTCGACGTCGGCGCGCTGCTGCAAACGGTGGACAGCCGCGTTACCGCGTCCGCGCTGGCTGCCTGATGAGGAGCACCGCCATGAACCTGGCCACGGTCAATCACAACGCCGAAGCGCTGCCCACCCAGTACCTGACCTTCCTGCTGGGCGACGAGCGCTTCGCGGTCGGTATCCTGCACGTCAAGGAGATCATCGAATACGCGGGCACCGCCACCGTGCCGATGATGCCCGACTGCGTGCGCGGCGTGATCAACCTGCGCGGCGCGGTGGTGCCGGTGATCGACCTGTCGGCGCGGTTCGGACGCGGCGTGGCGGCGATCGGCAAGCGCACCTCGATCATCATCGCCGAGATCGACGACGGCGACGGCAAGCAGGTGCTGGGCATGATGGTCGATGCGGTCAGCGCGGTGGTGGAGATCGAAGCGGCCGATATCGAACCGGCGCCGCCGTTCGGCGCCCGCATCCGCGCCGACTTCATCGCCGGCATCGCCAAGTGCCAGGGGCGCTTCGTGATCCTGCTGGCGCTCGAACGGGTGCTGTCCACCGGCGAGGTGGTAGAGCTGTCGCGTCACGCCGTCCCGATGGTGGCCAGCCCCCCATGACAACAGCAATTCTGACCGACCGCGAATTCTCCCAGTTTCAACGCTTTATCTACGATGCGGCCGGCATCAGCATGGCGGACGGCAAGCAGGCGCTGGTGAGCGGGCGCCTGGCCCGGCGCCTGGCGCACCACCGGCTCGAGAGCTACAGCGACTACCTGCGCCTGCTGCAAAGCCGGGCCGATCCCGCCGAGCTGCAAGTGGCGATCGACCTGCTCACCACCAACGAGACCTATTTTTTCCGCGAGCCGAAGCACTTCCAGCTGCTGCGCGACCTGGCGCTGCAGGCACGGGACAAGGGCCGCGTGCTGCGCGTGTGGAGTGCCGCCAGTTCCAGCGGCGAGGAAGCGTACAGCATCGCCATGGTACTGGCCGACGTGCTGGGCGACGCCGCGTGGGAAGTACTGGGCACCGACATCAGCCGCCGGGTGCTGCAACGCGCGCGCAACGGCCACTATCCGCTCGAACGCGCCAGCCAGATGCCGCACGATTATCTCAGGCGCTTTTGCCTGAAGGGCCAGGGCAGCGAGGACGGCACCATGCTGATCGAACGCGCGCTGCGCCAGCGGGTACAATTTCAGCAGGTGAATCTGAATGAAACGCTGCCCAGGCTGGGCCAGTTCGACGTGATATTCCTGCGTAACGTGATGATCTACTTTAACCTCGATACCAAGCGCCAGGTGGTGGCGCGCCTGCTGTCGCTGTTGCGACCGGGCGGCCATTTTTTGATCGGGCATTCGGAAACCCTCAATGACATCAACGACACGCTGTCGGTGGTGGCGCCATCGGTCTACCGCAAGGACAAGCAATGAGTGACATCAAGGTCATGATTGTCGACGATTCGGCCGTGGTGCGGCAGGTGGTGAGCGCCCTGCTCAACGCCGCGCCGGGCATCGCCGTTACCTACGCGGTGGCCAACCCGCTGCTGGCGATCGAGCGCATGAAGATGCAGTGGCCCGACGTGATCGTGCTGGACGTGGAAATGCCGAAGATGGACGGTATCTCGTTCCTGCGCAAGATCATGGCCGAGCGGCCCACGCCGGTGGTGATCTGCTCCACCCTCACCGAGAAGGGCGCGCAGACGTCGGTGGAGGCGCTGACCGCCGGTGCCGTGGCCGTCATCACCAAGCCGCGCCTGGACCTCAAGCAGTTTTTGCACGACAGCTCGGACGAACTGGTGGCGGCCGTACGCACGGCCGCCGGCGCCCACGTGGTCAAATCCAGGTACCACGCGCCGCTGCCGCCGGTCCCTGCCAAGCTCAATGCGGACGCCGTGCTGTCTCTGGGCGATGCGCGGCCCATGACGGCTACCACCGAACGGATCGTCGCCATCGGCACGTCCACCGGTGGCACCCAGGCGCTCGAAGAGGTGCTCACGTCCTTGCCGCGGGTTTGCCCCGGCATCGTGGTGGTCCAGCACATGCCCGAAAAATTCACCGCCGCCTTTGCCGCGCGGCTCGACAGCGTATGCGAGGTACGGGTCAAGGAGGCCGCCAATAACGACCGCGTGCTGCAAGGCCAGGTGCTGATTGCGCCCGGCGGCAAGCACATGCTCCTGCGCCGCAATGGCGCCCAGTATTTCGTGGAAGTGGTCGATGGGCCGTTGGTCAACCGCCACCGGCCGTCGGTGGACGTGCTGTTCCGCTCGACCGCGCGCGCGGCCGGCGCCAATGCGCTGGGCGTGATCATGACGGGAATGGGCGATGATGGTGCGGCGGGCCTGCTGGAGATGCTCAAGGCGGGTGCACGCACGGTGGCGCAGGACGAGGCGTCGTGCGTGGTGTACGGCATGCCCAAGGAGGCGGTCAAGCGCGGGGCGGTGGAAAAAACCGTGCCGTTGACGGCGATTTATCGCGAGATCCTGCAGCAGCTGGGCTGACCCCTGAACCCTATGGGGTTCAGGGGTCGTACGGGTTTAAGGCTTGACGAATTTGAGCGTCATGCGATCGCTCTCGCCGATCGCCTGGTACTTGGCGCGGTCTTCATCCTTGTTGGTGAAGGTTGGCGGCAGCGCCCACACGCCATTCTTGTGGTCGGCCTTGTCCTTCGGATTGGCATTGATTTCCGACTTGGCGGCCAGCTTGAAGCCTGCCGCTTCGGCCAGGCCGATCACGTACTTCTCGTGCATGTAGCCGGTGCTGGCGGTAGCGTCCTGGGTTTGCGAGGCTGGCAGGCGGTGCTCCACCACGCCGAACACGCCGCCCGGTTTCAGGCTGTCGTACACGCTGGTAAACAGTGCCTTGAGGTTGTCCGGGCCGGTCGGAATCCAGTTGTGGATGTTGCGGAACGTGAGCACCATGTCCACGCTGTTATTCGGTGCGAACTCGTATTTGCGCGGCGGCGAAAACACCCCCAGCGCCACCTTGTTGTACACGGCCGGATTGGCGTTCAGGCGTTCCATGAAGCGCTCGGCGCCCTTGCGTTCGCGCTCGTTGGGCGAGGCCAGGTCGTTGCCGGCGGCGATCAGCTTGCCGTTGTCGCGCAGGTAGGGCGCCAGGATCTCGGTGTACCAGCCGGCGCCGGGCGCCAGTTCCACCACCGTCATGTTCGGGCGGATGCCGAAGAAAGTGAGCGTCTCGTAAGGATGGCGGCTGGCGTCGCGCTGCACGTTGGCGGGCGTGCGCGAGCTGGCGCCGATGGCGGCCTTGAGCTTCGCGTCTACCGCTTGCGCCGAGGCGCCGCCGGCGGCGAACAGCGTGGTGCAGGCCAGAGCGGCCACGAGGTATTTCTTCATACTCGATCTCCTGAAGGTTCGATGAGGCGATGACGGCGCCGCGCGCCGCCCTGCGCGATCATGGGCGAGGACCGCACGCAGGTCAAGCGAATCGGCGCTGTCTACCTCCCATGTGTAACGCAGTGTATCGCTGTGGTAGATGGCATACATATTGCTATCGCTATCGTTGATCAGGCGCTAATATTGCCCTGCTGTTGCCCAGGGCGGCTGGCCCGAAAAAAATATCTGGAGAGACGATGGAACGACGTGCATTCCTCAATGTAGGTAGTCTGGCGCTGGGCACGATGTTATTGCCCGCCTTTGGCCGTGCGATTGCGGCCGACGAACTGCTTAAACCGGTCGCCCTGCAGTTCAAGAAAATGCTAGCCGATACCGCGATGACGGCCGCCACCCAGGCCGGCGCCAGCTACTGCGACGTGCGCGTGGGCCGCTACCTGAACCAGTTCATCACCACCCGCGACCTCAATGTCGAAAACGTCGTCAATACCGAGTCGGCCGGCGTGGGTGTACGTGTGATTGCCGGCGGCGCCTACGGCTTTGCCGCCACCAACGACATGACGCCCGACGGCGTGGCCGGCGCCGCCCGCCAGGCCGTGGCGATTGCGCGCGCCAACGCCAAGCTGCAAACCGAACCGGTGGTACTGGCGCCGGTGAAAAGCCTGGGCGAAGTGGCGTGGGCCACGCCCATCGTCAAGGACTGGCGCACGGTGCCGATCAAGGAAAAGGCCGAGCTGCTGATCACCGCCAACAAGGCCGGCATGGACGGCGGCGCGAACTTCATGCAGTCGATGCTGTTCCAGGTGAACCAGCAAAAATACTTCGCGTCCACCGACGGCTCGTACATCGACCAGGACGTGCACCGCCTGTGGATGCCGATGTATGCCACCGCCGTCGACCAGAAAAGCAACAAGTTCCGTACCCGCCAGGGCCTGTCGTCGCCGGTGGGCATGGGCTACGAATACCTGGACGCGCGCCCCGAGCACAAGGTCAAGGCAGCCGGCGGCGTGGCCACCCTGTACACCAAGTCGTACGACTTGATCGAGGATGCGCGCGCGGCCGGCAAACAGGCCAGACAGAAGCTCACCGCCAAGTCGGTGGAGCCGGGCAAGTACGACCTGGTGCTCTCGCCCGAGCACCTGTGGCTGACCATCCACGAATCGGTGGGGCACCCGACCGAGCTCGATCGCGTGCTCGGCTACGAAGCCAATTACGCCGGCACCAGCTTCGCCACGCTCGATAAATGGGAAACCAGGAAATTCAAGTATGGCTCGCCGATCGTCAACATCGTCGCCGACAAGACCACGCCAGGCTCGCTGGCCAACGTGGGCTACGACGACGAGGGCGTGCCGTGCAAGCGCTGGGACATCATCAAGGACGGCATCCTGGTCAACTACCAGGCCACGCGCGACCAGGCCGCCATCATCGGCGAGAAGGAGTCACACGGCTGCTCGTACGCCGACAACTGGAGCAGCGTGCAGTTCCAGCGCATGCCCAATGTGTCGCTGCAGGCCGGTAAAAAGCAGCTCACGCCGGACGAGATGGTCAAGGACGTCAAGAAGGGGATCTATATCGTCGGTGACGGTTCGTTCTCGATCGACCAGCAGCGCTACAACTTCCAGTTCGGCGGCCAGCTGTATTACGAAATCAAGAACGGCAAGATCGGCCAAATGCTCGAGGACGTGGCCTACCAGTCGAACACCCAGGAATTCTGGAACGCCTGTACGGCCATGTGCGACGAGCGCGATTGGCGCATGGGCGGCTCCTTCTTCGACGGCAAGGGCCAGCCTTCGCAGGTGTCGGTGGTGTCGCATGGGTCGAGTACCACCCGCTTCAACGGGATCAATGTAATCAACACTGCCCGCAAAATCGCCTAGAGGTCGTTTCAAAAAGACCGCAGCGTCGTTGCAGCGCCTTGCCGTGCAGGCGCACTGTCTTCGGCGCTGCGCCTAGCTGCGCTCATTTTGAAACAACCTCATTTGGAGAAAGATAATATGAAAAACCTCAACCAGGACGACGCCAAGCGCATTTGCGACAAGGTACTGTCGTTGACCAGCGCCGACCAGTGCGAAGTGAACCTGACCGGCAGCCGTAACGGCAATATCCGCTATGCCCGCAACGCCGTCTCCACCGCGGGGCTGATCGAAAATACCGAGCTGGCGATTGCGGTCGCCTTCGGCAAAAAGCAGGGTGTCGCCACCCTCAACGAGCTTGACGACAAGTCGATCGAGCGCGCGGTGCGCCGTGCCGAAGAGCTGGCGCGCCTGGCGCCGGACAACCCGGAGTTCATGCCCACGCCAGCGAAGCAGCAATACAAGGCCAGTGAAACGTTCTTCCAGAAGACCGCCGACATCGACCCGGAATTCCGCGCCCAGGTGGCTGCCTACAGCATCGAGAACAGCCGCAAGAACAAGCTGGTGGCCGCCGGCTTCTTTACCGACAGCGACCGGTTCACGGCGGTGGCCAATTCCAACGGCATCTTCGGCTTCCAGCGCGACACTGGCCTGGACTTCACCATCACGGTGCGCACCGAAGACGGGCGTGGTTCCGGCTGGGCCAAGCGCAGCGTGGGCGACGCCAGCAAGTTCGACGCGCGCGAAGCGTCCGACGTCGCCATCGAAAAAGCCCTGCGCTCGGTGGAAGCGAAGGCGCTGGAGCCGGGCCGCTACACGGTGGTGCTGGAGCCGGCCGCCACGTCCGACATCCTGGCCTACATGTTCAACGACTTCGGCGCGCGCGAGGCCGACGAGGGCCGCAGCTTCCTGTCTAAAAAAGGCGGCGGCAACCGCAAGGGCGAAAAGCTGTTCGACGAACAGGTCAACGTATGGTCCGATCCATGGGACGCCAACGTGGCGGTGCTGCCGTGGGATGGCGGCTCGATGCTGGCGCGCGAACGCCAGGATCTGATCAAGAACGGCCGCATCCAGGACCTCAACTACTCGATGTACTGGGCCAAGAAGCAGGGCCAGCGCGCGGTGGGTACGCCCGGCAACATCATCATGGGCGGCACCGGCAAGTCCACCGAGGAGCTGATCGCCAACACCAAAAAGGGTGTGCTGGTCACGCGTACCTGGTATATCCGCATGGTCGATCCGCAGTCGGTGCTGCTGACCGGCCTGACGCGCGACGGCACGTTCTACATCGAGAACGGCAAGATCAAGCACCCGATCAAGAACTTCCGTTTCAACGAAAGCCCGGTGTCGATGTTGAACAACATCGATGAACTGGGCCGGCCGGAGATTCTGTCGGGCGACGAGTCGCCGTACCAGTTGCTGGTGCCGGCCATGCGCGTGCGCGATTTCAATTTCACGTCGCTGTCGGACGCGGTGTAACTATAAACTGGAGTATCAGTGGAACGACGTTCATTCTTAAAGGTCAGCGCTGCCGCCGGCGGCAGCTTGCTGATCCCGGTTTTCGGTAACGCGATTGCGGCCGACGAGTTGCTTAACCCGATGGCCGTGCAGTTCAAGAAGTCGCTGGCCGACGCCGCACTCAATGCAGCCACCAAGGCCGGCGCCAGCTATTGCGACGTGCGCATCGGCCGCTACCTGAACCAGTTCATCACCACGCGCAACCTCAACGTGGAAGACATCGTCAACACCGAGTCCTCCGGCGTGGGCGTGCGCGTGATTGCCGGCGGCGCCTACGGCTTTTGCTCGACCAACGTGATGACGCTCGATTCGGTGGCCGAGGCCGCGCGCCAGGCCGTGGCGATCGCGCGCGCGAACTCGAAGCTGCAGCTGGAACCGGTGGTGCTGGCGCCCGTCAAAGGCGTGGGCGACGTGGCATGGGCCACGCCGTTCAAGAAGGACTGGCGCGCGGTGCCGATCAAGGAAAAGGCCGAGTTGCTGATCGCCGCCAACAAGGCCGGGCTCGACGCCGGCGCCAACTTCATGCAGGCCAACCTGTTCCAGGTCAACCAGCAAAAATACTTCGCGTCCACCGACGGCTCGTACATCGACCAGGACATGCACCGCCTATGGTCGCCATTTACTGCCACCGCCGTGGACAAGGCCAGTAACCGCTTCCGTACCCGCGACGGCCTGTCGTCGCCGGCAGCGATGGGTTATGAATTCTTTGACGCGCTTCCTGAGCACAAGCTCAAGGCCGCCGGCGGCGTGACCACCTTGTACAACGGCGCGTACGACCTGATCGAAGATGCGCGCGCGGCCGGCCGCCAGGCGCGCGAAAAGCTCACCGCCAAGTCGGTGGAACCGGGCAAGTACGACCTGGTGCTCTCGCCCGAACACCTGTTCCTGACCATCCACGAATCGGTCGGCCACGCGACGGAACTGGACCGCGTGCTCGGCTACGAAGCCAATTACGCCGGCACCAGCTTTGCCACGCTCGATAAATGGCAGAGTAAGAAATTCAAGTACGGCGCCGACATCGTCAACTTCATTGCCGACCGCACCACGGCGGGGTCGCTGGGCTGCGTCGGTTACGACGACGAGGGCGTGCCGGCCAAGCGCTGGGACATCATCAAGGACGGCATCCTGGTCAACTACCAGGCCACGCGCGACCAGGCCCACGTGATCGGCGAGAAGGAATCACAAGGCTGCTCGTATGCGGACAGCTGGAGCAGCGTGCAGTTCCAGCGCATGCCCAACGTATCGCTGGCGGCGGGCAAGAAGCAGCTGACGCCCGACGAGATGATCAAGGACGTCAAGAAAGGCATCTATATTCTCGGCCGTGGTTCGTTCTCGATCGACCAGCAGCGCTACAACTTCCAGTTCGGCGGCCAGCTGTATTTCGAAATCAAGAACGGCAAGATCGGCAGCCAGCTCGAAGACGTGGCATACCAGTCGAACACCCAGGAATTCTGGAATGCCTGCACCGCGCTGTGCGATGCGCGCGACTGGCGCATGGGCGGCTCCTTCTTCGATGGCAAGGGCCAGCCGAGCCAGGTGAGCGCGGTGTCGCATGGTTCGCCCACTACGCGCTTCAACGGCATCAATGTGATCAACACCGCACGCAAGATAGGATAACCATGAAGATGCTCACGCAAGACGAAGCAAAACGGATTTGCGACAATGTGATGGGGCTGTCGAAAGCCGACGAATGCCGGGTGCAGATTTCGGGCAGCCAGCGCGGCAACGTGCGCTATGCGCGCAACAGCGTCTCCACCGCCGGCCTGGTGCAGAACACCCAGCTCACCGTGAGCGTGGCCTTCGGCAAACGCCAGGGCACGGCGTCGGTGAACGAGTTCGATGACAAGTCGCTGGAAAAAGCCGTACGCCGCGCCGAGGAAGTAGCGCGCCTGGCGCCGGAGAACCCGGAGTTTCTGCCGGCCGTGAAAGGCCAGTTGTATAAACCGTCGTCCACGTTCAGCGCGGCCACCGCCGCCATCGATCCCGAGTACCGCGCCAGCGTGGCTGGCGCCAGCATCGAGATGGCCCGCAAGAAGGGCCTGGTTGCCGCCGGCTTCTTCAGCGACACCACCGGTTTCGAAACGGTGGCCAACTCCAACGGCGTGTTCGGCTACCAGACCCTGACCAACCTTGGTTTCACGGTCACCACCCGCACCGAGGACGGCCTCGGTTCGGGCTGGGTCACGCGGTCGGCCAACGACGCCGCCAGACTCGACGCCCGCGAGGCATCCGAGATCGCCATCGAAAAGGCGCTCACTTCGGTCAATGCGAAAGCCATCGAACCGGGGCGCTACACGGTGATCCTGGAGCCGGCCGCCACGTCGGAAATCATCGGCCGCATGTTCGGCGCGTTCGACGCGCGCCAGGCCGACGAGGGCCGCAGCTTCCTGTCGAAAAAAGGTGGCGGCAATCGGCTCGGTGAAAAGCTGTTCGACGAGCAGGTCAACCTGTGGGCCGATCCGTGGAATCCGGACGTGCCGGTGCTGGGCTGGGACAATGCCTCGATGCTGGCGCGCGAGCGCACCGACGTGATCAAGGGCGGCAAGATCGCCTCGCTCGACTACACGCCTTACTGGGCCGAGAAGCAGGGCAAGCGCGCTACCGGCCGCCATGGCAACATGATCATGTCGGGCGGCGGCAAGTCCACCGAGGAGCTGATCGCCTCGACCAAGAAGGGCGTGCTGGTGACGCGCACCTGGTATATCCGCATGGTCGATCCGCAGTCGCTGCTGCTCACCGGCCTGACGCGCGACGGCACCTTCTACATCGAGAACGGCAAGATCAAGCACCCGATCAAGAACTTCCGCTTCAACGAAAGCCCGGTCTCTATGCTCAACAATATCGAGGAACTGGGCAAGCCGGTCGTGATCGGCGGCGACGAAGTGCGCTACCAGATGATGATCCCGCCGATGAAGGTGCGCGACTTTAACTTCACGTCGCTGTCGGACGCGGTGTAGGCATCCCGAAATATAACGAGAGGGCGGACAGCTGTGGCCTGGGATTTTTACTTCACCCGCCTGACCTACGAGTCGGGCGACTGGGACGTCGATGTGCGCATGCCCAGCAACGTGCTCAATTCGCTGGTCGAGTACACGACCTTGCGCGTCGATCCGGTGGAGCGCATCGTGGCCCTGTCCGACCCCAAGATGCTCGAGGCGCCGTTCTGTTACTTCGCCGGCCACAAGCTGGTGCAGTTCACGCCGGCGGAGCGCAAGAACCTCGAGCGGTACGTCAAGGGCGGCGGCTTCGTGTTTGTCGATGACTGCAACCACGACATCGACGGCCTGTTCGCCAAGTCGTTCGAGTCCGAGATCGCCAGCATCTTCGGCAAGCGCGCCTTGCAGAAGATCGCCAACAACCACGCGATCTATTCGAGCTTCTTCAAGTTCGAGGGACCGCCGACCACCGGTGTGGAACTCAATGGCTGGGGCGACGACCTGGTCCACGACTACCTGAAGGCGGTGGAAGTGGGCGGGCGGGTGCGCATCCTGTACAGCAACAAGGACTACGGCTGCGAATGGGACTATGACTTTCGCAACAAGCGCTTTCTGGCGGTCGACAACACCCGCTTTGCGGTCAATATCATTCAATACGCGTTGGGAGCTTAAATGAAGGATGCGGTGGGCGCAGTCGCCTGGGACGAAACGGAAATCGGCGCCTTGTGCGCGAAGGTGGCGGCGCTCAAGGGCAGCATGTCGAAGGTGATCATCGGCCAGGAAAACGTGATCGACTCGCTCATCATCTGCCTGCTCGCTGGCGGCCATGCGCTGGTGGAAGGCGTGCCGGGACTGGGCAAGACGCTGCTGGTCAAGTCGCTGTCGCAGGCGACCGACATGGCGTTTCACCGCGTGCAGTTTACGCCCGACCTGATGCCGTCCGATATCGTCGGCACCGAGATCCTGGAAGAAGATCAAGCCACGCGCAAGCGCACGTTCCGCTTCCAGCCCGGCCCCGTGTTCACGCAGGTGCTGCTGGCCGACGAGATCAACCGCGCACCGCCGAAAACCCAGTCGGCGCTGCTCGAGGCGATGCAGGAGCGCAGCGTCACCTTCGCCGGCCAGACCCACATGCTGCCGCGCCCGTTTTTTGTACTGGCGACGCAAAACCCGATCGAGCAGGCCGGCACCTATCCGCTGCCCGAGGCGCAGCTCGACCGCTTCCTGCTGCGTATCGACGTCGTCTATCCGACCGAGGAAGAGGAAATCCGCATGGTCGCCGCCACCACCAACGCCGGCCTCCGCGATGCCGAGCCGGTGATGGACGTAGCGACGCTGCTGCGCCTGCAGCAGCTGGTGCGCGATATCGAAATCGGCGACCACCTGCTGGCGTACGCCACCCGGCTGGTGCGCGCTACCCGCCCGGCAATCACCACCGTGCCGGCGGTGCAGCAGCATGTGGGCTGGGGCGCCGGCCCGCGCGCTGGGCAGGCGCTGGTGCTGGCCTCCAAGGCACGGGCGCTGATGCACAACCGGCTGGCGGTCACCCGCGAAGACATTGCAGCCATGCTGCTGCCGGTGCTGGCGCACCGCGTGATCCGCAACTTCGAGGCGGAGGCAGATGGCGTGGCAATCGCCGACATCCTGCTGGCGCTGCGCGAGCATATCCGTCCAGACTAATGGCCGCTACAACCAACGCCATGATGGCCGCCACGCGCGACCTGGAGCTGGTGATCCGCCACGTGCTGGCTGGTCTCGGCCACGGTATCCACGCGGGCCGCGAACGTGGCGCCGGTGTCGAGTTCTCCGAGTACCGCGCCTACGCCCCCGGCGATGAATGGCGCCGCGTGGACTGGAAGTTGCTGGCGCGCGCTGACCGTTATTTCGTGCGCGAGGCGGAACGCGACAGCCACGTCGCCACCTGGCTGTGGCTCGACGCCACGGCGTCGATGGCGGAACCGAGCCGCGAGCTCGAAGGCGTCAATAAACTGTGGTTCGCGCGCACCGCGCTGGCCTGCATGGCCGCCATTGCCCAGCGCCAGGGCGACGCCTTTGGCCTGGCCATTTGCAGCGGCGGCAAGGTAGCGTTTACGCCGGCCGATCGCGGCCCGCGCCACTTGCAGCGGGTGCTGGCGCGGCTGGCGGCGGCGCGGCCCGACGGTTTGCCGCCAACGGCGCAGGTACTCAAAGCGAGTTTGCACTTTGCGCGTGCGCCCGGCCTGGTGCTGGCCGCCACCGATGGCCTGGACTGGCACGGCCAGTCTGGGCCGTCGACATTGTCCGAAGCGCTGCTGCGCCTGCGCAAGCTGCACCACGACGTGCGCCTGCTCACGGTGCGCACGCGCGCCGAGGTCGATGCCGATTTTGCTTCAGGCGCGGCGTACCGCGATCCCGAGCAGGACGCCGGCCTGCACCGGTATACAAAATCCGACCGCGCCGCGTACCTGGAGCGCAGCGGCGCGCACTTCGCTGCGATTGCCACCAGCTGCCGCCAGAACGACATGGTCCACCACGAGGCGTGCATTGAGCAGCCGCTGGCCGACGTGCTGCGGCGCTGGCTGCAGAAAGCGGGAGCGCGCGGTTGATCACCAGTAGCTATCCCTGGTGGTGGCTGGCGCTGCCGGTGCTGTTGCTGCCGATCTGGTGGCACCGCCAGAAACGCCAGCGCCTCGACGCCACGCCGCTGGCCACCGCGCGCTTTTTACCGGCTGCCGCGCCCGAGCAGTTGCGCGTGTGGCAGTGGCGCGACCGCCTGCTGTTGCTGGTGCGCTGCCTGTTGCTGATATCGCTGATCGCCTGGCTGGCCGCCACTGTGTTGCCGTGGCGCGGCGACACGGTGCTGGTCGATGCCGGCGCCGACCAGGCCTGGGCTACGCGCCAGATTGCCGATGCCGGCATGAGCGACGCGCGCCGTATCGACCTGCCGCCCGACGCGCTGGCCTGGCTGCGCAAGAACGAACGTGACTGGCGCGCCGACGCGCGGCTGCTGATCGTGGCGCGCGAAGGGCAGATCGGCATGACCGCGCGGGCGCCGCAGTTCGGTCATGCGGTGGAATTACGGGTGCAGGCTGCGTCCGTCGCCCCCGCCGCGCCAGCGGTGCAGCACCAGGTCGTGCTGTCAGCAACGTCCGAACGCGAGCCCGCGTGGCGCTCGCTGTTTGCCGCATTTGGCCAGGCTGGCGATGGCGCGCAACGTTATGCGCTCGCCACCGCGCCTGTCGCCGCAACCGAATTGATCGTCTGCGACACGCCGGGGCTGGCGCCGCCGCCAGGCTGGCGCGCGCCCCACTGGTGGCTGCGGGCCGGCAGTGACAAGGACTGGCCTGAACTGGCCAAGGCCACGACCATCACCATCAACGGCATTACCTTGCGCTATGCCGACAGCCCGCGCGGCCGGCTGTGGACCTCAACCGCTTTCCCGCCGCGAGACGCGCAGACGGCGCGCGCGTTGTACCAGACATGGCGCCTGCTGGCTGCGGCACCGGCGCCGGCGTACCCGGCGCCGTCGCACAAGTTTTCCACGGCAGCGGCAGCGGCAGTGGCCGATGCCAGTCCCGCGCACTGGATCGCCTGGCTCCTGCTGGCCCTGTTTTTACTGGAACGGAGTCTGACCCATGCCCGCCGCGCCTGACCTGTTGCGCCAGCGGCTGTGGGCCGCCGTGCTGCGCCGCCGCGCGCCATGCTGGCTGGCCGCCTTGGTCCCGCTGGTAGCTGCCCTTGTCCTGTTGCCGGCCATGCGCGCGTGGCTGCTGGCGGCATTTGCCGCCTGGGTGCTCGGCCTGGCGCTGGATGCCTGGCGCTGGCATCGGCGCATCGCCGGGCAGTGGAACGCCTGGCTCGACGCCGCCGTGCCGGCAATGGAAGACAGCAGCGCGCTGCTCGCAGCCGAAGCCCGTACGCCAATGGCGCGCTTGCAGCAGCAACGCTTGCAGGCGCGCCTGGCTACCAGCCTGACCGGTGACGACTACCGCGCCATTGCCCGCCACCGCGCACCGCTGGCCACGCCGTCGTTTGTCGCGCCGATAGCGCTCGCGTTGATCGCCGTCGGCGCCGCCTGGTTCTACGATGCCCGTGCCGCACACGTGTCCGCTCCAGCCGCCGCAGCGCCAGCGGCCAACCTGCCCGTGGTCGCCGGTGAAGTCTACCTGCGCGTGGCGCCGCCTGGCTACACCGGCGTGGCCGCCTTCGAGACCGGCGCCCGCGATATCCAGGTGCCGCAGTATGCGCAGGTGCAGTGGTGCGTTCGTCAACCAGCCGGGCAGCCGCCTGCCAGGGCGGTGGTGGAACTGAGCGACGGCGCCATCCTGGCCGTGGGCGAGGTCTGCGCCAGCCGCCGCGTGCAAGACTCGCTGTTCTGGCGCGCCGGTAAGGCCGGCACCGCCGGCGGCGCGCGCTATAACATCCGGGTTACACCCGACCAGGCGCCGCAGGTCACCATCGCCGAGCCGAAAGAATTGATCCACCTGCTGGCCAAGGACGCGACAACCGCGCGCATCGCCGTGGTGGTGCGTGACGATTACGCCATCGTGCGCGCCAGCCTGCATATGACGCTGGCGCGCGGCAGCGGTGAGAACGTGCGCTTCACCGACCGCGAAGTGCCGCTGCCCAAATCCAGCGACCCGAAGCACCGCAACTGGAACAAGCAGTGGACCCTGCTTGAATTGGGCATGGAGCCGGGCGACGAACTGTACTTCTTCGTGCGCGCCACCGATAACGACCCGGAAAACCCGCATACCGTGCAGTCGCCGACCTACACGCTGCGCCTGCCGGGACCCGAGGCCGAAAGTGTCGATTCGACCGCGCTGCCCACCATGGTCAAGCCGGAGAGCTTGCGCAGCCAGCGCCAAGTCATCATCGATACCGAGCAACTGGTGGCGGACCTGCAGGCGCGGCCGAAGCTGGCCGACCTGCGCGCGCGCAGCGAGGCGATCGCCGCCGACCAGGCCGCGCTGCGGCTGCGCTACGGCCAGTTCCTGGGCGAGGAATCGAGCCTGTTCGGCGACGAGCACGGCCACGAAGAGCATGGTGAGCATGAGGGACATGGGGGACATGAGGGGAAAAAGGAGCATGGGGAGGAAGCACAGCACGGCAAGCAGTCGCTGGGCACCGAAGTGGGCGCCATGCAGCGCTTCGGCCACGTCCACGACCAGGAAGACAACGCCACCATTTTCGATCCGCAAACCAAGGCGATATTGAAGCGCGCGCTGGCGGCCATGTGGGATGCTGAAAAATCGCTGCGCGCGGTCGCGCCCAAGGCCGCACTGGGGCCGGAATACAAGGCATTGGAGGCCATCAAGGAACTGCAGGCCGCCGAGCGCGTGTACCTGCACCGCACCGCCTTTGTGCCGCCCGCGCTCAAGGAGGAAAAGCGCATGAGCGGCGACATGGTGGGCGCCATGAGTTACAAGCGCGCGCAAGGCGCCCCCGACGACACGGTACCGGCCGAAGTGCGCGACCTGGTGCAGGCGCTGGCGCAGGACGGCGCGTTGCCGGCGCTGTGGAGCAAGGCCGCGCGCGACGCCATCGGCGCCCGCATCGCCGACCCCGAACAGAAACTGGCGGCACAACGCGCAGTACAGGATGTGCAGGATGGCTGCGTGCCTTGTCGCGGCCCGCTGCGCGCCTGGCTGCGCGGCACCCTGACCGACGCGCCGGTGCTGGTGCAGGGACGCACCGCAGCGCAATCGCCGTTCGTGAACGCCTGGCGTAACGGGGAAAAGCAGAACCCGGAGCCGCAACCATGATCACGATCACCCAACTGGCGCCTGCCTGCGTGGCACTGGCTGTCGGCATCCTCAGCGCCGTCCTGTATGGCCGGCGGCGGCGATGGCTCGATGCGCTGCTGGTCCTGCTGGCGGGTGTGGCGCTGGCCGCAGCGCTGGCCGAAGTCCGCCTTCGGGTACCTGCGCCCGCGCAGGCGGTGACCACCGATAGCCGTGGCGCCATCGCCGACGCCCAATTGCAGGCGATTGCCGATGCCGGCGCGATCGACCTGGCCGGTGACGGCCTGCGCGCCGCGCAATGGCAGGATCTGCCGGCCCGCCCGCTGCGCTGGACGCCAGGTAAAGAAGAAGCGCTGTCGCTCGATTTCCCGCGCACGATGGCGCTGGGCCGCGTGTTTACGCTGACCATGCATCGCCCGCAAGCCCAGGGCGCGTGGCGGCTGCAACTGCTGGCCGAGAATGGCCAGGTGCTGGCTGATTCCGCCACTGGCGCCTCCGATGGCGCCGATGCCACGCGTGCCGCCAACGCCGCCATTGCCGCCATTGCCGCCAATGCCGTCAACACTGCAAAGGTCCCTGGCAAAGCCGGCGATCAATCAACGCAACGATCGGTGCAATGGCTGCCGCCAGTGGCCGAAGCGATGGTCCTGCAAGCGCGCGTGCTCGACACCGGCGGCAAGGTCGTCGCCGCCGGGCCGGTACCGCTGCAAGTGACGGCGCCGGTGCCGCTCAATATCGTCGGCCGCTTCAACGCGCCGTCGTTCGACGCCAGCGCCCTCAATCGCCTGCTGACCGACGGCGGCGCGGTGCTCGACTGGCAGGTGGTGCTGGGCAAGGCGATTGCCCGCAGCGAAACCGCACGCGCACCGATCACTGCGCCGAACGCGCTGGTGGTCGATGCCGCCCACGTCGAGCAACTGGCGCCAGGCGCGCGCACAGCCTTGCTGGCGCAGGTGCGGCAGGGCGTACCGCTGGTGGTCCTGGGCGGCAATGCGGCCGATGCGGCGTTGTGGCAGCGCGAGCTTGGCCTGCGGGTGCGGCCGCAGTCGCCGACCACGGAACAGGAAGATCAGCGCCGGTTCACCATCGCCGGCGAGGAGATGACACTGGCGCCGGCTGCGCTCAATCCGGACGATGCGCCCGGCGGCGAGTGGACCGTGCTGGCGCGCGACAGCAAGTCGCGGCCGTGGGCCTGGCAGAGAACCATGGGGCCAGGACGCGTGGTGTGGATCGGCGTGGCCGACTGGCACCGCTATGCGATCAGCGCGCCACGCGCGCTGGCGCTGTGGTGGCAGGGGGCGATGGATGCGATGGCGCTGGCCGGAGAACACAAGACCGGCTGGGTGTTGGCGGACCCGCTACCGTTGCCTGGTTTGCGCACCGAGATTTGCGCGCAGGGCGTCAAACCGGGCGCAGTGCTGCGCATCGACGGCCTGGCCGATGTCCGCCTGCTGGCGCGGGAAGACAAAGCCGATGCCGTGTGCGCTGCCGTATGGCCGCCGCAGCCGGGGTGGCTGGTGCTGCGCAGCGCGGGCCTGGAAGCGGGGCGCCAGTACGTGTATGCGCCCGGCGACTGGCCGGCGTGGCAGCGGGGATTGCGGCGCGAGGCGACCGCTGTTTATGCAGCGCGGGCCAGCGGTATCGAGGTCGCCGGCACCGCCAGCCATGTTCGGCCGCTGCCGGTGATGCCGTTCGCGGTACTGTTTGCGTTGTGCCTGCTGGCGCTTTGGTGGCGCGAACAAAGCAGCAACCCCAAGTCCGGGTAACGGTTCAACCGTTCTGCCATCCTGTTACATGCGCCGGCGCCTCGATGGCGCAGGCTGCATCGGCCACCGGCGCCAGCCGGGTTTGCGCAAACGGCAGCACGCCTGCCCACGCCGGCCATGACAGGTCTTCCTCGTCGTCCTTCGGTCCGCCGCTGCGCACCTTGCAGGCCGCTTCGTCCAGCGCGATGCGCATCACCGTCGTTGCCGCGTATTCCTTGTCCGACCCAGGCCGCACTTCGGCCTGGCGCCCCGGCAGCAGCTGCTCCATGAAGTCTTCCATCGCTTTTCGCCGCGCCGCCTCGTCGGCGACCACTTCGAAGCGCCCGTAAATCATCGCCGAGCGGTAGTTCATCGAGTGGCTGAAGGCCGATCGCGCCATCACCAGGCCGTCCACGTGGGTGATGGTCACGCACGCGTCGCTTTCCTGCAGGCGCTTGAGCATGCGGCTGCCGTTGGAGCCGTGGATGTACAGGTAAGCGCCGTCGCGCCAGCAGGCGGTGGGGATGCAGTGCGCGCCCGTGCTATCGGTAAAGGCGATGTGGCACAGGTAGGCGGCATCGATGATGGCGTTCAGGGTGGCGGCGTCGTAATGCGCGTTGGTGGCGACACGGCGCACGCGGGTGCGGGCGCTGGGGGCTTCGGTGTGGTCGTTCATGTTCTCCATCCAGAAAGGTGAGACACCAATATAATGCGTTGCTGGCCCTGAAATAAGGTCCACAATCACCTATTTTTATGGAGCCACAGAATGGATCTTGCCCGGCTGCTTGCCACCTATGCGGACCAGCACCGTCACCGCGCCTGGCCGCGCCAGCGCCTGCTGCACGAATGCCTGCGCACGGCGATCCGCGATGGCACCCTGGCTGCCGGTACCCGCCTGGCCGCCTCGCGCGCGCTGGCAGAGGAACTGCACGTGGCCCGTAACACCGTGCTGTATGCGTACGAACAACTGGCCAGCGAGGGTTTCGTCACTACCGATCGCCGTGGCACGACGGTGGCAACGATGGCGACGATGGCGGCGCCGCAAGCGGCTATCACAACTGCCAACAGCGGCGCCAGCGCGGCGATAAGCACCACCGGTCTGTCCCACCGCGCGCGCAACCTGCGCCCGCTCTACGGCACCGCCCAGCGCATGGGCGCTTTCGTACCCGGCGTGCCGGCGCTCGACCAGTTTCCGACGGCCTCGTGGCGGCGCCTGGTGGACCGCGCCTGGCGCACCCTCACGCCCGCGCAACTCAATTACGGCGATCCGTGCGGCGAAGCCGAACTGCGGGCGGCAATCGCCGATCACCTGCGCGCCGCGCGCGGCGTGGTGTGCGAAGCGGGCCAGGTGTTCATCACCGACGGCGCCCAGAGTGGCCTCGACCTGTGCCTGCGCGCGCTGGCCGACGCCGGCGACACCATCTGGCTCGAGAACCCCGGCTACGGCGGCGCGCTGGCTTCCGCACGCGGGGCCGGGTTGGCCGTGACCGGCATCGACGTCGACGACGACGGCATCGCGCCTACGGCAAACGACTGGCTGCTGCGTCCTCCGCGCCTGGTCTACACCACGCCGTCGCACCAGTACCCGGTAGGCAGCGTGCTCAGCTTGCGGCGCCGGCTGGCGCTGATCGACGCAGCGCGCGTGGCCGGCGCCCTCATCATCGAAGACGACTACGACAGCGAATTCCGCCACGACGGTGCGCCGCTGTCGGCCATGCAGGGCCTGGCGCCGGACGCGCCGGTGGTGTACCTGGGCACCTTCAGCAAGACCATGTTCCCCGGACTGCGCATCGGATTTGTCGTTGTGCCGCGCGCGCTGGCGCCAGCGTTTGCCGCCATGCGCGCGCAATCACATGCGAGCGGGCGCGCGGCCGACCAGCTGGCGCTGGCCGAGTTCCTGCGCAGCGGCCAGTTCGCGCTGCACGTGCGGCGCATGCGGCGGTTGTACCGCCAGCGGCGCGATGCGCTGGTGGTGGCGCTGGAGCAGCATATGGGAGCGGTGGCGACGGTGCACGGCGCGTCGGCGGGCATGCATTTGTCACTGTGCCTGCGTGACCAGGACCTGGACGACACGGTAATCAGCACACAGGCGCTGGCGCATGGCGTGGTGGTCAATGCCCTGAGCCGCCATGACACGCACGGCGGCTCGGGCTGGAAAGGACTGATGCTCGGCTACGCACAGGTGCCGGCAGAGGAAATGGAAGACCTGGTCAGGCGGCTGGCGGCGGTGGTGCACCTGGCGGCATACAACCGCCGCCAGCAACGCAGGGGCGACACCGGGCCGCGCAGCAGGTTTGCCGTGGTCGCTTAAAACGCCGTGTCGGCGCGGAGGTACATCGAGCGGCCATTCACGCCGAACGGGCAGGTCTCCCAGCAACGCGTAAAGCCCAGTTTCGGGAAGTCGCCGCCGTTGGTCCACTCGGACGGCAACTGGTCGAACAGGTTGTTGACGCCAAGGCTCAGGAAGGTGCGCTTGCTGAAGGCATAGCGTACCGACGTGTCGACCAGCCATTTGGCATCCCACGTATGCAGGGGGCTGAAGCTTTGCGCCTGCACTTCGCCATAGTAGTTGGCGCGGGCGTTGAGGTTCCATGGACCGTTGGTGTAATCGGCCGCCACCACGTGGTGCTTGCGCGGCTGGCCGCGTTCGATCAGGGTCACCTGCGTCTGGTCGAACAGGGTCTCGCCGCTCAGCACCGACGATGTCGAATGGCGCTTGCTTACCTCGGTCTTGTTGAAGCCCAGCTGGCCCGAGAGCACCAGCGCCGACGAGGCGAACTTGCTGGTATGTTCGGCCACGATGTCGAGGCCACGGGTGCGGGTATCGACCGCGTTGGTGAAGAACTGCGCCTGGCCCACGCCCAGTGGCCGCAGCACGTTGGCGATCGGGCCGCCGTTCGCTTCTGGCGCGATCTCGCTCGAGAACACGATGCGGTCACGGATCTTGATCTGGTACGCGTCCACCGTCAGCGACATGTTCGAGGCCGGGCGCAGCACCAGGCCCACGCTGGCGTTGCGCGAGGTCTCTTCCTTGAGTGGGGCGATGCCGAAGGCCTGCGTGACGGCGCTGCCCTGGCGCGCGGTCAGGGTTTCGGTCAGCACGCCGTTATTGAGGTTGGTGGAGACGGAGCTGTAGAACTCCTGCTGCACGCTCGGCGCACGGAAGCCGGAGGACAGGCTGCCGCGCACACCGACGGTCTTGGTCGGGTCCCAGCGCGCGCTCAGCTTACCGGTGACGGTATTGCCGAAGTCCGAGTATTTTTCGTAGCGCACGGCGCCGGCCAGGGTGACGTTGTCCACCGGCTTGTGCTCGACGTCGAGGAACAGCGCGATGTTGTGGCGGCCGTCATCGACCGCCGTGGCGGGCGTGTAGCCGGGGAAGCCCTGGATGCCCGAGGCGGCCGTATTGCCGTTCTGGCCGACGATGCGGATGGCCGGGTTGTTGGTGCGGCCGTACTGGTACGAGACCGGGTCGCCGGCGACGATCTGGTAGTTGTCGCGGCGGTATTCGAAGCCGGTGGCCACGAAGATGCTGGCGTCGCCCAGCTTGACCGGTCCCTTGATGTCGGCGTTGAAGGTGGTCTGGTTGAATTTCAGGGTACCGGTGTCGGCCTCGCGCGGCGATTCGGCGTAGATGCCGCCGCCCGGGCGCGGTTCGTACCAGTAGCTGGTGTTGATGCTGTCCGATTCGTGGAACGCCAGTTCGCTGGCGCCGTGGTTGATGCTGATGTCGGCCTTCCAGTCATTGGTCAGGTCGCGCCGGTAGCCAAACGCGAACGAGGCGTCCTTGATGTCGGTGTGGATGGCGGGCAGGAAGCCGTTCGGATGCACTGCCGGTACGGTGCGGTCGTCGCCGGCCGAGCGGAAGAAGCCGAACGAGTCGCCCTTGCGCTTGGACAGGCCGCCAAAGGCGTAGAACTCGCTTTGCTTGTCGATCGGGATCGCGGCGTTCCACCAGAAGTACAGGTCGCGCGTGTTGCTGTCGCCGATATGTTGCGTCACGCGCGGCGGATCGACGCGCAGCGAGTCGACGCCGGCGCGGTTGGTCTCGCCGCGCTTGCGCGCTTCGACCGTCAGGTTCAGGTAACCACCGTCCTGGCCCAGCGCCACGCCGGTGTTGGCGCTGGCCGAATACAGGTCGCCGTCGCCTTCGGACGTGGTGCCGTAGGTGCCGCTCACCGAGGTCTCCTTGACCTGCGATTTGAGGACGATGTTGATCACGCCGGCAATCGCATCGGAGCCGTATTGGGCGGCCGCGCCGTCGCGCAGCACTTCGATGTGGTGGATGGCCGCCAGCGGAATGGCGTTGATGTCGGTGCCGGCCGAGCCACGCCCCACGCTTTGCTGGACGTTGACCAGTGCCTGCTGGTGGCGGCGCTTGCCGTTCACCAGCACCAGCACCTGGTCCGGGCCCAGCGAGCGCAGGGTGGCGGGGCGGATGCTGTCGGTGCCGTCGCTGATGAAAGTACTGGAGAAGTTGAACGAGGGGTCCAGCGTTTGCAGCAGCTTGCCCAGTTCCAGCGGGCCGGCGGTCTGCATGTCTTTCAGGCTGATCAGGCCGACCGGGGACGACGTATCGAGCGCGGTCTTGGCGACCGTGCGCGAACCCAGTACGACCACAGTTTGTTCTTTGGCGGCCTGTTCGTCGGCGGCCGATTGCGCGCCGGACTGGCCGGCGGTCAGCAGGGCGACGGCGCCAGCGATGACGCGGGCAATACGGCTGCGCTTGAAGTGGGGTGCTCTTGTCATGGTCTCTTTCCAGTTTTTTTTGTGGTGGACGGACGGTGGTACCGGCCGGTCAAAAAATACTAGTCGCAGGCAAGCCCCGCAGCAATCAGGCTTTCTACGCAGACGACAGACAATGTTGCAGAATAAATACTTATCACGCTGTCACGACGATAGTGCGTGCCATGTAACGCAATGTATCGTAAGCTGGGCTGGCGCCAGTCACGTGTTCCACCTGGCCGCGCGCAAAGTGTGGCGCGCCTGCATCGCCGGCGAACGCTAGCGCTGGTCCAGCATCCAGCCCTTCAAACCGTTGACCCAGGCCTTGGCCGGCAAATTAAGTGTTTTCTTGATCTGCCCGGCGCGCTCGTACAGCACCGAGAAATCGATCACCGGCGCCTGTTTGAAAGCGATCACCACGATGTTGGCATCGTGGACCTCCGGCAGCCACACCACGGCGTCGAACACCAGCTCCATCGCCTGCAAATTCTTGTCGTAGTTGGAAAAGTCGCCAAACACATTGGTGGTCATGATGCCGCCGTCGGCCAAGGTGTCGTAGCAGGCCTGGTAGAACTCGGGCGAGTCCAGCACCGGGCCGCGCGCCTCTTCGTCGTACAGGTCCACCTGCAACACGTCCACCGTGCCGTGGTTGGCGGTATCGAGCACGAAGTCCATGGCGTTCATTTCACGCACGTCGAGGCGCTCGTCGTTGGACGGCAGGGCGAACTGCGCCCGGCACATGGCGATCACGTTGGGATTGAGTTCGGCCACGGTCACGCGCGCGGTCGGAATGCGGCGGTAGCTGAACTTGGTCAAGGCGGCGCTGCCCAGGCCCAGCTGCACGATGTGGCGCGGGCTGTCGATAAAGAGCAGCCACATCATCATCATCTGCACGTACTCGAGCTCGATGTTGTCGGGCTTGGCGATGCGCATGGCGCCTTGCACCCACGAGGTGCCCAGGTGCAGGCTGCGCACGCCCTGGTATTCGGTGATGGTGGCCGGTGGGTGGCCGGGCTGGTCGAAGCGGGTGGGAATGGAAGACATGGCCGGCATTGTAACGCTGGCGGCAAAAAAAAAGACGCCGGAGCGTCTTTTCGGGTGTGTTGCGCGGAGTCTTAATTCTTCTTGCGGCGACGGGCCATGAAGCCCAGCAGGCCCAGGCCACCCAACATCATGGCGTAGGTTTCCGGCTCCGGTACGGCCAGCACGTTCAGGTTGCCGCCGTAGGAGCCGCCGGCCGACGACACGATGCCGCTGATGGTCAGCGTGAGCGGACCTGCGCCCAGCAGGACTGGATCGAGCGTGAACAGGCCGGGTACGGTCGACGACGCAGTGAAGGCGTTGTTGTTGAGCGTAGCGGTGATCGAACGCAAGTCGCCATAGTCGAACAGCGAGAAGTTGATCAGGGCGCCGCTGGCAAAAGCCGGGCCGGTCAGTTCGGGGGTGAAGGTGAAGATATCGGTAAAGGTACCGGTGCTGCCATTGACAGGCACGTTGCTGAAGCCGGCAGTCCAGTAATCTGAATTGGTGCTGTTTTGCTTCAGCACGATATCAGGTGTGTTGACACCGTTGATGGTGCCTGCGTGAGCGCCGGTGGCGATGGATCCGGCCAGCATGGCTGCCAGTGCGATAAATTTTAATTTCATTATATGACTCCGCTTAATAAAGACCCGAGGAAGATTCAAGAAAACGCAAACTACACGTCAACTTACGATGGGCTCAATAGCTTGTCAATTTTATATTTACTTATGTATTTTTATATTTTGATAGCTTTTTTTTATCGTCCGGGGCGCACTGCACAAATATTACTATATATTAATTTCCGTTGCGCAAATTTTAAAATTTTAATGTCGAGTCCGGTCGTTTCGCGTTGCGCGTAACAGACACCAGGAGCGTCTAAATAACCTTCAGAGCAAGACGCAGCGATGGCGGTTTTTTAGACGCTCCGAAGCATCAGGGTCACAGTGAGTCCGCCCCCGTCGCGATTGCTCAACGTGATGCGTCCGCCGTGGGCCTCGATGATCTCGCGGGCCAGCGCCAGGCCCAGGCCGGTGCCGCTGCGCTTGGTCGAATAGAAAGGCACCAGCGCGTTGGTCAGCACGGTATCGCTCATGCCGGGGCCGCGATCGTGGACGTCGATGCGCACCAGGTCCTGTTGCCGCCGCACCTCGAGCGTCACCTGGTCCGGTGGCGAGCCCGATTCGTGGGCATTCCTGACCAGGTTGAGCAGCGCCTGTTCGAGCTGCGCCGGATCGAATGCACACGGTTCGGGCGGCAGCGCACCGGTCACGCGAAACACGATTTGCTCGCCTAATGCGGCCAAAAACGGCGTCCAATGTTGCATTGCAAGGCGCGGCGTGGGCAGCTTGGCGAAGCGGGCGTAACCGAGAATGAAAGTCTCGAGGTGGCGCGTGCGTTCCTCGATGGTAGCGAGGATGCGGGGCAGGCGTTCGGTCTGGCCCCGGCGCACCAGCTCGGCGCCGGAGTGGGCCAGCGAGGTCAGTGGCGCGAGCGAATTGTTTAATTCGTGGCTGATCACGCGGATGACCTTTTTCCAGGTTTGCACCTCCTGGCGCCGCAGTTCCATGGTCAGCTGGCGCAGCAGCAGCAGTTCGTGGCGGCGGCCGTTGAGCTGGAAGCTGCGCCGCGCCAGGTGGTAGACCTCTTCCTCTGCCTCGTCGCCGGACCCGGTTCCGGACCCGGTTCCGGCGCCGGTCCCGGTAGTGGTAAACAAGCCGTCGCCGCCACGCGCCAGCGCTTCCGACAGCGCCGGCGACACCCGCGCCAGGATGGTGTCGAGGCGCTGGCCTTCGAGCTTGCGGCCCTGGTCCAGCAACTGGCGTGCGGCAATGTTGGCATACACCACCGCGCCGCTGCTTGCCACGCCTTTGCCGCCGCCGCTCACCAGCAGCATCGCCACCGGGGTGTTCTGCACCATGGTGTAGAGCAGCAACTCCCGTTGCACCAGTTCCAGCCTTTGCTGGCGCAGCACGTCGCCAAGCGCGTTGTGGGCGTCCACCAGGTCGCGCAGTTCGTCGTTTTGCGGCCAGTGCAGGGAAAACGAAAAATCGCCGTCCTGGTAGCTGGTGACGGTGCCGGTCAGCGCGCGGAACAGCGACAACATGTGGTGGAACTGGGCGCGGATGGTGATGATGGCCAGCGGCAGCACGCAGAGCAGGCACAGCCCCAGCACCAGCAGCGGCCGGTCGGGCAGCACGTGGCTCAGGCCCTGGGCGATCAGGATGCCCACCGTGACCAGGGTGGCGACCAGCGCAGTCCAGCGAGTGAGCAAGGACAGGCGCATGCCTTGCGGACGCCGGTGCGGATCCGGCGGCGGGGTAGTCGTGCTCATCAGGGCCGGACGATGCCCAGGCGTTCCATGCGCCGGTACAGCGCCTGGCGCGACAGGCCCAGTTCGGCCGCCGCCTGCGCCACCACGCCACCGGCGCGCGCCAGGGCCAGGCCGATGGCGTCGCGGTCCGGCTCGCGGCCGGCGTCGTCAGCGGCCGGGCCGGCCGTGGTCGTCGCCGATATTGGCGCCGGCGCGGCTGGCAGGCCGAGGTCGCCCAACTGGATCAGGTCGCTGCGCGCCAGCAGGCCGGCGCGCAGCATGACATTTTTCAGTTCGCGCACATTGCCGGGCCAGCCGTGCGCCAGCAGCGCGGCCTGGGCAGCGGCATGCAGCTGTTTGCCGGCGCCGAGGAAATGGTGGGCCAGCGGCACGATGTCGGCCGGGCGCGCGGCCAGCGGCGGCACTTTCAGTTCGATCACGTTGAGGCGGTAGAACAGGTCTTCGCGGAAGGTGCCGGCGCGGATCATGGCCGGCAGGTCGGCGTTGGTGGCGCTGATCACGCGCACCTTCACCTGCCGCTCGCGGTTGGCGCCCAGCCGTTCGAAGCGGCCGGTTTCGAGCACGCGCAGCAGTTTCATTTGCCCCGCCAGCGGCAGGTTGCCGATCTCGTCGAGGAAGAGGGTGCCGCCGTCGGCCGCCTCGAACTTGCCTTCGCGCGCGCGGGTGGCGCCGGTGTAGGCGCCCGCTTCGGCGCCGAACAGTTCGGCCTCGATCAGTTCGGCGGGCAGAGCGCCGCAATTGAGCACCACGTAAGGGCCGTCGCGCACGGCCGAATTGGCCTGGATGATGGCGGCGATGCCTTCCTTGCCGGCGCCGTTGGGGCCGCTGATCAGCACCGCCACGTCGGCGCGCGCTACTTGGCAGGCCAGGTGGATCACGCGTTCGGTGGCCGGGTCTTGCCACACCATGCCGCGCAGGTCGTGGCCGGCTTCGAGTTCGCGCCGCTGGCGCTGCTCGGCCTGCTCGCGGCGGGCCAGGTCGCGCCGCGCCTGGCCCAAGGCGATCAGGTTGTTGACAGTGGCCACCAGGCGGGTGTCGTTCCACGGCTTGGCCAGGTAGTCGGCGGCGCCGGCTTTCACCAGGTCCACCGCCGCGTCGAGGTGGGTCCAGGCCGTGAGCAGGATCACCGGCAGCTCAGGGTGGCGCGCGCGGATGGCGCGAAACAGCGCCACCCCTTCCTCGCCGGACGTGGTGTCGGCAGAAAAATTCATGTCTTGCAGCACCAGGTCCACCGGGTGCCGCGCCAGCAGCTCCAGGCCTTCTTGCGGCGAGGCGGCGCGCAGCGTGCTGATGTCGTGCAGCGAGAACAGCACGTCCAGCGCCAGGGCGACGCCGGCGTTGTCGTCAATGATGAGTACGGTAGGCATGGCGTCAGCATAACATTGCCTTGCCGCCCCGTGGCCGCCCACGTTCATGCGCTGCGGGTGGCGGTGGCCGGCGAGATGCTGGCCGCGCGCCAGGCCGGGCCGTACACGGCGGCCAGACCCAGCAGCCACAGCAGGCCGGCGCCGGCCACCAGGTAGCCCGCCGGCAACCGTGGCAATTCGAGCTGGCTGACCAACAACTGGTTCAGGCCCAGGCCCAGCAGCACGCCGGCCGCCACGCCGGCGCTGGTGATCATGAAGTTCTCGGCCAGGAAGTAGCGCAGGATGTCGATACGGCGCGCACCGAGCGCGCGGCGCACGCCGATCTGCTTGCGCCGCTGCGTCACCCACAGGCTGGCCATGCCGACGATGCCGCTGGCGGTGATCAACAGCAGCAGCGCGCTGACGGTGATCAGCATCCAGGCCATGGCGTTGTCGGCGCGGTAGCGCAGGCTGCGGAATTCTTCGAGACTCTTGGTGCGCACGATGATCGGCGTGGGCGAGGCCGCGCGCAGGGCCGCTTCCACTTCCTTCATCACGCGGTCGCGCTGGCCCGGTTCGGCGCGGACCGTGTAGTCGTTGCCGGGCATGCCAGTCAGGCGAACCGGCACCATGGTGGAGAATTCGCCGCGTTCGTCGATTTGCGCGGCCGGCGTTTGCAGGCGTTCGACCACGCCGATAATTTGCAGCGCGCGCGCCGTGGGTCCGTTGCCGTTGTAAAAAGTCTTGCCCACAACATTGTCGACGCCGGGAAACAGCTTGCGCGCCAGCGTCTGGGTGATGATGGCAACGCGCGGCGATTCCTGGCTGGTATTCATGTCGATCTCGACATATTCGTTGGGCAAAAAATCGCGCCCGGCCACCAGCTTCAGCTCCCAGGCCTGTACGAGCGAGTCGCCCACCATGTAGTTGGTGGTATTGGCTTGCATGACCACTTGCTTGCGGTCGGTGGTCAGGCCACTGTAATTGCCCGAGCGGGTCAGTGGCATCTGGTTGGTAGCGGCGGCCGCCTGCACGCCGGCCACCGCGCGCAGCGTGGCCGTTTCGCGCTGCTGCAGCGCCAGTTCCTCCTGGTGCGTGCCCACGCCCATGCGGCGCACTTCAACGCCGAAGATCTGCTGCTCGTGGGCCACGCCGGACGGTCGCGCCGCCACCGCCTGGCGCACTTGCACGATGTACAGCGCGTTGGCCAGGATGGCCAGGCTCAGCGCCACCTGGGTGGCCACCAGCAGCGGGCCGGTCTTGTTGCGCCACAGCGCGGAAAGTATCGGATGTGCCATGGAGTGTCCTTATTGTGATTTCAGTTGCAGGGCCGGCGTGACCTGGCAGGCGCGCCAGGTGGGCAGCAGGCCGGCCAGGATGGCGGCGGCCACCGCCAGCGCAAACGTGGTGAGCAGCATGATCCAGTCCATGTGCGCGACCCTGGTCAGTTCCTTCGATTGCATGGCGATCAGGGCCAGCGCGCCGAACGCCAGCAGCAGGCCCAGCACGCCGCCGGCCAGTCCCACCACCGTGCTCTCGAGCAGGAACTGGTAGAAGATCTCGCGGCGCGAGGCACCCAGCGCGCGGCGGATGCCCACCTCGGGTGCGCGCACCGAGAACTTGGCCAGCAGCAGGCCGATCGTGTTGACCAGGCACAGCATCAGGAAGCCGAACGCCAGCCAGGCCGACAGCTTGTTGTCGTTGCCCACCACCTTGAGGTAGTCGAGCCATTCGCGCACGTCATACAGCTTGTTGGGCGCCTGGCGTTCCATGCGGCCCAGCTTGCGCTGCTCGGCTGCGTAGCTGTCGAGGAAGCTTTGCAGCGCCGGGCGGTCGCTGCTGCTGGCCAGCTCGAACCAGAAGTGCAGCCAGGTGCATTCCGAATCGACGAAGGCCTGGTAGCCGGCGCCAGGGGAAGTCGTGCAGCCAGAGCTGCCGTTGCGGCCCATCTGGTGCGCAATCGCGGTGGACAGCGGCACGAAGAATTCGTCCTCCTCGCTGAAGGCGCCGCCGCTGTTGCCGATGATGTGGTGGAAGCGCGGCACCACGGTCCATTTTTCCAGCACGCCGATGATCTGGTAGGCATGGCCGGCGATGCGCAGGCGGCGTCCGACCGGCACTGTGTCGCCGTACAATTTGGCGGCCAGTTGGCTGCTGAGCACGATCACGGCGGCGCCGGCCTTGTCTTCGAGCGCGCTCCATGGCCGGCCGTGGCGGAACGGCGCATCGAACATCGGGAAAAAGTCGGCGGTCACCGCTTCGCCGCCGGCCGAGAACACGCCCAGGTCGGCGCGCTCCGACTCCACCGGGCCGGCCACGCCGAACATGGCCGTGCGCCGTTCGCCGATGTTGGCATTGAGCAGGTTCCTGGCGTCGGTGTAGCTGAGCTGGTCGTCGTTGGCGTCGTCGCCGGGCTTGTAGCCGGCCAGCGGGCCGTTATCGAGCACAGGCACGAACAGGCGGTCGCTTTTAAGCGGAATCGGGTCGCCCGACATCACGTGCAGGATGGTCAGCGTGGCGATGCTGGCGGCCACGCCCACGGCCAGCGTGAGCACCAGCAGCGCGGTCAGCGCCGGGTTGCGGCGCAGGCTGCGCAGGCCGAGCAAAAAATAATACTGGAACATGGGGTCTCCTCAGGCCACGTGGCTGGTGTGCTGGGTGTCGTATAACGACGGCGACTTGCGCACCAGGTCCGAAACCTGGCCGTCGATGATGTGGACGTTGCGCCGCGTGCGGCCGGCCAGTTCGGGATCGTGGGTGACCATCAAAATGGTGGTGCCCTGGGCGTTGATGTCTTCGAGCAGTTCCATCACGCCGCGCGCCATTTGCGTGTCGAGGTTGCCGGTCGGTTCATCGGCCAGCAGCAGCTTGGGCGAGCCGGCCAGCGCGCGCGCGATCGCCACCCGCTGCTGCTGTCCGCCCGACAGCTCGGCCGGGTAGTGCTTCATGCGCGAAGCGAGGCCCACCTTGGCCAGCGCGTCTTCGATGCGCTCGCGGCGTTCGGCGCGGTTGAAACCACGGTAACGCAGCGGCACATCGACGTTGTCGAACAGCGACAGGTCGGGGATCAGGTTAAAACCCTGGAAGATGAAGCCGAGCTTTTCGTTGCGCAGGCGTGAGCGGGCGTTGTCGTCCATGCCCTTGACGTTGACGCCGTCGAGGATGTATTCGCCGTCGGTGAATTCCTCGAGCAGGCCGGCGATGTTGAGGAAACTGGTTTTGCCGGAGCCGGACGGGCCGGTGACAGTGACGAATTCGCCCTGCTCGACATTGATCTCGAAGCCGCGCAGCGCGTGGGTTTCGATCATGTGGGTGCGATAGACTTTGCTCAGGTTATGCATGCGCAGCATGGTGGGCCTTTCAGTGTATGGATTAATTGTTGATGGAGATGCGGGCGGCGTTCTCGAACGTTTCGCTGCCGGCAATGACGATCTTGTCGCCCTGTTTCAGGCCGTCGAGAATTTCCACCGCCGTCACGCTGGTGGCGCCCAGGCGGATGGCGGTACGGATGGCCACGCCGTCGCGCACCACGTAGGCGTAGCGCCCGCCTTCCGATTCCACGAACGGCCCGCGCTGCACGATCAGGGCGTTGGGTTTTTCGTCGATCAGCAGGCGCGCGGTCACGCGCTGGTTCTGGCGCAGGCCCGGCGGCTGCTTGCCATCGAAGCGCACCCGCGCCAGCACCTGGTTCTTGACCACCTCGGGCGAGAGCGCCGACAGCTTGCCGCTGGCGTTGCCGGTGCCGTAATTGACCTCGGCACGCATGCCCAGGCCCATGTCGGCCACGTAAGTTTCCGGCACTTCCAGTTCCACCTCCAGTTGCGACAGGTCCACCAGCGTCATCAACGGCGTGTTGAGCGGCACCACGCTGCGGTTGGCCACCGACAGCGTGCCGATGAAGCCGTCCACCGGCGCCCGCACGGTCAGCTCGTCCACGCGGCGCTGGGCGTTCGACAGGACCATGCGCTGCTGTTCGAGCTGCTTGATTTTCGACTGCAGTTCCAGCGCCACGTTGTCGCCTTCCAGCTCGGCGGCCTGGCCGGCGTGGCGGGCGCGGATCTGCGCCGAGTTGAGCGCGTCCCTGGCTTTCTGGTAATCGATCTTGGCGACGATGCCGTCGTTGGCCACGGCGTCGTAGCGCTCGAGCGTGCGCTGGGCCGACAGCCGGTCGATCTCGGCGGTGTCGGCATCGCGCCGCGCCAGCAGTTGCTGCTTGCGCGCCAGGATGCGCTGGCGCGCCACGTCGGCCTCGATCTGGGCATAGGCCGATTGTTCGCGCTTGAGCGCGTCGGCCAGGTCGGGCGACTCGAGCACGGCCAGCACATCGTGTTTTTTGACGGTGTCGCCGGCAGCCACCTTGAGGGTGACGGTGGCGGCCGACGTGGCGTACAGGGTGGGGCTGACGGCGGCAACGATGCGGCCATTGACGGCAGCGTCACGCACCAGCGTGCCCCGGGTGACTTCGGCAATGCGCAGGCGCGCGATCGAGACCGAGTGGTCGGTGTCGCGCCAGGTGTGGACCAGGTAGTAGCCGGCTGCCAGCAGCAGTGCCAGGCCGGCGGCGATCACCAGGCGACGTTTGGCGTGCTGCCCCTTGGGGGCATTGATAACGGCGTCCTGCTGCGAAGTGTCTCGGATCATGGCGGTTGCGTAGAGGTTGAATGCTCTACGCTATGCAGTATCCGTGCCAGATGCTAAGTGGTTGATTTGATGGGGTTAGTGCGGGGAGTGTCCGGTGTCCGCGAGTGTCCGGTGGTGTCCGCAGCGGTGTCCGGCCGTCATGCACCCTTTGATGTGATAGCGGGATGTGGAACTTAAGCCTGGGCCGCAACTCGAATAGGAGCAGTAACTTGCGGAAGTAGAAACAACAAACCCGCCATATGGCGGGCTTGTCTGGAATCGGGGTGGTCCCGCGAACGGGACCAAAAACTAACCTGGCGTCATCACCAGTATGTGGGCTGGGAGAGGACTTGGACCAGGGCTGCACCAGCAGTATACCACCAATGGCTTCGGGCTTTCAAAGGCAAAATATGAACTGGGAAGACCTGGAAAAGCATTTTTCTTCGGCCCGCCTGGGGCGCTATCGCGCATCGTGTGATGGGGATAAAGAGATAGCTACCCGAGCATATGTGAGCAACCTGCTTCTGGCCGAGGCGATGATGCCGCTGCTGAACGTGCTGGAAATCGCCTTGAGAAATGGTATGCACAACCGTCTTGCATTGCTCTATGAAAGAGCCGATTGGTGGCATGACTGGATAGGGAGGCCAGTGTTCGATTGGCAAATCCGGGAGGTCAACAACGCCAAGGCCAAACTGCTCCGGCGCGCCGAAGTGGCAACGCCGGACAAAATCGTTGCCGAACTGCGCGGTGGCTCGTCGCGCTGCCGCTGGGGTTCATGGCGGTGGTGGTGCTGGCGCTGGCGACGGGCTGGTTGCCGCTGTGGGGCGTGGCGTTGGTGCTGTGGCTCTTGCTGATGGCGATCCAGCTGCGCTGGCAACACAGCGCCGCCAGCTGGCAGTTGCAGCTCGACACCATCGGCCACCTGCTGCGCGCGCATGCGTCGCTCGCCGGCCTCGACGATGCCGTTGCGGCGCCGTTGCGTCCCGACGCCGCTGCCGCCGGCAAGCTCCATCGCCGCCTGTGGCAATTGTCGCTGACCTTCGTGCCAGGTCTGCAGGAATACGGCGACTGGGTCTTGCTGCGCAATATACGCCACTATTTCGCCAGCCGGGTGGTGGTGACCGCCCAGCTGCCGCTGCTGCGGTCGAGCTTCGAGCGCGTGGCCACCGTGGAAGCGGACCTGGCGCTGGCGCGGCACCTGGCTGGCGCGCCGCGCTATTGCTGGGCCGACAGCGGGGCGGGCGCCACCGGATTCGCGCTCGAGCACGCGGTTCATCCGCTGCTGGGCGCGCCCGTGCCGTTGTCGTTGCGCGTGGGCGACGACGGCCGTGGCGCCTTTATTTCAGGTCAGAACGGCATTGGCAAGAGCACCCTGCTGCGCACCGTGGGCCTGAACCTGGTGACGGCCCGCGCGTTCGGCTTTTGCTATGCCGACGCCGCCGTTACGCCCGACTTGCCCGTGTACGCCAGCATGCAGAACGACGATACGCTCGAAGGCGGCGAGAGCCTGTACATGGCCGAGGTGCGGCGCGCCGGCGAACTGCTGGCGCTGGCGCGGCGCGGGCCGGCCATCTTCCTGATCGATGAAATCTTCCGTGGCACCAACCACCTGGAATCGGTCTCGGCCTCGGCGGCAGTGCTCGACACATTGGCCGAGTCCGGTTGCGTGCTGGTGTCGTCGCACAACCTGATCCTGGCGCCGCTGCTGGCGCGGCGGCTGGCGCCGCTGTGCGTGGCCAGGTTCGATGGCCGCCTGCAGGTGGGGTGGGGCGTGCTCAAGGACACCAATGGACTTTCGCTGCTGGCAACGGTCGATAATGATGGCTTGCTGGCGGCCAAGGCCGGCCGCGTGCATGACAAGCTGGCCGACTACTACCTGGCCTATCCGCAGGCTTGCGAATCTGTGCTGGATTAGCCACGCCCCATCGTCGGCATGAGCCGATTTCAGCCAAGGAATGTCAAATTCTTGGTATATTCGGCCTTCACCTATTGCTGAGTGGCAATGTGTAACTGTTAACAATGCGGGAGATGCAATGAATAACGTGACCGTGCGCGCCAGCCTGATGGGTGTTTTGCTGGTATTTGCCGCCATGCTGCTGGCCGGCGCCGGCCTTGGCGTGCACGCCCTCAGCCAGGCCAATCACGCCATGTCCACCATGTACCAGACCAGCATCCAGGTCATTGCCATCAACGATGCGTACAAGGATACCACCCGCACCCGCTCGGCCATGACGCGCGGGTACACCGTGGTCAAGGACGGCGGTGCGCCGGCCGATCTCGAGTCGGCGCTGGCCTCCGCCAGAAAATCCTATACGCGCGGGCTCGACTTTATCGCCAAGTACGAAAAGGCTGCCGGCTACCCGGGCGAAGATGTCGCGTTGAAGAAATCGCTGATCGAGGCCGGACGTGCGCAGTCGGCCGTGCTCGAGCGCGCCATCGGTGCGCTGGCCAAAAGCGATGCCGATGCCTACGTCGCCATCAACGCCAAGGAACTGACGCCCACCGGCGCGGCCTTCTCGGCCCAGCTGGAAAAGTACCAGAAGCTCAGCGACGAGCAGATGACCGCGCTGATGGATGAGCGCGAGGGCGCCTACACGCTGGTCAAGTGGCTGGTGGGCTTGGGCCTGCTGGGTGCGCTGGTGCTGGTGGTGGGCGTGCATCTGCTGCTCAAGTCGGTGGTACTGGATCCGCTCGAGCGCGCCGTGGTGCTGCTCGACCAGGTGGCCCAGGGCGACCTGACCGCCCGCATCGACGAACCGGGCCGGAACGAAGTCAAGCGCCTGCTGCAGGCGATTTCGCGCATGCAGACCGATTTGCTCAGCACCGTGTCGCGCGTGCGCGGCGGCGCCGAGATGATCGACCGCGGCTCACGCGAACTCGCTGCCGGCAACATGGAATTGTCGTCGCGCACCGAGACCCAGGCCAGTTCGCTGGAAGAAACCGCCGCCTCGATCGAAGAACTGACCAGCACCGTCAAGCAGAACTCGGAAAACGCCCAGCACGCGCGTGGCCTGGTGGAAGGCGCGTCGAGCACCGCTGCCCATGGCGGCGAGGTGATGCAGCAGGTGGTGTCCACCATGAACGACATCAACGAAGCGTCACGCAAGATCGTCGATATCACCGGCGTGATCGACGGCATCGCGTTCCAGACCAATATCCTGGCGCTGAACGCGGCGGTGGAAGCGGCCCGTGCGGGCGAGCAGGGCCGGGGCTTCGCGGTGGTGGCGTCGGAAGTGCGCAACCTGGCGCAGCGCTCGGCATCGGCCGCCAAGGAAATCAAGGTGCTGATCGACGCTTCGGTGCAAAAGATCCAGCTCGGCACCGACCTGGTGGAAAAAGCCGGCACCACCATGAACACCTTGGTGGGCAACGTCCACCAGGTCACCCAGATCGTCGGCGAAATCGCCACCGCCAGCCGCGAGCAGAGCGACGGCATCGACCAGGTCAACCAGGCCATCGCCCAGATGGACCAGGTGACGCAGCAGAATGCCGCGCTGGTGGAAGAGGCGGCGGCCGCCACCCAGTCGCTGCAGGACCAGGCCACCGAGCTGGCGCAAACGGTGAGCATCTTCAAGATCGACGGCGTCGCCAGTGGTGGCAGCCCGGCGCGGTCAGCCGGCCGCAACCTTGCACTGACCTGATATTCGCTTGACATCCCTGGCGGAGAATTCTAGTATTTCTGCAATGACAGAAATCAAGGATGCTCCGTCAGACACTTTAGGCCGACTCGTCGGTCAAATTTTTACCCATCAATTTCTGTCTTTACAGAAATAACCGACGGAGGTCATATGCGGGTACTGGTGATCGGCGCCACCGGACTGGTGGGGGCGCACGTGCTCAGGGCGTTGCGTGCGGCCGGTGTTGACGTGGTTGGCGCCAGCCGCCGCCGTCCAGCCAGCGAGCTGGCATCCGACTGGATCGAGCTCGACTTCGGCCATATGACCAATGTGCAGCAGTGGCTGCCCTTGCTGCAAGGTGTCGATGCCGTGGTCAACGCCGTGGGCATCATCCGCGAAGTGCAAAAAGGCGACTTCGACCGCCTGCACCGCGCCGCGCCGGTCGCGCTGTTTGCCGCTTGCGAGCAGTCGGGACTGCGCGCGGTGCAGGTGTCCGCGCTGGGCAGCCAGCCGCAGGCCGCCACCGGCTACTGGCGCAGCAAGGGCGCGGCCGAGGCCGACCTGCTGGCGCGCAAGATGGATGCCACCATCATCCGTCCCTCGCTGGTGTACGGCGAGCATGGCGCCAGCAGCGTGCTGTTCCGCCTGCTGGCGACCTTGCCGGTGCTGATGCTGCCGGCTGCCCACCGGGCGCTGGTGCAGCCCATACACGTGGACGACCTGGCCGACATCGTGGTGCGGTTGCTGACCGCGCCGGGCGCCATGCCGCGCGCACTGGCCGTGGTCGGCCCGCGGGCCATGACCATGGCCGGCTACCTGGCCGACCTGCGGCGCGGCATGCAGGCGCCCGCTGCGCTGGTGCTCTCGTTGCCTGGCCCGGTGGCCGCCCTGGCCGCACACGTCGCCGCGCTGGCGCCTTCGTCTGCCTTCACCCCCGAATCGCTCCTGATGCTCGAACAAAGCGCCGACGGCTCCAACACGGCCGACCCGGCGCCCGCGCAAGCAGTGCTGGGCCGGCCGCTGCGCGACCCCGGTTCCTTTGCCGGACCGGCGCAGCGCGTGACGGCAGCGTGGTCCTGGGGCGCGCCGCTGGTGACGGTGGCGATCGCGCTGATGTGGCTGATCACGGCGTACGTGTCGTGGTTTGCCTGGCCCCATGCCGAGAGCCGGTCCTGGCTGGCCGCCTGCGGTGTGCCGACCGCCTGGCAGGAGCCGATGCTGCTCGCTGCCAGCGTGACGGACGCCGCCATCGGCGTGTTGCTGTTGCTGCGTCCGCGCCGCTGGCTATGGGCGGCGCAGCTGGCGCTGGTGGGCGGCTACACCGCCATGCTCAGCGTGTTCCTGCCCGATTTCTGGCGGCATCCGTTCGGGCCGCTGACCAAGAACCTGCCGTTGCTGGCGCTGATGCTGCTGATGTGGCGTGCCAGCCCGGCCAAACATCAAGGAGAAAGATGATGGAATACTTTGCCGTGAAAGTGCTGCACATCCTGTCCGCCACCCTGATGGTGGGCACCGGATTCGGCACCGCCTTCTACATGTTCTTTGTCAACCGCAGCGGCAACGTGCAGGCGATGGCCGTGGTCACGCGGCTCGTCGCCCGCGCCGACTGGTGGTTTACCACGCCGTCCGTGATCATCCAGCCGCTGTCGGGTTTCTGGATGATCCATCTGGCCGGCTACCCGATGCATTCGCGCTGGATCATGTGGTCGATCGCGCTGTACGTGCTGGCCGGCCTGTGCTGGCTGCCGGTGGTGTGGCTGCAATTGCGCATGCGCGACATGGCGGCCGAGGCTGCGCGCAACCTGCTGCCGCTGCCGGCCCGTTACTGGCGCTACGAGAAAATCTGGACCGCGCTGGGCTTTCCCGCCTTTGGCGCGCTGATGGTGGTGTACTGGCTGATGGTGCACAAGCCAGTCTGAGAGCGTCCAACATAACCTCCATAGCGGCGTTGCAGCTCCTCGCCGTACATTCGTACTGCCTTCGTCGCTGCGCCTTGCTCTGAAGGTTATGTCGGACGCTCTAAACCCATAATAACGATAATCGAAAAGGACGCCGCATGACCCTCGCACCAACGATTCAAAAATACATCCTGCACTGGGGCGAGATGGGCACGCGCTGGGGCGTGAACCGCACCGTGGCGCAAATCCACGCGCTGCTGTTCCTGGTCAACCGCCCGCTGCATGCCGAGGAAATCGCCGAGACACTCACCGTGGCCCGCTCCAACGTCAGCAACAGCCTCAAGGAATTGCAGAGCTGGGGCCTGGTGCGCGTCACCCACCTGGCCGGCGACCGCCGCGACCATTTCCTGGCCTTGCAGGACGTGTGGGAAATCTTCCGCGTGATCGTCGAGGAACGCAAGAAGCGCGAAATCGACCCCACGCTCACTGTCTTGCGCGAATGCGCCCAGGAAGCCGACAGCGACCCGGCGCTGGAAGACGCCACCAAGGTCAAGATGGACCAGGTACTGGCCTTCATGGAAATGCTCACCACCGCCTACGGCGACACCAGGCATTTGCCACCGGCCACGTTGCAACGCTTGCTGACCATGGGCGGCAAGATGGCGCAATTGATGGGTAGCGAAAAGAAAAAACCATGAGCACGCCGTCCGAAGGCGAGCTGTTCAAGAAAATCCTGGGTCCACAATGGCGCCTGCTGCATCCCGACATCCAGGCCCGGTTCGACAAGAATCCGCTGCCCGGCAAGCCGCTGCGCTACCAGGGACGGCTGTCGGAGCTGACCTGTTCGCGCCTGGGGCGGTTGCTCGGCTACCTGAGCATGCCGTTCATCAAGGGCGCGCTGATGCCCTACACCGACGCCGATTTCCCGGTCGATATCGAAGTCTATTCCAAGCCGAACTGCGCCTCGATCTTCAAGCAGCGCATCTACCGCCTCAACCGCCGCCGGCCGGTAATGTTCACCTCGTTCATGGCCGAGAGCGAGAAGGGCGAGGTGCTCGAATACGTGGGCATGGGCCTGGGCATGAAGCTGCTGCTGTCGATCCGCGAGGGCAACCTGCATTTCGAAAGCGACGGCTATTTCTGGGATGTGCTCGGTACCCGCATCCCGCTACCGGGGTTGATCACGCCCGGCAAGACCTATCTCTGCCATCGCAACAACAGCGCCAACCAGTTCGACATCCGGATCGAGATCCGGCACCCACTGTTTGGCACCACATTTACGCAAGCGGGCGTGTTCCGCGAGGTGACACCATGAATACTCATTTATTGGCATTGCAGTTGATGGCGGCCCAGGGCTGCCTGGGCGCGTTCGACACCCTGTACCACCACGAGCTGACCGAGGCGCTGCCAGGCCGCGCCACCGCCCGCCGCGAGCTGGCGATTCACGCGGTGCGCGCACTGATTTACAGCGCCTTGTTCATCGGCCTGTCGTCGTGGGCGTTCCACGGCCTGTGGGCGGTGGTGGTGTTACTGGTGTTCGTGGTCGAGATCGGGCTGACGCTGTGGGATTTCGTGGTGGAAGACCGCACCCGCCTGCTGCCGGCCACCGAGCGCGTCACGCACACGGTGCTGGCCATGATCGGCGGCGCCTTCATCGCGCTGCTGGCCCTGAATGCGCCGCAGTGGCTGGCGCTGCCCACCGCCATCGTGTGGCAACCGAACGGTGCGCTCGGCGTGTTCCTGGCGCTGTGCGGCGTGGGCGTGGGCGTTTCCGGCATCCGCGATGCGCTGGCCTCGCGCGCGCTGGGGCGCCAGGACCGTCTCCAGGAGTCGAGCGAGCCGGCGCAGGCCTTTGGCGCCACCGGCCGCAGCTTCCTGGTTACCGGCGCCACCGGTTTCATCGGCCAGCGCCTGGTGCATGCGCTGCTGCGCGATGGCCAGCGCGTGACGGTGCTCACGCGCCAGCCGCGCCAGGCCGCGTGGCTGTTCGACGGCCGTGTCGACTGCGTGGACAGCATGGACCAGCTGCCGCCGTCGCGCCGCATCGACGTGATCGTCAACCTGGCCGGCGCGCGCATCCTCGGCTGGCGCTGGACGGCAGCGCGCCGCGCGGCGTTGCGCCAGAGTCGGGTGGCGCTGACCGCCAGGGTGGTGGACTGGATCGCCCAGGCCGAACACAAGCCGGCGCTGATGCTCTCGGGTTCAGCGATCGGTTACTACGGCGTGCAGCCGCAGGGCGACGACACGGTGCTCACCGAAACCGCGCCGCCGCAGCCGGTGTTCATGTCCGACCTGTGCCGTGAATGGGAAGAAGCGGCGCAGCGCGCCAGCGCCCACGGCGTAACGGTGGCGTGCATGCGCTTCGGCCTGGTACTGGGCCGCCAGGGTGCGTTGCCGATGCTGCTGTTGCCGATCAGGCTGGGCCTGGGCGGGCCGCTTGGCGGCGGATGGCAGTGGCAGTCGTGGATCCATGTCGATGACGTGATCGGCGGTATGGCGCAGCTGTGCGCCAATGGTGCAGGGGAGGGCGGCAGCTACAACTTCACCGCGCCCGAGAGCCTGACACAGGCGCAATTCAGCCGCGTGGCCGCCAAGGTGCTGCATCGTCCGTACGGCTTGCCGACACCGGGCTGGCCGATGCGCCTGGCGCTCGGCGAGCAGGCCGACTTGCTGCTCGAAGGGCAGCGGGTGGGGCCGCAGCGTTTGCTGGCCAGCGGCTTTGTGTTCCGCTATCCGCAACTGGCGCCGGCGCTCACTTCTCTCGCTTGAGCGGCGTGCCCTTGTCGATCACCTCGCGGCAATCGCCCTTGAAGGTGGCGTTGTCGTAGTTGGTCCAGCCGTAGCTGTCCACGTAGCGCTTGTGGGGCTTGAACTGTTTATTGAGGAAACTCCACTCGAGGTGCTGGTCGTCGTAGGCGATGTCGCCGAGGTCGAGCAGGCTGTGGAACACGTTCTCGGTCGCCAGCCTGGCCTTGCGCAGGCGTTTTAGCTGTTTGATCTTGTCCGGGTAATGGGACTGGTACTGGTCCGAGTACCACACCAGCGCCGGCACGTGGAAGTCGTACTGCGTGTTGTGGCCATGGAAGGCAATGGCGCAGCTGCCGTCGTACAGCACCTGGCCGTGGTCGGCCACGTACAGCATCGCGGTGCGCTGGCCGCTCTCCTTGAGCTGGCCGATCACCTGGGCCAGGAACCAGTCGGTGTACAGGATCGAGTTGTCGTAGCTGTTGTTCAGTTCGACCTTGATCTTGACGTTGGTGTGCTCGGGCTTGTCCACGCCGAACAGCGACGGCTGCCACTTGTCGAATTCTTTGGAATAGCGCTCGCTGTAGTTCCAGTGGTTGCCCAGCGTGTGCAGCACGATCAGCTTTTTCGGCGCCGGATCGTGCATCGCCTGTTGCAACGGGCCCAGCAAAATCTGGTCGAGGTTGGAGCGGTTATTGAAACTGCCCAGGTTCATGAACTGGATCACGTTCGCTTCCTTGGCGAACACCGACACCGGCGTGTCGAACTCGCCGAACGAGATCTGGTTCGACAACCACCAGGTTTTGAAACCCGCTTCTTTATAGGCGGTGAGGAACGACTTTTCCGAAAACCCGGCTTTCAGGCTTTGCATGGCCGGCTTGCGCGAAATGATCACCGGCACCGACAGCCGCGTGGCCGACACCGCCGTGATCATATTGGTGAGCGACACCAGGTTGGGCTCCTGCGCCAGCAGCGGGGTGGTTTCGCGGTCGTAGCCGTTGATGCTCCAGCGGTCGTAGCGCGACGATTCGCCGAGCACCATGATCACCACTTCCGGCTCGTTGTCGGGGGCGGCCTGGTGAGCCTTGAAGGTGAAGTTGCTGCTGCGCATGCCCAGTTCGGCCAGGTAGCGGCGTTCGTTGTAAAAATCGACGCCGCGCGCAATCAGGCCGAAGGGCCAGGAGTTGGCAAAGTTATTGAAAGTGAACGGCGCCTGCTGGAACACGGGGGTGGGCGTGGGCCAGCCCAGCACGGCCAGGGCGGCGATCGCCGGCACTGCCAGCCAGCGCGTCTTGCCACGCCAGGTCAGTTGCGGGCTGCGGCGCGCGGCCAGCAAGATGGCCACCCACCAGGCCAGCATGGCGACCAGGATCGCTGCCATCAGCCAGATCTTGTTACCCAGGAATTCCATGGCTTCCATCGGGCTGCTCTCGGCGATGATGCCGAGGTGGTGGGTGGAAATGCCCTGGCCGTAATACATGAACAGGTACAGCTCGGTAGGCAGGGCCAGCAGGGCAGGCAGCAACAGCCAGTGGAACCAGGCCGGGCGCTGGAACATGCCCCACGCGGCGATCCACAGCAGGGCTTCGAGGCCGAGGACGGCGCCCAGCCCGGGCGCGGGCCGACCGAGCAGCAGCGGCACGCACGGCACCAGCGACAGCAGCAGGTAGCTGCCCAGTACGAACAGGGGAGGGAGTCGCAACAGGGATCGCATGGAGGGCAACAGCAGCAGCAGGCAGCGCGTGGTGGAAAGTGCGCTATTATCAGGCGTTTTCAGCCGTCGCGGGCAGCTTTTGGAGTAGCCACTGAGCAACTTCGGTGCAGCGCGCTAGCACATCTTTCTGCCATATATGTTGACTGTTCAGGTCAATTGCCCTACACTCGCGAGTTCTCCATTTAGTCTGCGCATCGTATACGCTGTTTTCGGCTGGTCCCAGAGGCTGGCTGTGCGCGCCTTCGATGTTCCCTGAATTGAGACTGAGATTCGTCCCCGGACATACGTCCGGGTTGTCCACGTTGTTATTAAGTTGGGTTTAGAACGATGCCAACCATCAATCAACTGATTCGCAATCCACGTGTCGCCCTGACCGTGAAAAGCAAATCGCCGGCGCTGGAAAACAGCCCGCAAAAGCGCGGTGTTTGCACCCGTGTGTACACCACCACTCCTAAGAAGCCTAACTCGGCTTTGCGTAAAGTCGCCAAAGTGCGTCTGACCAACGGTTTCGAAGTCATTTCGTACATCGGCGGTGAAGGCCACAACCTGCAAGAGCACAGCGTTGTTCTGCTGCGCGGCGGTCGCGTAAAAGACTTGCCAGGTGTTCGTTACCACATGGTTCGCGGTGCACTGGATACCCAGGGCGTTAAAGACCGTAAGCAAGCTCGCTCGAAATACGGTACCAAGCGCGCTAAAGCCAAGAAGTAATCTGCATTAAAAGTTTTCGCTCAGTGGCAACTAGCTAAGTGAATGTAATCGACCGGAAATGGTCGAGTAAGTGGATGGTTATGATGACCCTCCGCGAGAGTGCGAACCCATATCTGCGCACCTCAACTGAAGATTGAAAGGAATTGATATGCCACGTCGTCGTGAAGTACCCAAGCGCGAAATCCTGCCGGATCCTAAATTCGGTAACACGGATGTCGCCAAATTCGTGAACGTTCTGATGCTGTCCGGTAAAAAATCGGTCGCAGAAAACATCATTTACGGTGCCTTCGAGCACATCGCCGCCAAGTCGGGTAAAGACCCGCTGGAAGTGTTCGCTACCGCGATCAACAACGCCAAACCGCTGGTTGAAGTAAAATCCCGTCGCGTCGGTGGTGCAAACTACCAGGTGCCGGTTGAAGTGCGCCCAGTACGTCGTATGGCGCTGTCGATGCGTTGGTTGCGTGAAGCTGCTAACAAGCGCAGCGAAAAATCCATGCCACAACGCCTCGGCGGTGAGCTGATGGAAGCGGCTGAAGGCCGCGGCGGTGCGATGAAAAAGCGTGATGAAGTGCACCGTATGGCAGAAGCGAACAAGGCGTTCTCGCACTTCCGCTTCTAATAAAATCGACCGGGCCACTGTGGTCTGGTTGTTATCTGTTGTTCGAGGCCGGGCTCATTTTTTTCACAAAAAATGCTGCTCGGTTTTGTCCATTAAAAGATTTAGGATTAATTATGGCCCGCAAGACCCCCATCGAGCGCTACCGCAACATCGGTATCTCCGCTCACATCGATGCAGGTAAGACCACTACCACCGAGCGCGTCCTGTTCTACACGGGCGTGAACCACAAGATCGGTGAAGTTCACGATGGCGCCGCCACCATGGACTGGATGGAGCAGGAACAAGAGCGCGGCATTACCATTACGTCCGCTGCAACGACCTGCTTCTGGAAAGGCATGGCCAACAACTTCCCAGAACACCACATCAACATCATCGACACCCCGGGCCACGTTGACTTCACCATTGAAGTTGAACGCTCGATGCGCGTACTCGACGGTGCTTGCATGGTTTACTGCGCAGTGGGCGGTGTTCAGCCACAGTCGGAAACCGTATGGCGTCAGGCTAACAAGTACAAGGTGCCACGTCTGGCCTTCGTCAACAAGATGGACCGTACCGGCGCCAACTTCTTCAAGGTCTACGAGCAGATGCGCGCTCGCCTGAAGGCCAACCCGGTCCTGATCCAGATTCCAATCGGCGCTGAAGACAACTTCAAAGGCGTGATCGATCTGGTCAAGATGAAAGCGATCCTGTGGGACGAAGCATCGCAAGGCATGAAATTCGACTACGTCGAGATCCCTGCAGAGCTGGCCGATTCGGCCGCCGAGTGGCGCGAGAAGATGGTTGAAGCCGCTGCTGAAGCCACCGAAGAGCTGATGAACAAGTACCTGGAAGAAGGCGACCTGACCGAAGCCGAGATCAAACAAGCGCTGCGTACCCGTACCATCGCTTCGGAAATCGTTCCTATGATGTGCGGTACCGCCTTCAAGAACAAGGGCGTACAGGCCATGCTGGACGCGGTCATCGAATACCTGCCGTCGCCACTGGACATCGACGACGTCGGCGGTACGGATGAAGACGACCAGCCAACCACCCGCCGTCCTGCGGACGACGAGAAGTTCTCGGCGCTGGCCTTCAAGATCATGACCGACCCGTTCGTCGGTCAATTGGCCTTCTTCCGCGTGTACTCGGGCGCCGTCAATTCGGGCGACACCGTGTACAACTCGGTCAAAGGTCGTAAAGAGCGTCTGGGTCGTATTCTGCAGATGCACGCCAACCAGCGTGAAGAGATCAAAGAAGTGCGCGCCGGCGACATCGCCGCTGCCGTTGGTCTGAAAGACGTGACCACGGGCGAAACCCTGTGCGATCCGACCTCGATCATCACCCTGGAAAAAATGATCTTCCCTGAGCCTGTGATTCAACAGGCAGTCGAGCCAAAAACCAAGGCCGACCAGGAAAAAATGGGCCTGGCGCTGAACCGCCTGGCACAGGAAGATCCTTCGTTCCGCGTGAAGACCGATGAAGAATCGGGCCAGACCATCATCGGTGGTATGGGCGAACTGCACCTGGAAATTATCGTTGACCGCATGAAGCGCGAATTCGGCGTGGAAGCAACCGTCGGCAAGCCACAAGTGGCTTACCGCGAAACGATCCGCAAGACCTGCGAAGAATCGGAAGGCAAGTTCGTCAAGCAATCCGGTGGTCGTGGTCAGTACGGTCACGTGGTTCTGAAGATCGAGCCGCAAGAGCCGGGCAAGGGCTTCGAGTTCGTTGACGCCATCAAGGGCGGCACCGTTCCTCGCGAGTACATCCCTGCGGTTGAAAAAGGCGTGCGCGGCACCCTGAACACCGGTGTGCTGGCTGGTTACCCAGTCGTGGACGTCAAGGTTACGCTGTTCTTCGGTTCGTACCACGATGTGGACTCGAACGAAAACGCGTTCCAGATGGCCGCTTCGATGGCCTTCAAAGACGGCTGCCGCAAAGCATCGCCAGTCATCCTGGAGCCGATGATGGCTGTGGAAGTGGAAACGCCGGAAGACTACGCCGGTACCGTGATGGGCGACCTGTCGTCCCGCCGCGGTATGGTGCAGGGCATGGACGAAATCCCAGGCGGCGGCGGCAAGATCATCAAAGCCGAAGTGCCACTGTCGGAGATGTTTGGTTACTCGACCACCCTGCGTTCCGCAACGCAAGGTCGTGCTACCTACACGATGGAATTCAAGCACTACTCGGAAGCGCCTAAGCACGTGATCGACGCGATCGTTACCGCGAAAGCCAAGTAATTAGTGTCATTGCGGTCCGGTCGATCACCGGGCCGCAAATTTACAAACAATGTTTTAAGGATGATTCAAAATGGCAAAAGAAAAGTTCGAGCGGACTAAACCGCACGTCAACGTAGGCACCATCGGTCACGTCGACCACGGCAAAACCACCCTGACCGCTGCAATCGCAACCGTTCTGTCGAAGAAATTCGGCGGCGAAGCGAAAGCTTACGACCAGATCGACGCAGCACCGGAAGAAAAAGCACGCGGCATTACCATCAACACCGCCCACGTCGAGTACGAAACCGCTGCCCGTCACTACGCGCACG
>NZ_LROM01000061.1 GCF_001758785.1 Duganella phyllosphaerae
CTTGCGCGCCAGGCCGTCGTAGCAGGCCAGGCGCGCGCTGGCGTCACCGAGCACCGAGCAACGTTCGATGCGCAGTTCGAGTTCCGGGGCGTCGGTGGTGGCAACCTGTGCCAGAGCGAGGGCAGGGGCCATGCCCAGGGAGAGGAAAAGGGCGGTTTTCGGTCGGACAGTCATGCAGATATTCCCGGTGAGATGTAAGCTTGCAGTTTAGTCCAGAGACTATATTAATTGCTGTTCGGTACGTCGCACACTTGGCAACAGATCTTGAAAAAATCGGGCGGCGCCGCACCTGAGTCTACCCAAACCAGTTGTGTACGAGGAGCTGTGATGACCCGCAAAACCCCTATCGAGCGCTATCGCAATATCGGCATCAGCGCCCACATCGACGCCGGCAAGACCACCACCACCGAGCGTATCCTGTTTTACACGGGCGTCAATCACAAAATCGGCGAAGTACACAACGGCGCGGCCACCATGGACTGGATGGAGCAGGAGCAGGAGCGCGGCATCACCATCACGTCCGCCGCCACCACCGCGTTCTGGAAAGGCATGGCCGGCAACTTTGCCGAGCACCGCATCAACATCATCGACACCCCGGGCCACGTCGACTTCACCATCGAAGTCGAGCGTTCGATGCGCGTGCTCGACGGCGCCGTCATGGTGTACGACGCCGTGGGCGGCGTGCAGCCGCAATCCGAAACCGTGTGGCGCCAGGCCAACAAGTACAAGGTGCCGCGCATTGCGTTCGTCAACAAGATGGACCGCGTGGGCGCGGACTTCCTGCGCGTGCGCGAACAGATCGCCATGCGCCTGAAAGGCGTGCCGGTGCCGATCCAGCTGCCGCTGGGCGCCGAAGACAACTTCCACGGCGTGATCGACCTGGTGAAAATGCGCGCGATTAACTGGGACGACGAGAGCCTGGGCGTGAAATTTACCTACGAGGACATCCCGGCCGACCTGCAAGCCGAGGCCCGGCAATGGCGCGACAAGCTGGTGGAAGCGGCGGCCGAAGCCACGCCCGAACTGCTTGACAAGTATTTGGAAGGCGAAGCCTTGACCGAGGACGAGATCAAGACCGGCCTGCGCCTGCGTACCATCCGCAACGAAATCGTGCCGATGCTCGCTGGCAGCGCTTTTAAAAACAAGGGCGTGCAGGCGATGCTCGACGCAGTGATCGACTACCTGCCGTCGCCGGTGGACGTACCGGCGATTGCCGGTACCGACGAGCAGGACCGGCCGATCGAGCGCCATCCGGCCGACAGCGATCCGTTCTCGGCGCTGGCGTTCAAGATCATGACCGATCCGTTCGTGGGGCAACTGACGTTCTTCCGCGTGTATTCGGGCGTGGTCAATTCCGGCGACACGGTGTACAACCCCACCAAGTCGCAGAAGGAACGGCTGGGCCGCATCCTGCAGATGCACGCCAACGAGCGCAAGGAGATCAAGGAAGTGTATGCGGGCGATATTGCCGCCGCCGTCGGGCTGAAGGGCGTGACCACTGGCGATACGCTCAGCTCGCCCGACCACGTGATCGTGCTCGAAAAGATGATCTTCCCCGAGCCGGTGATTTCGCAGGCGGTGGAGCCAAAAACCAAGGCCGACCAGGAAAAGATGGGCATTGCCCTGAACCGCCTGGCGCAGGAGGATCCGTCATTCCGCGTGCATTCGGACGAGGAATCGGGCCAGACCATCATGTCCGGCATGGGCGAGCTGCACCTGGAAATCCTGGTCGATCGCATGCGCCGCGAGTTCGGCGTGGAAGCGACGGTCGGCAAGCCGCAGGTCGCGTACCGCGAGACCATCCAGAAATCCGTCTCGGACGTGGAGGGCAAGTTCGTCAAGCAATCGGGCGGACGAGGCCAGTACGGCCACGTGGTGCTGGCGCTCGAGCCGCTGGAACCGGGCAAGGGATTCCAGTTCGTCGATGCGATCAAGGGTGGCGTGGTGCCGCGCGAATTCATCCCGGCCGTCGATAAAGGCGTGCAGGAAACCTTGCGCAGCGGCGTGCTGGCCGGATACCCGGTGGTGGACGTCAAGGTAACGCTCACCTTCGGTTCGTACCACGATGTCGACTCGAACGAAAACGCATTCCGCATGGCTGGTTCGATGGCGTTCAAGGAAGGCATGCGGCGCGCCGACCCGGTTTTGCTGGAACCGATGATGCAGGTCGAGGTGGAAACGCCGGAAGAGTTCATGGGCAACGCCATGGGCGATCTGACGGCGCGGCGCGGCATGGTGCAGGGCATGGATGAAATCGCCGGTGGCGGCTGCAAGATCATCCGCGCGCTGGTACCGCTGGCGGAAATGTTCGGCTACTCGACCACCTTGCGCTCGCTGTCGCAGGGCAGGGCGACGTACACGATGGAGTTCAAGCACTACGCCGCGGTGCCAAAACACATCCTCGACCAGATCGCAGTCTCGAAGTCACGTAACTAAAATCCTTCATCCCGCATCGGCGTACCGCCGCCCATGCGGGGATCCAATTTCCCTACTCAAATACTTTCAATTTCAGCTGGATCGACAACGCCCCATACAGCCGATCCTTGTACTTCGGCACCACCGCCACATTCACGCCCACGCTCTTGTACTCGAAGCTGGCAGTCGGTATCGCCGCCGGGAACCAGCCACCGTCGCGCATATTCGGATAGCCGTTGAACGCCCCGACCACCGCGCCCAGCCGCACCGGCCCGATCCTGAACGGCTGGTAATACACGCCCGCGTAGTTGGAATACTGCCGGTCGCTATTGTAAAAGCGTCCCACCGTCGCCGACGCGACGGTCGAGAAGCGGTATTCGGCGCCCAGGCCGGGATTGCTGTCGTTGAGGCTCTTGTCGCGATCGAAGTGGTACGAATAGAAGCCGGCATTGAGCCACACCTGCTGCAGTGGCGCCGACTCGATGACTTCGAACGTATCGGCCACGGCAGCGCCGGACCAGCCCGCCAGCGCCAGGACGGACAAAAGCAAACGCAAACGCAAATGCAAACGATTAGGCATGTAGTGGTTCCCGGCGATGAAAGACCGGTCATTATAGCCACTCCAGGCTCTATAATTGCGCAGCCGAAACTTAAAAACCACCGCCATGACGCTTGCCGCCCGAATACTTCCCTTGATGCTGATTGTGCTGCTGGCAGGCTGTTCCGCGGCGGTCAAGCAGCGCATCGCGGCTTGCAAGATCGGCGACTGGCAACAGATCGGCAAGACCGATGGCCTCGAGGGGGTACCGGCCAATTTCGCCGACCGCAAGGATTTCTGCGAGGACCATGACGATGGCGGCAAGTCTGCCACGGCCGACGCCGGGGCCCGCTACACCCTCGGCTGGCAGCAGGGCAATACCCAGATGTGGACCGCCATGGGCGTGGCCGATGGCGCGCGCGGTCTGCCGCAGCAGTTCGGCGTGCGCGCCGCCGCCGAGGACGTGCGCAAGCGTAAAACGCCACTGAACCAGGGCGCTTACGACGCTGGCTGGCTGAAAGGCAATGCACAGTATTGGGAAGGCATCGGCAAGCGCGACGGCGCGGCCGGCCAGCCGATCGGCAGCAAGGAAGCGGGCCGCAGCCAGGCCAGCCAGGCCGGCGTCCGCTTTGACGACGCTGCCTACAGCAATGGCTGGCAAGTCGGCAATCGCCAGTTCTGGCAGGACGCCGGGTCCAACGACGCCAGCAACGGTGTGCCGGACAGCGAACTGCTCAAGCGCGCGGCGCAAGCGCGCAGCGCCGGCGTGCAGGTGCAGGAGGACGTCTACCGCGCCGCCTGGAATGCCGAGATCGTCAATTACTGGCGCAACCTCGGGGCGCGCGACGCGGTGACGGGCTCCGAATTCGGGGTGCGCGGTCGCGAAGCCCGGCAAAAAGGCCTGAAGATTTTCGAGGCTGAATATCGCCAGGCGTGGGAACAGCGCCTGATGCAGCACTGGGAGCAGGTCGGCAAGGAAGATGGCTACGGCAAGCCGTTCCTGCTGGAAGAGCGCATCGCCAACGCCCGCCGCGACGGCGTCTTCGCCATCCCCGACACCCGCGCCATCTACACGCGCGCCTGGGAAGCGGAAAACGCCCGTTACTGCGTACCGGAAAACGCTTTCGAATACGGCCGCGCCAACCGGGCCATGGCGGTGGAAGTGTGCCAGCCACCGCTGCGCGACAAGCTCAAGCGCGCCTGGCTCAGCGGCCAGGACTTCGCCACTGCCGAAGCGCGGCAACGCCAGGCGGTCGACGACGCCCGCCAGCTCGAAGCGCGCCTGTACGACGGCCGCAAGCGCCTGGACCGGCTCGAGCGCGACCTTCGCAACAACCAGCCCACCAAGGAGAAGCCGGCCACCGACGACTCCGACAAACAGAACCGCCGCCGCGAACAGGAGCGCCGCGAGCTGATCGACTACCTGCGCCGCGTGGACCGCGAACTCGTCGAGGCCCGGATGTGGCTCGACCAGAACGAGCTTCACATGCAGAGCCTGCGCCGCGAGATCTATTAGTCACCACCGAATCATCACCAAATCATCACTAAAGCGAAACGATTTCCATTATCATCTGCGATCCTGTGTTCGATTGCTCATGACGATGAAAACCATTAATGTCCGGCGCTGGGCCTGGGTCCACAAGTGGACCAGCCTGGTGTGTACGGTGTTCATGCTGCTGCTCTGTATTACCGGATTGCCGCTGATTTATCACCACGAGATCGATCATCTGCTCGGCAACGCCATCGAGGCGCCGGTCATGCCGGCTGCCACGCCCAAGGCCAGCCTCGATGACGTGATCGCCGCCGGCAAAGCCTTGTATCCCCACAAGGTGATGATGTTCATGTCGCAGGAGGCCGACGCGCGCGAGATCTGGTACCTGACCATGGGCGATACGCCGACCGCCGAACAGTTCAAATCGATTGCGGTCGATGCCCGCACTGCAAAAGTGTTGGGCGAGCCCAGTTTCGAGGGCACGTTCCTGGGCGTGATGTTCCACTTGCACGTGGACCTGTATGCCGGCCTGTGGGGCAAGCTGTTCCTTGGCTTCATGGCGCTGCTGCTGCTCGTGGCAATCGTGTCCGGCGTGGTGCTGTACGCGCCCTTCATGCGCAAGCTGCATTTCGGCGAGGTGCGGCGCAGCCGTGGTCCGCGCGTGAAATGGCTGGACCTGCACAATATGCTGGGCATCGTCACGCTCACCTGGCTGTTCGTGGTGGGCGCCACCGGCATGATCAATACCTGGGCCGACCTGCTGGTGAAGTACTACCAGTACACCGAGGTCGCCGCCATGATCGCGCCGTACCAGGGCATGCCCACGCCGAGCAAGCTGGGGTCGATGGAAAAAGCCATGGACAACGCCATGGCGGCCGAACCGGCGATGCAGGTCGGTTTTGTCGCGTTCCCCGGCACGTCGTTTTCGAGCCCGCACCACTACGGCATCTTCATGCACGGCGACCAGCCGCTCACGTCGCGACTGTACAAGCCGGTGCTGGTCGATGCGCAAACCAGCGAGATCACCGACCGCCGCGAATTGCCTTGGTACCTGACCGCCTTGCTGGTCTCGCAGCCGCTGCACTTCGGCGACTACGGCGGCGGCTGGCTGCAGTTCCTGTGGGCGCTGCTCGATATCGCCACCATTTTCGTGCTCGGCAGCGGGGTCTACCTGTGGCTCAGGCGCGGCGTCCGGACCACCACCCCGGGAGAATCGCCATGACCGTACGTGTTACCCGCCTGTGGGGCGGCCCGCTGGCGATGGCGGTGCTGACCGTGATCGGCTTGCTGTCGGCGCTGCTGGGCGACGGCTTCTGGGACGCCCTGTCCGCGGTGGCGCTGGGGATACCGGTGCTCGCTTGCGCCTGGTTCGGCTGGCGCAGGCGTTGGCGTTGACGTTGCCGCAGCGCAGCGGAATCCGGTTGCGTTTTTTACACTATTGGTTATGATGACCGTTGATACCGCTCAGGAGCAACGATGACCAGCATTGCCCATCCCAACTACGACCGCCTGATCGACGCCGCCCGCAAATCGGGCCGGGTGACGGTGGCCGTGGCGCACCCGTGCGACCGCAGCGCGCTCGAAGGCGTGCTCGATGCCACCCGGCTCGGCCTGATTGCACCGATCCTGGTGGGACCTGCTGCGCGCATTCGCCAGGTCGCCGACGAAGCGGACCTGGACATCGGCGGGCTGTCCATCGAAGACACGCCGCACAGCCACGCCTCGGCTGCGCGCGCGGTCGAGCTGGTGCACGAGGGGCGCGCCGCCGTGCTGATGAAGGGCAGCCTGCACACCGACGAACTGATGGGCGCCGTGGTGGCCACCGCCACCGGCCTGCGCACCGCGCGCCGCCTGAGCCACTGTTTCGTGATGGACGTGCCGGGCCGGCCCGACCCGCTCATCATCACCGACGCCGCCGTCAACATCGTACCCACGCTCACCGACAAGGTCGATATCGTGCAGAACGCCATCGACCTGGCCCACGTGCTGCGCTTCGACCCGGTGCTGGTGGCCATCCTGGCGGCGGTGGAAACCGTCAGCGCCAAGATGCCGTCCACCATCGACGCCGCCGCGCTGTGCAAGATGGCCGACCGTGGCCAGATCACCGGCGCCATCCTCGACGGCCCGCTGGCCATGGACAATGCCATCGACCCGCACGCCGCCGCCATCAAGCACCTGGTGTCGCCCGTGGCCGGCCGCGCCAACGTGCTGGTGGCCCCTGACCTGGAAGCCGGCAACATGCTGGCCAAGAGCCTGAGCTTCATGGCCGGCGCAGCGGCGGCCGGCATCGTGCTGGGGGCGCGCGTACCGATTGTGCTCACCAGCCGCGCCGATACCGTGGCCGCACGCCTGGCCTCGTGCGCGGTGGCGGTGCTGGTCGCGCACGACCGCCTGCGCACCGTTGCAGTCGTGGCGTAAACCATGGCCCCGCGTGATTGCATCGTCGTCATCAACGCCGGTTCGTCCAGCATCAAGTTCTCGCTGTACGACGGCGCCGCGCTCGACCTGGCCATGCGCGGCAAGATCGAAAACCTGTACGCCGGCGTGACCCGTTTCGTGGCGCAGGACGCCGCCGGCGCCGTCATCGACGAACATCGCTGGCCCGACGGGCCGATCGACCATGCCACCGGCATGCGCTTCCTGATCGACTTCGCCCAGTCGCACCTGGACGGACGGCGGGTGGTTGCGGTGGGCCACCGCATCGTCCACGGCGGCGTCGATTACAGCGGCCCGCAACTGCTCACCGAGGCGGTGCTGGCGCGGCTCGATCAGCTGGTGCCGCTGGCACCGCTGCACCTGCCGCACAACCTGGCGCCGGTGCGCTCGATGCTGGCGATGGCGCCGCAGGTGCCGCAAGTGGGCTGCTTCGACACCGCTTTCCACACCAGCCAGCCGGCCGCGGCGCAGGCATTCGCGCTGCCGCCCCGCATCACCGATCTCGGCATCCGCCGCTACGGCTTTCACGGCCTGTCGTACGAATATATCTCCAGCCGGCTGCCGCAGTCCGATCCGCAGCTGGCAGGGGCCAGGGTGGTGGCGGCGCACCTCGGTAATGGCGCGAGCATGTGCGCCATGCTGGCAGGGCGCAGTGTGGCCAGCACCATGGGCTTTACGGCCGTCGATGGCCTGCCGATGGGCACGCGCTGCGGCGCGCTCGACCCCGGCGTGGTGCTGTACCTGATCGACGAACTGGGCATGGACGTGGCTGCGGTGCAAAAGCTGCTGTACCAGGAATCGGGCCTGCTGGGCGTCTCCGGCCTGTCGTCCGACATGCGCACGCTGGAACAGAGCGGCGACCCGCGCGCCAAAGCGGCGATCGCGCTGATGGTCTATCGCATCGGCCGTGAACTCGGCTCGCTGGCCGCCGCCTTGGGCGGGCTCGATGCGCTGGTATTTTCGGGCGGGATCGGCGAGAACAGCAAGGCGCTGCGCGCGGCAGTCTGCCGCGATGCCGCCTGGCTGGGCGTGCGGCTCGACACCGCTGCCAATGACAGCCGCGCTGACGGCATACGCCGCATCAGTACTCCCGACAGCAGCGTGGCCGTGTGGATAGTGCCGGCCAACGAAGAACTGATGATCGCCCGCCATACGCTGGACATACTGGAGCACTGATGAATACCGAAACCGTTTATCCGATATTGGCCGGCAAGCGCGCGCTGGTGGTGGGCGTGGCCAACGAACACTCGATCGCCTGGGGCTGCGCGCTGGCATTCCGCAAGCTGGGGGCGGAAGTGATCCTCACCTACCTGAACGAAAAAGCCTATCCCCATGTGGCGCCGCTGGCCGCCGACATCGACGCGCAGTTACTGCCGCTCGACGTCACCCAGCCGGGCCAGCTCGAAGCGCTGTTTGCAGTGCTGGCCGAACAGGGACAGCTCGACATCGTGGTCCACTCGATTGCCTTTGCACCGAAGGCCGACCTGCAGGGCGGCCTGCTCGATTGCTCGCTCGACGGCTTTTTGCAGGCGATGGACGTCTCGTGCCATTCGTTCGTGCGCATGGCCAAACTGGCCGCGCCGCTGATGACGCAGGGCGGCACCCTGTTCGCCATGAGCTACCACGGCGCCAACAAGGTAGTCCCCAACTACAACGTCATGGGTCCGGTGAAGGCGGCGCTGGAGGCAGCGTGCCGCTACCTGGCCTACGAACTCGGACCACGGGCGATCCGCGTGCATGCGATGTCACCGGGGCCCCTGAAAACCCGCGCGGCCTCGGGCCTGAAGGACTTCGACCGCCTGCTCAACGATGCGGTGGCGCGGGCGCCGATCGGCGAACTGGTGGACATCGTCGACGTGGGCAACACCTGCGCGTATCTGGCGTCACCGTATGCACATCGCGTGACCGGCAGCACCGTGTACGTTGACAGCGGCCTCAATATCGTCGCCTGAACTACCGGGTTCGGGGCAGGCGCGCCAGGAAGCCGTGGATCTGCGACACCACGGCCGCCCCTTCGCCCACCGCCGCCGCCACCCGCTTGGTGGAACCGGCGCGCACGTCGCCGATGGCGAATACGCCGGGCACGCTGGTTTCAAGGCTGGCGACCGGCCGCTCGATCTCATCATGACGGTGATCGTTTCGATCACCGGGTTGACCATTTCGAGCCAGCGCGTCATACCCGGTGACGATGAACCCCTTGTCATCGACCGCCACCCCGCAGTCGCCGAGCCAGCCGGTGTTGGGATCGGCGCCGATGAACAGGAACACGCGTTTGACATCGTAATCGCGCTCGGTGCCGTGCCGGGCGTCGCGCACCTTTACCCGGTCGAGTCCGCCATCGTCGGTGCCGTCGAGCTCCACGATCTGTGCGTGCGTGTGCAGCACGATGTTGGGCGTGGCGGCGATGCGCTCGATCAGGTACGTGGACATGGTGTCAACCAGGCTTTCGCGCCGGATCAGCATGTGTACACGTTCCGCGTGGGCCGACAGGTACACGGCGGCCTGGCCGGCCGAATTGCCCCCGCCGACCAGGATCACTTCGGCCCCCTTGCACAGTCCCGCCTCCAGCGGCGAAGCCCAGTAATACACGCCCTTGCCCTCGAAGCGCGCCAGGTTGGCCAGGTCTGGCCGGCGGTAGCGCGCGCCGCATGCCACCACCACGCTGCGGGTGCGCAGCCGCTGCAGGCTGCCGCACATTTCCACTTCCAGCGGCCGCACGTCGCACAGCAGCCGCGCTGCGGGTGCGGGAATGGCCATCTCCACGCCGAATTTTTTCGACTGCACATATGCGCGACCGGCCAGTGCGCGCCCGGAAATGCCGGTCGGGAAGCCCAGGTAGTTTTCGATGCGCGCGCTGGCGGCGGCCTGGCCGCCGTAGGCGCGCGTGTCCAGCACCAGCACCGACAAGCCTTCGGAAGCCGCATACACGGCAGTGGCCAGGCCGGCCGGCCCGGCGCCTACCACGATCGCATCCCACACCTGGTCGGAGTCGAGCGCGGGCAGGGTGCCCAGGCGGCGGCCCAGTTCGACGATGGTCGGATTTTTCTGCACGCCGCCATCGGGGAAAACCACCAGCGGCCAGTCGTCCGGCTGCGGTGCGTAGCGCTCGCACAACGCCCGCGCCTGGTCGGTGGAGGCCGGGTCGAGCACCTTGTGCGGCTGACCATTGCTGGACAACCAGCCGCGCAAAGCATGCATTCTGGAATTGTTGTTGGGTGATAGCAACACCGGTCCGCAGGCCGCGCTGTCCATCAATTCGACGCGCCGCAATATGAAGGCGCGCACGATGCGCTCGCCAAGCTCGGCCTCCGCCACCAGCAGCGCGCGCAGCGCGGCGGTGGTCAGCACCAGCACTTCCACCGTGCCCAGCGCGTGGCCGTTGACCAGCGTCGGGGCGTCGGACAACTGGCTCATCTCGCCGGCAAATTCGCCAGGTCCGTGCTCGGTGATGAGCGAGCTGTTACCGAGGCCGTCATAGCGGCTGATGCGGATTTTGCCGCTGACCACCACCATCAAACCGAACTTGCCGCGACCGGCTTCGAACAGCATGTCGCCATCGTTGAAAACAGCGCGCGCGCCGAAGCGCTCCATGCGTTTGAGCTCGGGCGGCGCGATGGTGGGCAGCGCTTGCGCGCTGCGTGACTGGAAGGTGTCTGGGAGTGTCATCGGACCAGTGTAGCGCGAATTTATGGTGCGCTGCCAGATGCGAAAGTGGGAGGGGCGAGCGGTGCATGGTGAGAATTGGTGATCATCATTTTGATTCTTTGAGCAGTTGCTGATTTTTACACGCAAGCGGCATCTAGAATGTGATCACAAGCTGATCATAAAACCAAGGCCAACCAATGGCCATGACATACACGGAGACCATAGTGACCTATCCGCACCAAGCCACCCACAGCAACACCACCCGCCGCGTCATCGTCAGCGCAGTCGCCTCGGCACTGGCGACCCTCATGGCCGGCAACGCCGCCATGGCGCAAACGGCAGCTGCTGCCGATGCTGCGCAGACCAGCGAGCCAGCGGCGCGCTCGCCGTCCGACGTGGCGCCAACCAGCGTCGTGACCGTGGTGGGTACCCGCAAATCGGTGGCCTCGGCGATCGACCGCAAGATCCGCAACGCCACCATCTCCGACTCGCTGGTGGCCGAAGACATCAATCAATTCCCTGACAAGAACGTGGGCGAAGCGCTGTCGCGCATCACCGGCGTGCAACTGACCCGCGATTTCGGCGAAGGCTCGCAGATCTCGATCCGCGGCGTGGAGCCCGACCTGAACCGCGTGGAAGTGAACGGCATGTCGGTACTGGGCACCAACGGCAACGCCGGTCGCGGCGCCGAGCTGCGCGAACTGGCTTCCGAGCTGATCGGTTCGATCGACGTGTACAAGGGCAGCACCGCCGACCTGACCGAAGGCGGCGTGGGCGGCACCGTGGTGATCACTACCCGCAAACCGCTCGACTTCAAGAAATTCACCGTCGCCACTTCCCTCGCTGGCGAACATTCGACCAGCCGTGGCGGCGTGCAGCCGCGCGGCAGCCTGCTGATCGCCGACCAGTACCTCGATGGCAAACTGGGCGTGATGGCCAACATCGTCTACGACGACGTGCGCACCCGTAACGACTACTCGCGCAACACCACCTGGCGCTTCCTGCGCGACTGGGACTTCTCGCCAAACAAGACCGTCAATTCGCTCGACCCGGCCGTGGCCGGCGTAGGTTCGGCGGCCGGTTGCGCCAGCGCGCCCGGCCTGTCCGCCGCCCAGAAAACCGCGTGCAGCCAGCAATGGTACGACTACTCGCCAGGCACGCCGCGCTACGGCATCTGGACCCGCGACCACAAGCGCTCGTCGGCCGAGCTGACCGCGCAATACAAGGTCAGCAACGAAATGAAGGCCTTCGTCAGCTACCAGGGCAATCGCCAGGACCAGCGACTGAACGACCGCAACTTCGGTACCGATTTTGGCAACGTCAATCGCCTGGCCAGTGCCGGTCGTGCACCGGTGTACGCCGCCAACGGCACCACCACGACCACCGGTACCTGCCTGCCGGCATCCACCAGCACCACGCCAGCCGGTGTCACCGTGGAGAACCACTACGTCACCGGCTACACCGTCGGCGACTGCAACTACGTTGCCGGCCAGGGCGGCCAGGGCGCCTTCAGCACTTCGGCGCGCGACTTCAAGCTCAAGATCGATTCCAACTACACCACCACCGGTTTCAACTACAAGGACGGTCCGCTGGAAGTGGACGGCCTGGCCGGACGTTCGCGTTCGACCTACCACAACGAGACCAATAGTATCGTCCTGACGCAAAATGCGCCGGGCCTGAAGGTCTCGCTCGATTCGCAGGGCCTGCCGCACTTCGACTTCCCGGCCGCTTACTCGCCGGACGCCGCCAGCTCGTACGTCAAGGCCGAACTGCAATACCGTCCTTACGAGACCAAGAACGACGAAGACCAGGTCAAGCTGGACCTGAAATACCGTTTGACCACGCCGTTCTTCACCAAGCTGTGGGGCGGCGCCCAGGCGCGCAATTCGTCGGCCCAGCGCTACAACGGCGGCGGCTACATCGCCAGCGGCGGCGCCGATCCGGCCAGCACGGCCGACGATATCTCGGTGCGCGGCGCCAACATCAACCAGACCATCACCTACGATCCGTACAATACGGGCGCGGTGCGCGGCCCTGATACCAACACCTTCATCAACGGCAATTACTCCAGCACCTACGTCAACAGCGCCAAGATGCAGGAGCTGATCAACGCCGTGCGCGGCAACTCGCCAGGCACCTTCTTTGGCGGCTACGACAAGATCTCGAACATTCCGTCGGGCTGGATGTCGCCGGTGTATAACAACGCCAAGCCGTATTTCGACACGTCGAACTTCAACTTCAACAACGTGTACAACGCCATCGGCAGCGACGGCAGGATGTATCCGCAAGTGCCGGCTTACATGGTCGACGAGCGTGTGCGCGCCGCGTACATCCGCGCCGACTTCGATACCGAGATCGGCGAGCACCAGATCTGGGGCAATATCGGCGTGCGCTACACCGGCACCAAGACCGATGCCAGCGGCTCGCAATCGATCAAGATCCGCCTGCAAAATCCGGGCGGCGCTGCCGGTTCTTCCGTCGACCGCGATCTCAGCTTCGGCACGACCACCGTCAAGACCAAGTACAACGACTATCTGCCGAGCTTCAACCTGATGGCCTGGGCGATTCCTGACCAGTTCATGGTGCGCTTCGGCCTGTCGAAAGTGATGTCGCGTCCGCGCATCGACCTGCTGGCACCGAACGTGGCCTGTATCATCGACAGCGGCAACCCTGCATTTGGCGGTGACAATATCGACGACTGCACGGCCGGCAACCCGAACCTGAAACCGTTCCGCGCCAAGAACACCGACCTGAGCTTCGAGTACTACCCGAGCGCCGACAGCCAGTTGAGCATGGGCCTGTTCAAGAAGGATATCTCGAGCTACATCCTGGAAAAACAGGTTGTCAAAAACGTCAACCTGCTCGGCGACGGTCGCTTGTTCGACGTGAACACCGCCTTGAACGGCGAAGGCGCCACCACCAAGGGTGTGGAACTGACCGCGCGTACCGCGTTCACCTTCCTGCCGGGCTGGATGAGCGGTTTCGGCGGCGACGTCAACTACACCCGCATGAGCTACGATTACGCCAAAGGTACGGAACGCATCAACCCGCTCGATGGTTCGATCCTGCCATACGCCGGCCTGTCGAAAAACAGCTATAACGCCGCGCTGTGGTACGACCTGGGCAAGATCAACGCCCGCGTCGCCTACAACTACCGCGACCGTTTCTACACCGGCACCAACGACGTTTCCGGCAACCCGAACTTCCAGGAAAAGACCGGTTTCCTGGACGCGAAGTTCCAGTACCGTTACAGTGATAACGTGACGTTCTCGATCGAAGGCAAAAACCTGACCAAGGAATCGCAGATCACCGACGCCGGTGACCTGTACCGTGTCAACGAACTTGCCTGGTCCGGCCGTCGTTACTTCTTCACCGTATCGATTAAAAACTAGGGAGACCCATGGCGCAAGCACCATTTGCGCGCGGACTCAAAACGGTGGCCTTCGCGGCCGCCGTTTTTTCGTTTGCGCAGAACATTGCATTAGCAGCAGAACCGACTTTCAATAACCCGCTGGTCAAGCACCGCGCCGACCCGCAAGTGGCGCTGCACAGCGACGGCTATTACTATTACACGGCCACCGTACCGGAATACGACCGCATCGAAATCCGCCGCGCACGCTCGCTCAACGACCTCGGCGCCGCCGAGGCCAAGGTGGTGTGGCGCAAGCACGCCAAGGGGGAGATGGGCGCGCACATCTGGGCCCCGGAGATGCACTATATCGACGGCAAATGGTATATCTACTTTACCGCCGGCCGCGCCGATGCGATCTGGGAGATCCGCCTGTACGTGCTGGTGAACGAGTCGGCCAATCCGCTGCAGGGGGACTGGAAGGAACTGGGGCAGTTGAAGACCGGTTGGGAATCGTTCGCGCTCGACGCCACCACGTTTGCACTGAACGGCAAACGCTACCTGGCCTGGACCCAGCGCGGCCAGGACGCCAAGGTCCACGCCACCAATATCTACCTGGCGCAGATGGACACGCCGTGGTCGATTACCGGCCCGGCAGTGCTGCTATCGAAGCCGGACTATGCGTGGGAGAAGGTCGGGCACGAGGTCAACGAGGCGCCAGCGGTGATCGTCAAGAACGGCCGCGTGTTCATGACCTATTCGGCCAGCGCGACCGATGCCAACTATGCACTGGGGTTGCTGACGGCGCCAGTGGCTTCTGACTTGCTCGATGCGGCATCCTGGAAGAAGTCGCCGGTGCCGGTATTTGCGAGCAGCGAGAAGAACAGCCAGTACGGGCCGGGGCATAACGCGTTTACGACCACGCCCGATGGCAAGACCGACATCCTGGTGTACCACGCGCGCAATTTCAGGGATATCGCGGGCGAGCCGCTCAAGGATGCCAACCGCCATACGCGGGCGCAGGTGCTGCGATGGAAAGAGGATGGTTCGCCGGACTTCGGGGCGCCGGTGGCGGATTGATAACCCGCACGGCCAAGGCCGCAAGGCCGGGGTCGGACCCTAATGCCGTTAAGTTAAGCTCAGCGTACCCGTCGTACCGCATCGGCGGACCGCCGCGAAGGCGGGTACCCAAGTTCTACGAAATTCGTCGAAATGCCGGCCAAATTGGGTCCCCGCCTGCGCGGGGACGACGTTTCGATGCTAACAAAATTAAAACTTCAGCTTAACTTAACGGCATTAGGGTCAAGGGGGTAAAAAGCGCCCGTACGGGGATTAAAGCGCCTCTTGCAACGCCGCTAACCAGTGCGAACGATACGCACTCCAGCCATTCAACACCAGCGGCGCCGCCACCGAGCTTCTTACCGCCGGCGCGCTGCCCCAGTGGTGCAGCATCCAGCCGCCGCAGGTCGTGCCGCTGGTGTCATCGGTGCTGCTGATGGCCTGGCCCGGCCGCAGTGCGGCCAGCAGCGGCGCAAACCACGGGTTGCCGGTGTAACTGCCTTCCACCACCACTGCGCCATCGGCGCCCAGCTGCGCGAGGCAGTAGTCAGACACCAGCACGCAGTACAGCGTGGCCAGTGCATACCGCTGGCGCGCATCGACCGGCGCCGGGCCAGTGATCGAACCGGTACGGCCCGCAAACGGACCGCCAGCCTGCGAGAAGCAGGGCAGGGCCATGGTCTGCTGGTCGATCAACCGCTGCAAATCCTCCACGGTACAGGTCTGCACGTCGGCGCCCGCCAGCTCGCCGAACTCGCGCCCGCCCATGAAGCGGATGCAGGCCACGGCCTGGCCCAGCGCATTGGTATTGGCCAGCATATCCGACCGCTCACGCAAGCCATCGAGCGGTTTGCCCGGCGCGGCGGCGATCACCCAAGTGCCGGTCGAGAGCACGGCAGGCTGCGCCACGCCATCGACGGCTGCCAGGTGGCGCAGCAGCGAGGCATTGCTGTCGTGGATGCCGCAGATGACCTGGCACGATGCCGGTAAACCGGTATGCGCCAACAGCGCCGCCTTCAACGGTCCCAGTGGCGCCCACGCCGGTTGAAGCGGCGGCAACAGGGCGTTCCAGCCCATGCGTTCGACCAGCTGCGAATACTGCTGGCGCGCCGGCTGCCACAAGTCGGTGTGACAACCGAGCGACGTCACTTCGCCGGCCGCCACGCCAGATAAACGCCAGGCCCAGTACTGCGGGTACATCAACAGGTGATTGGCCTGCGCGAACTCGGCCGGGAAGGTCTGCGCCTGCCACGCCAACTGGCGCCCCAGGTTCAGGCCGGCGGGCAGCAGCGGCGAACAGGTCGTGTCGTACGCAGGACGCAGCGCCTGGTACGTGGCTGCCTGCGCGGCCGGCGGCTCGAACTCGTAATCGAGCACCGGCAGCACCAGGCCGTCGTCATCGACCAGCGCGGCGGTGGCGCCGTGCGTGACCGGCACGATGGCGCCGATGGTGGCCAGGCTGGAAAACTCGGTCATTCCGTCCAGCATCCAGTGCCAGATGCGCTCGACGTCGTGGTGCGGATATGGTCCGTCGGTCAGGATGGTGTTGGGGCTGCGCCGTTCGGCCAGCACCGCGCCGGCGGCGTCCAGCAATACCAGTTTGACGTTGGTCTTGCCGATATCGAGGACCAGGGTGGCATCGGTTGTACCATCAGTTGCGCCGCTCATTTGGCGATCCTCCTGCCGCGCAGCAGGCGGGGCAGGGCGATGGTGACCAGCAGCAGGATGCCGACCACGATGGTCATGTAAATGCCGGGGATATTCGCCAGCGACAGGCCGTAGGTGACCGTGCCCAGGGTAAGCACGGCCAGCAGCACGCCGCCGATGGTGCCGGCGCCGCCGGCGATGCTCACGCCGCCCAGGATCACCATGGTAATCACTTCCAGCTCCCAGCCCATGGCGATGTTGGGACGGGTGCTGCCGATACGGCCGGTGAGGAACCACGCAGCCAGGCCGGCCATGGCGCCCGTGAGCATGAACAGGCCCAGGCGGTAGCTGTCGACCGGGATGCCGGAAAAGCGTGCGGCCACCGGGTTGTTACCGATCGCGTACACGCGGCGGCCCCAGGTCGTGCAGTGCAGGAAGCCGGCAAACAGCAGCGCAAACACCAGCAGCACGACGAATTCACGCGGGATGAAGCCGAAGAAGTAACCCTGGCCCCAGTCGGTCATCAGCTGCGGGTAGCCGGTAAAGGCTTTGTCGCCCAGCACCACGCTGGCCAGGCCGCGGAACAGCGACACGGTACCGATGGTGACCACGATCGAGGGCAGCTTGTACCGCGTGACCATGATGCCGTTGAGCCAGCCGCAGGCGGTGCCTGTGGCAATCGCGATCGGCAGCAACACTTCGGGTGGGGCGCCATTGGTGTGCGCCAGGCCTACCGCCACCGACGACAGCGCCAGGATGCCGGAGACCGAGATGTCGATCTCGCGGCAAATGATCAGCAACGCCATCGGCAGCGCGATCATCGCCTTTTCGCTGAAGTTGAAGGTGCCGTCGGCCAGGTTGACCATGTCGAGGAAATGCGGCTGGACGATGGCGCAGATGGTGAATGCGGCCACGAACAGCAACGCCAGCATGCTCTCCCAGCTGCCCAGCGCCGCGCCGAGGCGGAAGCCCTGGCGGTCGGCGATGACGTAGCGGGACGTGGACGCAGCGGGAGTCTCGGTGACAGGCGTTGGTGCTTCGTTGGTCATGACGGTACTCGTATTCACGCCGCGCTCCCTTGAGCGTCAGCTTTGTTCAGATGCAGCGGGAGAATCTGGCGACCGCCGGTTTTGCCGCTGCGCGCATTGATCAGCACTGCAGCCAGGATCACCACGCCGGTCAGTGCGCTTTGCCAGAATGGCGACACTTTGACTACCGGCAGCGCGTTGCCGATTACGGCCAGGAACAGGCCGCCCAGCACCGCGCCAGCCACGCTGCCGCTGCCGCCAGCGATGCTCACGCCACCGATCACGCAGGCGGCAATCACGGTGAACTCGAAGCCGTAAGCGATCTCGGTATAGGCCACCGCGTAGCGCGCCACCCACAGGTAGCCGCACAGGCCGGCCACGGCGCCGGAAATACCATAGGTCCAGAACAGGCGCTTGGCGATCGGGATGCCGACGTAGCGGGCCGACGCCGGGGCGTTACCGACCGCGTACAGGTCGCGGCCAAAGCGGCTGTGCATGGCGATGTACCAGAACACCAGGATGGTCGAGCCGGCAATCCACACCAGGTTGGTCACGCCGAGGAAGCGCGACAGCGGGAAGGCGATGAACTCGGGCGGCATCTGGTGCGATGACACCCAGGCGCCGCCCGACAGCACGAACACCAGGCCGCGATACACGCTCATGGTGCCGAGCGTGACCACGATCGGCGCCAGGTCCAGGTAGCCGATCAGGTAGCCGTTGATCAGGCCGAGCCCAAGGCCAATGGCGATCGCCACCAGCATCACGACCGGCAGCGGCAGCTCGGGAAAGCGCACGGCCAGCAGCGCCGACATCATGCCCGACAGGGCCAGCGTGGACGCCACCGACAGGTCGATGCCACGCGTGACGATCACCAGCATCTGGGCCAGGGCCAGCATGATCAGCAGGGTGCTGTCGGTGAGCAGGTTGCCCAGGCTGGAGCTCGAGACGAACACCGGTGCGCGCGAACCGACCAGGGCGATCAGCACCACGATCGAAATCGCCAACTGGGTCTCCCGCATTTTCAGAATTTCCTTCACGCGCAGTCCTCCGCCAGTTCGTTGCCAGATGCGGCGGAGACGATCATTTCCGGCGTCGCCTCGCCACGGTTGAATGTATGTTCGATGCGGCCCTGGTGCATGACCACGATGCGGTCGGCCAGGCCCATTACCTCGGGCAGCTCGGACGAGACCAGGATCACCGATAAGCCCTTGCTCACCAGCTCACCGATAAAGCGGTGCACGGCGGCCTTGGAGCCGATGTCGATGCCCTTGGTCGGCTCGTCGAGGATGATGACCTTGGGGTTGGTGGCCAGCCATTTGCCCAGCACGACCTTTTGCTGGTTGCCGCCCGAGAGCTCGGAGACGTTCTGCGTCAGGTAGGCAGCTTTGAGTTCGAGCTGCTCGGCGAAGTGGCGGGCGATCTTGTTCTCTTCGGCGCGGCGTCCGCGCAGGAAGAAGCCGACCTTGGACAGGATCGGCAGGGTGATGTTCTGCAGGATGGGCAGCGTCAGGTGGGCGCCCTGGTGCTGGCGGTCCTCGGGCACGTAGGCGATGCCGTGCTTGATGGCGTCGGCAGCGCAGGTCACGCACACCGGCTTGCCGTCCAGGCGTACATTGCCGCGCACCTGGGTGGACAGGCCAAACAGCGCCTGCATCACCTCGGAGCGGCCGGCGCCCACCAGGCCATAAAAGCCCAGGATTTCGCCGCGCCGCAGCTCGAAGCTGACGTTATCGAATTCGGTGGGGTGGCACAGGTTTTCCACAGACAGCAGCACTTCGCCGGGCGTCACATCCGCCTTCGGGTAGGCCTGCTTGACGGTGCGCCCGACCATCAGGGCCACCAGTTCCTGCTCGGTGATGTCGGCCAGCGCGCCTTCGGCGATGAACTGGCCGTCGCGCAGCACGGTGTAACGGTCGGCCACCTCGTAGATCTCGTCGAATTTGTGCGAGATGAAGATGACGGCAGTGCCGGCGTCGCGCAACTGGCGGATGATGCGATACAGCTCGCGGATCTCGCGCTGCGACAGCGACGCCGTCGGCTCGTCGAGGATGACCACGCGCGCATCCTGCGACAGGGCACGGGCGATTTCCACGAAGTGGCGCTGCGCCACCGACAGGTCTTTTACCCGGGCACGCACCGGCAGCGCCACCTCCAGGCGTTCGAACAGCTTCTCGGCTTCCGCTTCGATCTTGCTCCAGTCGATGCGCCCGGAGGCGCCGCGACAGGGCTGGCGCCCCACGTAGATGTTTTCCGCCACCGTCAGTTCGTCGAACATCACCGTCTCCTGGTGGACGGCGGTGACGCCCGCCTGCATGGCATCCTGGGCATTGGCGAACCTGACCGGCTGGCCGGCAAGTTCGATGGTGCCCTCGTCGGGACGATAGATGCCGGTCAGGGTTTTGACCAGGGTAGACTTGCCGGCGCCGTTCTCGCCAATCAGCGCCATCACTTCACCGGCGCGTACCGACAGCGCGACGTTGTTGAGGGCGACGATGCCGGCAAAGCGCTTGCAGATCCCGGTCAATTGCAGGACCGGGGTGGTATTCATATCCATGGGGCGATTCCAGCTCAGAAGATCTTGGAGAACTTGTCGACGTTCCCTTTGTCGTACACGAATGGCGCACCCATGGCGCCGATGCCATTGGCGTCGATGGCGATGGTGCCCATGCGGCCGGCGTTCACGCTGCCACCGGCCTTGGCGCCGGGTGCCGCTTTGACGAAGTCGTAGGCGGCGTAGGTGACGGCGTAACCGAGGTCGATCGGATTCCAGATCGCGAACTCGCGCACGGCGCCGCTCTTGACGTGGCCGGCCATCTCCGACGGCAAACCGAGACCGGTGACGTACACCTTGCCGACCAGCTTTTCATCGACGACCGCCTTGCTGGCGGCATTGATGCCCACGGTGGTGGGGGAGATGATGGCTTTCAGGTTCGGGTTGCTGCGCAACAGGCCGATCGCCTCGCGGTAGCTCTTGTCGGACTGGTCGTCGCCGTAGACGGTGGCGACGAGCTTCATGCCGCTGTATTCCGGCTTCTTGAGCGTCTCCTTCATGATGCCGATCCAGATATTCTGGTTGGTGGCCTGGGCGGAAGCGGACAGGATGGCGATGTCTCCCTTGCCGCCGATGGCGTCGGACGCCATCTGGATCTGCTTCTCGCCGATCAGTTGCTCATTGGACGGATTAAGCTGCATCAGGCGGCCTTCCTTGTCCAGGCCGCTGTCAAAGCTCAGCACCTTGATCCCGCGCGCCATCGCCTTCTTGGTGATCGGTACCAGCGCGTTCGGATCATTGGCCGAGATGACGATCGCATCGACCTTCTGGCTGATCAGAGAATTGATGATTTCGATCTGGCCTTCAGCGCTCGGCGTGGTCGGACCGGTATAGATGATTTCGACGTTTTTCAATTCCTTGGCGGCGTCGTTGGCGCCGGCATGGGCGGCGTCGAAGAAGCCGTTGCCCAGGCTTTTGACGACCATGGCAATGCGGATTTTTTCGCCGCCAGCGCCAGCTTCGGCGGATTTCTTCTCACCGCAGCCGGCAACGGTCGCGAACAGTCCGGCCGCAACTGCGGCCACTATGATTTTCCTGCGCTTCAATGTGATACCTCCGACTGGAACATGGCTGCCGCCTGGTAGTCAAACGGCGAAGTGAAAGGGCTGGCATTGACCTGGGCGGGCACCGCTTCCGGTTCCACGGTCACCACGCGCACGCCGGACTGCTCGAGCAGCTGCACGGCCGAATCGGAAGCGTAGGTATCGGTGATCACGGTGGAGACGCGGTTGAGGCCACACAGGATCAGGCCCGCCTTCTTGGCAAACTTGGAGCTATCGACCAGAACGATCAGTTCTTCGGCTTGCGAGATCAGGCGCTTTTCGGCCTGGATCAGCAGCGGATCGGCTTCCATGAGGCCGAGCAGCGAGAGGCCATAGACGCTCATGAACATCTTGGCGGCGTAGTGGTGCTGGGTGATGTCGTTGTCGAAGGGGCTGAGGATGACGTTCTGCTCGCGATAGACCTTGCCGCCGGGGACAATGATCTCGTTTTCGCTCGATACCAGCAGGCGCTCGGCCATCAGGAAGGAATTGGTGAGGATTTTCAGGTGATGATCGACCAGGAACTCGGCCATCATGAAGGTGGTGGTGCCACCGTTGATGATGATGGTCTCGCCCTCGGCGCACATGCCTGCGGCGTGGCGCGCGATGGCGCGTTTGCGCTCGGCGTAGCACTGGATGTTGTGCTGGAAGGTTTCGCTGGTGAGGGTGAAGCTGCGCTTTTTTTGCTCCAGGTTGGCGGCGCCGCCCCTGGTGCGGGTGAGCAGGCTGCGCGCGGCGAGCCAGCTGATGTCGCGGCGCACGGTGGCCGGGGAGGCGCTGAGCCAGTCGACCAACTGCGGCACGCTGGCCGTCTGATGTTCGGCGAGCAACTTCAGCAAACGTTTACGACGCTTGTGATTTACCATATCTGTCTCCATTTTTTTTCGTCCCTACTACCGTCGCTGCTGCATCACTGCCGCGGACCGATCCGGTGTGGGACTTTATTAATTACCAAGCCTAAACATTTAGAAATCTGCCGTCAATCAATATGCGATCAAATATTTGATTGATTCGATAACCGAGTCACAAACTGATCAAGTTTCGATCATGGGTGTGATTATTTCCGTCTTGGTCATGAAGTTGAGCGCTTGCGCATTGACACTGTTGCGGCGCTGATTTCTACTGGTTGCATGTGCCCGAGAGTGGCATGAAATCAACACTTAGCACGCTATACCAATCAAACAACGACGGAGATCAGCAATGAATGTAACTCAGCAAGCCCCGATTACTTCCCTGTGGGACGATGCCGCAGCAGCCACAATGAGCGAGCCAGAGCTGCTGCTGTACCGTTCCAACTTGCTCGGGTCCGATCTGCGCATCACCAACTTCGGCGGCGGCAACACCTCGGCCAAGGTCATGATGGCAGATCCGCTCAGCGGCGAGCAAGTGGAAGTGCTGTGGGTGAAAGGCTCCGGCGGCGACCTGGGCAGCATCAAGCTCGACGGCTTCTCGACCCTGTACATGAGCAAACTGAACGAGCTCAAGGGCCGCTACCGCGGCCTGGCGCTCGAAGATGAAATGGTGGCGTACCTGCCGCACTGCACGTTCAACCTGAACCCGCGCGCCGCCAGTATCGACACCCCGCTGCACGCCTACATCGACCGCAAGCATGTCGATCACATGCACCCCGATTCGCTGATCGCGATCGCCGCCTGCGCCAGCAGCAAGGCCCTGACGCAAAAAATCTTCGAAGGCGAACTCGGTTGGCTGCCTTGGCAGCGTCCAGGCTACGACCTGGGCCTGAAACTGGAAGAAGTCTCGAAAGCCAATCCGGCCCTGAAGGGCATCATCCTCGAAGGCCACGGCCTGTTCACCTGGGGCGATACCGCCAAGTCGTGCTACGAAACCACGCTGGCAATCATCAAACGCGCAGAAGAGTGGATCGCCGCCAACTCGAAACAGCCGGCATTCGGTGGCCAGGCCATCGAGGCGCTGCCAGCCGAACAGCGCGCCGCACTGGCCGCCAAGCTGATGCCACTGCTGCGCGGTAAAATCAGCCGCGACGAATTCAAGCTGGGCGACTTCAACGACAACGCCACCGTGCTGGAATTCGTTTGCAGCCGCGACCTGAAACCGCTCGCTGCGCTTGGCACTTCGTGCCCCGACCACTTCCTGCGTACCAAGATCCGTCCATTCGTGGTCGAATTCGATCCGCTGAACCCGGACTTCGACAAGCTGGTCGCCAGCCTCGATCAGGCGCTGGAAGACTACCGCGCCGACTACCGCGCTTACTACGACCGCTGCAAGCGCGATAACAGCCCGGCCGTGCGCGACGCCAATCCGATCATCTACCTGATTCCTGGCGTGGGCATGCTGTCGTTCGCCAAGGACAAGGCCACCGCACGGATCGCCGGCGAGTTCTATGTCAATGCGATCAACGTGATGCGCGGCGCCAATGGCGTGGACACTTACGTCGGCCTGCCGGAACAGGAAGCGTTCGACATCGAATACTGGCTGCTCGAAGAAGCCAAGCTGCAGCGCATGCCCAAGCCGAAAAGCCTGGCTGGCCGTATCGCCCTGGTAACCGGTGGCGCCGGCGGCATCGGCCAGGCCGTGGCCCGCCAGCTGCTGCAGGAAGGCGCATGCGTGATGCTGACCGATATCGATCCGGAAGCTTTGGCCCAGGCCAAGAATGACCTGACCAAGGCCGCCGGCAAGGACAGCGTCGAGAGTATCGTCGCCAACATCACCAGCGAAGAGGAAGTGGAAAACATCCTGGCCGCGACCTCGCTGCGTTTCGGTGGTATCGATCTGCTGATCTCGAACGCCGGTATCGCTTCGTCGGCGCCGCTGGAAGACACCACCCTCGAAATCTGGCAGCGCAACCAGGACATCCTGGTCAAGGGCTACTTCCTGGCCGGCCGCGCCGCGTTCCGCATCATGAAGCAGCAGAAACTGGGCGGCAGCATGGTGTTCGTCGCGTCGAAAAACGGCCTGGTGGCGTCCGCCGGCGCTTCGGCCTACTGCACCGCCAAGGCTGCGGAAATCCACCTGGCACGCTGCATCGCCCTCGAAGGCGCACCGCACGGCATCCGCGTCAACGTCGTCAATCCCGATGCCGTGATCCGTGGTTCGCGCATCTGGGACGGCAAGTGGAAGCAGGAACGCGCGCAGTCGAACAAGATCGAAGCCGACGACGTGGAAGCGTTCTACCGCGACCGCAGCATGCTCAAGCTGAGCGTACTGCCAGAGGATATCGCGGAAGCCGTGTACTTCCTGGCCAGCTCCAAGTCGGCCAAGAGCACCGGTAACATCCTCAACGTCGATGCCGGCAACGCTGCCGCATTCACGCGCTAAGCAAGCGGCGATCAAGCGCGAATACCTATAAAATGCCGCCGGCCCGGTTTGCGATGAACGCGCCGGCGGCACCAGAAAAAAACGAAGGAGACCCTCACATGAGCACCATTATCGACAGCGGCCGCGTGGCCGAACACAACGACAAGCTGCGCAGCGGCCTGGAAGAAGACTACGCCGCACTGGCCGGCATGTTGTCGCGCCGTGGCGTGGACATCGAGCAGCTGACCGCCAAGGCGCAGAAGTTCGCCGTGGCGCTGCCCAGCTGGGGCGCCGGCACCGGCGGCACGCGTTTCGCGCGCTTCCCCGGCCGTGGCGAGCCACGCAACGTCTTCGAAAAACTCGACGACTGCGGCGTGATCCACCAGCTGACCCGCGCCACGCCTGGCGTATCGCTGCACTTCCCATGGGACAAAGTGTCGGACACCCAGGCCCTGCGCCAGCAGGCCGAAGCCCACGGCCTGTACTTCGACGCCGTCAATTCGAACACCTTCCAGGACCAGGTTGGCCAGGAACACAGCTACAAGTACGGCAGCATGACCGCCATCAGCGCCGCCACCCGCGCGCAAGCGGTTGCGCACAACGTCGAATGTATCGAATTGGGCAATGCGCTCGGCTCGAAAGCGCTGACCGTGTGGGTAGGCGACGGCGCCAACTTCCCGGGCCAGCACAACCTGCGCGGCGCGCTGGAACGCTACCTGGAAAGCGCGCGCGAAATCTACGCCGCGCTGCCGGCCGACTGGCACATGCTGATCGAGCATAAACTGTTCGAGCCGGCGTTCTACGCCACCACCATCGCCGACTGGGGCACCAGCTTCGCCTGCGCGCAATCGCTGGGCGACAAGGCCAAGTGCCTGGTCGACCTGGGCCACCATGCCCCGAACACCAATATCGAAATGATCGTGGCGCGCCTGACCCAGTTCGGCAAGCTCGGTGGTTTCCACTTCAACGACAGCAAGTACGGCGACGACGACCTCGATTCGGGCAGCATCAACCCGTTCCAGCTGTTCCTGGTCTTCAACGAACTGGCCGATGCGGCCGAGCGTGAAGGCGCGGGCTTCAATCCGGCCTACATGCTGGACCAGTCGCACAACGTCACCGATCCGATCGAAAGCCTGATGAGCAGCGCCGTGGAAGTGCAACGCGCCTTCGTGCAGGCCAACCTGGTCGATCGCGTTGCTCTGCGCGGTTTCCAGGAATCGCACGATGCGCTGCAATCGGCGCAAACGCTCAAGCATGCGTACCGCACCGACGTCTCGTCCATCCTGGCCATGGCGCGCCTGCGTAACGGCGGCGCCATCGATCCGGTGGCCTGCTACCGCGCTTCGGGTTACCGCGACCAGATGGCCGAAGCACGCCCGGCCAAGGCTGGCGCCAGCAGCAGCGGTATCGTATAAACGGTGGCACCCGTCACTGTTGGACTGCGCCGGTGCGATCACCTGCGCAGTAAGCTGACGCCGTTCGCGCAAGCGGCGGCGTTGGCCTGCGCTGTTACCTTTTCTCTGGCCAGCAGTTCGGCTGCGGCGCAGCAAACCACACTGTCGAACCGCCTCGCCGACGTCGCCGCGCAGTTTGCAGCGCCGCCTGCCGACGCGCGGCCGATGGTGCGCTGGTGGTGGTTTGGCCCGGCCGTGGTCAAACCCCAGCTGGAACGCGAACTGCAAGCCATGAAGGCGGGCGGTTTTGGCGGCGTGGAGATTCAGCCGGTGTATCCGATGGAACTCGACGATCCCGCGCGCGGCATCCGTAACACTCCCTATCTTTCTTCCGAATTCCTCGACAACGTCAGCTACGCCAACCGCACGGCGCGGTCGCTCGGCCTGCGCGTGGACATGACGCTGGCCAGCGGCTGGCCCTACGGCGGCCCGCACGTGGCCATAACCGAGGCAGCATCGCGCCTGCGCGTGCACGTGGCCGAATTGCCTGCCGGCGCTGCCTCGGTAGCGCTGCCCGCGATCATGAGCGGTGAAAAACTGATCGCCAGCTTCGTCGGCGCAGGTACTGCCAAGGCGTACGACGCTACAGCGCTGAAACGCACGGAACTCGGCGCCCTCACGGCCACCACGCCGGGACGTGGCGCGCTTGCCGCCAGCAAGGAGCCCCGCGTGGTGGTCAGCTATATCGCCAGCCGCACCGGCCAGCAAGTCAAGCGCGCAGCACTCGGTGCGGAAGGCTTCGTGCTCGACCACCTGAGCCGCAAGGCTATCGACCATCACCTCGACGTGGTGGCGACGCCGCTGCTCAAAGCTTTTGGCGACCAGCCACCGACAGCGGTGTTCTCGGACAGCCTGGAGGTCTATAACACCGACTGGACCGACGACTTCCTGCAGCAGTTCCAGCGCCGCCGTGGCTACGACCTGACGCCTTACCTGCCACTGGTGACGAGCGGACAGGGTGCAGACGCGCCGGCGCTGCGGCGCGACTGGGTGCTCACGCAAACGGAACTGGTCAACGAACGCTATCTGACGCCGGTCAACGACTGGGCCGTCAGGCACAAGACGCAGTTCCGTTCGCAGACCTATGGCGAACCGGCCGTGTCGCTGTCGAGCTACCGGCTGGTGGGACTGCCCGAGGGCGAAGGCCCGCAGTTCCGCGAATTTTCGTTCACCCGGCTGGCGACGTCTGCCGGGCACCTGTATCAACGCCCGGTGATCTCGGCCGAGACCTGGACCTGGCTGCATTCGCCGGCATTTGCCGCCACGCCGCTGGACATGAAGGTGGAAGCGGACCGCATGCTGCTGCAGGGCGTGAACCTGTTCGTGGGCCACGGCTGGCCGTACACGCCGCCCGGCGTAACCGAGCCGGGTTACTCGTTCTACGCGGCGGCCGTGTTCAACAACCACCAGCCGTGGTGGAACGTGATGCCGGACGTGAACGCCTACCTGACCCGCACCAGCTACCTGATGCGCCAGGGCCAGCCGGCCAACACGGTAGCGGTGCTGCTGCCCAATGACGACGCCTATGCGGCCATGACGCCCGGCAAGGTGTCGCTGTCCGAGCACATGAAGCATTACGTCACGCCCGAGCTGACTACGCAAATCCTCGACGCCGGCCACAACCTCGATTACGTCGATGCGGAGTCGGTGTTGTCGCTGGGTGTGAACCACCCGGTACTGGTGCTGCCGCACGTCACGCGCTTGTGGCCCGAGGTGCTGGCCAGGCTGGACGAGTACGTGCGCCAGGGCGGCAAGATCATCGCCGTCGGCGCACTGCCGTCCAAAGCGCCCGGCTACCGCGATGCTGTGCGCATCACGGCGCAGGTACAGGCGGCATCGAAGGCGCTGTCGGCCAAACCGGCCGTGACCGTGGTCGCCGATGATGGCGACGTCGGCGCGGTCCTGGGCCGGGTGCTCACGCCCGACTTCAAGGTGGCGTCCAACGCCGCCGATATCGGTTTCGTGCGGCGCAAGCTGGCCGACGCCGACATCTACTTCATCGCCAATACGAGCAACAAGCCGGTGCGCACCACGGCCACATTGGGGCAGCTGCGCAAGTCGGCGGCGTGGTGGAATCCGCATGACGGCAAGACCAGCACTGCCGCCGTATCGCCGTCGGTGACGCTGGACCTGGCGCCGTACGAATCGCGGGTGCTGATGTTGAGCGATGCACCGGCCGGCACGGTGTCGCAGCCGGCACAGGTAGCGCCGACGGTGCTGGCCGACCTGGCGCGCGACTGGCAGTTGCGCTACCCGGACGGCGCGGCGCAGGCCATGCCGCAGCTGCGGTCCTGGACCGACGACCCGGCGCGCCGCTATTTTTCCGGCATCGCCAGCTATACGCGCGACGTCACGCTCACCGCCGCGCAGTTGAACAACGCAGCGGTCACGCTCGATTTCGGCCAGGGCACGCCGCTGGAGGCTGTACCCAAGGTCCCCGCCGGGATGCGCGCCATGCTCGAGAGCCCGGTGCGGGAGGCGGCCGAAGTATTCGTCAACGGAAAACGTGCCGGTTCGGTCTGGCGACCGCCCTACACGGTGGACGTGACTGGCGCACTGACGCCGGGCGTGAACCGCATCGAAGTGAAGGTGGCCAACCTGGCGCTCAATGCGCTGGCGGGGCAGGAGCGGCCCGACTACCGGCTGCTATCCGGCCGCTACACCCAGCGTTTCGTGCCGCAAGATACGCAGCTGATCACACCACAGCCATCGGGCATGCTGGGCGCCGTGCGCCTGCTGACCCAACCCGAAAAGTGAGGACATCATGATTATCAAGAAGTGGTTCAACCTGGCGGCCATTGCGCTGCTGGCGGTTTGCACATCGGCTGCCGCAGCGACCTTCAGCCCGTCGAGCTACGGCGCCAGGGGCGATGGCGTCACGCTCGATACCCGGGCAATCCAGGCCGCCATCGACGCGGCGGCCAAGCATGGTGGCACGGTGGCGTTCAAGCCGGGCACGTACCTGAGCGGCTCGATCTTTGTCAAAAGCGGCGTTACGCTGCAGGTGGACAAGGGCGTGACCATCCTCGGCTCGCAAAAGATCTCCGACTACACGGTGCTGCCCACCCGCATCGCCGGCATCGAGATGCGCTGGCCGGCTGCGCTGATCAACATCTACGAGCAAACCAACGCAGCCATTACCGGCGAGGGCACCATCGACGGCGACGGCAAGGTCTTCTGGGACAGCTACTGGACCCTGCGCAAGACGTACGAGCCGCGCGGCCTGCGCTGGGCCTCGGACTACGACGCCCAGCGTCCGCGCCTGATCCAGGTCTTCAACTCGTCGCAGGTGAAGGTGGGTGGTGGCCTGCTGCTGCGCCGCTCCGGCTTCTGGACCCTGCATATCTGCTACTCGACCGATGTGACAGTGGACGGTGTGATCATCCGTAACAACGAGGGCGGCCACGGTCCATCGACCGACGGCATCGACATCGACTCGTCGAAAAACATCCTGGTGCAGAATGCCGACATCTCGGTCAACGACGATGCGCTGTGCCTCAAGGCCGGCCGCGATTCGGACGGTCAGCGCGTGGCGCGTCCGACCGAGAACGTCGTGATCCGCAATTCCGTCATCCGCGAGGGCGCCGCCGGCGTCACCTTCGGCAGCGAGACCGCGGGCGGCTTCCGCAACGTGGAAGCCTACGGCATCACGGTGCTGGACAAGGTGCCGGTCGGGATCCTGTTCAAGTCGGCGCATACGCGCGGCGGCTTCGGCGACAACCTGCGCCTGCACGACTTCACCATGAAGGGCACGCCGGTGGCGATTCGCATCACCATGAACTGGAACCCGAGCTACAGCTACGCCAGGATCCCGGACGACATCAAGGATCACCCGGACTACTGGAAAGTGCTGGCCACGCCAGTGCCGCGAGAAAAGGGCATGGCCCACTTCCATGACGTCAAGATTTGGAATATCAAGGCCACCGGCGCCACCACCGCGTTCGAAGTGAGCGGCTATCCGGAAGCGCCGTTGAACCGCTTCAGCTTCGAGAACATCGACATCGAAGCGCAAAAGGGCGGCTTCATTTTCGACGCCAGCAACTGGCAGTTCCGGGACGTAAAACTGGCCATCAAGGAGCCGGTGCATTTGCTCACCACGTCGGACGTGCGCGGCCTGCCGGCCGGCAGCACGGTGATCAAGCCACGGCCACCGGAAGTGCCGCTCAAAGAGAAGAGCTTTGAAGAGCAGGACAAATCGTGACCAGGCTAACCGTATTGGCGGCCATGTTGGCCGCATTGGCAGCACTGGGTGGCTGCGCCAGCGTGGCGCAGTCGCCATCGTATCCGCTGCCCACGCCCGCCATGCAGGCCATCGTGGACAAGGACACCAGCCGCCACTTCGGCGATGCGCCGGTCGATGGCGGCCCGCTGGCAACCGACCTGTCGCCGGCCCTGCGGCCGGCCGACATCGACCGGGCGCTGCGAAAAGTGGCCGACTGGCAGCTGCTGCGCACCACGCCGCACTTCGACCGCATCTGGACTTCCAGCGTGCTGTACTCCGGCTTCATGGCGGCGTCCGAAGCCACCGGCGATGCCAAATACCGCGACGCCATGCTGGCCATGAGCGAGAAGTTCGCGTGGAAGCTGCGCACGCCGTATCCGGACGCCGACAATATCAGCGTGGCGCAGACTTACCTGGAGTTATACCAACTTGAGCCTGCACCGGCGCGCATCGCGTCCACCCGGGCCGAACTGGAGACGCTGATCGGCCTGAAAACCATGAAACCGGGCGACGCCCGTCTGCCCTGGTGGTGGTGCGACGCGCTGTTCATGGCGCCGCCGGTATGGGCCAAGATGTACCAGATCACGGGCGAGCGCCGCTACCTCGATTACATCCACACCCAGTGGCAGGCCACCTACGACCAGCTGTACGACCAGGAAGAACACCTGTACGCGCGCGACGCCAGCTACAAGGACAAGCGCGAAGCCAATGGCAAGAAGGTGTTCTGGTCGCGCGGCGAGGGCTGGGTGCTGGGTGGCCTGGCGCGCACCATCGACTTCATCCCCGACAACGATCCGAAAAAGCCGTTCTACATCACGCAGTTGCAGCAGATGTCGGCACGGCTGGCGCAGCTGCAAGGCGCGGACGGCTTGTGGCACGCGGGCCTGCTCGACCCGGCCAGCTACCCGCTGCCGGAAATTTCCGGCTCGGCGCTGTTCGTGTACGGCATGGCGTACGGGGTCAATCGCGGCTACCTCGATGCCGCGACCTATCGCCCGGTGATCGCCAAGGCGTGGGCCGGCATTCTGAAAAATATCTACGCGGACGGCCGCCTGGGCGGCATCCAGCAAACCGGCGCCGAGCCGGCATACTACTTGCCGGCGTCGAGCTACAACTACGGCGTGGGCGGCTTCCTGCTGGCCGCTGCCGAACTCAAGAAAATGACCAGGGACGATCAATGACATTGACCACAGCCACCGCACCCACCACGCGCGCCTTCCGCATGAAGCTCAAACCGGGCATGGTGGAAGAATACAAGCGCCGCCACGACGAACTGTGGCCCGACCTGGCTGCCGCGCTCAAGCAAGCCGGCATCTACGACTACTCGATCTTCCTCGACGAAGAAACCCTGCACCTGTTCGCGGTCCTGAAACTCGCGCCCGACCACACCACCGCCGACCTGCCGCAGCAGCCGGTGATGAAGCGCTGGTGGGACTACATGGCCGAACTGATGGAAGTGGAGCCGGGCAACCGGCCAACCGAGTGGCCGTTGCAGCAGGTGTTTTACTTCGCCTGAGGTTTTACCACCGCGTTGGAGGGGGTAAGCAGGCCGCGCTCGCGCAGCCATTCTTCGGCGCGGCGCGGCCACAGCGACGTGGTCCCGAGACCGTCGCGCATGCCCATGCCATGGCTGCCATGTTCGAACAGGTACATCTCGGCCGGCACCTTGGCGCGGGTGAGCGCCTGGTAGAACAGGATGCTGTTTTCGACCGGCACGGCCTGGTCTTCCTGGGTGTGGATCAGCAGCGTGGGCGGGGTGTTGGACGTCACCTGGTTTTCCAGCGACATCAGCGCGATGGATTCCGGCGCAGGACTGGCGCCCAGCAGCGCCTTGCGCGAACCGGCGTGCGCCGCCGGGTCCTTCATGGTGATGACCGGGTACATCAGCATCAGGAAGTCCGGACGGGCGCTGGTGGCGTCGAGCGGCGCGCCGGTACGGCCCAGCGGATGGTCGAACAGGGTGCCGGCGCTCGCTGCCAGGTGGCCGCCGGCTGAGCTGCCCATCACGCCGATGCGCGCCGGATCGATGCCCAGTTCCGCCGCGCGCGAACGAAGGGTGCGCACCGCGCGCAGCACGTCCTGCAGCGGGGCAGGGTGGCCGTATTCCTGCATCCGGTACTTGAGCACATAGGCGGTCACGCCCAGGGTGCTGAGCCACTTGCCGTATTGTTCGCCCTCGCGCGCGGTAGACATGCGCACGTAGCCGCCGCCGGGGCAGATAATGACGGCGGTGCCGTTGGGCCGATCGACGGCAGGGCCGATACGGGTGAGCGAGGCGTCAGTGACGTTGGAATTGTAGCCGCCGCCGATTTTTTCCGGGCCGATCGCTTTGGCGCCAGGTACGCCTTCGGGCCACAGGGTCATCACGTTGCTGTCGGCGTGGGCCGTGCCTGCGCCGACTGTCAATGTCAGTAATAGGGCAATCAGAGTTTTTTTCATGGGGAGACGATAAAAATGATCAAAAAGATTTTAGGTGCGACGTTGGTGCTGTTGGCCATGCAGTCTGGCAGCGCCGCGCCATTGTTCAATGGCCGCAATTTCGACGGCTGGGAACTCAAGACCACGCCCGCCACGACCGTGGACCAGGTGTTCAGTGTACTGCCGCAAGGCGTGATCGCGTCCACCGGCCAGCCCGGCGGTTTTCTCGCCACCACCAGAAGCTACGCCAACTATACCTTGCATGTCGAGTGGCGCTGGAACGGCAAGCCCGGGAACGGCGGCGTGCTGCTGCATATCAGCGACGGCCCGATGGACCGCGTGTGGCCGCTAAGCCTGCAAGTGCAGACCAAGCATGGCAGCGCCGGCGACCTGCTGCCGATGGCCGGCGCGGCATTTGCGGAACCGCTCACCAGCGCCCCCGGCGCCGAACCGCGCATCAAGGGCAAGATGGCGGCCGACAGCGAACTGGCGGTCGGCCAGTGGAACGTGGCCGACATCGTCGCCCGTGACGACGTGGTGGAACTGTCGATCAACGGCGTGGTGCAAAACCGCGTGACCGGCGTCAAGCCGGCCGCCGGCCGCATTGGATTCCAGCTCGAAGGCGCACCGTACGAGCTGCGCAACGTGATTCTGATGGCATTGCCTTAGCGTTTCAGCCAGGCTTCCGGCACCGGCACCACCACGATATTCATCGACCGGTTATCGTCCGACAGCATGGCCGACTGGATCTGGATCCTGGTGCCTTCCTTGTTGAAGGTCGGGTGCGGGTGATCGGCTGCCGTGGTCTTGTGGCCGGTGGTGAGCATGATCATCTCGCGCGTCTTGCGGTCGATCAGATAGACGCTGCGGCTGAAATCATCGCCGACCGCCCATTTGCCGTCCGACGAACCATGCACGTGCCACAGGCCGCTGCCCGACGGCGTCTGGCCGGCGATGGCCATTTCGCGCGTGCGCAGGTTGACGATCGCCAGGCCGGTCGGCTTTTCGCGGGTGCCGGTCGCGCCCCAGCCGTCATCCTGGCCCGGGTTGGCGCCATACACGCCGGTCGCCGGCGCGGCCACGCCGCTGGTGCCCTGGGCGCCGGGAATCGGACGGTGGCCCATGATCGCCATCGCCACTTCATCTTTCGAGATCACCGCTTCGTGGGTGACCCATTCGTACGACGCTTCCGGGTACAGCGGGCGCAGGCCGGTGCCGTCGGCCTTGACGGTCCAGGTGCGCTGCGGCGACTTGCCGCCGGTCTCCCAGCAGAACACGATTTCGCCAGGATTGTACAGGTTGGCCTGGATATGACCGATCTGGAACGGTACCGATACCACGTGTTTTACCTCACCGGTGCGCACGTTCAGGCGTGCGATGCCGTTCGGACCTGCGCCCATCTTGCGTGGACCGAATGCCGGTTCGATCTTTGTACCCGCTGGCAGGTGCTGGGCGGACCATGCAGGGCCGGTGCGGAAGTAGGCCCATTCCTCGTCGGCGTCGAGCGCCATGTCGCCGCCCGCTTCCAGCTGCGCGTCGGTGGTGCCGCAGATGCGCTGGTAGGCGTCGGCCTTTTGCAGCTTGCCGCTAGCGCTGTCGGCAAACAGCCTGGCCAGGTCCACTTCGACGATCTGCACCCGCTTGCTGTCGCCGGTGGCGCGCATGAAGTACAGCTTCATCGACTTCTGGGCCAGGTTGAGCATGCCCATGTAGCCGCCCTCGGTCACTTGTACCAGGTCGCCGGTGGCCTCGTTGACGGCCATCGCTTCGCCTTTGACGCGGTTCGAACGGAATACCAGCCATTTACCGTCCGACGTCCACTGCGGGTGGGTAGGGTAGATCTTGGAGTCGCCCTTGGGCGTGCTGGTCAAAAAAGTCAGCATGGTGCCGGTGACCAGGTCCTTGACCACCTTGCGCTCGGACGGGAAACGGGTGCCGATCTGCGCCTGGGCGGCGCTGGACGCGATCAGCGCTGCGCAAATAAGTAATTTGGAAATCATCGTAGTCTGAAAAGGGTAGAGAGAGTACGATTGTGGGCCGATACGGCACCGGGTATTGCTCATGTTCCTGATTCTTTAAACGGCTGGAACCGGGTCGGAAAAAACCTCGCATAGAATTGGACCCATGAATAAATATCTCGCTTCCTTTTTGCTCATGCTGTGCTGCGCCGCAGTTGTCCCTTCCAGCGCTGTCGCACAGGCCCCGGCCAATACCGACCCGCGCAACGCCAAGGTCACGCTGCCCGACCCCGCCAACCCGAATCTGCCGTCACTGATCATGATCGGCGACTCCACTGTGCGCAACGGCCAGGACGACGGCCAGGGCAAGGGCGCGGCCGGCCAGTGGGGCTGGGGCAATCCGATTGCGGCCTACTTCGACCCGGCCAGGATCAACGTGGTCAACCGCGCGGTCGGCGGCTTGAGCAGCCGTACCTACATGAGCTCCGGCCACTGGGAGCGCACGCTGCCGCTGATCAAGGCCGGCGACGTGGTGCTGATCCAGTTCGGCCACAACGACAGTGGCCCGGTCAACGACACGGTGCGCGCACGCGGCACCATCAAGGGCGTTGGCGAAGAATCGGAGGCGATCAACAACCTGATCACCAAGCAGGACGAGGTGGTGCATAGCTACGGCTGGTACTTGCGCAGCTATGTCGCGCAGATCAGGGCGCGCGGCGCCACGCCGGTGATCTGCTCGCCTATCCCGCGCAACAATTGGGATAAAGAAGGCAAGGTCGCGCGCGCGGCCGACAGCTATGCCGGCTGGGCCAAACAGGTGGCGGCCCAGGAAAAGGTCGGCTTCATCGATTTGAACGACACCATTGCGAAGCAGTACGACGCCATGGGCCGCGACAAGGCGAGCCTGCTGTTCCCGCCCGACGAACGCACCCACACCAATATGGCCGGCGCCGAGTTCAACGCCAGGGCGGTGGTGGCTGGTTTGAAGGCGCTGCGTACGCCAGTCGCCGTCAATGCCTTGAATGAGGCCGGCCGTGCCATCCCTGCCGCTGCGATAGAGGACGACCGTCCGGTGGTGGACGGCGCCAAGGTCGCCGGCGTGCAGCCGCGCGATCCTGCGCTCCCCAGCCTGTTCCTGGTTGGCGACTCCACCGTCAAGAGCGGCGGCGCCGGTGGCGCCATCGGCTGGGGCGAGCGCATCGCCACCCACTTCGACACCAGCAAGATCAATGTCGTCAACCACGCCATCGGCGGCCGCAGCAGCCGCACCTTCTTTACCGAGGGCCGCTGGAGCAGGGTGCTCGAACAGATGAAACCGGGCGACTTCGTGGCGATCCAGTTTGGCCACAACGACGGCGGCCGCATCGGCGACCCGGCCAACAAGAACCGCGCCTCGGTACCTGGCACCGGCCCCGAAACCGTGGCAGACACCAAGCCCGATGGCAGCCGTGAGCAAGTCCACACCTTCGGCTGGTACATGGCGCGTTACGTGGCGGACGCCAAGGCGAAGGGCGCGACCGTGATTCTGCTGTCGCCGGTGCCGCACCGCGACGTCTGGGAAAACGCCCGCGACTTCGCCACCTTCGCCCAGTGGGACCAGGAAGTGGCCAGCAAGGGCGGCGCGCTGTATGCCGACCTGACCATGGTGGTGAGCGATGCCTACCGCAAGCAGGGCGCAGCAGTCGTCGATACCTTCTTCTCGGACGCCCGCACCCACACCAACGACGCCGGCGCCCGGTTCAACGCGGCGCGCGTGATCGATGCCTTCAACGGCCTGCCGGGCAAACCGCTGGCGCCGTTCATCAAGCAATAACCACTGTCACGGCCGGCGCCGGGCCGGCCACGTCACTTGCCGCGGAGGCCAGCTTGAAACAACGCACCAGATTATCCGTCGCCGTGGCGACGATGTTCGCCATGCCGTTCGTCGCCATCCAGGCCGAGGCCCAAGCGCCGGCTGCGCCAGCGGCCACCGAAATCGCAGTCCAACGCAGCGACGCCGGCCTGCTGATACGCACGGCGCAAGGGACGGTGCGCATCGAGCCGTGGAGCGACCGCGTGATCCACGTGCTGGCCGGGCACGATGCCGGCTGGCACGGCAACTACAACCCCGCCGTGATCGCCAAGCCGGCGGCCGTTCAATGGACTGTCTCGGAAACGCCCGAGTATCAACAACTGGCGACCAGTGTGTTGCAGGTCAGGGTGGCCAAGGCCACTGGCGTGATCAGCTTTCATGACGCCCAGGGCAAAGCTATTCTGAAGGAACTTGCCGATGGCCGCAGCGCGGTGCCCGGCTCGCCCGTTTCGCAGAAATTCGAGCTCGACGCGCCCGTGTTCGGGCTGGGGCAGCACCTCAATGGCGCTTTTGACTACCGCGGCACCACGGTCCACCTGCAGCAGGCCAACCGCGACGTGGCCGTACCGATGCTGGTTTCCGCCAACGGTTTCGGCATATTGTGGAACAACGCTTCGGTTACCGATGTCGATGCCGGCCTGCCGGCTACGCCGCACCATCCGCTGCATTTCCGTTCGGAGGCCGGCGGCGGCATCGACTACCACTTCATCTACGGACCGGAACTCGACGGCGTGGTGGCCGGCTATCGTGAATTGACCGGCCGCGCGCCGATGATGGCGCGCTGGACCTGGGGCCTGTGGCAGTCGAAGGAGCACTACAAGACCCAGGCGGAACTGCTCGGCATCGCCGCCCGCTACCGCGCCATGCAGGTGCCGCTCGACGCGGTGGTGCAGGACTGGCAGTACTGGAATCCGGGCGGCTGGGGCGCGCACCAGATGGACCCGGTGCGCTTCCCCGATCCGCAACGGATGCTGCGCACGCTGCACGAACAGAACGTCCACGCCATCGTCTCGGTGTGGGCGCGCTTCGACACCACCACCGCCAACGCCGCTGAACTGGACCAGGCGGGCGCGCTGTATCCGAAGACCTATCCCAATGTTTACCCGGTCGGGTTCGGGCGCTGGTACGACGCGTACTCGCCGACTGCGCGCAGCCTGTACTGGGATCAGATCAACCGCACCCTGGGCCGGCACGGCTGGGATGGCTGGTGGCTCGATGGCAGCGAGGCGGAGCTGGGCGGCACCTGGGGCGAAATGCGCGACGTCAAAACTGGCGCAGGGCCGGGAGCGCAAGTGCTTAATGCCTACCCGCTGCTGCACACCACTGGCGTGTACCAAGGTTCGCTGCGCGCAGCGCCGGCCAAGCGGCCGTTTATCCTCACCCGGTCCGCCTACAGCGGCCAGCAGCGCAATGCCGCCATCACCTGGTCGGGCGACACGGCCGCGACCTGGGAGGTGCTGCGCGCCCACTTGCCGGCCGCGCTCAATTTCACCCTGAGCGGCATTCCTTACTGGTCGGCCGATATCGGCGGCTTCTTCGGCGGCAAACCGCTCGATCCGGCCTACGCGGAGTTGTATACGCGCTGGTACCAGTTTGGCGCATTCAACCCGATGTTCCGCGTGCACGGCACCGGCGATGGCAAGGAAATCTGGCAGTTCGACCAGCCCACCCAAGCCATCCTGCGCAAGTACACCGAGCTGCGCTACCGCCTGCTGCCCTACATCTACAGCGCCTCGTGGGACGTGAGCCGCCGCCACGGCACCATGATGCGCGCGCTGGCCATGGACTTCCGCGCCGATGCCCAGGCGGTGACGGTGCCCGACCAGTACATGTTCGGTCCGACGCTGATGGTGGCGCCGGTGACCGGCGCCAAGGCCGACGTGCGCACCGTGTACCTGCCCGGCAAGGAAGACTGGTTCGATTTCTGGACCGGCAAGCGCCAGGCTGGCGGCAAGGTGATCGTGGCGCAGGCCGACATCGCCACGATTCCGCTGTTCGCCCGCGCCGGCAGCATCCTGCCGCTCGGTCCGGTGGTGCAGTATGCGGACCAGAAGAGCGCACAGCCGATCGAGCTGCGCGTTTATCCCGGCAAGGACGGCAGCTATGAACTGTACGACGACGCCGGCGATGGCGACGGCTACACCCGCGGCGAGTTTGCCACCCGCCGCATCACCTGGACGCAGCAGGACGGGCGGGTGACGGTAGAACCTTGGCGGGGGAGCTTCAAGGGGCTGGTTAAGAAACAGGCGTTCATCGTACGCTGCGGTGCGCAGCCTGACGGCAAGGGCATGGCGCTGCAGGCTGGTGAGAAGGCGGCGAGCGTCTCGCTGCCTGGCTGCCGCTGATTCCCCCTTTTTTGCCGTGCGGGTTGCAGGCGAAAGTACTAGCGCTCCAGTCCCGCCGCCACGTCCTCCGGCACGGCAATCACCGTGCCGTGGCGCATGCGCTTCTTCGTGCCCTCGTCGGGGAACTGCATCTTGTCCGATACATCTTCCCAATGCACCAGGTCGCGCGAGCGCATGGCGCCGTAGTGCTTGGTGATATAGGCGTCGTAGTACAGCACCACGTCCTCGCCGATCTGCAGCGCGGTCGGACCTTCCACCCACAGCTTGGGCGGCGTGATCGGCGCGCCCAGTTTGCCGAACGGTCCTTGCAGGTCGGGCGCATCGGCCACCTGCAAGTGTTTCTTCGGCGGGTTGCGGGTTTCATCCTTGACCAGCAGGTGGTTCTTGCCCTGGAATTTGACGAAAGTGGCGTCGATCACCGAGAAGCCCGGATCGTAGAATAGCCGGGTTGGCGTGTAGGTCTTGAAGTCGCGCGTGGTGGTCGCGTACATGCGGTGGTTGTACTTGTCCTCCGACGAGCCATCGGTGGCCGGGAAGCGGCCGGGGATGGTGGACGCCCAGAAGATCACGAACTCGCCGCGCTGGTCATCGTAGACGATTTCCGGCGCCCAGGCATTGAGCGAACCTGCTTCGTGCGCCATCACCGGCACCTGCTGCTGCGGCGACCAGTTGACCAGGTCTTTCGAGGACGCGTAGCCGATATTGCTTTCGTTCCAGCCCGACGTCCACACCATGTGGAAAGTGCCGTCCGGGCCGCGCACGATGCACGGGTCGCGCATCAGCTTCGAATTGCCGACGGCGGGTGTGAGGAAGCTGCGGCCACCGGCCACCTTGTCCCACTTGTAGCCGTCGGTGCTGCGGGCAAAATGCAGGCCGTCCTGGCCGTTCTCGGTAAAGTACGCGAACAGGTACTGGTCCGCCGCCTGGGCGGCGACGCTGGCGGCGGCCAGAATTACGCCAGCGGCAAGGCGCCGCAGCTTGATCTTCATGATTACTTGTTACCCTCGTCGCCCAGTGGACGTTCATTGGAAAAAGTGGGACTGGCCGGCACGGCGAATTTTGCCACCGGGTCCGGGTGAGATGGATCGAAATTGCCGTAGCCGTCCGCGATCCATTGCGCCGCCGGCACGCCGGCCTGGCGTAGGCCTGTCACCACCGCCTGCGCCAGCTCGTAGCTGCCGTAGGCGTTGTGGTGGGTGTTATCGAGCTTGCCCGGTTCCGGTTCGGCAAAGGCCAGCTTCGAGCCTTCCACGCCCAGCGCCGCGTACAGTGGCAAACTCATGGCATGCAGGTCGATGAAGGCGGCGCCTAGTTCCTCGGCCGACTGGCATGCGGCGGCGGCGTAGTCGGTCAGCGTTTCCTGCGGCTTGCCGGCGTTGTCGAAACGGCGCCGTTCCATCGAGGAGATGATGACCGGGATGCCGCCATGCCGGCGGATCGCCTCCACGTGCTGGCGTATCTCGTCCTTGTAGGTGGTAAACGGTCCGCCCTTGTTGTCCTTGATCTGCTTCTGGTCGTTGTGGCCGAACTGCATCATGACCGTGTCGCCGGGACGCATCATGCTGAGGATTTTATCGAGGCGCCGGCGCGACAGCGAGTCGCGGTAGGTTTCACCCGATTGCGCCAGGTTGGCCACGGCGATGCCCGGCTTGAAAAAGCGCGGCAGCATCTGGCCCCAGCTGTTGTATGGTTCGCCCGGCTGGTCGGACACGGTGGAGTCGCCCAGCAGAAAAATCGTCGGCGCCGTGACGGGCACGATGTCGATCGATTCGATGACCGGGTGGCTGCCGTTGATCTCGAGCGTCAGGCGCCGGTCCCACGCGCGCGCTTCGGATACGGTCTCGCGCGGCACCTTGAGATCCACCACGCCGGCCGCCACGCCCGGCACCGCCCTGATGCGCGGCGTGCGCACGTTGACGGTAAAGGTGCGGGTGTCGATGACGCCGGCGACCGTGCTCACGTTCTCCAGCATCAGGCGCCGCAATTCGGACTTGATGGTGGTGTTGGAGGCGGTATCCCTGGCGCCCAGCTTGACGGTGACGTTGTAGTTGCCCTCGGGGAGGTCGGCGGTAAAATAGAACGGCTTGCTTGCTGCCAGGTAGCCGACAGTGCGCACTTCGGCGCCGGGCTCGAAGCCGAAGCCTCGCTTGGCGTCATAGGCCATGCCGGCATCCACCGTGGTGTACCCGGGTTTGGCCGCGCCGAAGGTGAAGTGCCAGGCTTCAGCCGATTGCGCCATGCCCGGCACGAAGATGGCGAATGTAGAAAAGCCTGCCAGCAGCAGCACCGACGACAACCGGCGCGCCACCGGCAGGGCAGCGGCGCCCTGTCGGTGTGGTTGCATGATTACTTGGTGGCGGCCAGCGCGACGGTGATCGGCGCCCGCACACGCGCAGCCTGTGCCGACACGTATTTGGTCCAGTCTTCGCGCTTGGCAAAGTCGCCGCCACGGGTCCAGCCGGCGCCCACGTAGTAGCGCAGCGGTTGGCCGGAGACGATTTTCGCGGTGATCAGCGCATTGAGCTTGTCTTCGGCGTAGTCCTTCTCGCCAGCGGTCGGCACGATGATGGCGGTGCCGAAAGCGCCGTTCGACTTCTGCTCCACCCACTGCAGCAGCGCGCGGTCGGCCGGTTGCGTGATCGGTTCGACCTTGGCATCCTGGCCCTTGTCGGCCGGAGTTTTGTTCAGGCCGATCGCGGCGGTGAGTTGCTGCGCACCGGTGAAGCTGAAGGTGCTGTCGATCTGGTCGAAGTAGTGGCCGGCATCGACGGTGAAGCGCTTTACCTCCGACACCTTGGCGCCGCCGGCATCCCAGGCATCGTACGACAGCTCGAAGATGGCGCGGATCGGGCCATTGGCGATCACTTTCCAGTTCGCGTAGTTGACGCCCGTGTACAGGGTCTTGCCGTCCCAGATGCCTGCGCCGCCGGCGCCGCGCGACTTGCCGACGTTGTACATGTCCATGCCTTCACCTTCGTCGTGGTGGTAGTGGTCATGGCCCTTGTTGTACCAGCGGTCGACGATCGGGTACGGCACGCGCTTGAACCAGATGTCCATGCCGCTCGTGACCAGCACTTCCTTGCCGCTGCCTTCGGGCGCCGGGGCCGACAGCGCGGGACCGTAGGTACGGTGTGCAACCTTGTCGTTCTCCCAGGCGAAATCGTCGAGGCGTTCCTGGATGTAGCGGGCCGAGACCTTGCTCGGGAAGACAGGCGCCAGCGTGTCGATTTTCTCGACCGTGAAGGTGGCCTTCTTTTCGCCCGGCGCGAAGTTATGCTGGAAAATCAGCTCGCCGTAAGCGACGCCTTCGTTCTTCGGATCTTTGGCCTGTGGCGCCACGTTGGTGACCTGGTACGGCAGCACCTTGCCCGAGGCATCCTTGACGGCGATCTTCTGCAGCAGCGCGCCGGGCAGGGCGCGATTGACTTCGGTCCAGGGAATGGTGATGGTTTCGGATGGGCGGGCCTGGTCCAGCGTATGGGTGACGGTGACGGTCAGGCGTTCGGCGGCGTTGACGATGCCGGCGCTGGCCATGGCGGAGAACAGGATTGCGGGAACCAACAGCTGCTGACGTAGTTTCATGTATTTACCAGTCCTTCGATACGATGTTTGGGGGCGAGAGGAGTAGAACGCCTAGACTGTACCCCATTAGGTAAGCCCGGCAAAGCACGCCATGGTCGTTGGAGTATCGATAGTCTGGTTGCGGGTGTCAACGCTTGACGCCATCTAATCACTTTCGTGAGTAGATGGCGTTCACCTGGATGAACAGCCGAGGTTCAGACTTCCAGCACGATGGCCGGCGCCGTCATGCGGCGGCGCTGTTCGGCGTCCTGGGCCGCATTGAGATCAGGCGAGAAGTCGTCCACGTGTACCGACAGGTCGGTGAAGCGCGCGAAGTCGGCCAGCGTGCGGCGTTCCTCGGCCGTGAGCAGGCCCAGCGACACCGCGTGCGCGCTCCACTGGTCCAGCAGCGGCAGCGTTTGCGGCATGGCGTCGAGCTGGCCGGCGCGCACGGCCGGTTTCAGGCGGTGCTCGATGGCGTCCACCTGCGGCAGCAGCGCAAAAGCCAGCTCGCCGCAGGCCACCGGATCGCGCAGGTCGTCGGCCAGGTAGCCATCGGCCAGCAGCCGTTCGCGGCTCGCGCCAGCGGTCTGCATGGCGCGCGCCACTGCACCGCCAAGTTCGTCGCTCGGCTCGGCGTACGGCATCCCGAACGGGAACAGCAGCACGCGCACGGCGCCGGCAATGAAGCGGTTGGGGAAGTTGTCGAGCACCCCGGTCAGCGCCAGCTGCGCCTTGTGCAGCGCGTCCTGCACCGACCAGTGCACGTACGGCGCGTCGTCGGCCTGGCGGCCATCGTCTTCAAAACGCTTGAGGGTGGCGCTGACCAGGTACAGCATCGACAGCGCATCGCCCAGGCGCGCTGAAATACGCTCGCGGCGTTTGAGCTCTCCGCCCAGCACGAACATCGAGGTGTCGGTCAGCAGCGCAAAGGCGGTGGACATGCGGCCCACGGCGCGGTAGTAGCCGGCCATCCCGGGATCGGCCTGCTCGGGCACGGGCGCGGAACTGGCGCCGGTGAGTGCGTACCAAAGGCCGCGCGCGGCGTTGGCGCACACGAAGCGCACATGGCCGAAGAAGGCGTCGTCGAATTCCAGTTCGGCGCGGCGCTGGTCCTGGTCGGCGGTGGCGTGCATTTCGCGCAACACGTAGGGATGGGCGCGAATCGCACCCTGGCCGAAGATGATCAGGCAGCGGGTGAGGATGTTGGCGCCTTCTACCGTGATGGCGATCGGGATTTGCTGGTAGGCGCGGCCCAGGAAGTTACTGGGCCCCATGCAGATGCCTTTGCCGCCCAGGATGTCCATACCATCGTTGACCACTGCGCGTCCGCGCTCGGTCACGTGGTACTTGGCGATCGCCGATATGACCGCCGGTTTTTCGCCGAGGTCCACGGCCAGCGCCGAGAGTTTGCGGGTGGCGTCCATCATGTACAGGTTGCCGCCCATGCGCGCCAGCGCTTCCTGCACGCCCTCGAACTTGCCGATCGGCGTTTTGAACTGGCGCCGGATGGCGCAATAGGCGCTGGTGCCGCGCACGGCCAGCTTGGCGGTGCCCACGCTGGTCGATGGCAGCGAGATCGCCCGGCCGGCGGCCAGGCATTCCATCAGCATGCGCCAGCCCTTGCCGATCTGCTGCGGCCCGCCGATGATCCAGTCCATCGGGATGAACACGTCCTTGCCACTGGTGGGGCCATTCTGGAACACGGCGCCCAGCGGCCAGTGGCGTCGGCCGATCACCACGCCCTGGTGGGTGGTGGGGATCAGGGCGCAGGTGATGCCGGTGTCCGCGCCGGCAGGCAGCAAGCCATCGGGATCGACCACGCGGAACGCCAGCCCGAGCAGGGTGGCGATCGGGCCCAGCGTGATATAACGCTTGTTCCAGGTGATGCGCAGGCCCAGCACCTCGCGGCCTTCGTGGGTGCCCATGCAGACCACGCCGGTGTCGGGAATGGCGGCGGCGTCGGAACCGGCGTAGGGGCTGGTGAGCGCAAAGCACGGTATTTCCTGGCCGGCTGCCAGGCGTGGCAAGTAGTAGTTTTTCTGGTCTTCGGTGCCGTAGTGGAGCAGCAGTTCCGCTGGGCCCAGCGAGTTGGGTACCATGACCTGCACCGCCAGCGCCGACGACCGGGTGGACAGCTGCATCACCACCTGCGAGTGCATGTACGCGGAGAAGGCTTTGCCGCCGTACTCCTTCGGGATGATCATGCCGAGAAAACCCTTGTCGCGCGCGTACTGCCAGGCTGGCGCGGGGATGCCTTGCCAGACTTGGGTCGATTCCCAGTCGTCCACCAGTTCGCACAGGTGCCGCACTTCGACGTCGAGGAACGACTGCTCCTCGGCGGTAAGCGTGGGCTTGGGCAGCTTCATCAGCCTGTTCCAGTCTGGCCGGCCCGAGAACAGGTCGGCGTCCCACCAGGTGGTGCCCGCTTCCAGCGCGTCGCGCTCGGTGTCGGACATGGCGGGGAGGATGCGCTTGAACAGCGCGAAGATGTGCGGGGTCACCAGGCTGCGGCGCAGCGCCGGCACCCCGAGGACGATGGCCGGTATGCCGATCAGCAGGGCCAGGATTATCCAGATGATCATGATGTGCTCCTCCAGTTTTTAGGAGCACCATACTGCGGAAGGCGACCCGGCACTGTGCGGCTGCGCGCACAAGCGCCGGATCGGGTGTCGCCGTTATAGCGACTATGGCAACTATAGCGACTATGGCAACTATGGCGACTATAGCGACTACAGGGACTTGAGGAAGGCCAGCACGGCCTCGCGGTCGGTGCGGGACAGCTGCTCGAAGCGCCGGCGCGCCCGCGCCGCCTCGCCGTCGTGCCACAGGATGGCTTCGGTCAGGTTGCGCGCACGGCCGTCGTGCAGGTAGCCGACGTTGCCGGCGCCGCCCATCACCTTGTCGGTGTAGCCGATCCCCCACAGCGGCGCGGTGCGCCACATGCTGCCTCCGGCCTGGCCTTCTACCAGGTTGTCGGCCAGGCCGGCGCCCATGTCGTGCAGCAGCAGGTCGGAGTACGGCGCGATGGTCTGGTTGCGCAGTTCGGCCAGCAGGTGGCCGCCGCCGGTGGTCATTTGCGCGGTGTGGCAAGCCACGCAGCGCATGCCGTCAAACAGCCTGGCGCCGGCGGCCACCTGGGCCGCATCCACGCGGTGTTCGTCGAGCGGCGCGACGCCTTGCGGGAAACCGCTGGCAATACTGCGTTGGGCCGGCACCGCTACCAGCGCCAGGTATTGCGTGATCAGTTGCAGGTCGGCCTCGCTGATGCCTGGTTGCGCGGCGGCGCCCTTGCAGCCGGCGGGATCGGTGTGGCACGCCCGGCTGCGGTAGACCGGGGATGTGACCGCCATGTCGGCCAGCAGCGCGGCTGCCGTTTGATGGCGCAGGCTGGCCTTCGACGCTTTCCAGCCGAAGCGCCCCAGGCGCACGGCGCCGGACTCGGGATCGAACACGAAGTTGGCCACGCCGCGCACGCCGTCGCTGTCCGGCGCCGAGCGCACGCGCGCCAGGATTTGCGCCTCCGGGATTGCCTCGAGCAGGCCGGTGCCCAGCATCGGCTGGGCGGCGCGCAGCGATACCACGGCCGGGGTGGCGCTGTCGAAGGCCACCGTAGGCTTGCGCAGCTCGACCACGGCGCCATCGGCCAGCTTCACCTGGCGCGTTTCGAAGCCGGCCACGCGCACGCCGTTGCCCCAGTTCTGGCGAGCGCCGGAACCGGACACCCCATTCATCTGCACCGCAGAACCGTACTGCGGATGCGGCGACTGAGCGCCGCTCGCGTCCACGCTGGCTACCCGCACCGACATGGCGTCAAGGCGCTGGTTGATGGCGGCGGGCGCCGGGCTGCGGCCGTTGTTGACGTGGCAGGCAATACACGCCGACTGGTTGAAACGCGCTCCCTGCAGGCCCACGGCCGGCGCGTAGCGGTCGTTACCCGGCTCATTATGGTCGCCGGTGGTAAAGCTGGTGTGCACCAGGCGCCGTCCTTCCACGAAGCGCTGCATGTTCTGCATACCGATATGGTTGTGCGGCTGCTGGAACATGAACAGGCCGTTGTCGCTGTAGTTGTACGAAACCGAACCGAGGCCGCCGGCCAGCGTGGCCGCCGGCAGCGGCACCGAGTTCAGGCGCGGCTGCACGCCGTACCAGGGCCGCAACCCTGCGCCCACCACGTAAATCCATTCGGACGAGTAGTAGCGCACGCCGCCGTTGTCGCCGATGGCGCCCATGGCGGCGGCGGTGGAAAACATCGACGGCGAAACTTCGATGGCGTCGCCCGCAGCCAGCGCGCGGGCCGGCACGTACTGGCCGTTGGGCAGGCCGTCCGCATTGAGGCCGGCGTGGCCCGGGTAGTCCTTCACCTGCAAGGTGCAGGCGCCGTTGATGCCGGTGGCGTTCGTGAGCTTGCCGTTGGCCGGGTAGGGTGTCGACTTGCAGATCGTGACCTCGCGGTCCACCAGTTCGCCGGGGGCCATCCAGCCGTAGCCGGTCACGCCGGGGCGATCGAAGCCGCGGAAGAACGCCACGCCGCCGGGCAGGAAATCGACGGTGGTGTACTGGTTGACGATCAGCGTGGGTTTCGTCACGCCGGCCACGCGGCTGTTGTCGATGACCTCCACGCCCCAGGTGCGGTTCTTGAAATACTGCGGCACGAAGGTGAGGTAATTGCCGGGGCCTTTATCGACCGCCAGGCCGGTGGCCGGGTCCACGGTCTCGTTGGGACCGTAGCCGATTTCGTTCCAGTCCTCGCCGCGTTCGCGGCCGTGGCGCGCCAGCCCACGTGCGCCGAAGCGCGTGACCAGGGTGCCGTCGGCCAGCGTGAACTGCAGCGTCTCCAACGGCTCGGCGGCCGAGGGCAGCGGCGCCCAGCCGGCACCGCTGGCAGGGAAGGGCTGTGGCGAGGTGGTGGCCGTGGGCAGGCTGTTGTCGCTGCCGGGAGACTTGAATTCGACCTCGAACAGCGAGTAGCCATACTGGGTGGCGCGCGCCACGCCCTGCACGCGCATGTAGCGGGCGTAGGCGCCCAGGTTGAAGAATTCCTCCGCACCGCCCCGGCCGTCGGTGACATAACGCAGTTGCGTCCAGCGCTCGCCATCGTCGGACACTTGCAGCGCATACTGTTTTGCGTACGCGCCTTCCCACTGCAGTTTCATGTAGCCGACAGCGGTCCTGGCGCCGAAGTCGAACTGGATCCAGGCGCCATCGACGGCGGTGCTGGACCAGCGGGTGGTGGTTTTGCCATCGACCGCCTGGGTGGCGGACATGGCCGGGTTTTCCACCGGCGACGAGGTGGCGGCGACCGGCTTGATGACGACGCCGGGCTGGGTCGGATCGTTGGGGGCTGGCGCCGGATCGGGCGCGGGCGGCGCAGCCGGCGTGCCGGTATATGCCTGGATTTCGAAGATCGAGTAGCCGTACTGGGTTGAGCGCGCAAGGCCCTGCATGCGCAGGTAGCGGCCCTCGGCCGAGAAGCCGGTCATGTCCTCGGTGCCGCCCTGGCTGTTGTCCACGGTCTTGACCGTGGTCCAGCTGCGGTTATCGAGCGACACTTGCAGCGCGTAGCGCGTGGCGTGGGCGTTTTCCCAGTCGATGCGCACGCGGGTGATGGTTTCCACCTGGCCGAAATCGAGCGTGAGATGCTGGTCGTCGGAAGCGCCGCTGCTCCAGCGGCTCTGACTATTGCGATCGACGGCGGCAGCCGCCGCCAGGTCGCCGCGTTCGCTGGAGCTGGCCGTGGCCGCGACCGGCGTGAGCGCAGTTTCCACGCCGCCCAGGTGCAGGGAGGCGGCCAGCGCCACGCGGCCATCGGCACCCGCCGGCGCTTCGCCACCGCCGCCGCCGCAGGCGGCAAGCAGCAGCGCCGCACCGAGCGGCACAAGGCGGGTATTCAGACAGGATGGTATTCTCAAGGTGGCCCCCGGGTTGGATGGCACGCAATTAGTGCCGCGTGGAAATATTTATCATAGCATATGCTTACCATTAGGCTCGGCTAAAATTATGTCTTTTGGTAGATCTCGCGGGACGCCATGCGGGCGACTGCGCCAGAAGGATGCTGAAATTGCCTGTCCGGAGAGGCGGTTTATCCGCTATATTCTGCACCATCCGATCCGGTTCCCACCTCCAGTTACGGCCTTCCACTGCATGAGCGTGTCCCTCCCTAAAGCATTGTTGTGTGTACTGTTGGTCGTGGCGCCCGGCTGTTCGTGGGCGGCCGCCCCCAGGCCGCTGCTGTCCGAATATACGCACACGGCATGGACGGCCGTCGATGGCGCGCCTACCGGCGCCACCAAGTTTGCCCAGGGCGCCGATGGCTGGCTGTGGATCGCCACGCCCACCGGCCTGTTTCGCTTCGACGGCGTGCATTTCGTGCGCGTGTCCCACGTCCATGGCCATGCGCTTGCCACCAGCAACATCATGGCGCTGACCACTGCGCCCGACGGCGCATTGTGGGTGGGCGACCGCGTGGGCGCCGTCTCGGTATTTCGCCAGGATGGCGCACACACGTACGCCGAGAACGGCGGCCTGCAACCAGTGGGGGTGATGCATATCGAAGTGGCGCCCGACGGCGCCGTCTGGGCGGCGATGCGCGACGGCGTGGCCGTGCTGGCGCCGGGCGCACAACGCTTCGCGTACCTGCCGCCCGATGCCGGGCTGCCCGCGCTGGGCGTGTTCCAGGTCCTGTTCGCACGCGATGGCACTACCTGGATCGGCACCAATGCCGGCGCGTACTTCAGGCCCCGCGGCGAAACGCGCTTTCGGCCCTCCTGGCCGCGCGAGGGCAGGGTGTCGCTGGCGGAGGCGCCCGACGGCGCCATCTGGGCTCAGGATTTCGAGCATCGCTACTACCAGGTGCGGCGCACGGCACCGCCTGGCGGCAAGGCGATCAAACCCGACCTGGACGGAAAATCCTTGCGCTACGACCGGCAAGGCACGCAGTGGGTGCTGCACGCGGATGCGCTGGAACGCCGCATTGGCAACGCTGGTGACGGTGATGCCGGCGGCGCCGGCGCAGCGGATCAGCGCCTGTCGCCATTGAACGGTATCAGCGGGCCGATGCTCACTGCCAGCTTCCAGGACCGCGAGGGCAACCTGTGGATCGGCACGTCGCAAGGCATCGACCGGCTGCGACCGAATCGACTGTCTACCATGCCGGGAAAGGTGCGCCTGCAGTTTCCGGCGCTGCTGGCCGGCCCCGAGGGCGACGTGTGGGTGGGCGATTATTCCGGCGACGTGTGGCGCTACGATGCGGACGGCCCGCGCCGGCGTGAAGTGGCGGGCCAAATCACCGCCGCCCATACCGCGCCGGACGGCGTGCTGTGGCTGGGCGGGACCGCCGGCGTCAAACGCCGCGCGCTCGACGGCACGGTCACCACGTTCGGTTTCCCCGACGAAGTGCAAGGCCTGCGCGTGCACGCCTTGCAGCTGGACCGCGACGGCGCGCTGTGGGCATCGTTCTCGGCCGGCAAGGGCGTGTATCGTCTCGAGCACGGCCGCTGGGTGAAATCGGGCGGCTTGCGCGGCATGTCGGAACTGCTCACCACCACCATGGCGCTCGATGCGGCAGGTGACCTGTGGCTGGGGCATTTGCGCAGCCAGATCAGCGTGGTGCGGATGGCGGAAGGTAATGTGCGCACCCTGGGCGCCGCGCAGGGGCTGGAGTTGGGCACCGTGCTGGCACTGCACCCGGATGGACAGCGCATGTGGGTGGGGGGCGAAAACGGCGTGGCGCTGTATCGCGACGGACGTCCATCGAGCCGCTTCGTACCACTGCAAGGTGAGCGTGGCGAGCGGTTTCGCGGCGTCTCCGGCATCGTGCGCATGGCCGACGGCGACCTGTGGCTGCATGGCGCCGAAGGGTTGTACCGCATCGCCGCAGCCAGCCTGGAAGCGTGGTTGAGCAACCCGCAAACGCAGGTGGCGTTCGAGCGCTTCGACGCCCGCGACGGCATGCAGGGCCACGCGCCGCAACTGCGCCCGGTGCCGTCGCTGCTGCGCGCCCGGGACGGCAAGCTGTGGTACGCCACCGCCAGTTCGGTCGGTACCATCGACCCGGCCAACATCCTGCGCAACCGCCTGCCGCCGCCGGTGCGGATCGTCGCCGTGGTGGCGGAAGGCACACGCCATGAGCTTCGCGAAACCGGCTCACCAACACTGGCGCTGCCGCAGGGAACCCGCACCATGCAGATCGACTTCACTGCACTGAGCCTGTCGATCCCGGAGCGGGTGCGCATGCGCTACCGGCTGGTGGGACTGGACCGCGACTGGCAGGAGCCGGTGGGCCGGCGCGCCGCGTACTACACCAACCTCGCTCCCGGCAAATACCGTTTCGAGGTGATCGCTTCCAACGAAGACAACCTGTGGAACACCACCGGCGCCGCGCTCGATATCGGCATCGCGCCGACCTTCGTGCAAACCGGGTGGTTCAAGTTGCTGCTGGCAGGAATGGCGGCGCTGCTGCTTTACGTCGCCTACACGATGCGCATCCGCAGCGTGACGCGGCGCATGCACGAACGCCTGCACGAGCGACTGGCCGAGCGCACCCGCATCGCGCGGGCACTGCACGACACCCTGCTGCAAAGCGTGCAGTCGCTGCTGCTGTCGTTCGACGCCCATAGCCGGCTCTTGAAGGAAGGTACGCAGGAGCGCATGCGACTCGATCAGACGCTCAACCTGGCCGAGTTGCTGCTGGTGGAAGGGCGCGACCAGATCATGGATTTGCGGGCCGCGGCGTCGCCCGAGGAGCTGGGCCTGGCGCTCGAGCAGTTCGGCAAGGGGCTGACCGGCCACCGCGCCCACCAGTTCGAGATGCGGGTGCGCGGCGCGCCGCATCGGCTGCAGCCAGGCGTGCAGGACGAGGTGTACGCGATTGCCCGCGAAGCGCTGTTCAATGCCTCGCGCTACGCCGAGGCAGGCAAGATCACACTGGCGCTGGAGTATGCGGCGGCCGGCCTGGTGCTTTGCGTGGAAGACGATGGGCGCGGACTCGACGAAACCGTCGCTGCCACAGGCCACCGCCCCGGACACTGGGGCATGGTCGGCATGCGCGAGCGCGCCCGAAACATGGGCGGCACACTCGACATCGACAGCGCGCCTGGCGCGGGCACCCGGATCACGCTGCGCGTGCCCGCCCGCACTGCCTACTAGGAAGCGGAGCCGGGGCGCTGGCGGTGGAACTTGATCGGCGTATAGGCCACGTTGGACGGTGGCGCCGACTTCAGGATGTTGGTCTTCATCGCGCCCACCACGTGCATTTCGCACGGCTTGCAGTCGAAGCGCAGGGTGTAGGTCTCCTTGCCGCTCACCAGCGTCATCGGCTCTGCCTTGACCTGTCCCTGCACGCCCTGCACGCCCTTGGCCTGCTTGGGGCACAGGTTGAACGAGAACCGCAGGCAGTGCTTGGTGATCATCAGCGGCACTTCACCGGCTTCCTCGTGCGCCTCGTAGGCGGCGGCGATCAGCTGCACGCCGTGCTTCTGGTAGAACGCGCGCGCTTTTTCGTTGTACACGTTGGCCAGGTAGCTCAGCTGCGTTTCCGGGTACACCGGCGGCGGCTCGACCGAGGCCTTGCGCAGCGGTCGGTCCCAGGCGGCCAGGCGCACCGCTTCGTGCGCTTCGACTGCGTCGCGGCGCAGCGCATTGATGGCGGCCGACGGCACGAACCACGGCTGCGACAGATTGAGGTCCACGTCGGACGCGGTAAACATGCTGGCGCCCAGTTTGGACAGGCTGGCGCGCAGGCCGGCTGCGGCCTGGTCGGCCTGCTGCGCCGGTTGCAGCGCCATCGGCGCGTCGGTCACGCTGAGGCAGCCGTCTTCGTCGAGCAGCGACAGGCGCAGGCCGGCGCCGTGATCGAGTTCGGACAGGGTGACGTGCAGCGATACTTTACGGTCAGCCGACTTCTTGTTGAGGATCGCTTCCCACTGGTGGTCGCGGTTACGGTGAATCGCGATGCCGGGCTTGAAGCCGGGCAGGGCGAGGAAGGCCTCGTTGGGGAAAACGCGCCACACTTCGCCGTCCTTGCTGTCGCCAATTTTCTTGGCGACGTTGGCCTGCACGCCCACGGTCTCGCGCTTGTTCATGTAGTTCAAGCCGTCGCCGTTGGCCAGCGGCGCATTGGACACCATGTCGAAATGGTCGGTGGCCACGCGGGTGACGGTGCCCAGTTCCAGGCCCAGGTATTTCGGGCTGTCGAAGGCGCCGATTTCGTCGGTGCGGCCGTTGGCGAAGTAATCGGTATGGCCGCGATTGAAGTTCTTCTCCACGTCGGGCGTGAAGTGGATGCTGGTGGTGCCGCTGCCGGCGCGTTTGAACTCCGTGCGGCGCTCGAGGATTTCATCGAGCAGCAGGCGGTAGTGGGCCGTGATGTTCTTCACGTAGCCCATGTCCTTGTAGCGGCCTTCGATCTTGAGCGAACGGATACCGGCATCGATCAGCGCCTCGAGATTGCGGCTTTGGTCGTTGTCCTTCATCGACAGCAGGTGCTTGTCGTAGGCGACCACGCGGCCGGCGTTGTCCGACAGCGTGTACGGCAGGCGACACGCCTGCGAACAGTCGCCGCGATTGGCGCTGCGGCCCGTATCGGCATGCGAGATATAGCACTGGCCCGAAAACGCCACGCACAGCGCGCCGTGCACGAAGTATTCGAGCGGGGTGTCGGTGGCGGCGTGGATCTCGCGGATCTGGTTGATGGTCAGTTCGCGCGCGAGCACGAGCTGCGAGAAGCCGGCGTCGCCGAGGAACTTGGCCTTTTCCTTGGTGCGGATGTCGCACTGGGTGCTGGCGTGCAGCTGGATCGGCGGCAGGTCCATCTCCATCAGCCCCAGGTCCTGCACGATCAGCGCATCGACGCCGGCCTCGTACAACTGCCAAATCTGCTTGCGCGCGCCTTCCAGCTCCGAGTCGTGCAGGATGGTGTTGAGCGTGACGAAAATGCGCGAATGGTAGCGGTGCGCGAACTGCACCAGCGCGGCGATATCCTCGATCGGATTGCTGGCGTTATGGCGCGCGCCGAAAGCGGGACCGCCGATGTAGACAGCGTCGGCGCCGTGGAGGATGGCTTCGCGGCCGATTTCGGCAGTTTTGGCGGGCGACAGCAGTTCGAGCTGGTGGGCTAGCAGAGACATGGCGGATTCCTTCTGTGAAGGGCGACATTATACCGGTGTTCACGGGCACGAAACCATAAAAGGGCCGGCCATCAGCACAGCTCTAATGCATCCGCTAGAATGGACCATCCGCGCAACCAACCACCTGCGCGCGTCCAAGGAGATCTGAATGACCGAACCAAGCACTTACGTCCCGCCTGCAGTCTGGACCGCACCCACCGCATCCGGCGGCACTTTTGCCAGCATCAACCGCCCGGTAGCCGGCGCCACGCATGACAAGGAACTGCCGGTAGGCAAACATCCGTTGCAGCTGTACTCGCTGGGCACGCCCAACGGCGTGAAAGTGACCATCATGCTCGAGGAATTGCTGGCGGCAGGGCACAGCGGCGCCGAGTACGACGCCTGGCTGATCCGCATCAACGAAGGCGACCAGTTCGGCAGCGGCTTTGTCGACGTCAATCCCAACTCCAAGATCCCGGCGCTGGTTGACCGCAGCGGGGCACAGCCGCAACGCGTGTTCGAGTCGGGCTCGATCCTGGTGCATTTGGCCGAAAAATTCGGCGCCTTCCTGCCGAAGGCGGGCAGTGCCCGCACCGAAACGCTGAACTGGCTGTTCTGGCAAATGGGTTCGGCGCCGTTCATGGGGGGAGGGTTCGGACACTTTTATGCATACGCCCCGGAAAAACTCGAGTACCCGATCAACCGCTACGCCATGGAAACCAAGCGCCAACTCGACGTGCTCGACCGCCAACTGGCCCGGCATCGCTACGTGGCAGGGGACGAGTACACGATTGCCGACATGGCGATCTGGCCGTGGTATGGCTCGATGGTGCTGGGGCAGCTGTACAACGCCGCCGAGTTCCTGTCGGTGCACGAGTACCAGCACGTCAGGCGCTGGGCCGAGGAGATCGCTGCGCGTCCCCCGGTCAAACGCGGCCGCCGGGTGAACCGTACCTTCGGCGATCCGGCCGACCAGGTGGCGGAACGCCATGACAAGGCTGACCTCGACTAAAGAGCTCACGCCATGGACAGGAAAGAGCTCACGCCATGGACAGGAAAGAGCTCACGCCATGGACAGGAAAAACCTGCCCATGGCGTTCCATATTCCACTCCAATCTACTCGACATTACTACCTATATTGTCGATGAATATTACTGTATGCAATACTGTATAATTGACTGTACATTCACACAGTCTTTTAGCCCGGTATCCGCCATGCAGCAGCCTCCGCCAGAGAAGAAGTTTGCCGTCATCAACCTCGAGCCGTTTCCCGCCCACAGTGACGGTGCCGCCCAGCGGCGCCAGCGCGACCGCGACGCGCTGCGAACCATCGCCGAGGACGCCATCACGGACGCCCAGACCGACAGCGAAATTGCCCGCGAATTCATCAGCCACGGTGAACTGGGCCCCAAATCGATCGCCAACACCCAGAAAGAGCTGTTTCGCTTCCTGACCTGGTGCCGGGAAGAGGCGGGCAAGACCCTGCGCCAGCTCAGTGTGGCCGACCTGAACGGCTACAAGGATTTCATCAAGGCGCCGCCGGCATCGTGGATTTCCACCACCAAGTGGCCGCGCAGCGACGAGCGTTATCGGCCGTTCAGTGGCCCGTTGTCCGACGCCAGCCGGCGCCAGGCGATGATCGCAGTGAAGGGATTGTTCGCGTACGCCACCCAGACCGGCTATTTGCGGCGCGATCCGGCGGCGCTGGTCAAGCACGTCAAGACGGCCAGTGCCAGCCGCATCACGCGCTACCTGACGCACGACGCACTGGCGCTGGCGCTGCACACGGTGGCCACGCGCGAAGCACCGACGCCTGCCGCCATGCGCCGCCGCGAACGCGATCGTTTCCTGCTCACGGCCTACATCCACACCGGCGCACGGCTCAACGAAATCGTCAGCGCCAACATGGGCGCGTTCTACACCGAGGGCAACGGCCGCTGGTGGCTGGACGTCCTCGGGAAAGGCAATAAGCCGCGCCGACTGCCGGTGCCGCCCGAGATGCTGTCCGCGTACCGCCAATACCGCGCCGCCTTCGGCTTGCTGCCGCACGCGGTCCGCACCGACACCACGCCGCTGGTCCTGTCGAGCCGCGGCGACGCGCTGGTGCGCATCACCGACGAGGCGGCATCGGACGCACTCAAGGCAATCTTCGCCGCAGCGGCCGGCGCGGCGGATGCGTTCGGCGACGCGGACATGGCGGCCACGCTGCGCCAGGCATCGGCACACTGGCTGCGCCACAGCATGCTGACCAACCATGCCAACAACGGCGTGCAACTGAAGACGCTGCAGGAGACGGCTGGCCATGCCAGCATTGCGACCACGGCGGCGTATCTGCACAAGACCGATAATGAGCGGCATGACGAGATACTGGCCTCGGTTGGAGTGCGGTCGGGACTGGAACCATAACTTCGCATAATTTATATTATGTCAAATGCGAGGTCTGAAACGCTGCCCTGCGTCTTGCACTGTCCCGTCATCGGCATTTTGAATCGTCGTCACTACGAGCCCTGCTTCTTGCCCTGGTCCGTCATCGCCATTTTGAATGGTCGTCGCCTACGAGATCAGGTCACGTAAAATTTTGCATTCACGTACCCGGCCAGTACTTTGACATCGCGAACGCAAATGCATCAGTTCGTGCTGCAATGCTTGCAGCTCTGCCATTTTGCGGCCAAGAATTTCGATGTGGTGATCGACCAGATCGTTCACTCCACCGCACGGCTGCTCCGGTTCATTCTGGAGCACCAGCAGCGCTTGGATCTCGTCTAGCGACATATCGAGGCTGCGACAGCGCCGGATAAAGGTGAGCCGGTCCACATGCACAGGGCCGTACAACCGATAGTTGCCGCTTGAGCGCGCCGGGGCGCTGAGCAAGCCGCGCTGTTCGTAGTAGCGAATCGTCTCCGGCAGACAACCGGTGCGCGCCGCCAGCTCCCCTATTTTCAAATTCATCGCATGCCTCTTGACCCTGTAGTAGCTAGAGGGATTCTAATGCACTTTTGTATCGGGAGAGTGTCATGGCTGATTGCTGTTCAGGTTCCTGCGGATCCGCGCGTGCGCCGGACCCGCGCTATCGCAAAGTGCTGTGGATTGCGCTACTGATCAACGCCGCGATGTTCGTGGTCGAAGTGGTTGCCAGCATGCAGGCACACTCGGCGGCGCTGCTGGCCGACTCCATGGATTTTCTCGGTGATGCGGCCAACTACGGCGTATCGCTGTTTGTCCTTGGCCTGGCCGTCGTGTGGCGCAGTCGCGCGGCTTATGCCAAGGGCATGGTCATGGGAATTTTCGGCCTGCTGGTACTGGCTCGCGTGCTCTGGACGGGGCTGGGCGGACATACGCCGGTTGCCGAAACCATGGGGGCGATAGGTATGCTCGCGTTCGCAGCGAACGGCGTGGTCGCCTGGTGTCTATACGCTTTCCGCGATGGTGACGCCAACATGCGCTCAGTCTGGCTCTGCACGCGCAACGACATGATCGGCAATGTCGCCGTGATGTTGGCTGCACTCGGTGTTTTTGGCACGGGCACCGCCTGGCCCGATATCGCCGTCGCTGCCATCATGGCTGTCCTCGGTCTCACGTCCGCGCGCGAAGTAATCGGCCGCGCCCGACAAGAGCTGAGAAGCTCGGAGACGCAGAATGGGTGAATAATTGCCGGTTCGCTAGTTGGCGGCGTACTGCTGACACCGGATTCAGCACACCTGTTGGTATTTGCAAAACATCGCTGATCAGTTAAGCTTGGCAACAAACCAAAATACTTCAGCCAGGATGATCATGCAATGTGTCGTTTGCAGCGCCCCGCAATCACGAGGTTTGACCGATTGGCATACCTCCTGCACCGCCTGTGGCTACGAAGGCGCAGCGCTCGCAGTCAAGATCAACGCCAAGCGTGATGGCGCTGCGGTCGACGAACTCGAACGTGAAGTTGGTTTGAAGTCGCTGCGGCAGGAAAATTTTCGCGACATCCTGCACGTGGTGCGCAAACATGCACAGCCACAGGCCAGGCGCCTGCTCGACGTGGGATGCGCGCACGGATGGTTTCTCGAGACAGCCAAAGAATATTTCGACGTCATGGGCATCGAGCCCGATGCGGTGGTTGGAAACCGCACCGCATCGCGCGGCCTGCCGGTACGTCCCGGCTATTTTCCCGATGCGCTGGCGCCGGATGAATCATTCGATGTCATCGTGTTCAACGACGTCATCGAGCATATTCCCGATATAGCCGCGGCCCTCGACGCCTGCCGTGCGCGCTTGAGCGAGAATGGGCTGCTGGTACTCAATCTTCCCAACAGCCGCGGCTTCTTCTACCGTTTATCGACAATCTTCGCCAGGCTGGGGTGGCACAACCCGTTCAACCGGCTTTGGCAGAAGGATCTGCCCTCCCCGCACGTCCATTACTTCAATCCGCGCAACCTGCAGCTGCTGGTGGCCAGGCATGGCTTCGCTGGCGTCTATTCCGGGCAGCTGCCTTCGCTGCGCGCGAAAGGCCTGTTCGAGCGCATTCGTTGCACCGGCGATATTTCAGGATTGTCGTTGTATCTGCAATATCTTGCCGTCCTGTGTTCGATTCCCGTGTTATCGGCATTTCCGAGCGACATCATGTTCTGCGTTTTTAGGAAAACGAACCCTGGCGAGGCGTTGCCTGTAATGAAGTAAGTGGTAAAAATACATCAAAAATTATTCCACATATTATTTAAATAATAGTAATGTCATCGGATGGTCGGCCAGGCGTTTCTGGCTCGCCAGTTGCCTACACCATGGGGGATAAATTGTTCGACTCAATTACCCGGCCAGCTGTGCTGGCGATCGCGTTGAGCCTTAGCGGATGCGTCAACCTCGGTGCGATCCAGGAGTTCGGCAGGATGTCGGCCGATGGCGCCAGCTACACCAGACTGAGCGATGACTACGTGCAGAGCCCGGAGTATAGAAAAGCCTTTACGTTCAGGGCAGATACTGCACAGCGCAATCATCTGACCAGGGTTGCGGAAGAGCGCAAGAAGCAAGGTGCTGAACTGGCGATTTATCACCGATCCGTCTCTGCCTATATGAATGCGCTGGCCGACCTGGCAGGTGACGAGGCGCCAAATTTCGATCCCGAACTTGACGCAATGGTCGATGCGGCAGCACAAGCCCGATACCTCACCGAAGAAAAAGCGGAAGCTGTCAGAGCACTCGGCAAGGCATTCACCGGTGCGCTCGCCAGCACCTATCAACAACGGGAATTGAAGCAGGTAATCGAGCATGCCAATGCGCCCCTGCAGACAGTGATCGCTTCCATGACCGTCATAATGGAAGGTTTCGCCGAGTCCCTGAACACCGAGCAAGCGGTCTTCGTCAGCTACCATCAGACCCTGATCGGCATGGGCGAGGAAAAAGGCCAGGACGGCACTATGCGCGAACCGGTCGCTGCGCAAATGGCGTACGCAAATCTCGAGCTCGGCAAGCCTGCTTACGCGGCCCGCGCTCGCGCCATTCCCCGGTACATCGAGACCTTGCAGAAAATTGGCGTTGCGCATCAGTCGCTGTACGACCACCGTCACCGGATATCGGACCAGGAAGTTCTTTCGCAACTCGCAAGGCAGACCAGGCAGATTCGCGCCGCATATATTGCCGTGCGCGCAGTCGGATAAAACTAAACGGGGGTCACCATGAGCGACAATATCTTGGCTGCAAAACAGGCATTGCAACTCGCCAGGCAGTTTCGGCTGGCAGCGGTGGCAGTGGGCGACCGCGTGTTGGCCGAATGGGATGCCATCCCAAAAAATGACAGGGCCCAACTGCAATCATTGGAAGTGACGCTGTTCAATCTGGCGACCGACCTCACCACCCAGGCCGTCGGCATCGCCCTCGACGATGGCCAGATCGCCCTGGCATCACTGGACAGTGCCACCGAATCTGCCAGGGAAGCGCTCAAGCACATCGTTGACGCGAAGGCGATGATCGGCATTGTCACCGCCCTGATCGGGTTGGCTGCGACCATTCCGACCGGGAACGCACTTGGCATGATTACCGCCGTCAAGAACCTGGACGATGCGGTGGAGGCGGCGCAGGCGCCAACGGCGCCACCTCCGGGCCACGCCAGCTAGCAGCCTATCGGACTTGGGATCGTCAGCTGCAAAAACACCTGGATCGGTCCATATTTCGCCGCTTTCTCGGCCCATAGCCCGCTATGGGCACTGCCAAATCGACAAAATCTGTCCTCGACCAGCTATTTTTTCGCTCTGACTCCCCAAGCCCGACAGGCTGCTAGACGAGGCGCCGCCGTGTGTCCGGGACGTCGATCCGTTCCTGCTGCGGCGACACGACCCAGCCCGTCAATTTACGCCTGAGCGTGTCAAGCTCACCGGCAGCCACGTCGACCAGCACATTGTCGCCACTGTGATGAATGACGCGCCCGTGAACAGTCTCCCCCACCAGGGAAAGCACTTCCTCGGTGGATACGGTGGCATCAGCGGTGCGTCGCAGGATAACTTGGCTCATACACCCAATATAGCACGATCACTGGCCCGATCAAGGCAGCATCCCCAGTCCCTCCAGGTCCTTGGGAAACCCTTGCGACTTTGCCGCAGCATTAATCACGGCCAGCATGGCCGTAGACCGGTCGCGGTTGCGTTTCATCTTGAGCACCTTGGGCTGGGCGGCCAGCAACGCGGCTGCGGCGCCGGCCGCAGCCGGACACGCCATGGAAGTACCGCTCATCACACCGTAGCCACCACCGGGCAGTGTCGAGACGATACCAACGCCGGGGCCGGTCAGGTCGATCTCCGGCCCGACATTGGAAAACTGCGCAATGAAAAGCATCTCATCCGTGGCTGCCGCCGGCGGCGCTATGTCCAGCGCTTCGGAAGAATTGGCGGGAAAAGTACCTTGCCTGCCAGCTGCTGATACCGCGATGGACTCGGTCCATGCGGCCGGATAGGATACCGGCTGGCGGCCGTCATTGCCGGCAGCGACGATGCACAAAGTGCCCTTGTCATACGCCTCCTTGATGGCGTCGTGCACGGCCTCATCGGGCGATGCGCCGCCCAGGCTCAGGTTCAGCAGGTCGCACTGGTCTTGGACGCCCTGCTCTATCGCGCGCAAGATGTCGTAATTGGTGGCGCCGCCGCCTGCATTGGGAAAAACCCGGTAACTGTACAGTGCCACCCCGGGCGCCACACCAGGTTTGCCGGCCGGCTGCCGCCCCCGGGAGGCGATGATGCCTGCCACATGCGTCCCGTGCTCGCCTTGCTCCTTGGCCGGCCCCCAGCCGCCGGCATCGTTCTCATCGGCGACAAACGCGGCCCCGCCCAGCACTGTCAGGTCGGGATGCTTGCCATCGACACCGGTATCGATCACCCCGACCCGCACGCCGTTACCTGCTTCGGCGGGATGTCCGCCATAGACGGTTGCGAGGAAGTCCGGCACCGCCAGGTCGATGGGGGCAATACCGACGCTGTCGCCATTCCTGATTTTCCGGGCACGCTCGCACAGCCCCCAGTAACCGGCCGGACCATAGATCAGCAACAAGTCGAGCGTCTTGCTGGCGCCGGTAAATTGCAAGGTGACCTCGCCTTTCGCATTGCTGGTGCCCTGCGCGCCTTCCTGGCCGGCGAAATTCGTGAAGGCCACCACCATTGCGCCCCTGACGGGCTTGCCGCTCACGGTATCGACCACCTTGATCTTCAAGCCTGGCGCCGCTGCCGCAGCCGCCTTGCTGCGAACAGCTGCGGGCCGCAGGACCTGCCACCTGGGACTGCGGGCGATCTCGTAGCGCACCAACGGCACCAGCCTGACGCCGGCATTGCTGGCCTTTAATGCGTTTGCCGCGACATCGCTCAGTTCGACAAGCTTGGGACCGCTTTGCGCACTCGAGTGCACGATCTTGACCGCCGCCTCCGGCTGGGCAGCCGCCTTGGCGACACCCTGCAGGTCCAGCCTGGCAGCCATCATGGAGGAAAAAATTTGGGGAGACGCGAGCGGCTCGCGTAGCGCCTCCGAATGCAGACCCCGTTTAGGTAACAGGACGTAGCGTTGAACATCGGTTGCCGTGTTGCGCGATCGTGATGCCATATGATTACCTCTTCAATGGATGTCGTCCGATCATATTACCTTTAAAATAATATATGCAAGATAGTTATCTCGTAAAAGGCAGTATCATTCCCCCCCATGCGCACAACAAATATCCTCGCCTTATCCCTCGCCCTTGCCTTCTCGACGCTGGCAACTACCGCGTCGCCGGCATTGTCCGCCGAGCTGCCCGCCAGCTCCCGCGCCGAGATCGACACCCTGCTCAACCGCCTGGGCGCCTCCGGCTGCCAGTTCAGCCGCAACGGCAGCTGGTATAGCTCCGCCGACGCCAGGGCGCACCTGACGAAAAAGTTGAATTACCTGTTGGAGAAGAAGAAACTTGATGGTACTGAAGAGTTCATCAAGCTGGGGGCAAGCTCGAGCAGCATGTCGGGCAAGCCTTACCAGGTGCGATGCGGTGACGCGCAGCCCATGGCCAGCCAGGTCTGGCTGACCAACGAACTGCAAGCCATCCGCACCAAGGCCGCCCCAGCGAAGTAGGGCGCCAGCAGGCGGGCCACCTCGGCCATTGCGGCATCATTACACCGAACGATACATCAGAACCGGTGCTGCACACCGGCCATCAAGCCGCGCTGGGTGTCGGCAAAGCCCGCATCGTTACGCGACAGGCTGATCACCTGGTTGTTCTTGGCCTTGGCATAGGCTGCGGTGACGTACAGGTCGGTACGCTTGGACAAAGCGTAGCGGGCGCGGGTGATGTACATTTTTGGATCGGACTCTACCCGCGAAGAAACGTTGCGCACGTCGGTGTAAAACACCGCGCCGACCAGCGTCATCGCCGGGCTGGCCTTGTAGGTCAGGCCGGCCCAGTAGGTGTTGGCGCGCACGTCGGGCAAGGCGCGGTTGTTCAATTCGTTCTTGTAGCTGCGGGCCACCACTTGCACCTTGAAGTCGCCCGCGTTGACCATGCCGCCCAGGTGGTAGATGCGGCTGCTGTCGTGGCGGTTGGTGGCGGCGACGTTGTTGCCGTTGCCCTGTTCGGCCGAACCGACGACAGCGAAATTGCCCATCGTGTAGGTGGCGGCAAGCTGCGTGCGGGCGCCGTCGGCGGTGCCGGTGCTCTGCTCGCCGAAGGCGTAGGTGGCGCCGAATTTGACTGGTCCGGTTTCGATCGAGTACTTGACGATGTTGTCGGCCGACGTGATCATGCCATAGCTGTTGACACCCGAGGCCGAGCCGCTCGACGCCCACGAGTAGTACGGTGCATAAGCCATCGGGTCGAACGCCACGATGAAGTCGTACACCGTGGTGAACGAACGGCCGAGGACGACACGGCCGAACGAACCTTCCAGGCCCACGTTGGCCTGACGCCGGAACAGGCCGCCATCGGAGCCGCCGATGTCGGTCAACAAGCCGCCTTCGAGCTGGAATATGGCTTTCAGGCCGCCGCCCAGGTCCTCGGTGCCACGGAAACCGAAGCGCGAGTTGTTCATGCCGCCCGAGCTGACGCGGGTGGCGCTGCCTTGCGGGCCGGCGTGGGTGAGGTTTTCGACGCCCGTGTCGAGCAGGCCGTACAGGGTGACGTTCGATTGCGCGGCGGCCGGAACGGCTGCGCCGATGGCGGCCAGCACGGCGCCGGCGATGAGGCTTTTCTTCATGTTATCTCCTGGGTGGTGAGTTATTGTTGCTGTCTGTCCTGGTCTATGCCAGGCGGAATACGCTGACCACCGCCGCCAGGTTCGCGGATTGCTCCTGCATGGCGGCAGCCGCTGCGGCGGCTTCTTCCACCAGCGCAGCGTTTTGCTGGGTGACCTGGTCCATCTGGATCACGGCGCGGTTCACTTCTTCGATGCCCACGCTCTGCTCCTGGCTGGCGGCCGTGATCTCGCTGACCACTTCACTCACGCGGCGTACGCTCTCGACCATGTCGCTCATCGACTTGCCGGCCTGCTGTACCTGCGACGTGCCGGAACCTACCTGCACCACCGAGTCGTCGATCAGTATCTTGATTTCCTTGGCGGCGGCAGCGCTGCGGTGGGCCAGGTTGCGCACCTCGGTGGCGACCACGGCAAAGCCTCTGCCCTGCTCGCCGGCGCGCGCCGCTTCCACCGCCGCGTTCAGCGCCAGGATATTGGTCTGGAAAGCGATGCCGTCGATCACGCTGATGATGTCGACGATCTTGCGCGACGACGAGCTGATCGATTCCATGGTGGTGATCACCTCGCCCACCACTTTGCCGCAATCGCCGGCGATGTCGGACGCCGATTGCGCCAGCTGCTTGGCGTGGCGCGAATTGTCGGCGTTCTGCTTGACGGTGGAGGTCAGTTCTTCCATGGCCGAAGCGGTTTCTTCGAGCGAGCTGGCCTGTTCTTCGGTGCGGCTCGACAGGTCGAGGTTGCCGCTGGCGATTTCTGCCGAGGCGGTGGCGATGGTGTCGGTGCCGCTGCGCACCTCGCCCACCACGCGCAGCAGGCTGGCGTTCATTAGCTCCAGGGCCGCCATCAGTTGGCCGGTTTCGTCGCCGCCGCCGGGCGCAATGTTGGCGGTCAGGTCGCCGTTGGCCACGCGCTGGGCCACTTCGACTGCTTCCTGCAACGGCCGCGAGACGATGCGCGCCACCCATACCGCCAGCGCCATGCCGACCACGATCAACACCACCAGCACGCCCAGGATCAGGTTGCGCGACAGCGCAAAGGTGGCGGTAGCCTGTTCGTCCGACGCCGTGCTGCCGTCGTCGTTGATCTTGACCAGCGCTTCGAGCTGCTCGTTCACCTGGCGGAACAGCTTGTTGGAGGCGCCCCGGAACAGCGTGCGCGCTTCTTCCTTGCTGCCCGCGTGCGACAGCCCGGTGAGCTTTTTACTTTGCGCCATGTAGTCGGTCAGCGATTTTTGCAGCTCGCCGTAAATCCGTTTTTCCTCCGGCTCGGACACCAGCGCCGCGTACGAGGCCTGCTGCTTGGACAGCGTTTCGAACCGGGTGGCCATCGACTTGTCGGTGGCGGCCATGTCCTCTTCGGCGGTGAGCAGGATGTGGGTCGCTTCCGAAATACGGTAGCGCGAGAGCGAGTTCTGCATCTGCCCAAGGTAGCGCACCGCTGGCAGCCAGTTGGTGGCGATGTCGCTGGAAGCCTGGCTGACCTTGGTCATCTGGGCAATCGCAAACACGCCCAGTGCACAAGTGAAAACAGTGAGGATAGCGAACGAGATGATCAGCTTCTTGCCGATCTTTAAATCATAAAACCACTGCATGCCGCCTCCGGATTATTTTCCTTTTAGAAACATAATCATAGCGACCGGCTTTTCAAAAGTCGATCCAGGCAGCTGATAAGACGGTTTCCTGGTCGGAATTTGTCGCATTTTAGGCGAAACAGGTAGTAGTTGAATCACCTTGTGTAAAATTCTACGCCTAAAATTGTGGCAAGCTCAGCGTTTGTCCCTGGCATTGTCGAACATGCGCGACTCTGCCGCCAGGGCCAGCAGGTTGGGATCGCGCTCACGCGATTTGAGCATCAACAGCGAGATGACCTGGTGCGAGGCGTACGGCGCCGCCAGCGGAATCAGCTCGATGCGTGCGCTGTATTCGGCCACTCGCGCCGGCAGCAGGCTGTAACCCATGCCGCTGCCCACCAGGTTGATCAGCGAGAAAATATCGCCGACCTGCATCGCCGTTTCCGGCGCAAAGCCAGCCTGCCGGAAGGCGTGGTTGAAACTGTCTGACGTGACAAAGCCGGCGCCGAGCGTGATCCACTGTTCGTGGCGCAACTGGCGCAAGTCCACCTGCCGGGCGCCCGCGTACGGCGAGCCGAGCGGCGCGGCCAGGCGCACCTCGTCCTCGAACAGCGGGACGGCGATCAGGCGGCCATCGTCGCTGGGCGCCTGCAGGCCGATCACGACCGCGTCGAGCCGGCCGTCGGCCAGGCCTTGCAGCAAGTCCTTGTTGGAGCCGAGCGTAAGGTCCACGTGCAGTTCCGTGCGCCGCAATTTCAGGCCCATCAGCAGGTGCGGAATGCAGCGCAAGGTCAGCGAATACAGCGAGCCGATTCGCAGCCGGCCGCTGTTGAAACCGGCAATCTCGCGTACCTTGCGGATGCCTTCTTCGGCCTCGTTGACGGCCCGCTGCGCATGCGTGGCCAGCGCGAAGGCGGCTGGCTGGGCGGTCAGCTTGCGCCCTTCGCGCGCGAACAGCTGGCAACGCAGGCCTTCTTCCAGCGAATGCAGTGCCCGGTGCACGCTCACCACGCTCTGCCCCACCTCTTCCGACACCCGCGCCAGGCTGCCCAGGCGCATGAAGGCCAGGAAAATTTCCAGTTTCTTGAGCGTGATTTCTTCGTCGATCATGGCGTGTTCCTTTCGAACCAGTATAGCGATACTTAAGCTGAAGGTAAACGTCGGGGCGCTGCGGTTGATTGAACCGGCCCCTGTTGCCGCCTATGCTGGGACCAGTCAGACATCCGACAGCAATGACAGGAGACAGCATGAACAACCAGAGCAAGCCACCGCGCCAGTGGGACACCCGGCGCCAGGAAAAGCGCCGCCGCCTCGACTCCGTGCGGCACCTGGCCGACGGCCCCATCATCGGCGCCGACGCCATCGTCGATGCGCTCGCACTGCTGATCGCCAGCGGCGACCGCGTGGTCCTGGAAGGCAATAACCAGAAACAGGCGGACTTCCTGGCCCGCGCGATGGTGCAGCTGAATGCCGACAAGGTGAACAAGCTGCACATGATCATGCCCAGCGTGAGCCTGCCGCAGCACCTCGACCTGTTCGAGCGCGGCATCGCCAACAAGCTCGATTTCGCCTTTGCCGGCACCCAGAGCCTGCGCATTTCGCAGCTGCTGCAGGACGGCGTGCTGCAAGTGGGCGCGCTGCACACCTACGTGGAACTGTATGCGCGGCTGTACGTGGACCTGGCGCCCAACGTGGTGCTGGTGGCCGGCTACATGGCCGACCGCCAGGGCAACCTGTACACCGGCCCCAGCACCGAAGACACGCCGGCACTGGTGGAAGCGGCCGCCTTCCACGATGGCATCGTGATCGCCCAGGTAAACCAGATCGTCGACGATCCGGGCGACCTGCCGCGCGTGGACATTCCCGGTTCGTGGATCGACTTCGTGGTGCAGGCCGACAAGCCGTTTTATATCGAACCGCTGTTTACCCGCGATCCGCGCCTGATCAAGCCGGTGCACGTGCTGATGGGGATGATGGCGATCCGTGGCGTCTATGAGCGCCACAACGTGCAGTCGCTCAACCATGGCATCGGCTTCAATACCGCCGCGATCGAACTGCTGCTGCCTACCTACGGCGAACAGCTGGGCCTGAAGGGCAAGATCTGCCGCCACTGGACCCTCAATCCCCACCCAACCCTGATCCCCGCCATCGAGAGCGGCTGGGTGGACAGCGTGCACTGTTTCGGCGCCGAACTGGGGATGGAAGCCTACACCGCCGCCCGCCCCGACGTATTCTTCACCGGCCGCGACGGCTCCATGCGTTCGAACCGCCTGCTGTGCCAGATGGCCGGCCAGTATGCGGTGGACCTGTTCATCGGCGCCACCTTGCAGATGGATGGCCTCGGCAACTCGTCCACCGTTACCCACGGCCGCCTGACCGGCTTTGGCGGCGCACCCAACATGGGTCACGACCCGCACGGCCGCCGCCACGCTACGCCGGCCTGGCTGGACCTGATCGAAGGCGACGACCCGCTCTCGCGCGGACGCAAGCTGGTGGTGCAGATGGTCGAGACGTTCCAGGACGGTACGCAACCGACCATCGTCGAGTCGCTCGACGCGGTGGCGGTAGGCAAAGCCTCGGGCATGCCGCTGGCGCCGGTGATGATCTACGGCGACGACGTCAGCCACGTACTGACCGAGGAAGGCATTGCCTACCTGTACAAGGCGCGCAACCTGGAAGAGCGCAAGGCGATGCTGGCGGCAGTGGCGGGTGTCACGCCGGTCGGCCTGCGCCACGACCCAAAACAGACCGCGCGCATGCGCCAGGACGGGCTGATCGCGCTGCCGGAAGACCTGGGTGTACAGCGTTCGCAGGCCACGCGCTCGCTGCTGGCCGCCAAGAGCATCGCCGACCTGGTCGACTGGTCCGATGGCCTGTACGACCCGCCTGCCAAATTCAGGAGCTGGTAATGACGACACTGCGGAACACACTTCACGATCTTTCCTTGACTGCGCCGGTGCCGGTGGACCTGGCCGGCGCCAGGCTTGCGCAGTTGGCCGATCTGGCCATAACAGCCCTGGTCGATGAGGCCATGCTCACGCCAAAACCGGGCCTGGTGGACATGCGCGGCAGCGGCGCCCACAGCGACTTGAGCTGGCTGCTGATGTGCCGCTCGGCCCATGCGCTGCGCCCCGCCTTCGAAGCGATGGCCCACGCCGGCGCCACCATGACCGACCTGCCGGCGCTGCGCCAGCGCATCGGCGCCATCGGTCGCGCCGGCGAGGCGCAGATGATGGACGCCACCGGCGGCGTCAATACACACCGCGGCGCGATCTGGGCGCTCGGGCTGCTGGTCACCGCTGCCGCGCAGGGTTCCGCTGACGCCCGCACCATCGCTGCGCGGGCCGGCGCCTTGGCGCGCCTGAACGATCCCGCCGCCCCGGCCAGCACCGGCAACAAGGGCGAGACGGCGCGCCGCATCTACTGCGTGGGCGGTGCGCGCGGCCAGGCCGAAGCGGCTTTCCCGCACGTGACCGACGTGGCGCTGCCGATGCTGCACACCGCGCGCGGCCGTGGCGAGGCTGAAAATGTCGCGCAACTGAACGCGCTGCTGGCCGTGATGGCCGACCTGGACGACACCTGCCTGCTGGCGCGCGGCGGCCCCGCTGCACTGGCGGCGGCGCAGACCGGCGCACAGGCGGTGCTCGCTGCCGGCGGCGTGGGCACCGGCGTCGGCCGCGCAGCCTTGCGCGAGCTCGATGCGGACCTGCTGGCGCGCGGCTTGTCGCCCGGCGGCGCCGCCGATTTGCTGGCGGCGACCTTGCTGCTGGACCGCCTCGCGCGTCGCGACCAGCGCACTACCGAACAATTACAAGCTACGGAGGCCCAACATGGAACGACTGCATTTTGAATTTCCCGCCGGCCAGTCTGCAGCATCGCGCACGGTGACCGGCGTGGTCGCATCCGGCGACCTCGAGGTGCTGCTGGAACCGCGCTCTGGCGCGGTGACCACCATCGCCGTGCAAACTTCGGTCGATGGCTATGGCGTCACCTGGAAGGCGTTGCTGGAACGGGTGTTTGCCGACGCCACGCTGCCGGGGGCCAGCATCGAGATCAACGACAACGGCGCCACGCCGGGCGTGGTGCGCATGCGCATCGAGCAGGCCTTCGAAGAAGCGCAACTGGGAGGAACCCGGCCATGAACATCGAACAACTACTTGCCCGCGACAGTTTCATCGAGCGCAGCGCCCGCAACCGCGCCCGCGCCCTGCTCGACGACGGCTCCATGCGCGAACTGATCGGCCCTTTCGACCGGGTTACCTCGCCCTGGCTGGCGCAGCAAAAACTGGTCACCCAGTCAGATGACGGCGTGGTTGTGGCCAAGGGCACCGTCGATGGCGTGGCCACCGTTGTGCTGGCCATCGAAGGCGCTTTCCAGGGGGGCAGCATGGGCGAAGTGGGCGGCGCAAAGATCGCCGGCGCACTGGAACTGGCGGCCGAAGACAACCGCGCCGGCATTGCCACCCAGGCAGTGATCCTGTTTGAAACCGGCGGCGTGCGGCTGCAGGAAGCCAACCTGGGGCTGGCCGCGATTGCCGAAATTCAGTCGGCCATCGTCGATCTGCGCCGCTACCGGCCAGTGATCGGCGTCAGCGCCGGCACCGTGGGCTGCTATGGCGGCATGTCGATCGCCGCCGGCCTGTGCTCATACCTCGTGCTCACCCGCGAGGCGCGCCTGGGCCTCAACGGTCCGCAGGTGATCGAGCAGGAAGCGGGCGTCGCTGAATTCGACTCGCGCAACCGCGCCCTGATCTGGGGCCTGACCGGCGGCCAGCAGCGCACGGCGACAGCCCTGGCCGACGCGCTGGTCGATGACGATACGGCGCAGGTGCGCAGCGTGGTGGCGGACCTCTTCCGCGCCGGGCCGCCGCTCGAGCATCGCAGCGACCGTTACGCCGATTACCTCCAGCGCCTGGCGCGATTCGACACCGCCGGCCAGCCCGAAGCGGCCGATGTACGCGCCCTGTACGGAAAGGAACTGTGATGAACACTGCAAACAACACCTCCAATGGCGGCACCTGGCTCGACCTGCTGGCCAATGGTGCCAATGGCGCCGATGTACACAGCTGGCCGGCGGTACGCGTGCGCGACGCTAGTCTGGCCGGCGCGCCGGCCCGGTTCATCGCCGTGGTACCCGACGCCGACAACCGCTTTCCGCGTGCCCGCACCGGCGAAGTCGGCCTGGTCGAAGGCTGGCGACTGGCGCAAGCCGTGCATGAGGTCATCGACGCCGACCGCGCTGCTGCCCGCAAGCGGCCCATCGTCGCCGTCATCGACGTCACCAGCCAGGCCTACGGCCGCCGCGAGGAAGCCTTCGGCATCCACCAGGCGCTCGCTGGCGCGGCCGGCGCCTATGCCCAGGCGCGCCTCGCCGGCCACCCGGTGATCGGCCTGATCGTCGGGCTGGCGATGTCGGGCGCCTTCCTGGCGCACGGCTACCAGGCCAACCGCCTGATCGCCTTCGACGACCCTGGCGTGATGGTACATGCGATGGGCAAGGCATCGGCCGCGCGCATCACGCTGCGTTCGGTGGAAGCGCTGGAAGCACTGGCGCAAAGCGTGCCACCGATGGCCTACGACATTCACAGCTATGCCTCGCTGGGCTTGTTGTGGAAGGTGCTGCAACCGATCAGCGCCGCCGCGCCCTCGGCAGACGACGTGGCGCTGGTGACTGCCACGCTGGAAGCGGCATTGGCCGACATCGACAACGACAGCCGCAAGGATCTCGCCACCCGCTTCGATGGCGAACACCGGGCCGCCTCGCGGCGCGTCCGGCAATTGCTGCGCGAGCAGTGGAAAGGAGCAGCCAGCGCCTGATGGTCATCTGCGGCCGCCCATGAAACCACTATAAAACGGCGTGGTGGCTGCATTCCTGGAACGAGTTCAATCTGGTAGGAGACACAATCATGATTATCTATGGAACCGCTTTACTGGCGATCTGCCACCTGCTGGGGATCTTCCTCGGCGACCTGCTGGGCAACCTGATCGGCGCCAAGACCAATGTCGGCGGCGTGGGCATCGCGATGATCCTGCTCATCTGCGCGCGGTTGTGGATGCACAAGAAGGGCTGGATGCCCGAACAGACCGAGATGGGCGTGGCCTTCTGGGGTGCGATGTACATTCCGGTGGTGGTCGCCATGGCGGCGCAGCAGAACGTGCTGACGGCCCTGCGCGGCGGCCCGGTCGCGTTGCTGGCGGCAGTGGGCAGCGTGGTGGTGTGCGCTTGCGTGATTGCGCTGATCAACCGGGGCGAGAAGGTCGAAGAAGACACGCTGCCGCTGCCGGTCGATCCAATCCTGGCTACCCCAGCCACCCCAGTTACCGCGCGTTAAGGAGATCGTCATGCTGGAACTACTCGAAGGAACCGCACGCCACAACGGCCTGGTCACCGCATTTGCGCTGGTGGGCCTGGTGATGCTGGTGTCGATGAAACTTTCGCGCCACCTGACCATGGGCCGCGTGCACGGCTCCGCCATCGCCATCGTGATTGGCCTGGGCCTGGCCTACTGGGGCGGCGTACAGACCGGCGGCACCAAGGGCCTGGCCGACGTCTCGCTGTTTGCCGGCGTGGGCCTGATGGGCGGCGCCATGCTGCGCGACTTTGCCATTGTCGCCACCGCGTTCGAAGTGCAGGTGGTGGAAGCGAAAAAGGCCGGTATGGTCGGCGTGGTGGCGCTGTTGCTTGGCACCCTGCTGCCGTTCGTCGTGGGCGCTTGCGTGGCCTACGCCTTCGGCTACCGCGATGCGGTCAGCATCACCACCATCGGCGCCGGCGCGGTCACGTACATCGTCGGCCCGGTCACCGGTGCGGCCATCGGCGCCACCTCGGACGTCATGGCGCTGAGCATTGCGGCCGGCTTGATCAAGGCCATCCTGGTGATGGTCGGCACGCCGGCTGCCGCCAAGTTCCTGGGTCTGCGCACGCCGCGTTCGGCGATGGTTTTCGGCGGCCTGGCCGGTACCGTGTCCGGCGTCTCGGCAGGACTGGCAGCCACCGACCGCAGGCTGGTGCCGTATGGCGCGCTGGTGGCCACATTCCACACGGGGCTGGGCTGCCTGCTGGGACCATCGCTGTTATTCTTTGCCACCCGCGCCATCGTTGGATAACGTCATGAGAAACCACCCCCGCCCGCACGACCTGCTGTTTTTGCGCCTGCCCGACCGCTTTGACACGGGAGGCGACTGGCCGGCGTGGCTCGACGCAGCATGGCTCACGCAAGCGCCGCTGGTGGTGCGGCGCGAGGCGGCGCCGGGCAGCCTGCTGCCGGTGGGTGCGCGCGGCCTGACCCGCAGCGAGCGCTGCAAGGGCTATGTGCAGCGCGATGCCGTGGTCAGGTGCGTCACGCCCGAAATGCTGGCGCGTCTGCACCCGCCCACGGTGCATACGGTACATTCGGTGCAGGCGGGCGAGTGTCAGTCGGACTTGCCGCCGCTGCGGGCCTTGGCCGCCATGGCGCCGCGCCTCAAGGAACTGGGTCTGGTGTGGGGACCCACCGGCGGCGCCGGCTTCTACCTGGCCAGCGGCCTGCCGGTGCTGCGCGCGGATAGCGACCTCGATCTGCTGCTGCGCGCGCCCGCGCCGCTGCCGGCCTGGCTGATCGACTGCCTGCTGCGCTTGCAGGAGCAGCAGGACTGCCGCGTCGATATCCAGGTCGATACGGGCGCAGGCGGCTTTGCCCTGAACGAGTACGCGCGTGGCGGCCGGGTGCTGCTCAAGACTGCGCACGGGCCAGTGCTGGCGGCCGATCCGTGGCATGCACCCGAAGTGCAGCGCGAGGCGGCATGAGCGCGCTGTTTACCTTCCCCGGCCAGGGTGCGCAAAAGCCGGGCATGCTGCACGCCCTGCCCGCCCATGCCGTGGTAACCGATACGTTGTCCGTAGCTTCCACCGCGCTGGGCCGCGATGTGCTGCTGCTCGATAGCGCCGACGCGCTGCGCTCCACCGTCGCCGTGCAACTATGCCTGCTGGTGGCCGGCGTGGCGGCTGCGCGTTACCTCGCGGTGCTGGGCGCGCAGCCGGCAATGGTGGCCGGCCTGTCGATCGGCGCCTATCCCGCTGCCGTCACTGCCGGCGTGCTCGATTTGGCCGATGCCGTGCGGCTGGTGCGCCAGCGCGCGCAATCGATGGAAGAAGCTTATCCCACCGGCTATGGCATGACAGCAGTGACCGGGCTGCTGGAGGCGCAACTGGCACCGCTTGTGGCGCAGGTGCACAGCGCGGCGACGCCGGTGTACCTGGCCAACCTGAACGGCCCGCGCCAGCTGGTGATTGCCGGTTCCGATTCAGCCATGGCGGCGGTAGCCGCACTGGTGCAGGCCAGCAGCCTGGGCGCCAAGGCCGAGCGGCTGGCGGTGAGCGTGCCGTCGCATTGCGAATTGTTCGAGCGGCAGGCACAGCAACTGGCAGCGGCAATGGCCACTGTGCCGCTGCATCGGCCCTGCGTCACCTACATCAGCGGCAGCGCGGCGCGCGCGCTGTTCGACGGCGCGGCCGTCGGCGCCGACCTGGCCGCGAACATGGCCCGGCCGGTGCACTGGCACGACAGCGTGCGCCACGCGTGGGAGCGCGGTGCGCGGCTGGCCGTCGAGATGCCCAGCGGGAGCGTGCTGACCAGGTTGGCGCAGCCGGTGTTCGACGGCGGCGTGGCGGTCAGTTGCGAGGGGATGCGGTTCGAGGATATTGCGCAGCTGGTTGCGACACATGGCGGCTAGTGGCGCGGCTTTGTCCAGCCTGCGCAAGAGTTGAATCAAAATTGCAAATTAGCAATGGTCGCGCTATGCTGCCAACATGACATCTCCCCTGCTGCAAGACCCACTATTAGAAAGCATCGTGCAACCGCTGTTGAACGCCTTCGTTCACTATGGGCTGCCAGCCCTGGCGCTGTGCGCCGTGCTGTCCTTCATCAGTGCACGACTCTCTGTCCGAAAACGGCGCCAACGCAACCGGCAGCGACAGGCGCGTCAGACGCCTCGATGACCGCTCGCACCGGAACAAGCAGGCAGCGGACGCCGACCGCGACGCCATGCTGCGCAATGCCGGCTATCGTACCTTGCGCTACCAGGGCATCCCGCCGGGTAACGACATACGGCGCTTAGGCCGCCGCCGCCAGAGCTGCACTAACTCTGAGCTGGCGGTTTTGCCGCCACCAATGCCTCGCTGACCGTCCACAAGCGCTCCGCCACGATGTCGTCGTGCGCAACCGGGTTGGGTGAGGCGAGTGGCCAGCCACCCTGGCGCGCAGCCTTGTCGCGGTAGCGGGCAATCTGGCTGTAGTAGGCGCCGGAATGCTGTTCAACCTCCGGCGCAAGCAAGGCATGCAGAGATGTCTGGGTACCTTCCCACGGTTCGATCAGGCCGGCCAGGCGCAGCACCGGGATTATCAGCAGGCGTTGCAGCCACATCGGCACCGGGATCGACATCAGGTTGGTGCGTACAAAACCCGGGTTGACGCTGACGGCCGTAACGCCAGTGCCGGCAACCCGCCGGGCCAGTTCACGCGCATGGAGCAAATTGGCCAGCTTCGATTGGGCATAGGCTTCCCAGGAGTCGAACGGGCGCCGGTGATAGTTGAGGTCGTCGAAATGAATCTCGCCCTTGCGCCCCATCGAGAATTCGTGGAAATAGCTCGACAGATTGACCACCCGCGAAGGCGCACCTGCGATCAGGCTGTCCAGCAGCAGATTGGTCAGGAGGAAGTGGCCCAGGTGGTTGACGCCGAACTGGGTTTCGAATCCATCCCTGGTGCGCCCGAACGGGGTGTTCATCACGCCGGCATTGTTGACCAGTCCTTGCAGGCTGGGGTGATGTTGGATCACTTCCTGTGCGAAGCTCCGCACCGACGCCAGGTCATCCAAATCCAGGCGGTAGACGAACAGTTGCGCCGCTGGCAGCTCGCGCATCATGTCTGCCGCGACCCGCTGCCCCTCCTGCACCCGGCGCACGCCCATCACCACGGTAGCGCCTTGCCGCGCGAGCTGTTGTGCGGTTACCAGACCGATGCCCGAATTGGCCCCGGTAATGACGTAGGTCTTGCCATGTAAGTCTGCTGCGAGTAATTCCGGGCGAACCATCAGTGGGATAGGCATCGAGCGCTCCAGGGGTGAGATATAATAAGGAACCAGTGGTCTTGAATATACAAGACCACTGGTCTCCTGTCAAGTGATAGAAGCTCATCCTGGGCCCAACCAGGCAATTTCAATTACGGAGGATCATTTTGATGAGAACACGAGAGCCATTTCAGCGTGCGCGCCGACCGGAGCAAAAAGAGGAGCGTCGGGTGCATTTGCTGGAAACGGCCAGGACCGCGCTGAACGGCGGCATGGAGCTGGCAGACCTGGGGCTGAACGAGCTGGCGCGCCAGGCACAAATGACCAAGTCGAACGTGTATCGATACTTCGAGAATCGCGAGGCGTTGTTGCTGGCCTTGCTGGAGGAGGCCGGGATGCAATGGCAGGCCGATCTAGCGCAGCGCCTGGCGGCAATCGAGCGCCCGGCGGCCGATACCGTGGCGCGGGCGTTTGCTGCAACGTGCGGGGCGCATCCGTTGATGTGCCGCCTGTTCAGCATTTTGCCGTCCATCATAGAACACAATGTTTCGACCGAAAGGCTGGCCGATTTCAAACAGAACTCGCTCGAACTTGTCGGCCAGGCAGCGCGGCGGCTGCACCATGCCATGCCCGCAATCGCGCCGTCCGCCAGCGTTACATTCATGCGCCAGTCGATCGCCCTGATCATCGGACTATGGCCGCTGAGCCATCCTTCGCCTGCCCTGGCGCAGGCCCTGGCATCACCGGAACTGGCAACCATGCGCTACGACTTCGAGACCGACTTGGCCACCGCGCTGGCGCTGCTGTTGAGGGGGTTGGCGGCTGCGGGAGACTGAGGCCCGAATTGCCTCCGCGCTCATTTGGGCGTGGGCTGGCCTGCCATCCGGTCCAGGTAAGAGCGCAACTGCTCCCCCATCTGCTCCTGCGCCTGGGCGCGTGCTTCGGCCTGCGCCAGCAGCAGTTCCAGCTCGCGTGCCCTGGCCTGGGCTGGCGCCTGCGCCGCATTCAGGGCCTGCACCTGCTCACCGAGCCGCTCGTTGTGCGCCATGCTGGTTGCCAGTTGCCGTTCGAGATCGCCGGCATGGCGCTGCTGCGCCTGCAGTTGCTCGACTTTTTGTTCGAGCTTGCGGGCGTTGGTCAGCTGTTCGTACAGCGACTGCTGGGTGTGCGCCAGCTCGGTTGCGATGCGGCTGCTCTCCCTGGCTAGTTGCGCCAGTTCGTCCTGCTTGACGTTGAACGCCAGGCGCTGCTGGCGCAACTCGGTTTGCAGCCGCGCTTCGTGCTCGCGCGTGGTGCGCAATTCGCTTTCCAGCTGGCGGTTCACTTGCGCCAGTTGCTGCTCTTTGTCGGCCAGCTCCGCGCGCGCGATATCGAGCTGATCGTCGGCATCCTGCCGCAAGCGCGCCCCCAGCCGCTCGACCAGGTCGTGCAGGGCGTCGCTGATGGTCGCTGGACGTGCATTGCCCGGGCCGACTGCACCGCCCTGCTCTTCGTCGAGTTCTTTCAGGTACTTGTGGATGGTGGTCTTGGAGCCGGTGTTACCCAGCGCAACACGCACCGCATCCACCGAGGGGTACTGCCCCTGCGCCACCAATCCCGCGCGTGCTTGTTCAACTTCTTCTTTCGACAGCCCGGTACGTGCCATTTCTTGATCCCTCATAACGTAACGTATTACATACCACGTATTATGTAATACACGAAAATGCAAAGCAAGCGCTTGCTGTATCATCGGACCATCACAACTTCAAAAACCGCCATGGCACGCGACAATATCAACGACATTCTCGTCTTTTTTGCCGTCGCGCGCGAGCGCAGTTTTACGCGGGCTGCCGCCAAGCTCGGCATGACGCAGTCGGCGCTCAGCCACATCATCCGCGGGCTCGAGGAACGTCTCGGTGTACGCCTGCTCACGCGTACCACCCGCAGCGTCTCGCCCACCGAGGCTGGCGAGCGCCTGCTGCTCAACGTGGCGCCGCGCCTGGAGGAAATCGAGGCGGAGATTGCGGCCGTGAGCGACCTGGGCGACAAGCCGGCCGGCACCATTCGCATCACGGCCATCGACCTGGTGGTCGATACGATCCTGTGGCCGCGTATCGCACCGCTGCTGCCGCTCTACCCGGACCTGCACGTGGAAATCAACTCCGACTACCGGCTGGTCGATATCGCGGCCGAACGTTACGACATCGGCGTGCGTCACGGTGACCAGGTGGACAAGGACATGATCGCCGTGCGCCTCACGCCTGACGTCCCGATGCGCATCGTCGGCGCGCCATCGTACTTCGCATGGCACAGCAAGCCGACCACGATCGCCGAGCTGCTGCGGCAGAACTGCATCGCGCTGCGCTTTGCCGGCAGTGGCGGCCTGTATGCGTGGGAGCTGTGCGAAAACGGCAAGCCGGTGGAGGCACGCGTGCGCGGCCAGGCGGTATTTACCAGCGTGTACCCGATGCGCGACGCTGCCATTGCCGGTTGCGGCCTGGCGTTCCTGCCCGGCGACCTGGTGGACGAACATGTCGCCGCCGGTCGCCTGGTGTCGGTGATGGAGGATTGCTGTCCGAATTTCGAGGGACTGCACGCCTACTATCCAAGCCGGCGGCAGTCCTCGCGGGCGCTGTCGCTGGTGATTGAGGCGATCAGGATGAAAAACTAGACCGCCGGCAGTTGCGCCAGCAGCTTGTCGAGCGTGACCGGGTAGTCGCGCGTGCGGATGCCGGTGGCGTTGTGGATGGCGTTGGCCACTGCCGCGCCCACGCCGCACAGACCCAGCTCACCGATGCCCTTGGCCTTCATCGGCGACGACATCGGGTCGGTTTCGTCGAGGAAGATCACTTCCTGGTGCGGGATGTCGGCATGCACCGGCACTTCGTACCCGGCCAGGTCGTGGTTGACGAAAAAGCCCAGACGCTGGTCCACTACCAGGTGCTCCATCAACGCCCCACCCACGCCCATGGTCATCGCGCCGATCACCTGGCTGCGCGCGGTCTTGGGGTTGAGGATGCGGCCCGCAGCGCACACGGCCAGCATGCGCCGCACCCGCACTTCGCCAGTGGCGACGTCCACGCCCACTTCGACGAAGTGCGCGCCGAACGTCGATTGCTGAAATTTCTTATCGAGGTCGCCGAATTCGATTGAGTCTTCCGCTGTGATGGCGCCACTGGCGGCTACCGTCGATAAGGCCACCGTCTTGCCGCCGGCGCGCACCTGGCCACCGGAGAAATCGGCGGCGGCCGGATCGAGACCGGCCTGGCGCGCGATCTGTTCGCGCAGCCTCACGCACGCGGCATACACGCCCGAGGTGGCGCTATTGGCGCCGAATTGGCCGCCCGAACCTGCCGACACCGGAAAGGCGGAGTCGCCCAGCCGCACTTTCACCCGTTCGACCGCAACGCCCAGCATTTCGGCCGCGGTCTGGGCAATGATGGTGTAGCTGCCGGTGCCGATGTCGGTCATGTCGGTTTCCACCGTGACCGTGCCGTCCGGTTCGAGCCGCACGCGGGCGCCGGACTTGAGCACGATGTTGTTGCGGAACGCAGCCGCCACGCCCATGCCCACCAGCCAGCGGCCATCACGGCGCGCGCCCGGTTGCGCGCTACGTTGGTCCCAGCCAAACTGGCGCGCGCCCTGGCGCAGGCATTCCACCAGGCGCCGCTGCGAGAACTTGCGATCGCGGTGCTCCGGATCGACCGTGGTGTCGTTGAGGACGCGAAAGGTCACCGGGTCCATCTTCAATTTCTCCGCCATCTCGTCGATCGCCACTTCCAGCGCCATCAGGCCCGGCGCCTCGCCCGGGGCGCGCATGGCGTTCCCTTCCGGCAGATCGAGCGTGGCCAGCATCATGCGCGTCAGGCGGTTGGCGCCGGCGTACAGCAGGCGCGTTTGCGCGACCGCCGCTTCCGGACCACCACCTGCCAGATCACCGGACCAGCTCTCGTGGGCGATGGCGGTAATACGGCCTTCACGCGAGGCGCCGATGCGGATGCGCTGGATGGTGGCCGGCCGGTGCGTGGTGTTGTTGGCGATCAGCGGGCGTTGCAGCGTCACCTTCACCGACCGCTTGACAGCCTTGGCGCCCAGCGCGGCCAGCACGGTTTCGCTGCGCAGGAACAGCTTGCCGCCAAACCCGCCGCCAATGTACGGGGACACCAGGCGCACCTTCTCCTTCGGCATACCCAGCGTGGTGGCCAGGTCGGTACGGGTCCAGTCGATCATCTGGTTCGAGATCCACACGGTGAGCTGGTCGCCGGTCCACGACGCGATCGACGCGAACGGCTCCATCATGGCGTGGCTCTGGTCGGGCGTGCTGTAGGTCGCGTCCAGCTTGACCGGGGCACTGGCAAACGCGCTCTCGAAGTTGCCGGTGCGGTCTTCATCCTTGTTGCCGGATTTGACGGGCTTGGCCGCCGTCATCGCGGCCTTGAGGTCGAAGGCGCCGCTCGCAGCCTCGTAATCGACCCGCACCAGCGCTGCGGCGGCGCGCGCCTGCTCGAACGTCTCGGCCACCACCAGCGCCACGGCCTGGTGATAGTGCTGCACCTCGGGACCGGCCACCAGGTGGGCGGTATTGAATTTACCCTTACCCAGCCTGCCCGCGTTCTCGTACGTGACGATCGCCAGCACGCCCGGCGCCTTGCCCGCCGCCGCGCTTTCGATGACCCTGATGCGCCCTTTCGGGATGGCCGCGCCGATCACGTAGCCGTAAGCCGCATTGGGCGCGGCCTCGTGCTGTTCGTAGGCATAAGGCGCTTGTCCGGTGGTCTTGAGCGGGCCGTCGATGCGGTCCAGCGGTTGGCCCACCACCTTCATCTGGTCGATCGGATTGGTGGTTGCCGGCTTGGTGAATTTCATGTCTTATCCTTTCAGGATGGCGTCGAGCGTGCGTTGCACCAGCACGACCTTGAAGGCGTTTTCTTCGGTGGTACGGGCGCCGGCCAGCAGTTGCGCCGACGCTGCCCTGGCGCCCTGCGTCAGGGCAGCGT
>NZ_LROM01000062.1 GCF_001758785.1 Duganella phyllosphaerae
GGGGGGGGGGGGGTGGCGGAGCGTCGGCATCCTGCACCGCCAGCAGGCCGGGGGCAACCCGCGGCAGGCTGATCCAGCGGGCGATGGTCTGGCCCAGCGCCTGCTGGGTAAAGGGCTTGCTCAGGTAGTCGTCCATGCCGGCCGCCAGGCACGCTTCGCGGTCGCCCTGCAGGGCGTTGGCGGTGATGGCGATGATCGGCAGGCTGCGCGCGCGGCCCAGTTGTTGTTCGCGGCGGCGGATTTCGGTGGTGGCGGCAAAGCCGTCCATGACCGGCATCTGGCAATCCATCAGCACCAGGTCGAAGTCGCCCGATTGCAGGCTGTGCAGCGCCTCCTGGCCATTGCAGGCGCGGCTCACGTCCAGGCCCAGGCTCTCGAGCATGGCGCTGGCCACTTCGACGTTGACCGGGTTGTCTTCGGCCAGCAAGACCTTGCGGCCGCGGCGCGCGCGGGCCGGCGGGCTGCCGGTGCTGAGCGCGGTCACCGGCGGCGCGGCCGGCGCCACGGCCGGTGTCACGGCAGGTTGTGGCGACAGCATCGCGGACAGGTTGGCGAGCCCATGGGCCGGAGCGCCGTGGCCGGGAAAGCGCAGCGCCGCCGGTGCGGCGCCGGCGCGGCTGAACAGGCAGTAGTGCAAATCGCATTCGCGCGGCGGCTTGATCAACTGAAAAGCGACCCCGGCGGCGCGTTGCTGGATGCTGTCGGCGGCGTCGCGCTCCGTGCTCAGCAGCAGGATGCGCAGGCCCGCCAGGTCCGGTTCGGCGTGGATCGCCGCCGCCAGCGCCAGGCCGCTGGTGCGCGGCAGCGCCATGTCGAGCAGCACGATGTGATAGGGCAGGCCGGCGGCTGCCGCCTGGCGCAGGAAAGGCACGGACTCGGTAGCGGTGGCCGTGGCGGCAGGGACGCGCCAGGTCGCCAGCAGGCGTTCCAGCTCGCTTCTGCTGGTGGGATTGTCATCGACGATCAAGGTGCGGATTCCGTGGGAGGTATGGATGGGATCGTCGGTATCGACGCGCGGCTTGTCGAAATGTACGGCGAACCAGAAGATCGATCCTTGCGTTAAAGCATGATCGACGCCTATCGTTCCTCCCATTAACTCCACCAGCTGCTTCGAGATCGCCAGGCCCAAGCCGGTGCCGCCATGCTTGCGCGTGGTCGAGCCATCGGCCTGCGAGAACGAGTCGAAGATGCGCCCGCGCGCCTCGTTGGACACGCCAATGCCGGTGTCGTGCACTTCGAAGCGCAAGGTCACGCGCTGGGCGTCCTCGGCCGCCACCACCACCTTGACCGTGATCTCGCCGCTGTCGGTAAATTTGACAGCGTTGCCCAGCAAGTTGAAGATCACCTGGCGCAGCCGGTTGGGGTCGCCGCTGATGGCGACCGGGATGTCGCAGGCCACGTTCAGTTCCAGCCGCAGGCCCTTGGCCTGGGCCTGCGGCGAAAACACGTGGTCGATATCGGCCAGCAGGTCGCGGAAATTGAACTGGATATATTCGACCGTGAGCTTGCCGGCTTCGATCTTGGAAAAGTCGAGGATGTCGTTGATGATCACCAGCAGGTGCTCGCCCGAGCGCTTGACCATGCTGGTGTAGTGGCGCTGCTGTTCCGACAGGCGCGTGGCCAGCAGCAGCTCCGTCATGCCCAGCACGCCGTTCATCGGGGTGCGGATCTCGTGGCTCATGGTGGCCAGGAAGGCGCTCTTCGCCTGGCTGGCGGCCTCGGCCGCGTTCTTGGCCTTTTCCAGCTGCTCGGTGCGCACGCCCACCTGGCGTTCGAGCTGGTCGCGGTACTGGGCCAGGGCGCCGTCGCGCGCCTCCACCTGGGCCAGCATGTCGTTGAAGCTGTCGATCAGCGCACCGAGGTCGTCGCCGCGCTGGTGCAGGATGCGTTCGGTAGGCTGGCCGCGGCTGACCAGCTGCGCGGCGGCGATCAGGCGCGCCACCGGTTCCGTCACGCTGCCACGCGAACGGGCGGCAACCAGCAGCGCCGTCATGAAGGCAAGCAGGGCCGCAACGCAGGCGGCGCCCAGGCTTTTCAGGATCTCGAACCACACCGGCAAGGCGCTGCGCTCGAGCATGATCACGCCGCCCGGCTCGCCCCGGACCAGGATCGGCCGGACCACCCGATTGACCGGCTGCCACAGCGCGCTGTTGCCACTAATGCTGCTGCCGACGCCGTCGGCTGGCAGCACGTCCGGTGCTGCCTGGCCCGGCCGCAAGCGCGGCGAACCGTAGCGCGCCAGCAGCGCGCCGTCGCGGTCGTACACGGCTGCCTGCAGCAACTCGCGATCATGGCCAAGCGCCTGCAGTTGCCAGGCGAGCTGCTGGCCGTTGGCGCGCTTGAGCACGCTTTCGCCAGCAGCGCCGAGCACCGCCGCCAGCGTGGCCAGCCGGTCGCGCTCGTTTTCCTGGCCGTGCAGCACCGAGGTGGCGGTAAACGTGAACAACACCAGCAGCAGCGCGCTGCCGGTCGAGAGCATGGAAAGGATGGTCAGTCGCTGGCTGAGGCCAGAACGTTCGTGGCTGGACATTGCGGTGGAACCCTCCAACGGTGGACGCCGAAATCGTCGGCACGGGCGGGCTCATCACTAGTGCCAGTAGGAAAAATATAGGCTTGAGGTTCGGGCGATATTGATCTATATCTAAACAGGGCACGTTTGCGCTATCTCAAACAACACTGGCAAAGGCAACGCAAGCTGATGACGATGGAACGACAAAAAATCCTGTTCATGGCCGAGGCCGTCACCTTGGCGCACGTGGGCCGCCCGCTGGCGCTGGCGCAAGCGCTGGACCCTGGCCGCTATGCGGTGGACGTGGCGTGCGCGCCCGGCTATGACATGTTTTTCAAGGGCAGCAATATCGAACCCTTGCGCTTGCACAGCATTTCCAGCGAGCGTTTTCTGGCGGCGCTGGCGGCAGGCAAACCGGTCTACGATGCGGCCACTTTGCAACACTACGTGGCGGACGATTTGCGCGTGCTGAACGCGGTGCGGCCGCACGTGGTGGTCGGCGACTTTCGGCTGTCGCTGTCGGTCAGCGCGCGCCTGGCCGGCATTCCGTACATCGGCCTGATCAACGCCTACTGGAGCCCGTACGTGCGCCAGCGCTACCGGGTGCCGGCGTTGCCGCTCGCGCGCGTGCTGCCCATCGCGCTGGCCGACCGCCTGTTCCGGCTGGCGCGCCCGCTGGCGTTCGCCTTGCACAGCATGCCGCTCAACCGCGTGCGGCGCGCGCATGGCCTGCCGGCGCTGGGACCCGACCTGCGCCGCGTGTACACCGATGCCGACCACGTGCTGTATGCCGATATTCCGCAAATGTTTCCCGCGACCGCGTTGCCGGACACGCACGCCTACATGGGCGCGGTCACCTGGTCGCCGCCCACGCCGCTACCCGCCTGGTGGCACGAACTTGATGGCGCCAAGCCGGTCGTGTATGTCACGCTGGGCAGCTCTGGCGCCGGCCAAGTGTTGCCGCGCGTGTTGCAGGCGCTGGCCACGCTGCCGGTGACGGTGATCGCCGCCACCGCTGGCGGCGCCAGCCCCGGTGTGGTACCGGCCAATGCGCGGGTGGCGCCGTACCTGCCGGGCGCGGCGGCGGCGCGGCGCGCGCAACTGGTGGTGTGCAACGGCGGCAGTCCCACCTGCCAGCAGGCGCTGGTGGCAGGTGTGCCGGTGCTGGGCATTGCCGGCAATCTCGACCAGTACCTGAACATGGCGGGGGTGGTGGGCTGCGGCGCCGGCCGCCTGTTGCGCTCCGACCGCCTGACCGAGGCGGCGGTGCGCGATGCGGCGCTGGCGCTGCTGGACCAGACCCGGCCCGCCTCGCGGGCGGCGGCGCTGCGGCTGGCGGGACACTTTGCCGGCTACGACGCCGGCCGGCAACTGGCGCTGTTGCTGGACCGGTTGCGGACAGCAGAACAAGCAGCGCCATAAAAAAGGCGGAGCGGGCTGGCACCCGATCCGCCAAAAGCAGCCGCTGGCACGGCGTGAAAACTGGCAATTTATGACATTACGCAGGGCACAGGCCGGCGCCACCGGCCATCTTCGCATCGCTGGCGCCCGATTTACGGCGGGCCAGCGCCAGTCCGGCAAAGCCCAGGGCCATGATGGCCAGCGTGGCCGGTTCGGGCACTGCCTGCGCGGCAAACGATTGCGACGAATCCACTTTCAGGAATGGCACCGTGGTGGGCGTGGTGCCGTCCCACATCATGGTGGGCGTGAAGAACGACGGTACGTTGGTGGTGCCGGTGGTCTTGTCCTGGAAGATCGAGCCGGTCACGATGTCGAGGTAGTTGGCATCGACGTAATCGATCACGAAGCGGGCGTCGAACGAGCCGGTGCCCACGCCGTTGGTGGCCGTAAAGCTGGCGTCGTTGAACACCAGGTGGCCCGACAGGATGATGATGCCGTCGCCGTCCGTGTCGCCTGGCGACGTGCCGCAGCCGGCCGAGGTGGAGCCGGTGCCATAGCAGGCCACGGTGTTGTTGCCATTGCCGGGCACGGCGGTGCTGCTGCCGGCGCCGGGCGTGATCTGGTCGAAATAGATGGCCAGGTTTTGCACGCCGGCGCGCAGTGGATCGACGTCCATGGCGGCCGACTGCGATGGCGGCAGGGTGAAGTGCGCGGTGGTGGGGGTCTGGAAATCAACCAGCTCCTGGAAGCGCACGACCTTGCTGATCTCGAAGGTCTGGTTAAGGCCGGCTGGGGTGACCAGGGCCGGGACATTGCTGTTGGACATGGTGCCAATCACCATCTGCGAACGCAGTTCGGTCAGGTAAGGCTGGGCGCCATTGGGACCACCGACGTTAAGGCCGGGAATGAAGCCGGTGGCCAGGCCGGTGTCGGTGACATTGGTCCACAGGTCGGCATAGGTGCTGTAGTTGCCGGTACCGGTCGTGTCGAGCCCGACCACGGGGCCGGCGCTGGCGGTGAGCGGGGCGGCCAGCGCGGCCGCGATCGTTGCGGCGGCCAGCGCGGTTTTGCATGTTTTCATGGTTGCTCCCAGGGGTAGGTGGCGCCCGGAAATCGGGGCCATGCCAGCTGTAGAGCAAAAGCCTTGCCAGGTTTGGCGATCGCTTTGGAATCAGGCACTTGCGCGCAGGCGGCCGTGCAAAGCGAAGTGAAGTGTAAAAAATTCCGTCACGGTTCAACCGGTGCAGCAGGCGCAGCTTTCAGGCGTCGCGCCGGTACCCCGCCCCATACCTCGCCGGCACCGATGCGGGTATCCTTGGTTACGACCGCGCCGGCCGAGACGATGGCCCGGTCGCCGATCTGCACGCCCGCCATGATGACCGCGGTGGCGCCGATGGTGACGGTGTCGCCGATCACGACCGCCTTCAGTTCGAGCCGTTCGCCTTCGATCACGTGGGCAAAGATCACGGCGTCGTGGCCGATGACGGTGTTGCTGCCGATGCGCGTGAGCGGCGGATCGAGCAGGGCGCCCGCGCTGTAGGTATTGGCGCCCAGCCGCGCGCCCAGCGCCAGGTACACCACCCGCATCAACGGCACCGGCACCACGTGCGAACGCACAAGAGAGTTGAACAGCAGCAGGTAGAACAGCATGTTGACGTTGGCCACCAACTCCTGTGGCGAGCCTGGCGCCACGTCGCCTTCGCGCAGCGGCATGACCCTTAGAAACAGGCGGTAGAGCGCAAACGCCCACAGGTACAGCAGCACCACGCCCGCCAGCAACACCAGCACACCGCGAAAGTCGCCCAGCGGCAAGCAGCCGAACGCGGCCGCGCTGGCAACGGCCAGCGCCAGGCTCGCGCCCAGCAGGCACAGGAACACAACAATATGACGGGGAGGAATCGCTCGCATGGTGATGAGCGCATCATGGCGCGATGATCAGGTCGGCCAGCGGCCGGCGCAGTGACCGCGCCTGTGCCGGCGGCCCGGCGCCGATGCGGCCCATGAACACGGCGCGTTCCCAGGCAGCCTGGCCCACCAGGCGTTCGCCGTCGTGGGCCAGGACGGCGGCGCGCTCCTGCATGCCGCGCGTGCCGGAAAATACCCGGCCGTCGCGCACGTAGCGGGAAAAAATCAGCGGCGTCATTTCCGGTTGCAATTGCAGGCCCAGCGCGGTGGCGGTGAGCCAGAAGCGCTGCATGGCGCGCCCGGCGGCCAGGTAGTCGCCGGTGCGGTGCGGACGGATGGGAGCTGCCAGCACGAAGTGGGCGGCGCAGGCCAGGCCGGGAATCAGGTCCATCTGCAAACGCGGCGCCACCGTGCCTGCCAGCCAGGTGTTAAAAAACTCGACACGGCGCCAGTCGTGCATCACCCAGCGCATCATTTTGGCGGTGAAGCGATCGACGCCGAGCGCGCGGTCGGGCATGCGGTCGGCGCTGTGGCGCGCGTTCCATTCGATGACGGCCTGGTGCACCTGGTGCGCCTCGGGCATGGTCAGGCGCAGCTTGGCGTTGCGAAACATCAAGCCGGCCGCTGCCGTGCGCTGCCTGCCTTCCAGCCAGCAGACGGTGTAGCCGGCGGGCAGGGTGGCCGTGAGCGCGGCCTTCTCGCTGGCCGTGAGCGGACGGCGGCTCAGCGGCAGCCGTTGCACGCTGCGCGTGATAATGTGCGCGGCCAGCGGGTCGGGCGCCAGGCCGGGCTGGTCGATGAATTCGACGGTGAGGGTGGGGCGGTGGGGCGGCGCATCCGCGTGCGGCGTGATGCGGGTGGCCAGCTCGACAGTGCTGGCGGCAATCGCCATGGTCTCGAGCAGGGCGCCGATCGAGATCTGGCTCGGGTGGCCGTCGAGGTCGTACACGCAATGGTCGCGCGTGTCGTGGCCGTGGACCACCAGCCGGCGCGCGTCGAGTAGCTCGAAACGCCACGGCTGGGTGTTGTCGCCGCTGGGCGCCCAGCGCGCCAGCTCTAAAATGCTTTCCAGCGTGGGGTCGAGTTTGTGCAGCAGCCCGCCCGTGGGCGCGGCGCCGGACACGCCAGCAGGCCTGGACGTGGCGTCGGCGCTTGCCGCTTGCGGCGGCTTCATGGCGCCGCCCCGGCCATGCGCTTGCGCGCCAGCATCATGGCGATGCGCTGCAAGGGGTGGCGGTTGCCGCCGGGCCGGTAAGTGCGGGTGAGCTTGTTGCGGTAGGCGTCGAACTGGTAGCCATGTGGTGCGGCCAGCACTTCGCCGCGGTTGAGCAGGATCTTGAGCGCTTCGGTGGCGGCGGCGCCGGCGCACAGCTCGCAGCCCATGATGGTGGACGGCCCGCGTTTTTCCGCCAGGTTGATGGTGGAGGGATCGACCAGGTAATCGCCATGCAGGCCGGCCGGCGCCAGGCCGATCAAAAACCGCAGGGCCTTCTCGCGTTCGGACAAATTACCCCAGCAAAAATATTCCTCGAACGTCATCTCGCCGGGCAGGAAGTTGAGTACGGCGGTGCCCATGCCGAGCGGGGCGGCGGTAATGGCCGGAATGTGGCGCGCCGCGCAGGCGGCAAAGGTGGCCTGGCGCGCATCGAAGGCAAAGAAATCGAGGCCATCGACGTACAGGTCCACGCCCAGCAGGAACCGGAGCAGGTTGTCGTCGTTGACGCCGTCGGTAAAGCTGACGATGTTGATCTCGGGATTGATGTCGCGCGCCATGCGCACCAGCACGTCGGCCTTCGGTTGCCCCAGCGTGGAGACGGTGGCGCCCACCTGGCGGTTGAAGTTGGCAACGTCGAAGGTATCGAAATCGGCCACGTGAAAATTGCCGATGCCGAGCCGCGCCAGCGTGAGCAAATGCACGCCGCCCACGCCGCCGAGCCCGGCAATAGCCACGCGCTTGTCGCGCAACACCGATTGCTCGGCATGAGTAACCCAGCCGATGTTACGGGCAAAGGCGCGTTCGTAAGAAAAAGGGGCTGTCATGGGTCTCCCGGATTGCGCCATCTGTGTGGCTGAGCTTATTTGACGACACACGCGCCAAAAAGTTCCGGAAGAAACGAATAAAAACGGCATTGCGAGCAATGCCGTTTTTATGAGATGGGGCAAGGATCAACAACACCCGCCGCGCTTACCGGCGCCGCCGTAGCGGGCCTCTTGCCGCTCCTTGAAAAACTCCTCGTACGTCATCACCGGCTCACCCGGGTGGGTGACCTCCCGGTGGCTGACATACGTGTCGTAATCAGGCAGGCCCATCATCAGGCGCATGCTCTGCCCGAGGTAACGGCCGGCCTTGGCGATGTCGCCTAACATGATTACCCCTTCGCCAGCACGAGTGGACTTTCGTTCACCGTCGGCAAGCTGTTGGCGCGCGCCTTCATCACGGTGCGGATACCGAACACCAGCACGCTCAGCACGACGATCACGAAGAAGCCGGCCAGGCCCGCGTCGAGGTAATCGTTGAAGACCACCTGCTGCATCTGCGCCATCGACTTGGCCGGGGCCAAAATCTTGCCTTCGTCGATCGCGGCCTGGTACTTCGACGCATGGGCCAGGAAACCGATTTTCGGATCGGCATGGAACATTTTCTGCCAGCCGGCCGTCAGCGTGCACAGCAGCAGCCAGATGGTTGGCACGATGGTCACCCACGCGTACTGGCCGCGCTTCATCTTGAACAGCACGCAGGTGCCCAGCATCAGTGCAATGGCCGCCAGCATCTGGTTGGCAATACCGAACAGTGGCCACAAGGTGTTGATGCCGCCCAGCGGATCGACCACGCCCTGGTACAGGAAATAACCCCACGCCGCCACGCACAGGCCGGTGGCGACCAGGTTGGCGAAGGTATTTTCGGTCTGCTTCATGGACGGCACGAAAGCACCGAGCAAGTCTTGCAGCATGAAGCGGCCGGCGCGGGTGCCGGCATCCACCGCGGTCAAAATGAACAGCGCCTCGAACAGGATGGCGAAGTGGTACCAGAACGCCATCATGGCCTGGCCGCCGATCACGTTCGACAGGATGTGGGCCATGCCCACCGCCAGGGTCGGGGCGCCACCGGCGCGCGAGATGATGCTGTGTTCGCCGACGTCCTTGGCGGTCTGGATCAGCATTTCCGGCGTGACGTAGAAGCCCCATTGCGAAATGGCGGCAGCGGCCGATTCGGGCGTGGTGCCGATCAGCGCGGCCGGGCTGTTCATGGCGAAGTAGATGCCGGGCTCGATGGTTGAGGCGGCCACCAGCGCCATGATGGCCACGAACGATTCCATCAGCATGGCGCCGTAGCCGATGTAGCGGGCATGGGTTTCGTTTTCGATCATCTTGGGCGTGGTGCCCGAAGCGATCAGCGCGTGGAAGCCGGACACCGCGCCGCAGGCGATGGTGATGAACAGGAACGGGAACAGGCTGCCCGCCCAGACCGGGCCGGTGCCGTCGATGAACTTGGTCATGGCCGGCATTTTCAGGTACGGAGCGACCACGATGATGCCCACGGCCAGGCCGACGATGGTGCCGATCTTGAGGAAGGTGGACAGGTAGTCACGCGGCGCCAGCAGCAGCCACACCGGCAGCACCGAGGCGACGAAGCCATAGCCGATCAGCATCCAGGTCAGTTCGGTGCCGGTGAAGTCGAACAGCGGCGCCAAAGCTGGGTGTTCCTGCACGTACTGGCCGCCGAAAATCGCCGCCATCAACAGCACGAAGCCGATGATCGACACTTCGCCGATGCGGCCCACGCGGATAAAGCGCGAGTACACGCCCATGAACAGCGCGATCGGGATCGTGGCAATCACGGTGAAGCTGCCCCACGGCGAGTGCGTCAGGGCCTTTACCACGATCAGCGCCAGCACGGCCAGGATGATCACCATGATCATGAAGGTGCCGAGCAGGGCGATCATGCCGGGAATTTGTCCAAGTTCGGATTTGATCAGGTCGCCCAGCGAGCGGCCGTCGCGGCGCATGGAGATGAACAGGATAATGAAATCCTGCACCGCGCCGGCAAACACCACGCCAGCGAGGATCCACAACATGCCGGGCAGGTAGCCCATTTGCGCGGCCAGTACCGGCCCGACCAGGGGGCCGGCGCCGGCAATGGCGGCGAAGTGGTGGCCGAACAGCACGTTCTTGTTGGTGGGAACGTAGTCGAGGCCGTCATTGAGGCGTTGCGCGGGCGTGAGCCGTTTGGCGTCGAGCCCGAGCACGTTCCTGGCGATGTACAGGCTGTAGTAACGATAGGCGATCAGATAGACGCACACGGCGGCGATCACGATCCAGATGGCGCTGATCGACTCGCCGCGCTTCAAGGCAATAAAGCCCAGTGCGGACGCGCCGAGCAAGGCGACGACGGCCCAGCCCAGCTTGGCGCCGAGTGTCTGGGGTGCGGTTGGTACAGGTGTCATGCTTCCTCCAAGGAATGGGGTCTGCTCTTGCCAATTCGGCATTGTGGCAGCTTATGGCGAGTATTCACGAATTACATAATTGCAGCAAGCGCAGCATTACGCAGCCGTGTTACGTAGTTCTACGTAGGGGAGTTGGCGTGTGGAGGCGTAAAATCCTGCCAATAGAAAATTCGATGGGCAAACCCTCATGAAGTTGCGGCAAAAAGTCATCTTCCTTGCCATCACCCCGCTGATCTTTGCCCTGTGCGCGATCGCGCTGGCGGTGCAGCACCAGTCCGCCTTATTGGCGCAGCAGCAGCGCGACACCATCCAGCAGGCCTACCTGAGCAGCAAGGAAGCGGAACTCAAGCACTACGTGGCGCTGGCCACCCATTCGATTTCGCACCTGTATAACTCCGGCCGCAATGACGAGGCCACCCGCAACGAAGCCAAGCGCATCCTGGAGTCGCTCAGCTACGGCGACGACGGCTATTTCTTCCTCTACGATATGCAGGGCAACACCCTGATGCATCCGCGCCAGCCCGACCTGGTGGGCCGCAACCTGTTCGAGATGCGCGACGCCCTGGGCCGCCCGACCATCCAGAACCTGCTGCAACGCGCCCGCAACGGTGGCGGGCTGGAGCGCTACATGTGGGTCAAGCCATCGACCCAGAAGGCGGTGGCCAAGCTCGGCTATGTGATCGCCATGCCCGAGTGGGGCTGGATGATGGGCACCGGCATCTATCTCGATGACGTGGACCGTGCGCTGGCGCGGATCGACACCCAGCAGTCCGGCAACATCCATAACACCATGCTGTGGATCGCCCTGATTGCGATTGCCGCCGCGCTGGTGGTGGCCGGGGCCGGACTGGCCCTGAACGTCAGCGAACACCGGGTGGCCGACGCCAAGCTCAAGGTGCTGGCGCAGCGGGTGGTGGAGTCGCAAGAGGAAGAACGGGCACGGCTGTCGCGCGACCTGCACGACGGCATCAGCCAGTGGCTGGTGTCGATCAAGCTGCAGATCGAGGCCGGGATGATACGGCTGGCGTCGCCGAAACTCGAGCAGCGCCAGGCCGCCACCGCCGTGTTCGAGCACGCGGCCGACCAGCTGAGCAACGTGATGGGCGAGGTGCGCCGCATTTCGCACAACCTGCGCCCGGCCATCCTGGACGACCTGGGCCTGGCCGCCGCGCTGCACCACCTGGGACAGGAGTACACGCTCAGTTCCGGAACCCCGGTACACTTCGATACCACGGGCGTGGTCGATACCCTGTCGGACGTGGCCAATACCGTGCTGTTCCGGGTGGCGCAGGAAGCGCTCACCAACATCGAACGCCACGCCGGCGCCAGCCACATCGGCATCCGCCTGACCGGCACCGTGCAGGGCGTGACCTTGCGGATCAGCGACGATGGCAGCGGTTTTGACGCGGAAAGCATCGCGCTGCATCCCAAGCACGGCATCGGCCTGCGCAATATGATGGAAAGAATGGACGCCATCGGCGGCCGTTTCGAGATCGTTTCGTCCACCGACGGCACCGTCCTCACGGCTTACGCCGCCAATAACAGTTAACTATGATGACCACACCTATCAAAATCCTGCTGGTCGACGACCACCCGTTAGTGCGCGACGGCCTGCGCGCGCGCCTGGAGGCCATGCCCCAATTCGAAGTCGTGGCCGAGGCCGGCGGCGCTGCCGAAGCGCTGGAACAGGCGGGCCGCCACGCCATCGACTTGGTACTCATGGACATCAATATGCGCGGCGCCAACGGCATCGAAGCGACCGCCCAGTTCAGGCAGGCGTTCCCGCGCATTGCCGTGCTGATCCTGTCCATGCACGACAAGCTCGAATATGTGTCGCAGGCGATCCAGGCCGGTGCGCGCGGCTACGTGCTGAAAGATGCGCCCGGCAAGGACATCGTGGTGGCGATCGAAACCGTAATGTCGGGCGGAATCTATTACAGCGCGGCGCTGGCCCGCCAGTTGGCCCAGCCGCAGAACCAGGACAACCAGCTGACCTCGCGCGAACACGAGGTGCTGCGCCACATCGCCAACGGCGAATCGAACAAGCAGATCGCCCGCGCGCTCGACCTGTCGGTGCGCACCGTGGAAACCCATCGCCTCAACATCAAGCGCAAGCTGGGCATCGAAGGGCAGGCAGAACTGATCCGCTTCGCGGTACAGCACGCGCAATAGTGTCGTCAATTTGTATGTATGCAACACTTTAGAGTCACTTTCCTAATAGTATTAAGCACTTTCTAATATTCCGTGTTTCTGCGGCAATATCTGCTATATTCAGGCTGCTTGGAAAACGGCAATTGTGTAAAAATAGAAATGTTTCCCCATCCTGTAAGTTGGCTCACTACTCGTCATATGGCACATCGCACAGGGTACGAACAACGCGCGCTGAACCTTCAGAGAGAATTTGATGTCTGCGCCTGAAAATAAGCCGTTCCCGCTGGTGGAACTCCAGGCAGTCTCCGACGCCCGCTACGCCTGGGTGGCGTTGCTGCTCCATCCTGTCGCCGCCGGCGAGCAGGACGACGCGCCTTTCCAGGCCGCGCTCACCTTGCTCAAAACCCCCGAGGTATTCGACCTGCTGGCGCCGCTCGACCTGGTCATCCCGGTCGCCGCGCCCGCCCGGCTGGAACTGTCGCAACTATCCGCTTTGCCACCGAACCGCGTCATCCTGCGCGTGCCGGCCGCCGCCTGCGCCGACCTGACCACGCAGAAGAAACTGGCCAGCCTGGCCGAAGCCGGCTACCGCACCATGATCGAAGGCGTGACATCGGGCTCCACCGCCACCCTGTGCGGCGCCCGCGCGCTGATGGTCGATGCCGCCACCACCTTGCCGCCCATGGTGGCCCTGGTCGGTCAGCCCGGCCCGCACCTGGCCACCGGGATGCCGAACGAAGCGCGCATTGTTGCCTGCGCCGAGGCCGGGTTCAGCTGGTTCGCGGGCGAGTTTGCCTGCAACCCGGACCGCGACAGCCCCGCCGACGGCACCACGCGCAAGCGCCTGCTGGCGCTGCTGGGCTTGCTGGCGCGCGACGCCGACACCTGCGAGCTCGAAGTGCTGCTCAAGCAGGATCCGTCGCTCTCATACCACCTGCTTAAATTGGTCAACTCGGCGGCGTTCGCGCTCAGTTCGCCCGTGCACAGCTTCAGCCAGGCCATCACCGTGCTGGGCCGGCGCCAGTTGCAGCGCTGGCTGCAGTTGCTGCTGTACGCGCGCCAGCAGGACGATGGCCTGCCCAACCCGCTGCTGCCGCTGGCGGCAGTGCGCGCCGCCCAGATGGAAGCGCTGTTGCGCGCGCAGGGCGGCAGCCGCGACCAGCAGGACATGGCATTTGTCGCCGGCGTGTTCTCGTTGCTGGACGTGCTGCTCGGCATGACCATGACCGAAATCGTCGCCGCCCTCAGCCTCGACCTCGACGTGGTGATGGCGCTGCTCGACCGCGCCGGCCCGCTGGGCGTACTGCTCCAGCTGGTGGAGGGCCATGACCGCGCCGCTTTGGCCCAGGCCGGCATCGATGCCGAAGCGTTCTGGCAGACACAATTGCACGCCCACCAGTGGGCGCTGCAAGTGAGCCGGAGCCTGTAGCGACCATGCGCACCCATCCCGTCACCGACTTCATCGCCAACAGCGCCGCCCTGTGCGACGCGGTGTTGCGCCTGCGCGGCCACGCGCTGGTGCAGGAGTTGGGACGCATCGTGCGCAGCGTGACCGGCAGTCCGCTCGGTGAATATTTGCCGGCCGAAGCCGCCTCGCTGCTGACCAGGCTGCCGGCGCCGGAAATTCACGCCGCCAACGACGCCCCGGTGCCCACGCTGACCCAGGACATCTGGTTCGACAGCAAGTACTTCGGCCGCTTCACCGTGTCCGGCCGCCTCGACTACAGCGACAGCGACCGCCAGCACCTGGCCAGCCTGGCCACGCTGGCCGGCAGCGTGCTGCAAGTGCACTCGCTGGCGCAGCGCACCACCCACGCCTACAGCCAGGTGGAAGCGCAGTTGCAGCACCAAGCGCAAATCCTCGACCACATCCACGAATCGGTGGTGACGATGGACATGAGCGGCTTCATCCTCAGCTGGAACAAGGGCGCCGAACGGCTGTTCGGCTACACCGCCGTCGAAGCGCTGGGCCGCAACATCCTGTTCCTGTACGAAGACGAGGACATGGGCTTCGACGATCCGTTCGTGGAGCAGGGCGGGCGCCTGATGGAAGTGCGCCGCAAAAAGAAATCGGGCGAAGTGTTCTGGGCCAGCCTGTCGCTGTCGCCGCTGTGCGACGCCAGCAACCGCTCGGTCGGCCTGATCGCGTATCTCACCGACATCACCGAACGCAAGATGGCCGAGGAGCGCATCCACCACCTGGCCTATTACGACGCCCTGACCAACCTGCCCAACCGCACCTTGCTGACCAAGCTGGTGGACCAGGCGTTGATGGTGGCCCAGCGCAGCCGCCTGCAAGGCTGCGTGCTGTTCATCGACCTCAACCGTTTTAAACTGATCAACGACACCTTGGGCCGCAAGATCGGCGACGCGCTGCTGTGCGAAGTGGCGCGCCGTTTTCGCACCGTGCTGCGCGACCAGGACCTGGTGGCCCGCCTCGGTGGTGACGAATTTGCCGTGGGCCTGTTCGACATCGGCCAGCATTTCGAAGCGAGCATGGTGGCGCAAAAGCTGCTGGCCACGCTCAACACCCCGATCATAATCGACGGCCACGACTTGCGCGTGGGCGGCAGCGTGGGCATCAGCGTGTACCCGCAGGACGGCGACGACGCCGAAACCCTGCTGCGCCTGGCCGACATCGCCATGTACCGCGCCAAGCAGGAGGGCGGCATGGGTACCGACGGCGACCACGTGGCGTTCTACAGCCAGGACATGAACCAGGGCATGCAGGAACGCATGCGCATCGAAACCGGCCTGCGCGCCGCGCTCGGCAACGGCGAACTGCTGCTGCACTACCAGCCCAAGTTCTGCATCGAAAACGGCAAGATCATCGGCGCCGAAGCACTGGTACGCTGGCGCCACCCGGTGCGCGGCCTGGTGCCGCCGGCCGACTTCATCCCGCTGGCCGAAGCGACCGGCCTGGTGGTGCAGGTGGGCGAATGGGTACTGGAAGCGGCCTGCGCCCAGGCCAGGCAATGGAAAGACGCCGGCCTGCCGCCGATCCGCCTGGCGGTGAACGTCTCCGCCCGCGAATTCACGGCATCGCTGCCGGGCCGGGTGCAGGACACGCTCGAGCGTTACGGCCTGGAGCCGACCTGGCTGGAACTGGAGATCACCGAAAGCACGCTGATGCACAACATCGACCGCGTGATCGGCATCATGGACCGCATCACCGCCATCGGCGTGACACTCTCGCTCGACGATTTCGGCACCGGCTATTCGAGCCTGTCGTACCTGAAGCGCTTCCCGATCGACACGCTCAAGATCGACCGTTCCTTCACCATTGGCCTGCCGAGCGACGCCAACGACTGCGCCATCGCCAACACCATCATCAGCATCGCCCAGCAGCTCAAGCACAAGGTGATCGCCGAAGGCGTGGAAACCGTGGAGCAACTGGCCTTCCTGAAAAACAGCGGCTGCGACGAAGTGCAGGGATATTTGTTTGCCAAGCCGCTGGAGGCGGCGGCGTTCGAGGAGGCGCTGCGGGCGAACTGGGCGCCGGGACATGCGCATCGCGCGGCCTGAGGCTGGTCGGTAGCCGGATTGATCGCCAAAGCGGGGTGGAATCTGTATAATGCCGGCACATAGGAAGCGTGGCCGAGTGGTTGAAGGCAGCAGTCTTGAAAACTGCCGACGGTGTGAGCCGTTCGTGAGTTCGAATCTCACCGCTTCCGCCAAGAAATAAAAAAACCGCCAACAGGCGGTTTTTTTATTTCTGGTCGGAAGCGAGCAAGGCCCCTGCTGGCCTTGCGTGTGAGATTCGAAGGGCATGGCCCTGCCGGGCCATCCCGCCGGGCGCCGCGCGCCGTGGGCGCACGGTCTACACCTGATGTTCGTCTGCGGATACATCGAGTCTTTGTAGCTAATTCTGAAGCTTTCGCTGGTGTACAATCGGCCTCAATTTCCAAGCCTTACCCCGGCCTTTTTCACCGTAGGCTACACGAACTTTGTCATACCGTAGAAAGAATCACACCAAGGCATTCTGGCCCCTGTTCGCGCGGCATATGCCTGAATCGCCTCAACAGTACCAGTTACTCGAACAGGGTGTATTTGGGGATGCGATTTGAACAGGACCAGATGCCTGTCTCGAGATCTCGGCGAGAACTACTGAAAGACGCCCCTATGAATTTTGACGAACTCGATGCCCTCAAGGCCAAGCTCAATGCGTTGCGGCCGTTACCTGCGGCGGCGCTGCGCAATCTGCATGACGAGCTGGTGCTGCGCTGGACTTACAACTCCAACGCCATCGAAGGCAACACGCTGACGCTGATGGAAACCAAGGTGGTACTGGAGGGCATCACCATTGGCGGCAAGCTCCTGCGCGAACACTTTGATGCCATCAACCACCGCGACGCTATCCTGTACGTGGAAGACGTCGTGCTGAAAGCAGAGCCGTTGAGCGAGTGGCAGATCCGGAACTTGCACAGACTGGTGCTCAAGCACGTCGATGACGACAATGCCGGCATCTATCGCAAGCTGAACGTGACGATTGCCGGTGCGCGCCACGTTCCGCCTGACATGCTGCTGGTACCCGAGCAGATGGCCGCGCTCATGCATTGGTACGATAACGAGGCGACAGCGGTGCACCCCGTCGTTCGAGCGGCCAAGTTGCATGTCGATTTCGTAAAAATTTATCCGTTTGTTGACGGCAATGGACGCACGGCCCGGCTGCTGCTTAATCTGGAACTGTTGAAGGGCGGTTTCCCCGCCATTGTGCTGCCGGTGACTCGTCGTCTGGCTTATTACGAGGCGTTGGACACTGCGCACATGGATGGCGATTTGGGTCCATTTATCGAGCTGGTAGTGGAATGTGTGCGTGAGGGATTTGCTCCGTACTGGCATATCCTGGGGATTGCTCCTGCCAAATGAAGCAACGGCGTGGTGCCATACTGATGGTGCTGTCCGAGCGTTCAAGGACTATCATGCCCGACACCGGTGATATCAACGTACCCGTAAAACTCGTATTTGACCGGGTTGTTACGATTATTTTCGATGGACTTGTCCGATCTGCCCGGCTCCTCGCCTCCATGCCTAGAACTTAGTGCCGGTCAGTTTGGCTTGGTCACTTTTTCTGGCCCTGGTTTGTCCGTAAAGCGTCGAGGTTGCCAGTCGCTGAGTACAAAACATGCGTTCCCTTTTTGTTGCCGAGTTCTAGCAGGTAAGCACTTCGATTTTTCTGGAAGCTTCCGCTTTGGCCAAGATCACCGTAGGGAAAACTGATGCAAAGGTAGGTGCCGTTTTGCTCGGCCAACGTCGCCCACTCTGCCGCGAATGGATCGAGCTCCGTGGGGCGCGTGTCGAAGCCGGTAAGAGGGAGTGCTCCGGCGATGGGGAAGAGCTGCTTGCTGTAGAAGACAGCTTTAACTGGGCCGCGCTCGGCGTATCCTATTGGCGCGCTGCCCCACTTGATGTAATAGACGGCATTGAAACCACCCACGTAATCATCTTCCGAAGTTATTTCTTCGGTGGGTAATGGGTTCCACTTGATGGATGTCGATAGAGACTGCGCGGACAGGCAGCTAACGACAGCCGCTTTCGACGGGGCTTTTGCCGGTACTTCCAGGGCAGCAGCGGAAAGCAAGATCAGTATGCAGAATTGCTTCATTTGTACTCCCATCCTCGCGTCACTTTGAGGAATTCCGGATTCAACTTCCAGAATATCGTACCGCCGTACGCCGCTGTGGAATCGTACTGGTGATCATAGCGTCCGACCTCTTCTGTTGCTGTCGATATCTTTCCCGTGGCGCGGCTTCGGGTCTTGGTCGTTTTCGAGAGGATCACGACTTTTGTGGATTCCTTGATCCCATAGATATTGTGGGATTGATCCGTGAACTTGATGCCGCGCCGGACCTTGAAGTGGCGCGCATAATTGGTCTTGATATCAGCACCATCCCAAAAATATGCGCCATTGGATTTGTCTTCGCCGCCGTTCATCGCATTCACCGCTGCCGCGACAGCGGCCTTCAGGCCTGGCTGTTTTGATATTTCCAGCTCGGACGCATTCATCAGCTTTTTGAATCGCACGTTCCCATCAATGGCTGCGTAAGCGAACGTCTTTTCTTTAGCGGCGAAGCTGGTCACGCTTTTATATCCTCTTGCCTCTTTTTGGCGAATGAGTACGCTCGCCAGCGCAAACATCTCGTCTCGGTCATCCTTGGTGGATGCTTCTCCATAAGTAATCGCTGCCAGCAGTCTCACCTCTGCGTCCAAGGAAGCTACGCTATCTTTGGTCACCTTAGTCATTTGGGTCAACCTCTTCTACGGTTGGCCAAGTGACCAGAGTCAATCGCTGATTGTCACCCGTGATGGTTTCGGTATTTCCATCCTGAAGCCCGACAGCAGCCACATGTATCGTATCGTTCACAAACAGGTCGTAACGGAACCCCTCAACCGCGTGGTTATTCTCATCATGAAGAGAGAAAAATTGTTCCAGGACGTCTTGGGCCTCCTCTGCCGGCCCGCCCGTTTCATGCTGCACATTCTGTGTCGAAGGGTCTTCGATCACCTGGCAGCGCAAACTTTGATTTGGCTTGAGTTTTGGAGGGAGGGCGCAGCCACAGATACAGAGGTCGTTTTCAAGTGCGACCTTTTTACCGTTCCAGGTTTCCGGGATACGGGGGCCTACGCACGTAATCTTCCCGCTGGATTTACAAGCGGGGCAAATTATCGCGTCGCCCTCCAAGGCGATCTTTTTGCCGTTAATGCTGCCATTGCTGCTGGCTGAGATTACTTTACCGCCGGCAGTCGTCGTCGCGCCTAAGGTGATGTGATAGCGCCGCATGCAGTTCCTCGTTCAAGGAGTTCAAGAGTAATGCAAGCGTAATGGGTTTGAGCGCCATTAAATTGATATTAGGCAATTAGTTATGTTATGGCCACTTGCCCCTCTCTTGTCCATATAACCTGAATGCAAGCGAACAACGCTCCTGTGGGCTTCGTGTGTGAAGTTCGAAGAGCACGGCCCTAACGAGCAATACCCCTTCGAACCGATAATTTGCCGGGCGCGCAGCGCCCAGTCAATCACTCCCCGATACGCACCACCAGCTTGCCAAAATTCCGCCCCTCCAACAACCCCATGAAAGCCTCCGGCGCCGCATCAAGCCCTTCCACGATATCTTCCCGATACCGAACCTGACCAGACGCAATCCACGCCGCCATCTCCTTGTAAAAAGCCGGCCGCTGATCAACAAACTCGCGCTGGATGAAGCCGCGCACGTTCAGGCTGCGACTGAGCACTTCCCGCATGAAGCCAGGAAGACGGTCCGGGCCAGCGGGCGGCGCCGTATCGTTGTATTGTGCGATCAAGCCGCACACCGGCACGCGCGCGAATTCGTTCAACAGTGGAAAAACAGCTTCCCACACGTGGCCGCCGACGTTTTCGAAATACACGTCGATACCTTGCGGGCAGGCGGCCTTGAGCTGGTCGGCAAAGTCCGGTGCACGGTGATCGACCGCGACATCGAAGCCGAGTTCGTCGCGCAGGAACGCGCACTTGTCGGCGCCACCGGCGATCCCGACCGCTCGTGCTCCCTTGATCCTGGCAATCTGCCCGACTGCCGAACCCACGGCGCCGCTGGCCGCTGCCACCACGACGGTTTCACCCGGCTTGGGCTGGCCGATCGTCAGCAGGCCGGCGTAAGCGGTAAAACCGGTCATGCCGAGCACCCCCAGCGCCGTGCTAACCGGTGCGACCGACGGGTCGAGCTTGCGCAGGGTGGCGCCGTCGGCGATGGCAAAATTTTGCCATCCCGAATGGGACAGCACGATATCGCCTTCGGCAAATGCGGGGTCGCGTGACTGGATCACCCGGCCGACCGTGGCGCCTTCCATCACGTCGCCAACTTCCAGCGGCGCAGCGTAGGATTTGGCCGCGCTCATGCGGCCACGCATATAGGGATCGAGCGAGAGATACAGGATTTTCAGCAGCACCTGGCCGTCGCCCGGCTCGGCCACTGGTACGGTGTCGAACTTGAAATTGTCGGTGGTGGGCTTGCCGTCAGGGCGGCTGGCCAGAAGGATGCGGCGGTTTTGTTCGTTCAAGGTAGGGCCTTTCGATGATGTAGGGGGAATGAAAAGCTTCAGCCTTCACGATGGAAGGCACTTCACCTTTGGAGCAGAAATTCTAACCTTCCAAACGACTTCGAGTCGTCCGGGACGGTAGTGCCTGTTGAGCATGCTGAGAAGCAAGGTAACGGTGGAATCATCGGCTACCAAGCCGCAAGTGTAACGAAAACGATCTCGCGCACGGTTCAAAAAACCGCCAAGATAGTTCTATTTAAAAAATATTTAAATTGTGACAATTAACGTATTTCTGGATGCCAAACACCATTTATATTCGTCCTTTGATGTGTATCCCAAGTAGCCCAATTAGCGGCCTTGCAAAGACGATGACAATCAAGCGCCCATGACTCTAGCTCTCCGCACGGTTATCGTGCTATCGATGGTTACCGCCGCACTCCCGGCAGCGGCAACCACACTTCCAAGCGACGACCTGCTGGCCGCCCGCTTTTTCGCCGAGCTGGTCGCGCAAAGTATCAAGCAAAAGTTGCTGCCGGGTTCCGAGCAGGCCGGGCAAGGCGTTCGCGCGATAGCGCCGCCTCTGGTGCCGAAGTTCACCGTGGACGGGTGCGAGGTGCTACAGTGGGATCGCAACAGGTTCAGCAAACTGTCGCTCTATATCAACCGTCCCGGGAAATATTGTCTTGACCAGGACTATGAATCTTTCTGTTCGCCGTTCGAGCATGGCTGTCCCGGCCCGGTGATCGACATCCGCGCCAGTGACGTGGACGTCGACTTCCGTGGCCACACGGTCAGCGCATCCGGAGCAGGCGTCGATGGGTACGGCCAGAATATCCGCATTCATAACGGGCGCATCGATGGCGCCGGCGTGGGCATTCATCTATCTGACAAGGGACATTCCCCTTCCGCTGCTTACCCCATTCTGCCGGTCAAGGTCAACGACGTTTTTACCGATACCGGCTTCGTGATCGAGTCCATGCAGTTCGTCGATGTGCGCAAGGCGATCATGTTGTCCGGCAGAGGCAACCTGGTGCGCGATAACACGATCAGCGCCATTTTCAACAAGCAAGATAGCACCCTCGTTCACTTTGCGCTGCTCAGCTATGGCCCGGCTGCGCGGATCGAACGTAATACGTTTCGCTTGAAGGGTCTGGCACCAGGTTTCAATGGATACGCGATGTATTTGCGTTCGGCCGATGGCACGATCGTGGGCAATAACACCGTGCGGACAGGTTTTTCCAATACCGGCACCATCGGGGTGGGGCTGAGTAACACCAACGGCGTAATGCTGCAGGCGAACGAGTTCAGTACCGAAACAGACACTGTGCTCGATGCAGGCAGCAGCCTCAATGGAAGGGATTGAGCGTGACATTTCTCAAACATTGTGTCAGCCAGATGGCTGCCTGAGTTTAATGAGGGTTATCTGTCCTGACTTTGCCTATTCGCCCGTGCTCAGTACAGTAAATAGGCTCGTTTTCTTGCAGCAAGGCGATGGTGCGCTCTCATGGGCGCTGGTGTTTGACCGAAAAAAATGCATGTTGCGTACGACGCGCCGCAACTGGTGCTCGTGGACCGCCGCCAGTCTGGCGAGTTGCTTGACGCTGATATTTTGTTCCGCAACGTGATTGGTAAGCGTTTTCGGCACACCGCCAACTGCATGCGAGACCTTGAAACCGAACTCCTGTTTCATGTCGCCCGTAGTCGACGTTTCACCGCATTCTATGCGATATTTTTAGATATCTGAACATAGGCAGCACGCTGGTCGAGGAATTGTTGGGTGGTTACACGGCGTTCAGCGCCGATATTCTGACGTAGCTGGGCCTGACTCAACCGATGAAAACGTCGCTGGAAAGTGCGAAAGGCCGCGGCAACAAGATGGTTGCAGTGACTCCTATGAATATGTGAAAAACTTCATCGGCACCTCTGGCCATACCGTGAAAGGCGACTGGAAATCGCTGCGCTGCACCGAGAGCCTGGGCAACGACACTGTCAGGCCCGGCACCCACGGCGTTGGGATAGGCGGCCTGCAATTTACACCATTGATATTGAAATGAATTACTGATGAAAAAAATCTTGCGTAATGTGATTCCGCTCCTGCTGGCATCGGCCTGCGCGGCCGCAGCCGGCCAGACCACCGGACTGACGAATACCATCCCGGCCTGTCGTATGCCTGCAGGTAAAGTCCTGCCGGATAAATATTACGCGCTGGCAAAAGCTAAAAACGCGTTCAACTGGGTAGCCGCTGCCACCCGTGGCGACGGTGTGGTGGAAGGCAATGGCTGGGAGCGTGTAGACGGCTCCGAGATGCATGACTGGTTTTCGTTTTACCGCATCGATCTGAATGGCGATGGCCTTTGCGACTGGTATCTGAACGCTGCGGCGCCCATGTCCACGGGCGGCGATCGGGAATCGATCAACACGCTATACCTTGGTCGCGCGGCGGGCTGGACCCGTATTGGCGCCGACGTGCCGCAAGATAAGCCGGACGGGCTGGGGTACGGCAAAACCAGCGCGCAGCAGCGGCAGTTTCTGTTTGGTGAGGAACCGTCGGTCATCCATGACGCGGTCCGCAAGGTCAATTACGTCGTGGCAGCGCTGTACAGCCGGAACGGTCAGCGCAGCGGCAGGCCAGGCTATCGCATCTTCGACTGGGATGCGGACCGTAACACCTTGCGGCTGCTCGATAAATGGGAGCCGGGTTCGAAAGCCGCCCAGGTGTATGCCTACTTCAAGGCGCACGGGGCCAGGATGCGCGCGCCTGCAGCGACCGCAGCAAGCGACACCATTCAGGCCTTCGATCCCGACGTGGAAGCGTTCGAACTCGAACAGGCCTGCGATCCGCAAAGTGCTTTGCGGTCATTTCCCGAAGCGAATGGGGTGGTGTCGAAGTACCTGCTGGTCCGGTGCAAACACTAAGCGGTGACGATGACAACGTACGGAAAATCATGCGTGCACCGGGCACCTCCGGCGCAGCGCCAGTCCGCCATGATGAGGCGGATAACGGGCAGGCGCAAACATAAAGCGGCTCAGCATCTAATGAAAGAAGCGACAGTGAAAAAGATCTGGATAGCGTTGTTATCGGTAACCGTTGTCGTCGTGTCGACTCAGGCGGCGGCACTGCAGCAAGCGGACTTGAGCCTGAAGCCGGCGGCCGCCTGCAAAGGTGCCGGTCGTCCGGCGCCGAAGATGAAGGAAACGGTGCATGCCGAAACGGTGGGCGCGGCGGCCACCACGATAGACCTCAATGGCGATGGCTGGTGCGACTGGATCATGACGTTGGCCTACCCGATGAATACCGGATTACCCGAGTACGGCGCAAAGGAAGCGATCTTGCTGGGCACTGACAAGGGCGCCAGAACCTTTGGCAACATCGAAAAAATGAGACAGCATTGGAGAAAGCAATTGCCCGCGCCCGAAGGCCTGGTGATGCCCGACGGCGTGACGCGAATGGCGCCAGCATTGGTGGCATATTCCAGCAAGTCCAAAGCGCCGTACTTTATCGGCTTCTCCAACGCCTATCCCGACTTCATGGCGCATGCGGACAGTTACGCCGTCTACCAGTGGAATACTGAATTCGACACGCCGCAAACGGTCAGCAATGCGGACTATCTGACAGTGATGAAATTTTTGCGCAAGCAATACTGCGAGGGCAGGCACTATTCGAACCAGGATTTTCAGCATCCCGAAACCAGCAATGCCGACCATCCGCTGGAAGTTGTCGTGTGTTCGCCGCAGATGGCTGATGCGATCAAGCGTGCGGAACGTGGCGTGACCCGCCCATGACGCTTGAGTGGAAACGGCAATTGCTGATGCCTTGCAGAGTGACGCTCTGGCCAGCGTGGATTCGCAATGGCAAGCACGTCAGCGCCAAATTGAAATCGAACTGGGGATGCGTACTGCGCGGATTACTGGCGGCACTTGTGCTCAATGCCGCGGCGTCAACTCTTGCTTTCGCGGCCATTACCGCTGACTTGTCGCGGGATTTCCAGTGGGTGGATCTCACGGCGTGCCAGAAACCTTCCAAGGCTCCGCCGCCCACGCCGCAGGAGTCGTATGCCGCTTATAACGTCCAGCGCAGGTTTGTGGACCTCGACCGCGATGGGACATGCGAGGTGATGGATGTCTGGATTGCGCGTCTGGGCGAAGATCCCTCTCCCGGTATGCGCGAGGTGCAGCAGACTGCGTTCAGATACAGGAATGCTAAGTGGGAAAATTTTGCCATCGATCTAAAATTCTATCCCTACGCGATCTGGTCGACCAAGACGAAAGAAGTGTTTTACATCGAGGCGCCCAGTGGTTCAGATGTTGGCGACAGTATGGCATTTGGCTCTCAAGAAGTCAGAATTTATACCTTGTCTGGTTGGAGGATCAGCAAGGGGGCACTGGACGAGTATGTCCTGACGCCTTACGAGGGTTTGGCCGGGCCTCTGCTCCAGGCGTTGGCGGTTTTATTGACGGAAAATTTGAAAAATGCCGTGGATTTGCCGCAAAAATATCGCGTGCTGGAGGAAGGAATGAAGTGGTACCGTGATAATCAACAAGAAAATATTCGTTGGATCTTGAAAGCATCGTATCAGACGCTCAGTGCTGACAAGCGGGTGCCAGTTGATGCCAAAGGATTACCAGTTCAATGAGAAATAATTGGAAAATATTTGGCGCGCAGCGTCCTGCCCAGCCGTGAAGACCACCCTGAGAAAGAACAGATGAACGACCACGTTGATGCCTTCCGCGCCAGCCTCGCGCAAGAGGCCGAGCATGTATTCGACTACACGCTGCAACTGATGGAACAGGACATCGCCGATGGCTGGCGCAGCTATTACGCGCGCGAAATCTGGTTGCAGGAAAACCTGCCGCCGCCGTTGATCAACGCGGCAGGCCGCCAGGTGATGGTGCAACGGCTGCGCGCGACCATCCTGGGCTCAGCCACAGCGTCGCCCGACGGCGAGCACGAGCACACGGATCCCGGCTACCGCAACTATCTCGATATCGGTGTGCTCGATATCGAAGCGGACGGCGCGCCCCATATCGTCCTCGACCACACCGCCAATACCGTGGCCACGGATGTCATGGAACACCAGCAGCGGCACTTCCGTTACCAAGTATGGGCCAACGAACGCAACTGGCATGTCGAGACATGGGGGCCCGCCACGCACACGCCGATGCCGGTGAGCGTGCGGCGCCCGCGCGAAGCGCCGGTGCGCCTGGCTGGAGTGGCGCTGGAAAATGACGGCGTGTACTGGCGGGCGCTGCACCACGTGGAGTGGAGCATGTACCGCGAAGTGTTCGATTACCTTGCCATGTGCCGTCCGCAATGCTGCATGGACCTGATGAGCGCCATCGCGCCCGAGTTCAGGTATTCGGCAGTGCTGGGCAGCACCAGGCGCCTGGTGTTCGTGCAGCAGGGCGAGGATGCGCTGGCCTGGGCGCTGCTGTGCGACCGGGAACCGCCGCACGACCATTTCGGGGCGCCGCAACTGGTGCTGGTCAACCGGCGTCAGCCCGGGGAGCTGCAAGACGCCGATATTCTGTTTCGCAATGTCATCGGCAAGCAGTTCCGTCACAGCACTTACTGCACACGCGACCTGGAGGTGGCGATACTGTTCCATGTCGGTCGCAGCCGCCGCCTCATGGCGTTCTACGCGCCGTTCCTGGAGCGGTGTGCATGAAACCGCCGCTCAAGCTGAAAAATTCCGACCTGCAAGGGGTGGTGGTGCGCTTGCAGCAAATCCTGGCCGACCATGCCGATACGCTGATCGGCCACTGGATCGCACTGATCGAGCAGGATATTGCCGACGGCTGGCGTGCGTTCTATGCGCGCGAAATATGGATGCGCAATCACCTGCCGGCGCCATTGATCAACCCGCTGGGCCGGGCACTGATGGTGGAACAGCTCAAGCAGGTGATCGCCGCCAATGGCATGCCCCTTCAGTGCGATGAAGCAGGTATGCTCGTTGATCTCGTACGTCGCACGGGCTTGCACGAGTACCGCAACTACCTGCACGTGGGCCAACTGTCGATCGACACCGATGCCGCGCCGCTGGACCTGGTGGCCGATGCCGTCGCCATGGGCCTGCTGGACAACGGCCACCGTCATGCGGACGCCGAAATCAGCCGCGATCAGGATCACTGGTACCTGGAAGCTGCTGCCCGCTGCACCTTGACCATACCGCTGATCATTTCCACTAACCAGAAAACGCCGGCTGTACGCGACCACAACAAGCCGCTGGCGCTCGACCGGCGCTATTGGTCCGACGTCTGCCAGCCTGACTACGCCATTGTCTCCGATGTCGACAATGCCGGCGTTTTCACACCCAAGGTCAGCCTGGCGCTGATGGCCGCCCTGGCGCCGGACTTTCCGTTCTCGGAGGCACTGAGCACGAAAAAGCGGCTGGTGTTCGTCCAGCCAGGCGACCGTGCGCTGGCCTGGGCCATCATGATCGACAAAACCGATGGTGGCCGCGCGTTCCGCTATCCGCCGCCGCTGCTCCTGATTAATTTCACGCCGGGCCGCAAGCTCAAGGATGAAGACATCCTGTTTCACAACGTGCTCACCAGGCATTATCTGTCGCGCGTGATCGACGGGCCGGCTGCGATGGAGCTCGAGTTGCGTTTTCACTTGCCGCGCTATCGACGGCTGATTGAGATATATCGGCCGTATGTTGATGAAGCGCTTGCGCGCTGAACGTCGTGACGCTGGGAATTACCTACACTGCACTGCGCGAAAAATAGTTGCGCTGGCGGCTGCGAAAGCCGGTGCCGTAATACGCTTGCGCCCAGCTGCAATCTTCCACCAGCGGGTTGCTGGCAAACAAGGTGCCGGACGCCATCGCCGAGCGCACCGCGTCGCGGAACGCGTAGTGGGTGTACGACCGCATGAATTCGCCCAGGTAGATGTCGGCCACCTCGTGGTCGTTGGCGATCACCAACATGTTCTCGTCGTTCTGCTTGCTCGATGCCAGGCTGAAATTGGCCGAGCCGCTGATCACCAGCGGCCGCTTGCCCAGCGGGTCGATCAGCATGAACTTGGTGTGGATGAATTGCACGTGTTGGGCCATGGCGTTGCTGCGTTCAAGCAGAAACTGATCGAGCGCATTGGTGCGCAGGTAGGCGCCCATTGCCACGCGGCCGCTCTCGGTGGCGCGAATGTCCCTGACGATGCGGCCGATCTTTTCCACCTGCTTCTTGTTGCCTTTCAGGCCGTCCATCAGCACGTAGCGCACGCCGCGATGCTCGGGTACCAGCGCTTGCCCCAGCCGGTCGTCGATCGAGAATGCCAGCGTGAGCAGCACCGCATCGGCTTCGTGAATTTCGGCGATGTAGCGGTCGAGCGCGTCGCGTTCCTTGCGCGGACTGAAGACCGGCGTGCAACCGTCGGGCCATTGCGCCGGCAACGGGAAAGCGGTGGTGATCGCTGCGCGCAGCGCCACGCTGGCCGGGTCTGCTGCCAGCAATTGCCAGTAGGCGAGGAATTGCTGCGCCACCGTGGCGTCCCATACTTCGTGGCCGGTGTTGAGCTGGCCAAAAAAACCGTTTTGCGACCAGTTGAGCGAGCCGCCCCACACGGCGTGCGGCGTGCCCTGGGTGGAGAGCACGATGAACTTGTTGTGGGCGATGTAGCCGGGATTGTTCTCGCGCGCGATGCCGATGTCGGCCAGGTGCGCCATGTCGAGCTCGCCGATGTTTTCTTCGCGCGGATAGGACGGGCTGTCGTCGTCGCCGTTTTCCTTGGCGTCGTAGATGATGCGCACCGCCACGCCGCGTTCGCGCGCCGCGCGCAAGGCCTCGAGCACCGGCGCGTGGCGCGCTTCGTAGATGGCGGCATGCAGCGCGTCGCCGGCCTGGGCCTGGGCGATAAAGGCGAGCAGGGATTCGAACAGGCCACGGCTGAGCCATTCGAAGGCCTGGTTGTTGGGCACGTCCTCCGGTGCGCGGTTGGCAAAGCGGCGCGCATACTCCTGGGCGGCAATCGCGCCGCGATTGAAGTGGACGGCGTGGCCCGACGCCGTGCGCGTAATCGTGCGCACTGGCACGTCCACCTCGGCCAGCACCGAGAGCGCAGCGGGCGTGCCGCCGAGCGCGACGATGCGATACGTGTAATCGACGCCGGGGCGCACCGTGTAGTCGGCCCACTGGAAGGTCTGCAGCGGGTGGTTGCGGGTGGAAACGCGCGTGTCTTTACCGGTGCCAGGGTCGGTGGTGGCGTAGCGCTTTTGCGCTTCGAGCCAGTCGGCGCGGCCGGTCTCGTGGTCGGTGCGGTGGATGGCGAAGCCTTGCAACTGGCCCGCGCGCGCTTCGGGCCAGTCGAAGCCGAAGAGAATCACGTGGCTACCGGCAATCGCCTGGACATGCAGGCCCCCATCGGTGCGTTGCGCGCGCATGGCTGTCTCCTGACGGATCAGAAAGTGTCAGGTTAGGCCTGCTTGTTCGATGCGGGTTTGGGGTAGCGCACGCTTGGTGCGCCACCCCCCTAGGTTGTTACGCTTCCGGCTCCGCCACCGGCTCCACCACGCTGGCCACCAGCACCACGCACAGCAGCGCCGTGCCCACCATGTACATGAACACGCTGCTCCAGCCGAAATGGTCGAGCAAGATGCCCACCATCAACGGCGCCACTGCGCCGCCGATCTGGCCGAGGAAGTTGACGATGCCGAACGCGGTCGGGTACGTCGATTTGCTCACCAGTCCCATCGCATACGCCGAGTAGCCGGCAAAGCCGATGCCCACCATCAGGCCCGAGATCAGCAGCGTGGCGCCGAGAAACACGGCGCTGTCGGGGGCGTTGATCAGCAGGCACAGCATGAGCGTGGTGCCGATGGCGCCGAGCAGCATCATCGGCTTGCGGCGGCCGTCGAGCAGGCGGTCGGAGATCAGGCCGCCGATCATGTTGCCGGTGACCGCGCCGATGAACGGCGCCGAGGCCAGGAAGCCCATTTTGACCGATTCGAAACCGCGCACCGTCACCAGGTACGTCGGGATCCACGACATGAAGATGTTGGTGATGCCGATCATGCAGCCGTAGCCGAGCGCCACGCCGATGATGTTCCACGACGTGAAGACCTGGCCGATTGTGTGCAGGCGCTCCACGCGGCGGGTGCGGTTGATGGCGTCGAGCAGCGGCATGCTGCGCAGGTGGCGTGGTGCCGGCTTTTTGCCAGCATCGGCAGGCGCGCCTTCGCCACGGATATAGCGCTGCTCGGCTGGCGAGCAGAAGCGGCTCTCGCTCGGCGAGTTGGTCACCAGCAGCAGCCATAGAATCGCGAACAGGAAACCGGGCACGGCAAACACGTAGAAAATCTCGCGCCAGCCCCAGATCGCAATCACGATCAGGCACACCGACGGCACCATTAACGGCCCCAGCTTGGAGGCGGCAATCCACAAACCGGTCGCCAGGCCTTTTTCCTGCGGCGGAAACCAGCGGTTGATGACGTTGGTGCAGCCGATGCCGAGCGGTCCTTCGGACAGGCCCAGGCCGATGCGGTACAGCTGGAGCAGCAGCACCGACGTGGTGGTGGCCATCAGCGCGGTAAACAGCGACGTAAACACCATGCACACGGCCAGGAAAATGCCGCTGGCTTTTTCACCGAGGCGGCGGTACAGCATGCCCACCGGAATTTGCACGATGGCGTAGGCAAACGAAAACAGGCTGACGATCAGGCCCGCTTCGGTATTGGTGATGTGGAATTCCTTCTTCATGTAGGGCAGGGCGATGCCGAAGTTGGCGCGGTCGGCGCAGGCGATGGCCCAGATGCAGAAAATCAGGCCCATCACCACCCAGCGGTAATTGGTTTTCTTTTCTTCTTGCGGTGCTGCAGCTACAGGTGTTGCCGGCATGCTCGCGGTGGATTGCTGTCGCATAGATGTCTCCAGTGGTGTTTTTTTATTTGGTCACAAATCCTCCCACCCGTACCGAACCGCGTCCAATCTTTTATGGACATGAGGTGATCCGCAAATTGAATCATTCCCGGCCGTGTATCAGTTGATAGCGTTTTGGGATTGGACGCGCAAAAAAAAACATCCCATGATGCGCTCACAACTCGATGCTTGCCATCGCCTAACAGGGAGACCCGATTGAAACCACACGTCCTGCAACTGAACCCGATCCTCGTACCAGCGATTAACGACAAGCTGAACGAACTCTACACCGTACACCGCCTGTTCGAGCAACAGGACAAGACGGCTTACCTGGCAGCGCACGGCGCCAATATCCGGGGCGTGATCACCGGCGGCCACACCGGCATTACCAATGCCATGATCGAGAGCCTGCCGGCGCTGCAAGTGATTGCCGTCAACGGCGTGGGCACCGACGCGGTGGACCTGGAATTTGCCCGCTCACGCAACCTGCCGGTCACCGCCACCTTTGGCGCACTGACCGAAGACGTCGCCGACCTGGCCATCGGCCTGATCCTGGCCTCGTGCCGCGAGATTTGCTCGGGCAATGCGTTTGTGAAGACCGGCAACTGGCAGAAGAACCCGCATCCGGGCGCGATTCCGCTGTCGCGCCGCTTCAGCGGCAAGCGCGTCGGCATCGTTGGCATGGGCAAGGTTGGCCGCGCGATTGCCCAGCGCGCCGCCGCCTTCGACTGCCCGATCTCCTATACCGACCTGCGCCACATCGCCGAGTTGCCATACAACTTCGTGCCCGACCTGCTGCAACTGGCGCGCGACAGCGACATCCTGGTGCTGGCCGCTGCTGCCGACAAGGCGCAGGGCATCATCAACGCCGCCGTGCTCGATGCGCTGGGCAAGGACGGCTACCTGATCAACATCGCCCGCGGCAAGCTGGTGGTGGAAAGCGACCTGGTCGATGCGCTCACGCGCGGCGCCATCGCCGGCGCCGGCCTGGACGTGTTTGTCGATGAACCGAACGTGCCCGAAGCGCTGTTCCCGATGGACCGCGTGGTGTTGCAGGCGCACCGCGCCAGCGCCACCGTCGAGTCGCGCACGGCCATGGGCGAGATGGTGCTGGCCAGCCTGGCAGCGGGCCTGGCAGGGCAGCGTCCCGAGGGCAGCCTGACCACCTGAGACGAAAGGCAGAGGTAGAGCGAACCCGTCCTGGAGCAGTTTCTCGCTATCATGGCTGACTTTTGACGCCATACAGGACACACCATGCTAGACCTGGGACAGGTGCGCTGCTTCGTTGCCGCAGCGACCGAACTGAATTTCCGGCGCGCCGCCGCGCTGCTGAACATGACGCAGCCGCCGCTGTCGCGGCAGATTCAATTGCTCGAGCACAGCCTGGGCGTGGAGCTGTTCGACCGGGTGGGGCGCACCGTCAAGCTCACCACGGAAGGCCGGGTATTCCTGGCCGACGCCACCCGCCTGCTGAACCTGGCGGAGCAGGCGGAAACCACGGTGCGCCGCGCCAGCCAGGGCAAGACCGGCAGGGTGCGCATCGGCTTTACCGGCGCGGCCGGCTACGAGCTGATCCCGGGCCTGCTGGCAGCTGCCAAGGTAGCGCTGCCCGAGATCGACGTGGTGTTGTTCGAGCTGATCTCGGTGGCGCAGATCGAGGCGTTTTATGCCAACACCATCGACCTCGGTTTCATGCGCCCGGTGTCCTCGCGCCAGCAGCTGACATTGCAGCTGGTGGAAGAGGAGCCGCTGGTGGTGGCGTTGCCCAAGGGGCACCCGCTGTGCGCGTACGAGCGCATCGCACTCAGGCAGTTGAACGACCAGCCCTTCATCATGCATTCGCCGGTGCAGGGCAAGTATTTTTATGACCGGTTGATGGGCATTTTCTCCAGCAACGATGTGCACGTGCAGATCACGCAGTACATCGACCAGAGCCCGACCATTCTGTCGATGGTGCGGGCTGGGCTGGGCGTGTCGATCTTGCCGGCGTCGGCCCAGCGCTTCCACTACGACAACGTCGAGTTCCGGCATCTCGACGACGTGGTGGCGCAAGCCGAGATGAGCATGGCCTGGCGCGCCGACCAGGAAAACCCCGCCGTCACCGCGTTCCGCCTGCTGGCGATCGAACACTTTGCCGCGCAGCGGCGCGAGGGGGGCGCACACAACAACTAGAGGAGACACATGAATTACAAGCATCTTTCGGCTGCCCTGGCGGTTGCCTCAGCCTTTATTGCAGCCGCACCGGTTCACGCCCAGTCGAACGTCACCATTTACGGCATCGCCGACATCGGCATCGTTGGCGAACGCGGCGGCGCCGACGGCAACGTCACCAAGCTCACCAGCGGCCCGGCAGCAGCCTCGCGCATCGGCTTCAAGGGTACCGAAGACCTCGGCGGCGGCCTGTCCGCCTTCTTCATCCTGGAAGCGGGCTACAACCTCGATACCGGCACGCAGGCCTCGAGCACCATGCTGTTCAACCGCCAGGCGCTGGTCGGCCTGAAGAACAGCGCCGGCACGCTGATGCTGGGCCGCCAGACCACGCCGTACCACAACACGCTGGTGGCGGTGGCCGATCCGTTTGCAACCGGCTACGCCGGCTCCATCAAGAACACCTTCCCCGACTGGGGCACCAATGTCCGTACCAACAACACGGTGATGGTTGCCTCGCCGACCGTGCAGGGCTGGAACGGCGACGTTGCCTACAGCTTCGGCGAGCAGGCGGGCAGCGAGTCTGCCGGCCGCCAGGTGGGCACCTCGTTCGGCTACAGCAGCGGCCCGCTGGCCGTGCGCTTTGCCTACAACCACAAGAACAACGACCTGGTGGGCACGCCGACCACGCCGGCCGTGCTGCGTGGCTCGGCCAGCAACAAGCTGCTGGCGGCCAACTACAACTTCGGTTTCATCAAGCTGTTTGCCGCAGTCGGCATCGACAAGGGTTTTAACGCCGCACCGCTGGGCAATACCGGCAATCCTTATGGCGGCGTGCCACCGACCGCCTCGACCGATGGCCGCGAAGCGCTGCTCGGCTTTACCATGCCGCTCGCCACCGGCACCGTGATGGCGTCGGTGATGCACAAGGACGACCGCACCGCGTTCAACCAGGATGCCAACACCTGGGGCGTTGGCTATGTGTACCCGGTGTCCAGGCGCACCAGCCTGTACACCGCGTACGGCAGCATCTCGAACCGCAACGGCGCCGGCTACACGGTCGCCAACAACAGCGAATCGGGCAGCGGCGACCGTGCTTACAACCTGGGCTTGCGCCACAATTTTTAACGCGTAATCAGTCGAGCTTGAGCGCCCTGGCGACGTCGTCCCACGCCACCATCTTGAAGTTCTGCGGGCCGTCGGGCAGGCGCTTGTAGCCGTCCTGGATCACCAGCATGCCGTTGCCGTACGGGCCGCCGAAGTTGGCCGAGCTCACTTCCAGGCCGTCGGTCTCCGACGTGCCGTCGATGCCGGCGGCCAGGTTGTAACCGACCCGGAAGCTGCCGCGCACTTTGTAGGGCGCCTTGGCGTCCATCACCAGGTAGCTGTTGTCGCCCTGGCTCGATACCACCAGGTAGTCAGCCTTGGCGCCATGGTAGATGCCCATGCCTTCCACGTCGGCCACCAGTTGCGGGCCGGCCGGCATGATCATGTCCAGTTTCGCCGGGGCGTCGCCCTTGGCCGAGACGGTCCACACGCCGCGCCGCTCTTCGCCGAGGAACAGGCGGTGGTTGCGGTCGTCGGCCACGCAGCCTTCGGGCTGGGTCTCGACCTTGAAACGGCGCAGCAGCTTGCCACTGACCTTGTCGCCATCGGCCACGATGCGGTATTGCAAAAAAGTGCCGTCCTTGTCGTTGATGAACGCTTCCACGCCGCCATCGGCCGGGCGGTACAAGCACATGCCGTAGATGTTTTTGAGGCCGGTATTGAAGGCGCCGGCGGTGGCCACCGTGCCTTGCGCGTCGATGGTGAAGACCATCACGCTGTTGTCGTCGCGCTGGGTGGCCACTGCCACGTCGAGCTGGCGGTTGCCGATCTTGACGTCCTGGCGCACATCGACATTGTTCAGGCGGCCCACTTCCAGCAGTTGCAACTGCTTGCCTTGCAGGTTGTACACCAGCAGGCCCTGCTTCTTGTTGGTGCCGAGGATGCGCGCGCCTTGCGGGTCGCTGGCGTTGCGCCAGATGGCCGGATCGTCGGCAGCGTCGCCGGTGCGGGCGACCGGTTCGGTCTGGGCGCGCGGCATGATGATGGCCTTGCCATCGGCCTTGGGCGCGGTGGCGGTCCACGCTGGCGTGCGCACTTGCCAGCCGGCCGCTTCCTCGCCGCCGATGGCCAGTTGCAGCTTGCCGTCGGCGGTCGTGGTGACTGCCAGCTGTTCGGCGCCCTTGATGGCGGTGTCGGTGGCGGACACGGTGCTCCACTTTCCGGCCTCGTGGCGCAGCAGGTGCAGCTGCTTGCCCTTGGCGTCGAGCACGGCCACCCCGCCGGGCAGGATGAACAGTGCGCCCGCGCCTTTTTCCAGCGTGCCGTACGGTTTTTTCAGCAGTACCGCTTCGCGGTGCGGGCCGCCCTCGGCGTCGGCGTTATAGGCCCACAGGCCGGCGCCTTCTTCGCTGATCAGCAGCTGGTGGCTGGTATCGTCCGCGCGGCAGTGCTTGCTGTGCGGTGGCAGGGCCAGCTTGCGCACCGGCAGGCGCTGTTCGCCGTTGATCACCCATTGCTCGGCCTGGCCATCCTTGGCGACCAGGAACAGGTGGTCCAGTTGCTGGGCGTCGCGGTACAGGCAGGCGGTTTCGATGCCGAAGGCGGGAGCGGGAAACGGCGCCTGGGCGGTGAGGGTGCCGGCGGCGGTATCGACCAGGATGGGCACGGCTTGCTCGGCGTTGGCATCGACGATCACGGCCAGGGTGTTGTTGCCGAGCGGGCGGGTGTCGAGGTGCTTGGCGCGCACGGTGAGGTGGGCGCGCTCGGTGCCGTCTGCGGCCAGCAGGCGCAGGGCGGTTTTGTCGAGGGCGAGCCAGTTGCCGTTGGGGAGGGCTGCCAGTTCATGGGCGTGGGTGGTGGGGCCGGGAATGGTGGGGCCGGGGATGGTGGCGGCTTGGGCTGCGGTGGTGAGGGCCAGGGTGATGGCGATTGCGATGAGTGACGGTTTCATTTTTTTGTTGGCGCGTGGGCGCTTGCTCGGTATTGGATCCCCGCCTGCGCAGGGATGACGGCTTTTGGGGCGGCGGCTGGCGGCCGGCGTTCACGGCTGGCGGCTGGCGCTGTCCGGCTGCATTGGACTCCCGCTTGCGCGGCGGTCCGCTGTTACGGGATGACGGCTTTACGGTTGGGGGCTCGCGGTGGATTGCGAGCCGATTCCCGGTTTAGAACAGGCTCACTTTCAAGCTCAGCTTGTAGGTGCGGCCGTATTGTTCGTATTGGGCGTTGTACGCCTTGCTGCCCAGGTAAGTGTAGTATTTCTCGTTGTTCAGGTTGGCCGCTTCCAGGTTCAGCTGCATTTGCCTGGTCAGCTGGTATGACAGCGAAAAATCGACCTGCTTCTGGCTGTCCACGATGCGGTCCTGGCCGGCGTCGAGGATGTCGTCGCCCATTTCCAGCAGGTAAGGCGACTTGTAGTTGACGGCGATGCGGGTGGACAGCGGGCCTTGTTCGTAGCCCAGCATCAGGTTCATCACGCGGTTCGACTGGCCCGGCAGGTGGATGCTGCGTGCACGCATGGCGCCGACGGCCTGGTCGTAGCGGGCCACGTTGGCTTTCGAGCGGGTCAGGCTGCCGTTGGCGCCGAACACCAGGTTGTTGAATGGCGCCGGCAACATGCGCAGCGGCTGGTTGTACGACAGTTCCAGGCCCTTGACGCTGGCCTGGTCGCCGTTGGCGTAGGTGATCGCCGAAGTGTAGCCGGCCCAGGCGCCGCTGCCGGCCAGGTTGGTGGTGTAGGTGAAGTTCTTGATGTCCTTGTGGAACACGTAGGCCGACACCGCGCCATCGTCGCCCAGCACCCGTTCGATACCGAGGTCGAGATTGGTCGATTTCAGTGGCGCCAGGTCGGGGTTGCCGATGGTCGCTTCGGTGTCGCTCGATTGGCTGATGCCGGGTTTGAGCTGGTCGAAGTTGGCGCGCACTACCGAGTGGGTCCAGGCGCCGCGCACGCTGGTTTTGCCGTCGAGGTCGTAGCGGGCTTGCAGGGTGGGCAGCCAGTCGGTGTACGAGCGCTGGCGCTGCACCGGCGTGAAGCTTTCTTCTTCCTCGTTAACGCTGGTGCCAGCCGCCTTGAAGCGCGTGTGCTCGGCGCGCACGCCGGCCAGCAGGTGCCAGTTGTCGAGGTCGTAGCTGTGTTGCAGGTAGGCGGCGTCGATGTCTTCGTGCAGGCCGTAATCGTCCACGGTGGAATCGACCAGCACGCGGGCGTTGGCACGGTTCAAGCCGGCCACCAGTTGGCGGATTGCGCCTGGGTTGATGGCGTTGCCGATGCGGCCCAGTTTGAAGTCGAGCTGTTCGCCGGTAATGTAGCTGGTCAGCGCAGTGCTGGCGCCGCCGATCTGCGAGCTGCTGTACGACCACGCTTCGGTATTGTTGTCCTTTTCGCGGCGGCTCGTCTTGGCGCCGAACTTGAACTTGCCGGTGCCTTCGCCGAGGTCGTACTTGCGGCCGAGGTCGAAGCGGAGATGGCGTTCCTTGTCGGTGGCGTCGCCTTGTTTGAGGGCGATCGAGTTGAGCTTGTACTTGCTGGCGTCGTACAGCGACTCAGGGCCGGTCAGGCGCGGGATATCGGTGCCGGTAAAGCCCACGCCGGCAAAGTTGCTGCTGCCACGGAAGCGGGCGTCGTTGATCGACTCGGGCGCGTCGTCGGTGGCGCGGCTGATGCCGCCCGAGACTTCCAGCTTCCAGCGGTCCCACTTCTGCTCGGTACCGGCCACGACCGAGCTGATGGTCTGGGTGTATTTGCGCTGGCGCAGGCGGCGTTCGCCACGGGCGGTGGCGGTGGCGCCTTCGGCCACGCTGCCGCCGGCGACATTGCTGATGGTCAGGCGGTCGCGCACTTCGTCGTCGCTGAAGTCGCTGATGAAGCTGCGCAGGAAGTACTTGCTGTGCTCGTCGCCGTGATAGTCGAGATTGATGGCGGCGGCGCGGCGTTCGCGCGTGGGCAGGTAGTCGCGCAGTTCCACGCCCGATAGTTTACCGGGGTTGTTACCCTCCCAGGCGCCGCCGGTTTCCACGTTGTCGGAACCGAACTCTCGCTTCTCGAAACTGATGCCGCCGGCCACGCCCAGCTTGCCGTCCATGAAACGGTCGGCAAACAGCATGCTGGCGTTGGGGCTGGTCTTGCCGATGTTCTGGTCGCGGCTGGCGCCGATCGAACCGGACAACAGCTTGCCGGGCAGGTCGAACGCCGACAGGGTTTTCACCTCGACGGTGCCGCCCAGCGAGTTGGCGTCCTGGTCGGGCGTCAAGGTCTTGCTCACTTCCAGCGAGCGGATCAGGCCGGCCGGCAGCACGTCCAGCGCCACCGCGCGCCGGCCCGCTTCGGGTGACGGCACCAGCGCGCCGTTGATGGTGACGGCATTCAGGTCGGGACCGAGGCCGCGCACGCTCACGTAGCGGCCTTCGCCCTGGTCGCGCTGCACCGACACGCCCGGCAGGCGCGCCAGTGCTTCGGCGGCATTCTTGTCCGGCAGGCCGCCAATGTCGTCGCTGCTGATCACGCTCACGATATTGTCTGCCTTCTCTTGCGCGGCGATGGCGTTGCGCAAGCTCGAGCGCTGACCGGCGATGACCACGCTGTTGGCGGCGGTTACCAGCGCAGCATTGGCGCCGTTGGCGCCGTCGAGTGGCACGGCGGTCTGGGCGCTGGCGCAGCTCAGGCCGGCCAGCATGGCCAGCACGCCGAGCGTCAGGGCATTCAGGCGGGGAAGGGTGGAGAGGTGAGGAGCAGTGGTTGTCATGGCGTACCGTGGATTGGATTGCGTGGATGAGGGAACGCTGCGGATTCTAGGGATGCTTTATGTCACTTGCATGACAGGCCGCGACGGGCCGGGCGCAAAAGCGCCGCCATGGCGCGCGCGGCGGCGCCGGGTGAGCTCGATTGACCTGCCGCAGATTGCGCTGGTTTGCGCTCGCCGCCTGTCGCGGGCTGCTGCTGATGGGTAATTTATCCGTGCGTGCTGCAGGTCTGTGCTGGCGACCTTCGCCATCGGGCAACCGGTGAGCCGTAATGACCTGTCCCCGCTGCGGTGTTGTGTATTTGCCCATCTGTGGCTTTGTCACACGGCGGTCATGTGCGGGCGCTAAGCTGCCGCCGCAGTACCCACGTTCCGGTAAAACCCCATGCTGCAATTGCACCGCTCCACCCTGATCGCTTCCTGCCTGGCGCTGGTCGCCTGCCTGTTCCTGTATGCCACCCTGGGCATCGCCAAGCCGTTCCACATGTGGAAGTGGACCGACATCGTCAGCGAAGGCGGTACCGCCGTCATGGCCGCCAGCTGGGTGTTGTTCACCCTGAGCAGCCGCCCCGGCGGCCTGGTCACGCGGCTGCTGGCCGGCGGCCTGGCGATGATCATGGTCGGCTCGTTTGCCGATTGCATGGACGAATTTTTCGCCATCAGCAAGGCGGCCCGGTGGGACCACTGGCTCGAGATGCTGGTGCCGCTGGGCATGCTGGTGCTGACCTGCGGCATGTATTACTGGCGCCACGAGCAGTTCCGCCTCAACGAGCATTTGCAAAAGCGCGAGCGCCTGTTCCGCGACCACCGCGCGTTCGATCGCATCACCCAGCTGGCCAATGCCGACTACCTGCGCCGCCAGATCCGCCTCGAACAGGCGCAGCGGCCGGGCCGGCCCTGCGCGCTGGTGCTGCTCGATATCGACCGCTTCCACCTGATCAACCGTGAATTCGGCCAGCGCGAAGGCGACCGCGTGTTGCAGGCTGTCGGCCACATGTTGCTGCTCAACCTGCGCAACGACGACCTGCTGTGCCGCTACGCCGGCGACCGCTTTGCGCTGCTGCTGCCCGACACCGGCGTGGCCGAGGCTGAAGCAATGGCGCGCCACCTGGCGGCGATGGTGGGGCAGATGCGCCACCACGCCAAGCATGGGCAAGTTGCGATCAGCGTGCGCCATGCCAGCGCCAGCGCGGAGGCCGATGCCGACGTGCTGCTGGCGGAACTGGGGCGAATGTTGGCGGCGTCGGCGCAGGCTGCGCCAGCATCGTCGGCGCAGTCCGATCAGTGGCAGCAGTCGCCTCGATCGACACACGCGGCCGCTGTCGCCGGCGCTTCAGCGTGATCGCCTACCGCCAGGTCGGCGAGTCGTTCATCGTCGCGCGCCACCAGCCGGCGCTGCTGCTCGACTACGCGCGCAGCCAGGACCTGGGCGGTGAGCAACTGCTGCGCGGCACCGGCCTGCCCGACGACGACCCGCCGGCCGCGCACGTGCTGCTGGCGCCGCAGCAATACCTGCAATTGCTGGCCAACGTGATGCGCGGCCTGGCCAGCAGCGACACCAGTTTTATGCTGGGCCAGCAAATGCTGCCCGGCCACTACGGTGCGCTCAGCCACGCCTTGCTACAGGCGCAGAACCTGCGCCAGGCACTCGATATCCTGTGCGCCGGCCATGCACGCCTGTGCCCGCTGCTGACGCCGCGCTGGCGCGAGGAAGGTACGCAGGGTGGACCTCATGGCAGCATGGCCGTGCTGTACTGGACCGACAGCTTCGGCGCACCGAGCCAGTTGCCGGCGCTGGTGGAAATGCACATGACCGCCGTCACGGCCATGTGCCGCTGGCTCGGCGGCGAGCGCCTGCCTTGGCGCTACTGCATCAATCGCAGCGCGCCGGCGCACGTGGAACAGCACCAGGCGCACCTGGGCAGCGACCTGCGCTTCAACTGCCAGTTCGACGCCATGCTGATCGACCCGCTGTGGCTCGATCGGCCGTGGCCCCGCGGCAATGCGCTGGCGGCAGCCACGGCGTTGCAGGATGTGGCGGGCGAGGCGCCGGCACTGGTGCCGAGCCTGCTGACGGCGCTGTACGACTACCTGCTCGATAACATTCGGCTGGGGCCGACCTTGGAGGGCAGTGCGGCCGCGTTCGGCGTCAGTCCGGCCACCTTCAAGCGCCACCTGGCGCGCCACGGCAGCCACTTCCAGGCCGAGCTGGACCAGGTGCGCGCGCACGTGGCGATCCACCTGTTCCAGGTGCGCGGCTATGACAACGAGGCGGTGGCGCAGTACCTGGGCTTCCACGACGCCACCAACTTCCGCCGCTCGTTCAAGCGCTGGACCGGGTTGGTGCCGAGCTTGCTCAGGGATGCGTTGTTGCGGGGGTGACCTCGCCCTCGAGGTGGTACAGCGCTTCCTGGCTCAGGTCCGGTTCGAGCGACTCGGGCGGCAGTGACACCAGCGGGCGGTCCATCGGCATGGGGAACGGTTTTGGCGCTGGCACGGGCCGGGCCGCCACCAGCGGTTTCGGTGCCGGTTCGCCGTTGAGCTCGAAGGTGATGAGGGTATCGTCGGGCCATTTGCCGTCGCCGAGCGGGGCGTTGAATTCCAGGTCCTTGCCATTGCCAGCCTTGACCTGCTGGCGCGAGCCGGCCGTGTAGGTGATGCGGTCGTACGGCGCGGGTGCGTCGAACACCTTGCCCTCGTCGCGCTCGCATGGGCCCTTTTCAAACCAGCTCTTGGCGTCGAGCATCAAGCGTTCGCGCAACATGTCTTTTTTCAGGATCCTGACCTGGACTTCGCACGCCAGCCGCAGGTCGCCCAGGCGCAGCACGTTGGGCGGCAGGTCGGGCGTGCGCACGTAGACGATCGGGTGCTGGTACAGGCCTGACGGAAAGCGCCGGCTCATCACCACGTACGCGCCGTCGGACCGGGCGCGCTCGTTCGGTGGCAGCACAAAGCTCAGGTCGGGCGCCAGCGGCAGCGGCACCGACCAGCCCTTGACGGCGATGGCGGCGCTGGAGTCTTCGGTCACGCCATCCTTGACCTTGGGCGGCAGCATGCCCTTGGGCATCTTGTAGCGCATGGTAGCGCCCGGCGCCAGTCGCGAGCTGAGGCGCTCGAACGTGTCGACGCCGGCTTCCAGCCCCTTGTAGCTCCAGGCCATCTGGACGGTGCCGGACTGCAGCGGGCCGATGACCGTGACGGCGGCGTCGCCGAGCGGGGAGGGGGCTTGCGCGCCGGCGCCCTGGTGTACCAGGAGCAGCGCGGCCAGGGTGATAGTCGTTAGATTATGCATTGTTACGCATTGTTTTTATCAGGTTTTAGCGGGCAGCCTGCGCCGCAAACCACGGCTGCAGGCGGGCGATGGCATCGACGATTTGCGGTGTGGACACGGCAAAACTCATGCGGAAGAAATGGCGGCCGTCCACCGGGTCGAAGTCGATGCCCGGGGCGGTGGCCACGCCGGTGTCCTGCAACAGGCGCTGGCAAAAGTCCAGGCTGTCGTCGGTCAGGTGGGCGATGCTGGCATAAATATAGAACGCGCCGTCGGGCGGGGCGATGGCGCGCAGGCCCAGGTCGGGCAGCGCGGCCAGCAGCAGGCGGCGGTTTTCCGCGTACACGTGCAGGTGGCTGTCGAGTTCGGCCAGGTCGTCGAAGGCGGCCAGCGCCGCGTGCTGGCTCAGCGACGGCGCGGTCAGGAACAGGTTGCCGCAGTAAGCCTGCGCACGGGCCACGTGATCCGGCGGCACCAGCAACCAGCCCAGGCGCCAGCCGGCCATGCTGAAGTACTTGGAAAAACTGCTCACCACCAGCGCCTCCGGTGCGTAGGCCAGGATGGTCTGGGCCGGCGCCACGTAGCTCAGGCCGTGGTAGATCTCGTCCGAGATGATGCGGATGCCGCGTTCGCGGCACACCTCGGCAATCGCGGCCAGTTCCTCGGCGGCGATCAGGGTGCCGGTGGGATTGGCCGGGCTGGCGATGATCACGGCGGCGGGCGCCGGTTCGAGCGCGGCCAGCGCAGCGGCGGTGAGCTGGTAGCGCACTTCGGGACCGCAGGCGATTTCCACCGGTTGCAGGTGCAACGCTTTCAAGGCATTGCGGTAGGCCACGTAGCCGGGCCGCGCCAGCGCCACGCGGTCGCCGGGAGAAAACAGGGAATTCAAGGCCAGCACCAGTGCCGGCGACGCGCCGCAAGTGAGCACGAAGCGTTCGGCATCGACCGTCACGCCGTAACGCTCCTGGTAGTGGCGCGCCAGGCGCTGCTTGAGCGGCGCGCTTTCCCAGTAGCCCATGGCGTCGTCGTCCAGCACCGCGTGCGCGCGGGCAATCGCCGCCGGCGGCGCGCCGGTGGACGGCTGGCCGAATTCCATGTGAATAATGGAACGGCCCTGCGCCTTGAGGGCGTGGGCCAGGCGGCTGATGGCGATGGCGTGGAACGGTTCGAGTTGGGCTTGCATACTGTTGCTTTTTACGTCACGAGTCGGCGATTTTCGTATTGTAAGCCCTGCACGAATTACTTGGCGGACTCGGCGGGCGCTACGGTGCCAGTCATCACGTCGCTCTCGCCCCCCGTGCCAGCGGCCTGCTGGTCGATCGCGCCAGGCAGGGAATATAATGCCGGTTGTTGCAACTTTGTATAGATGAGCGGGCGATGGGCAAAAGGTGGAAGCGGTGGAGCTTGGGCGTGGCTGGCGCGGTGGGGCTGTACGCGGCGGCGGGCGGCTGGGTGTTGCCGCAGCTGCTCAAGGCGCAGTTGCCCAAGCTGGCCGAAAGCCGTCTCGAGCGCAAGGCCAGCGTGGGCGCGCTGCGGTTCAATCCGTTCACCTTGCGCCTTGAAGCGCAGGACCTGGTGCTGACCGAAGCCGATGGCGCGCCGCTGCTCGCGGTGGGGGCGCTGGCGGTGGAGTTGCAATGGCGCTCGCTGCTGCGCCGGGCCTGGACCCTGGCCGAGGTGCGCATCGTGGCGCCTTCGGCGCAACTGGCGATCGACAAGAATGGCTCGTTCAACCTCGCGCGCCTGATCGACACCCTCAACCGCGACCGCACCGAAGAGCCGCCTGCACCAGCGCCGCGCCTGGTGATCGAGCACTTCGTGCTGGAGCAGGGCAAGCTGGCGCTGCACGACCGCCATGCCGGCTACGACGACACTTACACGCCGATCGCCTTCGAACTGCGCAACCTGAGCACGCTGCCGAACCAGCACGGCGACTACACGCTGAGCGCCGATGCCGGGCGCGGCGGCAAGCTGCACTGGCAGGGACGGGCCAGTCTTGCTCCCTTGAGCGGCAGCGGCGCGCTGGTGCTGCGCAATGTCGCCTTGCCGGGGCTGGCGCCGTATCTGCAAACGTTGGCGGGGGTAACGCTGGCACAGGGGCGGCTGTCGGCTACCTTGCCCTACCACTACGCCTACGCCGACGGCAAGCTCGACGCCCGCCTGCCCGGCGCTTCGATCACGCTTGACCGGGTGGCGCTGGGACTGGCCGGCAGGCCGGCGCTGAAGATGGACGCACACCGTATCAAGCTGGGCCTGGGCCTGCACGCGCGCACTGCCGCCAGCGGCGTGCAGCTCGACATCGATCAGGCTGGCCTGGCCGTGGAACAGCTGGCGCTGGCCAACGGCGCGGCTGCGCCGGTAACGGTGGCGCGGCTCGGTATCGAGGACGGCGCGCTCGACCTGGCGGCACGGCGCGCCAGCGTCGGACGTTTTTACGCGGAAGGCGGCGAGCTCGATTTGTCGCGGGACGCGGCTGGCAAGTTGCGTTTGCTGGAGGGTTGGCAGACAGACGCCCGTGATACTGGTCGCGCGGATGGCGGCAACCCTGGCAACCCCGCTCATGACGGCGGTGGCAACAGTGTCACTGTCGCCGAGGTTGACGGCGGCACCAACGGTACCAACGGCAGCAACGGTAGCAACGGCACCAACGGTACCAACGGCAGCAACGGCCGCAGCGGCAACGGCACCAACGGCCACACTGGCGACAAGACTGGCGTCGCGCGCTCGGCGCCGGCCGGCAAGCCCTGGGCCGCCGTCATCGAGTCGGTGCAAGTGCGGGGTTTCGGCGCGCTGGTCGATGATGCGGCCAGCGGCGTCAAGGTCCACCTGGAAGATTTTTTTCTGAACCTGGCGCACGCCGGCACCGACCTCGAGCGTCCGGTCGTGTTCGACGGCGGCGTTGGCCTGCGCGAGGGCGGCCAGTTGAGCGCCAGCGGATCGTTCGTGCCGGCCGGCGCCGTGGTCGATGCCACGCTGGCCTTGAACGGTTTGGCGCTGGCGCCGTTGCAGCCGCTGCTCGACAAACACGTCAAGCTCCAGGTGGCCGATGGCAGCGTGTCGGCCGCCGGCCGCCTGCGCACCGGCGGCAGTGGCTCAAGTGGTCCAAGTGGCTCCCATGGCGCCGACCAGGGCGCGCCGGCGCTGCGCTACGACGGCTGGCTCGAGGTGGCGCGGCTGGCGCTCAACGAGCACGATGGCGATCACTTCGCGCACTGGAAATCGGTCCGCGCCGACCAGGTGGCGCTCACGCTGGGCCCGGACCGGCTCGAAGTGGCCGAGCTGCGCGTGGTCGAACCGAACGCCATCCTGATCATCAACAGCGACCGCAGCCTCAACGCCCAGCGCCTGCTGGTGCAACGTCCGGTAGTCGCGCCGACCACCTCCGCGCCTGCAGCCGGCGTGCCAGCCGAGCCTCTGGCGACAGGCGCTGCGCCAACCGCCGCGCCAGCAGGAGCGGCCACATCGGTGGCTGGTGCTCCGGCGACCGTGCGGCCGGTTGGGTTCCCTGCAACGCGTACCGAAGCCATCGCAGAACCGTTCCCGGTGCGGGTGCGCCGAGTGCGCGTTGAAAACGCCAAGCTCGACTTCACCGACCTCAGCCTGCGACCGCAGTTTGCCGCCAGGGTGGTGGAGTTGAACGGCATCGTCTCCGGCCTGTCCACCCGGCCCGGCGCCCGCGCCCAGATCGAGCTCGACGGCCGGGTGGACGATTACGGCCTGGCGCGCATACGCGGCCAGTTGAATCCCTTTGCGCTGACCGACCACACCGACGTGCAAGTGATGTTCAAGAATCTCGACCTGGTATCGGCTTCGCCATACAGCATGAAGTTTGCCGGCTACAAGATCGCGCAAGGCAAGGTTTCGCTCGATCTCGACTACCAGGTGCGGCATGGCGCGCTGCAAGGCAGCAACCGCATGGTGCTCGACCAGCTGACCCTGGGCGAACGGATCGACAGTCCCGACGCGCTCAAGCTGCCGCTGGAACTGGCGCTGGCGCTGCTCAAGGACGCCGACGGCCGCATCGATCTCGGTGTGCCCGTTTCGGGCAACCTCGACGATCCGCAGTTCAGCTATGGCGCGGTGCTGTGGAAGGCCGTCGGCAACATCATGACGCGGGCGGTGACGGCGCCGTTCCGCGCGCTGGGCCGTTTATTCGGTGTCGATGGCGAGCGTTTGCAGGCGGTGGAGTTCGATGCCGGCAGCGACCGCCTGCTGCCGCCCGAGCGCGAAAAATTGCAGCAGGTGGCGCAATTGCTGGCGAAAAAGCCGGAGCTGGCGCTGGCCGTGCCGGCCCGCTACAGCCGAACGGCTGACGGCCTGGCCCTGCGCACCCAGGCGCTGCGCCGCACGGTGCTGGCGCGCGCCGGCGTGCGGGTCGAAGCCGATGAGCAGCCCGGTCCGCTTGACCTCGGCGGCCGCAAGCTGCGCGCCGCCTTGCGCGACCTGTATGCCGAACGCTTTGGCAAGGACGCGCTGGCGCAGCAGAAGCTGGCGGCGGAGCAGGCGGGCGGTGGCGGCGCTGCCGATCTTGGCCCGGTTGCCGGTAACGGGGCGGTCTCTGCTTCTGCTTCTGCCGCTGCCGCTGCCGGCGGCGCATCAGGCAAGCTGCCGCTGCTGCAGCGGCTTGGCAAGCTGGTGCAGGGCGAACCGCAGGTGGCCGATCCGTCCGCCTTCTACGCGGCCTTGCAGGCGCAACTGGTCGAGCGGCAGGAGTTGGCGGCAGACGCCTTGTCGCAACTGGCTGCGCGCCGTGCCGCCACCATCGTCGCCCAGCTCAAGCTGGCCGGCGCCGGTGCCCACGCTGGTGCCGGTACCGTGGCGGTCAAGGCCGGTGCGCCTGAAGATGTGAAGGTGGCGCCGGGCCGGCCGGTCGCGCTGGCGCTGGAATTGTCGGCCAGATGATGACGATCAATCATGCAACCGGGCCCGCTGCCTCCGGCAGGGCGCGCCTGCACCGCTGGACGCACGCAACAGGCGAAAACCGATGACGACAGAAAAATCCATCACCCCCGGCAGCCCGGTGCTGGCCGGCCTGGCGCTGCTGGCCAGCCAGGTCTCGCTCAACGCCGGCGCGGCCGTGGCCAAGTACCTGTTTCCGCTGGTCGGCGTCGAGGGCGTGACCGCGTACCGGATCGGCTTTGCCGCCTTGCTGATGATGGCGATCTTCCGGCCGTGGCGGGTGCCGCTCACCTGGCGCCAGGCCGGCAACGTCGCCGTGTACGGCAGCGTGATCGGCCTGATGAATTTGCTGATCTACCGGTCGTTCAGCCATATTCCGATGGGCATTGCGGTGGCCATCGAAGTGTCCGGGCCGCTGGCGGTGGCGGTGTGGACCTCGCGCCGGCCGCGCGACCTGGCGGCGGTGGGGCTGGCGGTGCTGGGCCTGTATTTCCTGTTGCCGATCCACGGCAAGGTCGATCAGCTCGACCCGGTCGGCGTGGCGTATGCGGCCGGGGCGGCCGTGTGCTGGGCGCTGTACATCGTGTTCGGCAAGCGCGTGTCGGTGATGCACGGCGGCCAGGCGGTGGCCTGGGGCATGACGGCCGGCGCGCTGTTCATCGTGCCGCTCGGCGCATGGACGTCGGGCGCGGTGCTGCTCACGCCCACCTTCATGGCGGTGGGGCTGGCAATCGCGGTGATGTCGAGCGCCTTGCCGTACACGCTGGAGATGTTGTCGATGCGCAGCCTGTCGTCGCGCACCTTCAGCATGTTCAGCAGCGCGGCGCCTGCGCTCAGCGCACTGGCCGGCATGGTACTGCTGGGCGAGCACCTGACGCCCACCCAGTGGCTGGCGATTGCCAGCATTGTTGCGGCCTCGGCACTGACCACCTTGCGTTGAACTTCAGAATTCGGCTAGTATGGATTCCGGTGCAACATTGCATCGACGTCGCTCGGACGGTTCCGGGCGCTTACGTGAGACTTCCATGACTGACACCCAAACTCCGCGCAAATTTTCGCGCATCGATCGCCTGCCTCCCTATGTTTTCAATGTCACCGCCGAGCTCAAGCTGGCGGCGCGCCGCCGTGGCGAAGACATCATCGACATGTCGATGGGTAATCCTGATGGCGCCACGCCGTCGCACATCGTCGACAAGCTGGTCGATACCGTGCGCCGGCCCGACACCCACGGCTACTCCGCCTCCAAGGGCATTCCGCGCCTGCGCCGGGCGATTACCAGGTGGTACCAGACCCGCTACGCCGTCGAGTTCGATCCCGACTCGGAAGCTATCGTCACCATCGGCTCCAAGGAGGGCCTGGCGCACCTGATGCTGGCCACGCTCGACGCTGGCGACACCGTGCTGGTGCCCAACCCCAGCTACCCGATCCACATCTGGGGCGCGGTGATCGCCGGCGCCAATATCCGCTCGGTGCGCATGACGCCCGGCGTCGATTTCTTCGAGGAGCTCGAGCGCGCGGTGCGCGAGAGCTACCCCAAGCCGAAGATGATGATCCTCGGCTTCCCGTCCAACCCCACCGCGCAGTGCGTGGAACTGGAGTTTTTCGAACGGGTGGTGGCGCTGGCCCGCCAGCACGATATCCTGGTGGTGCACGACCTCGCTTACGCCGACATCACCTATGACGGCTGGCAGGCGCCGTCGATCATGCAGGTGCCGGGCGCGCGCGACGTGGCAGTGGAATTTTTCACCATGAGCAAAAGCTACAATATGGCCGGCTGGCGCATCGGCTTCATGGTCGGTAACAAGGAGCTGGTGGCGGCGCTGGCGCGCATCAAGAGCTACCACGACTACGGCAGTTTCACGCCGGTGCAGGTGGCCGCGATTGCCGCGCTCGAAGGCGACCAGGGCTGCGTGGAAGAGATCCGCGCCATGTACCAGGGCCGCCGCGACGTGCTGCACAAGGGCTTGTGCGAGGCGGGTTGGCCGGTGGATAAACCGAAGGCCTCGATGTACATCTGGGCCCGCATACCGGAAGCGTACCGGCACCTGGGCTCGCTGGAATTTTCCAAGCTGCTGCTGGCCGAGGCCAAGGTGTGCGTCTCGCCCGGCATCGGCTTCGGCGAATACGGCGACGACTACGTGCGCTTCGCGTTGATCGAAAACGAGGCGCGCATTCGCCAGGGACTGCGTGGCATCAAAGCCATGTTGCGCAAAAAAGCCACGTAGCTGCCGTGTAAATTTGCGCAAAGTTTAATCGGTATCAAATAGATTGTTTGATCAGACGGCTATGGTGGGGTTTCGTTTGCTATCGGAGCCACCACCATGACCACCGTTCCTGTCGGCGACAGCACCCGCCACCTGATTGCCGCCGTTAAAAAACTCGAACACTCGCTGCACACGTCCGGCCTGCCGCGCTGGATGTCGCGCCTGCCGGTCTGGTGGCTGAGCTGGCACTACTCCCGCATGCTCGACCATAAAATCGCCCGCATGCGGCGCATCGCGCGCAAGTTCGAGTCGTGGCTGCCGGCCATCCGCGCAGCCGACCAGGACCCGCGCACCCGGCTCGAGTTCATCGACCTGGACCACGCCATGCACGACGACATCGACGCCACCCGCCAGACCATGTGGGAGCTGCGTGCCTACTGCATCGACATCGCCACCATGTTCGGCCAGCTGGGCTACCAGTCGGCGCAGCTGAACCGGCGCCAGCGCCTGTTTTTGTCGGTGATCGAGCAAACCTGTGTGCAGGCCGCCACCATGCAAGAGACGCTGGTGGCGCACGATACCCGGGTGCTGGCGCTGTTGCAGCAGTCTCAGCAGTCGCGGCCGGAGCAAAGCCCGCACAGCCAACCGGGGTCGGATCCCGCCGGGGTCCGACCCCAAGAGGCGAGGGCGGCTTAACGCCGCCAGTGTGGTTCCGGGCTCAGCCTCTTAAAACCCTTCCAGCACGATCTTGCCCTTGGCGCGGTTGCTCTCGATCAGCGCGTGCGCGCGCTTGAGATTGGCCGCGTTGATGGCGCCGTACCGTTCACCCAGCGTGGTCTTGAGCACGCCCGAATCGACCAGTTGCGCTACGTCGTTCAGCAGCTGATGCTGCTGCGCCATGTCGTCGGTCTGGAACATCGAACGGGTGAACATGAATTCCCAGTGCAGCGATACGCTCTTGCGCTTGAGCAGGCGCACGTCGATGGCAGCCGGGTCGTCGATCAGCGCCACCTTGCCCTGCGGCGCCACCAGTTCGGCAATCGCCGGCCAGTGGTGGTCGGTCTGGTTCAGTGCGGCCACATAGGTCACCGGCGGCAGGCCCAGGCGGGCGATTTCTTCATTCAACGGCTTGCTGTGGTCGATCACGTGGTGGGCGCCCAGTTCGGTCACCCACTGCGCCGTGTCGTCGCGCGAAGCGGTGCCGATCACGGTCAGGCCGGTCAGCTGGCGCGCCAGTTGCACCAGGATCGAACCGACCCCGCCGGCCGCGCCGATCACCAGCAGCGATTGGCCGGTGACGCCGGTGGCACCCATGACACCTTTGTCCCCGTTGTCACCGTTGCGGCTGACCTGCAGCCGCTCGAACAGCAATTCCCACGCAGTGATGGCGGTCAGCGGCAGGGCGGCCGCCTGGGCAAAGTCGAGCGTGCGCGGCTTGTGGCCGACGATGCGCTCGTCCACCAGGTGCAGTTCGCTGTTGGTGCCGGGGCGGGTGAGGTCGCCTGCGTACCAGACTTCGTCGCCGGGCTTGAACATGGTGACGTCGGGGCCGACCGCCTGCACCACGCCGGCCGCATCCCAGCCGATCACCTTGGCGGCGCCATCGGAAGGCGGGGCGTTGGCGCGGATTTTGACATCTACCGGGTTGACCGAAATGGCCTTGACCGCCACCAGCAGGTCGCGCCCCTGCGCTTGCGGGGCGGGCAGGTCGATATCGAGCAGGGCGTTGGCGTCGGTAATGGGCAGGGACTGGCGGTAGGCGATGGCTTTCATGGGAACTCCGTTGAGATTAAGTCAGCGTATGATCATTTATTTCGCGGACGCGAAAAAGAGCCATTTGGCTGAAACACTTTCAAGGAAATGAAGATATTGCTGCGATTCGACGATTTGATGGTGTTTGTGCGCACGGCCGAGCGGGGCAGCCTGTCGGCGGCGGCGCGCGAGCTGGAGATTTCGCCGGCGCTGGCCAGCGCAGCGGTCAAACGGCTGGAAGGTGAGCTTGGCATACGCCTGTTCGCCCGCACCACGCGCTCACTGCGCCTGACCGACGAAGGCGAACGCTACCTGCGCCACGCACGTGCAGCGCTGCGCGCGCTGCAGGACGGCCACGATGCTGTCATCGAAGGCAAGGAAACCCTCGGTGGCGTGCTGAAAATCTCGATGCCGTCCGACCTGGGCCGCAATATGCTGGTGGGCTGGCTCGACCAGTTCCAGGCCCTGTATCCCAAGGTGAGTTACCAGCTCAGCGTAAGCGACCGCCTGTCGGATTTGTACCGTCAGCCGGTGGATATCGCCATCCGTTACGGCGTGCAGGACGACTCCAACCTGATCGCGCTGCCGCTGGCGCCCGACAACCGCCGGGTGCTGGTGGCATCGCCCGACTACGTGCGGCGCCACGGCGCCTTGGCCGACCTGCGCGACCTGTCGCGCCACAACTGCCTGCGCTTCATGCTCGACGACGTGATCCATGACCGCTGGAATTTCTATCCGGCCCACGGCGCGCCCGCCAAGGGGACGCCGGTAGCGGTGCAGGTCCATGGCGACCGCAGTGCCGACGATGCCGACCTGGTGCGGCGCTGGGCCGTGGCCGGGGTAGGCGTCGCCTACAAATCCCGGCTGGACGTGAGCGGTGATCTCCGCGCCGGGCGGCTGGTGGTGCTGATGCCGGACGTGGCCGGCGAGCCGACGCCGCTGCACATGGTGTGCATGCACCGGTCGCAGGTGTCGCCGACGGTGCTGGCCTTGCGGGATTTTCTGCGTGAACAGTGCGGCAAGGCTTAGAAGACCATTAAGCCGGGGCGAGCTCTACTGTGCTGCGCGGAAAAACAGTTAACATGGATGCAGTGTTTTCACTTGGGCGTTTGACGGTGGGCCAGTTGCCAGATCCAGGTGAGGAGCGCCTGGGAGCTGGCGGCATCTGCCGGGCTATCGGGCGACTGGATCGGGCAACTGGTACCGACAACTGCTAGAGCAACCATTAGTGCGCCTTCGACATGATGAGCAGCCAGCGGCGGCACAGCAGGATCTCGAGGTGGCCGGCTTGCACACCGGTGTCGCACTCGATGACCGGGTTGACCGCATAGAAGCGTTTGCGGAAGTCACGACAGACCAGCAATTCGCGCTTGCCCATGCGAACCGTGAACGAGGTTGGCATGTATTCGAGACCGAAACGGGAGCTGAGGCTGCTGTTGATCATGACATTTCCTTTAGGGCGATGTGTTTAACGAGGAGTTCAGAATAGCATAACTACTGTATGGATAAACAGGTACTGTGTAAATAAACAGTAAATTCGTTGTTTTGTGATTTTTACGCCAACTTCTACGGCGACCCACGCGGAGGCACCAAATTTTTAGCAAACTCTTACGTTTTATGGGGGCAAGACTGACTCCCGGCGGCCAGTTCGGCCTGCACCTGACCCTGGGCGTGCTGATCATGATCGTCTCGGTCGGCATCTTCGGCCAGATCACCGACGAGGTGACTGACCAGGACGCCATCACGGTCTTGGACTTGCAAATCGCCCATTGGTTCAATGCCAACCACGTCGAGCCGTACACCAGCTTCATGCTGTTCATTTCCTTCGTGCACAAGGTGGGCGGCATGATCGTGCTGGTGGGCGCTTTCGGTTATTACCTGTGGCGCCGCCAGCAGCGTTACTGGCTGCTGGCGCTGGGTGTGACTGTTTTGCCGGGCATGATCCTGAACGTGGTGCTCAAGCAGGTGTTCCAGCGCAGCCGGCCGTTCTTCGAGGAGCCGCTGGTCACGCTGTCCACCTACAGCTTCCCCAGCGGCCACACGGCGGCGGCCACGCTGTTCTACGGCGTGCTGGCCTGCTACATCATGATCGCTTGCAAGGGCTGGAGTGTGCGTTTGGCAACAGCGGCATTCTGCATGCTGATGATATTCTTGGTGGCATTCAGTCGCGTGTACCTCGGCGCGCACTATTTGAGCGATGTGCTGGCCGCGATGGCAAGCAGCGCAGCCTGGTTGACGATCTGTATTACCGCCATCTCCACGCTGCGCCGCCGTAGCGAAGCGCGTTCGCTTGCAGCCAACGGAATTATGTAAGGAACTGCGTGCTCAATTCGATAGTCGTCATCATCAACGCCAGCGCCGGTCTCGGCTACTGCGGCGGCTGGTCCGCTGCGCTGGCGGAAAAATTCCGTCGCCACGGTGTCGAGCCGGACATCCTGCTGGCCAAGAGCGGTGCGGAGATGATCGAGCGCGCGCGCCGCGCTGTGGCAGACAAGGTGACGGTCGTGGTGGCAGGCGGAGGCGACGGCACCATCAATTGCGTGGCCTCGCAGCTGGTGGGCACCGACACCCACCTGGGCGTGCTGGCGCTCGGCACCCTCAACCATTTCGCCAAGGATCTCGATATCCCGCTCGACCTCGACGAGGCCGTGGCCCACGCGGTCACCGGCAAGCCGTTGCGGGTGGACGTGGGCGAGGTCAATGGCCGCATCTTCCTCAACAATTCCAGCCTTGGCATCTACCCGGACCTGGTGCGCGACCGCGAGGAGCAGCAAAAAAAACTCGGCCGCAGCAAGTGGCACGCATTCGGCCGCGCGCTGTTCGTGGTGCTGCGCCGCTTTCCGTTCATGCGGGTGCGGCTGACCATCAATGGCGAAGAACACCTGCGCCGCACGCCCTTCGTTTTCATCGGCAACAACGAGTACCTGCAAGGCTTCACCATGGGCGCGCGCGAGCGGCTCGACAGCGGCAAGCTGGTCATGTACGTGGCGCAAAAGCCCACCCGGCTGGCGCTGTTCCGCTACGCCATCCACGCGCTGTTCAACCGCCTGTCCGAGGCGCGCGATTTCGACGTGCTGACCGCCACCGAGCTGGAGATCGACACCCGCCACCGCCATCTGCGCGTGGCCACCGACGGCGAAGTCACTGAAATGAAGCCACCGCTCAAGTACCGCTCGCGCGCCGGCGCGCTGAGCGTGATCGCGCCCGGCCGCACCATCACGCGAGGAAATTGATATGCGCACCATCGTTCATTTATCCGACCTGCATTTCGGCCGCGTCGATCAGCAACTGCTGGACCCGTTGCGCACGCTGGTGGCCTCGCTGGCGCCTGACGTACTGGTGGTTTCCGGCGACCTGACCCAGCGCGCCAAGACCGAAGAATTCATCGCCGCGCGGGCCTTTCTCGATACCTTGCCCGGCCCGCAGATCGTCGTGCCCGGCAACCACGACATCCCGCTCTACAACGTCGCCAGCCGTTTTTTAACGCCGCTGCGCCGGTACCTGCGCTACGTCACGCTGGACCTGACGCCCGAGTATGTCGATGACGAGATCGCCGTACTGGGGCTGAACACGGCGCGCTCGCTCACCATCAAGGACGGCCGCGTCAACCCGGAGCAGGTGGCCTTGATCCGCCAGCGCATGAGCGCGGTGCCGAAGGATGTCACCCGCATCGTCGTTACGCACCACCCGTTCGACCTGCCGCAGACCTTCGACAAGGACGACCTGGTCAACCGCGCGCCGATGGCGATGCGGGCGTTTTCCGAGTGCGGCGTCGACCTGCTGCTGGCCGGCCACTTCCATGCCAGCAGCGCCGGCCTGAGCACCGATCGCTACAAGCTGCCCGGCTATGCCGCGCTGGTGGTGCAGGCCGGCACGGCCACGTCCACCCGGGGCCGCGGCGAGTCGAACTCGTTCAACGTCATCCGCGTGCACAGCGACAAGATCGAAGTGGTGCGCTACAGCTGGGTCGATGGCACGGCCACGTTCGAGCCGGCGCAAACCGAAATTTTCGAGCGCATCGGCGAGGCCTGGCATACCACGGCGGTGGCCTGAGCCTCCAGTGCTGCAAACAATGGCAACACCATTGAGCCCCGGCGTTGCTGCAAACAGCGCGGCGATGAAATCGCTGAACACGGTCGCGCGCCGTGCCACCATTCTTTGCATCGGGTAAACGGCATTGAGCGGCGAGGGCGGGGTTCGTCGGTGATCCTGACCGGCTCGACCGCAGCCAGTGGTGGCACCGAGGCGTTCAGCGTGTATGCGGCGTCCAGGGCAGCCGTGCGCGCCTTCGCCCGCACTGGATCCTCGATCACCTGGCCAGCGTGATTCCGTCCGGCCGCGTGGCCGAGCCGGACGAGATCGCCAAGGCCGCAGTGTTCCTGGCCTTGGACGACGCCAGCTTTATCAACGGCATCGAACTGTTTGTCGATGGCGGCCAGCGCCAGATCCAGGCAATCGGGCATTCAATGTGAAATGACTAACAGATGCGGTCACCACGATTGTGAAACCATGGCTCCAATATGTGAACTTCACGGAGGTCCCATGCTGGCCATGAATTACCGCGGTCCCTATCGCATCCGCGCCGCCCACAAGCCCGACCCGGAGATCGAACACCCCGGTGACGCCATCGTGCGCGTTACCCGGTCCTGCATTTGCGGATCGGACCTGCACCTGTACCACGGCCTGGTGCCCGATACCCGGGTCGGCTCCACCTTCGGCCACGAGTTCGTTGGCGAAGTGGTGGAGATCGGCAGCGCGGTGCGCAAGCTCAAGATCGGCGACCGCGTGCTGGTGCCGTTCAATATCTTTTGCGGCAGCTGCTATTTTTGCGAGCGCGAGCTGTACGGCAATTGCCACAACGTGAACCCGGAAGCGACCGCCGTGGGCGGCATCTACGGCTACTCGCACACCGCCGGCGGCTACGATGGCGGCCAGGCCGAATTCGTGCGCGTGCCCATGGCCGACGTGGGCCCGATGGTAATCCCCGACGACATCGACCATGACGACGCCGTGCTGCTGACCGACGCAGTGCCTACCGGCTACCAGGCTGCCGAGATGGGCGATATCAGCGCCGGCGACACGGTCGTGGTGTTCGGCGCCGGCCCGGTCGGCATCTTTGCCGCCAAGTCTGCCTGGCTGATGGGGGCGGGCAGGGTGATCGTGGTCGATCACGTCGATTACCGGCTCGACTTCGTGCGCCGCTATGCCCAGTGCGAAGTGGTCAATTTCAAGGACGTCAAGGACATGGCCTTGCACATCAAGAAGATGACCGACTGGCTCGGCGCCGATGTGTGCATCGATGCGGTTGGCTGCGAAGCGGCAGGCAACGCCATGCAGTCGCTGACCGGCCGCTACACCATGCTGCAAGCCGGCTCGGCAACGGTGCTGCACTGGGCCATCAACTCGGTGCGCAAGGGCGGCAACGTCTCGATCGTCGGCGTGTATGGTCCCACCTTCAATGCGGTCCCGATCGGCAATGCGCTCAACAAGGGGCTGACCTTGCGCATGAACCAGGCCAGCGTCAGGCGCCATCTGCCCCGCTTGCTCGAGCATATCCGCGCCGGTCATCTCGATCCCAAGCAGATCATTACCCACCGGGTGCCGCTGGCCGACGTGGCCGATGCCTACCAGATCTTTTCCAGCAAATTGGACAACTGCATCAAGACGGTCCTGATACCGTCCGGTGCCACCAGCTAAGGAGCGACTCATGCCTGATCAACTTTTGGAAAGTACCGTGATGCGGCGCGATGACATTCCCGGCTGGGGCAGCGACCTCGATCGTGCCAACCGGCCAGCGGTGCCGATGGAACGCATGCCGGCCCGCCTCGACGGCCCGGTGTTACCGCCTGTGCAACAACACGGCGCGACCGAAGTGCTGGTATCCCCCGAACGGCCGGCGATCACCCCGGTATATGGCACCACAGCGCCGCCACGCGGCGTGAGCGGCGCGATCCGCCGCAGCGCATTCGCCCGCACCGAGAACGACCTGCGGCACTGGCTGCTGTTGTTGCTGGCCGATCGGGTGGATGCCGTGGAAGGCATCGTCGAAGACTTGCGCGACGGTCACGTGCCCAACCTGCTGCGCGAAACGGGCTTGCCGGCGGCATGGCGCCACAATCCGCGCGGCGTGGTGCGCAAGGCCGCAGTCAGCGCGGCGGTGCTGGGGATCGCCTGGTGGTGGCTGAAAAAACGCTCGTAGCGTTTACAACCAGTAATTGGTCCACTGCGCCGCCCACTCCTGCATGCGGTCGAGCCATGGCCGGTCGCGCCATTTTTCCAGCGTGATCTGCACCGAGTCGCGGATGTCTTCCTGGAACGCGCGCTCCATCTCGTTGCCGAACGCCTCGCCCAGCACCACCACGTTCAATTCGCTGTTGTGCAGGAAGCTGCGGGTATCCATATTGGTCGAACCGACCGTGGACCATTTGCCGTCGATCACCGCTGTCTTGGCGTGCAGCACCGACAGCTTGAGCTGGTAGATCTTCACGCCCGATGCCAGCAGTTCATCGTAAAAACTGCGTCCTGCGTGAAACACCAGGCCGCTGTCCGACACGCCCGGCAGCACCAGCTTGACATCGACGCCGCGCTTGGCGGCAGCCTTGAGCGCTTCGACGGTCTGCTTGTCCGGCACGAAGTAGGCAGACGTGATGTGAATGGTCTTTTTCGCTTCCTGCATCGCCAGGTTGTAGGCCTTGAAGATTTCGAACTGGCCGCCCGGGTCGCTGCCGAGCACGCGCACCACCTTGTCGCCGGCGATGAAGGGAGTGGGGAAGAAGTCGGCGTCGATCAGGTCGGCGCGGTCTTGCGCGGTCCATTGGCGCACGAACAGGTACTGGAACGCTTGCACCGCAGGTCCCTCGACCTTGATGTGGGTGTCGCGCCAGCCGACGTCGTTTTCACTTTTGGACGATTTGTTACGCGAACGGAACAGCGAGCTCTTGGAATAAGTGCCGCTGATGTTGATGCCGCCGGTGAACGCGATGCGGCCATCGACAATCAGTACCTTGCGGTGGTCGCGGCTGTTGAGTTTCCAGCTTTCGCCGGACAGCTTGGCCGGATTGACCGGATTGAATTCCAGCAGGCTGATACCGGCGTCGCGCATGCGCTGGAAGAATTCCTTCGGCACGCCGAGGGTGCCCACGCTGTCGTAGATGATGTTGACCGCCACCCCGGCCTGGCGCCGTTCGATCAGGGCGTCGGCGAACTTCATGCCCATGCCGTCTTGGTCGAAGATATAGGTTTCCAGGTTGATGCTGTTCTTCGCGCCCTGGATGGCCTTGAGCATTTCGCTCATGGTCTGCGGGCCGTCGAACAGCAGCGTGGTCTTGTTGCCGGCGATGAGCGGCACGCCGGTGGCCGCTTCCTCGAGCGCGGCCTGCTGTTGCAGGTCGAGCGTGTTTTTTGCGTAGCGCTTGGCGAACAGGGCCTTGGTACGGGCGGCGCTCAGCTCACCATTTTTGCCGTGCACGCTCGGCGTGTCTGCGGTGTCGAGCCGCGCGCCCAGTTCATTGACATTGGGGAGCGACGCGCAAGCGCCCAGCAAACCCCAGCACATCAGGCAGGCGGGAAGCCAGAGTCGCAAGCTGGTCGCTTTCATTTTGGTGTTTTCTCCAGTAACTGCGGTTCATCGAACGTTAAAGCGGGGACTGCCCTGGCACCGATGAGGAAAGTCACCGGTCCCCGGAAAAAACGTTTGACCAACGCCTTGGTCAGGCGCCAGCCATGGGTAAAGCGGACCTGCCGCGAACGCAGCGCCACCCACAGCGCCAGGCCGAAACTGACCATCAGGTTGACCACGCCGATCGCCAGGAAGCCTGCTACCGAAGTGACAACCAGTTGCCAACTGACATGATAATCGAGTCCAACCATTGCTGTCGCGAAGTTGGCCGACGAGAAAGTCACGTGGCGGATATCGAGCGGCAGGCCCAGCAAAAATCCCAGCAGCGGCATCACGCCGAGCATGATGCCAAAGCAGAAGTTCCCCATCAGCCCGCCCAGGTTGTTCTCCATGTAGGTGCCAAAGCGTTGCAGCCGCGCCGGTCCCAGCAGCCAGCGCAGGCCGCGCAGTTGGGCAATGCGCTGCGCCCAGCGCGTGTACAGCGCCTTGTTGTCGTAGTAGCCCGAAATCAGGCCGGCCAGGAACAGGCAGACGCCGGCCACGGCCGCGTACAGCAGGTTGGGGCCGTGGATCGGGTCGATGTCGGCCAGCAGGTGCATCGCCTTGCCCTGGCTCACCAGGTGGTGGCCGGTCAGGTATGGCCACGCCATGGCGATCAGCCAGGCGGTGGGAATCGCCGTGGCCAGGTTGCCCAGCACGGCCATGATCTGGGTGCGCAAGACCTTGTTGCATAGCTCTACCATGCTGTCGAGGTCAATGTTCCGGCCATCTTTACTTTGCAGTCCGGCCGCAATGCGCGAGGCGGTCATGGCCGGCTGCTTGGTCGCCACCGTGAAATGCAGCAGGTGGATGAAGACGAAGCCCAGCGAATAGTTCATGCTGAACAAAAAGGTTTCAACCAGCGGCGCTGCGCGCAGGTACGAGAACAGGATCTTGAACAGCGCCATGAAGCCGATGATCAGGCCGGCGCCGGCCGCTTGCAGGAACATGGCGAACAGCGCGGTGCGCGATTCGGCCACGTAATGTTCGCCCGTGTGGCTGGCGTTTTCGGTAACGTTGCGGGCCAGCAGGTTGATGTTGTCGCGCATCAGGTCGCTGACCATGTACTTGTTGTTGTGCGCGGTCACCAGTTCCAGCGCCAGGTCCACGGCAGCTGCCTGGCGGCGGTCCGGGCCCCGCTGTTGCAAGCCCTGCTGTGGCACTGGCTGCACGAACTGGGTGTCCGAGGCCGTGGCAGCCTGGGGCAGGATGGCGTTGGCGTCGGGCGCCAGCTCGCCGCTGGTATCGACCAGGTACAGCAGCTTGCGCAGCCGGTTGATGCTTTGCGTGAGCGTCACCAGCAAGTAGGTCAGCGCAATGCTGGTGCCCTGGCTCAGCGCCTTCTTGCGAATTTTCATGACCACGGTTTCGCACTGGTCGAGCATGACCAGCAGGTGGCGCGCGTCTTCCATCGCCACCTCGTCGCCGGCCAGCTGGCGCTTGTAGGCAGCCAGGTAGGCATTGACTTCGATGTTCTGGCCGGTGAATGGCGACTCGTAAGTCTCCATCTCGGTATGGAAATTGGTGAGCTTGGGCTCCAGGCCGATCGCGCACACGCGGTAGGACAGGGTCTGGATCGCGTCGAGCAGGCCCGGCAGCATCAGGTTGGAGCCCTGGCGCGTGGCGGTGCCGGCGCCGGTGTGGATGACGTCGATCAAAGCCAGCCAGTCGGCAGCCGGCACTGCGCTCATCCAGATGTAGTCGGTGCGTTTATACAGCACCTGGTCGATGGCGTCGCTCAGGTATTCGTTGCCCAGCGCGGGCGGCAGGATGCGCGAAGCGATCCGGTGCTTGAGTTCGGTAAAAAAGCCGTCGTTGGAGAGTACGCCGATCTCGGTGTACAGGCTGGCATGGCGGCGCGCGGCCAGCAGGTTGCGTGCATAGCCGCGCAGGGCCAGTGCATGGGCGGGATCGCCCTTCAGTAACTGGGTGAGGGTACGGACGTTGGCCGTGGCGCGCGCGCCATCGGTAGGACGCTTGGGACGCAGCGTGGCGAATAACTCGACCATGAGGCCGATATCGTTGCTGTTGGCGTCCAGGCGTTGGAGAATCTCGAGCATGCATCGGGCGGCACAAGCCGCAGTAAACTAAAAACGAAGTATACCCGGTCGGCCCCGGCCGGGTATGTACGTTCTCGAACGCTAGTTTCTGAGGTGAAAGGAATTCGGTTGCGTCAACACAACATAATCTTGTGCGCGGCCTGGCGCAATTCGTGGCGAAAGTCCGGGTGGGCGATGGCAATCAATGCCTCGGCGCGCTGGTGGGCGGTCTTGCCGCGCAGTTGGGCCACGCCGTACTCGGTCACCACGTAGTTGACGTCGTTCTTGCCGGTAGTGACATGGGTGCCGGGCGTAAGCATGGGCACGATGCGCGACACGGTGCCGGCCTTGGCGGTGGACGGCAGCACGATAAAGGCCTTGCCGCCGCGCGAGCGGTTGGCCGCACGGACGAAATCGACCTGGCCGCCGGTGCCGGAATAGGGCAGGTGGGCCAGGCTTTCGGAGCCGCACTGGCCCAGCAAATCGACTTGCAGGCTGGCGTTGATCGCCACCATGTTGGCGTTTTGACCGGCCAGGTAGGGATCGTTGGTGAAATTGACCGGGTGCATTTCCAGCATCGGGTTGTCGTGCATGAAGTCGTAGAGCTTGCGCGAGCCGAGCGCAAACGTCGCCACCATCTTGCCCGGCATGAAGGTCTTGCGGCTGTTGTTGACCGCGCCGCATTCCACCAGTTTCAAGATGCCGTCGCCGATCATCTCGGTGTGGATGCCCAGGTCTTTCTTGCTGGTGAGCTGCATCACCACTGCGTCGGGAATGCCGCCGTAGCCGATCTGCAGGGTGGAGCCGTCGTCGATCAGGTCGGCCACCAGTTTACCGATCGCCTCCTGCACCGGGCCGATCGCAGGCAGGCCCACTTCGATCACCGGCTCGTTGCTTTCCACCAGCGCGGTGATCTGCGAGATGTGGACGATGCAGTTGCCGTGCGCGGTGGGCACGTTGGGATTGACTTCCAGCACGATCACGCGCGCCTTGAGGATGGCGGCCATGGTGTAGTCGGCGCCCAGGCTCAGCGCGAAATTGCCGTATTCGTCCATCGGCGAAGCCAGCGAGAACACCACGTCGGCCGGCACCAGGTCGCGCTCGATCAGGCTGGGAAGTTCGGAAAAATAGGCAGGCACGAAATCGGCCCAGCCGGCTTGCCCCGCCGCGCGCGAGGCGCCGCCGAAGAACAGCGCCACGTGGCGCACGTGCTGAACCGTATCGCAATCGAAGTAGCCGTATTTGCGCATCGCCAGGATTTGCGCCACCTTGATGTCGCGAAAGCGGGTGCGCTGGGCCGACAGCGCATGCAGCAGGGACGGCGGTTCGCCGGCGCCGGTGGGCACGATGATGGTGTCGCCATCATTCAACCAGTCGAGTGCCTGTTCGGGTGTGCATCGTTTGCTGTCGTAGTGCGAGTGCAAGTGCGCATGCATGGCGGTGGCCTTTCACATGATGAAATTCCACTATAAACCAACTAACGGTCGAAGTGCTGGCTTACGTGGCGGTCCGCACAGAACGATCGACATGCCCGGCCTATTATGAACTTACTAATCCACTCTTTCATCGCTCATCATGAAACCGACTATCCTTGCGCTGTCCCTGATTGCGCCCCTGACCGTCGCGGCGCAAACGTCGCCGGTCGAGGTGTATGGTCTGCTCGATGCCGGTGTAGTGGTCGAGCGCGGTTGCCAGGGCGACTGCGCCCGCTCCCGCCTCGACAGCGGTATCGCTTCCGGTTCGCGCCTCGGCATTCGTGGCCGCGAAGCGCTGGGTGGTGGCACTTCGGCCGTGTACACGCTGGAAGCGGGGGTGAAGAACGACACCGGCGTCAACGAGCACGAGGGCAAGCTGTTCGGCCGCCAGGCTTTCGTCGGTCTCGACGGCCCGCTGGGCATGGTCACCATGGGCCGCCAGTACAACCTGGTGTACGAAGCGCTGACCGACGTGGCCGATCCCTTCCATGGCGGCATGGCCGGCAATGCGGGCAACCTGGTCGGTTATACCACCAAGCGTTACGATAATTCGATCAAGTACCAGTCGCCGCGCAGCCGCAGTGGCCTGATCGGCTCGGTCATTTACAGCTTAGGCGAGTCGCAGTTCAACAGCAAGATCAACCGCGCGTATGGCGCCACCATCGGCTATGCCAAGGGGCCGGTCAACGTCAGCATCAGCCACCAGCGCAAGAACAATATGCTCGACGCCACCGGCACCACGCCGGCGGTGGACCAGTCGGCGCGCAACTCGCTGATCGCCGCCAATGTCGATTTCGGCGGCGCGGTCGGCTATGCCGCCTACGGCCACAGCCGGGGCGAGGGCAGCAACCACTGGGACATGTCCAATCCGTACGGCGCCATGGCGCAAACCCTGCCCACCGACCGCAGCCGCGACGCCCTGTTCGGCGTCTCGGTGCCAATGGGCGCCACCACCTTGCTGGCCTCGTACATCCGCAAGGACGACCAGGGCCTGGCCAACCGCGACGCCGACCAGCTGGCCGTGGGCGCCAGCTACTCGATGTCCAAGCGTACCGATTTTTACGCCGCGCTGGCCAAGATCAAGAACCGCAACGGCGCCGGCTACGGCGTTGGCACCGCCACCACGCGTGGCCGTGGCGACCACGCGATCAATGTCGGCTTACGCCATTCCTTTTAAGGCTTGGCCGGGCAGGTCGAGGAAATCCACCTGCCGGTCGAGTTGATCTTGACGTCTTGCTGGCTGCCGGTGGCAGTCGTGCTCACATCCATCGCCATCGTGTAATTTTTGTCGTCCACAAACTTCACGGTTCCGCGTCCGCTCGAGGCCGGATTCTTGCACGAGAACGCCACATCGTAGCCGCTGGCAATCGGCGTGCTGGTGGACGTGCACTCACCTTTCTGATTCAACGGCAATTCCTTCCTGGCCGCCATCTCGGGCGTAACGCAGGCGCGCACGGCAATGGCGCCGTCGCGACTCACGGCGGGCGAGGAGACGCCGTTCTTGGCCAGGAAAGCATCCATCTGGGCCTTTTGCGCCGGCGGCAAATTGCCCAGCTGTTGCATGGCCATGTCCAGCGCAGCACTGGTCTGGACGTCGGCGCTGGAGACCTTGCTGCTGGTCTCCCAGGTGCCTGGCTTGATGGTCGGTGCCGTTTGGGCGTTGGCCGACAAGGCAGCCAGGGCGGTGAGCATGATCGCGATGTGCTTCATGGTGATCCTTTCAGAATAAAAAAAGCGGCGCACCACCGTCAGGTGGGGCGCCGCTCATTCTAAGCGGGTGACGTACTAGACGCCGCGACCGCTGATCAGGCGCAGCAGAATCATGATGATGGCAACAACCAGCAGCACGTGGATGAAACCGCCGATGGTGTACGAGGTGACCAGGCCCAGCAGCCACAGGATAAGCAGAACTACAGCGATGGTATAGAGCATGATTCTCTCCTTTAGTAATGTTGTGACGTCCGCAGTGGGCATCGAAGCGATGTCGAACTGTTTCGTTCGTATCTTGGAATCTATTATCTTTCTATACAGCCCAGTCTTCTGTACGCTGCCCCACGTAAATGGCCCACTGCTATCTTAAAAGCACATTAATCTGCAATTAATTTGCCGAACGCAGCTTGCCGTCGACGATACGCACGTCATTACCCTCGCGCCATGCTGGTTGCGAGTTGTAATTGAAGGTACGTTTTTTGCCGTTATCGAGGCGCACCGTCACTTGCCAGCTGTGGGTGGTCTTGATATGGCCTTCGATCTGGTTGCCGGCCACGGCGCCGCCCACCGCGCCTGCCACTGTCGCCAGTTGACGGCCATGGCCGCCACCGACCTGGTTACCGAGGATGCCGCCCAGGATGGCGCCGCCGGCCGCACCGACGCCACTGCCTTGCGGGCGATGCTCGATGGTGCGCACCGACTCGACCACGCCGCAGCTGTTGCAGACGGCAGCCGCTTGCTGTGCTGGCGCCGCTGCCGGTAATCGGTCGGGAGCCTGCTCCGGCGCGCGGTCGTAGCCGCGATCGGCTTCGCGCGCTGGCAGGTTGGCCGAGGCCAGCTGCAGCGGCGCCGCTTGCGCCGCGGCTTGCGCATTGGCTGGCTCGCCCGGCGCCAGTTGGCCGGCCACGGCCGGCGGCAAGTCCGCATTGGCGTTGGACTTGGGCAGCCAGCCCATGATGGCGGCGGTGCCGACCGCGCAGAACAGGATCACCGCAATCGCCGCGATCAGCAGCATCGGGTGCAGGGCAGGCTTGGTGGAGTGGACAGGTGGTGTCATGACGGTTCCTTGGTTTCTTGTTGGTGACTTATGGTGTTGTTCAGGTGGTGGTACAGGTGCTGTACAGGTGTTGTTTTTGCCTGTTCTATTGCAGCTCATTTGCGTCAATGTGCAGCACCGCACATTGTCTCGTCGGGCCGGCTTTGCTTCCGTGCGTCAGCGTACATACGACCCAAATCATTGCCGTTACGCTAAGCCCCATGCATACCCATCACAACCACCTTGCCGAAGACGACAGGAGCCCAGCGCGCGCGCTGGTTAATCGTTTATTGTCCAGTTTGCCCGACGATGAGCAAGGCGAACTGGCGCGGCTGGGGGAAACGGTAAAGGTCGAAGTGGGCGATGTACTTTACGAGCCGGGCCAGACCGTGCGTCACGTGTATTTCCCCATCGATTGCCTGTTGTCGCTGCTGGCCGTCGCTGAGGGGCGCATGACGCTCGAGGTCGGTTCCGTGGGCCGCGAAGGCATGATCGGCGCACCGGTGGTGCTCGGTCACGAAATGGCGCAGGTACGCGCCGTGGTACAACGGGCCGGTCGTGCCGTGCGCATCGATGCTGCCGAATTTCGCCTGGTGTACGCGCGCACGGAGCCGTTGCAGCGCCTGCTGCACCGCTATACCGATACCTTGCTGGCGCAGGCGATCCAGATCGCTGTCTGCAGCCGCTTCCACGTGCTCGAGGCGCGCCTGGCGCGCTCGCTGTTGATTACCCGTGACCGCTTGCAGTCCGATAAATTCCACCTGACCCACGAGTTCCTGGCCCACGCGCTCGGTGTGCGGCGGGTGGGCGTGACCAAGGCGGCCAGCGCCTTGCAGAACCAGAAACTGATTTCCTATAGCCGCGGCAATATCGAGATCCTCGATGCAGCAGGGCTGGAGGCGGTGTCGTGCCGCTGCTACGAGCTGGTGAAGGACGAGGGACTGATCGGCATTTCCAACGTATTTGTTTGATCAAGCTGCCGCCAAAATAAAATCCGTCATTCCTGCCTGCGCGGGAATGACGGATCTCGTGGTTTGTCGGTGATTAACGCGACGGCTTTTGTACCTGGTTGCCGATCACGCCACCCACTGCCGCGCCGCCCACTGCGCCCACAGCGCTGCCGCCGGTCAGCACCGAGCCGGCCACTGCGCCAACACCGGCGCCCACGGCCGTGTTACGGTCCTGGTTGGACATGCCGGCGCAAGCCGTCAGGCTCAGGGTTGCCACCACTACTGCAGCTGCCGAAGCAACACGTTTGATCGTATTCATTGTTTTCTCCTCAGGTCGCTCATGAAGGCGCGGTCTCATCCGCACCGATGACTGAAGAATACTTCTTGCCGAATCGAATCTCCGTTCGGCAGCGCACCTTGAAACACCTTGTTACCCTTGTTACCCTATTTTCCCGCTCGCTTGCCTGGTCCGGGACCGCGTGCCAGCAGCGCCTGGCATTGCGTGGCCGGCGTCGGGCCGGACCCGGTGGACACCAGCGGCGCGATGGCGGCCACCGGGGCCACCAGGGCCAGCGCCACGGCGCCGCCGGCGCGCAGCGCCATGCTGCCCTTGTCGATGGTTACCTCGGTATCCTTGAAGGTGCCGCGCACGTAAATCGGCGAGCGCAGCGACAGGATGCGCATGCTCTTCGCATCAGGCTTGAGCGTAAGGTCGAGCTTTTCGTTGGCCAGGTTGACGGTGCCGCTGGCATTGATGACCGCTTCGGCCGTGTCCACCACGAACAGGCGCGAACGCATCAGGCCGTCACGTACGCCGAAATCGGCCACCAGGCAGTTGAGCTTGACCTGCTCGTCGCCGAACAGGCGCGTGACCACCACGCTGCCGAGGTTCAGTCCCATTTCCTCGAGCATCAGCTTGCTCACGCTGCCGCCGCTGACCGCGCCCTTGAAGTCGCCATTGGACGAACCGAGCAAATCGGCCACGGAGTTGCCGCTGGCGGTCAACGCCACGTCGGCATTGACCTCGCCCACGGTGGCGCGCATGCCGTTGATGTCGGGGAACAGCTGCTTGAGTTGCAGTCGGCGCAGGTCGGCCTTGAGCTCGGCGCGGATGGCGCGCGGATCGACCTTGCCGCTGCCGTCGAGCACGATATTCGACGCGAATCGCCCGCCGGCGATATCGAAGTTGAGCGGCTTGAGCGACAGCACGCCATCTTTCATGTGCAGCAGGGTTTCGACGTTTTGCACCGGCAGGCCCTGGCCGCGCGTGATGCGCTGCGCTTGCAGCTTGACGTCGGCGTCGAGCGTGGTCCAGCGGTCTTTGCGGAACGCTTCCACCGGCAGCACCTTGTTGCGCGGCTGGACGGTTTCCACCCCGCGCGCCTCGCGGCTGGCGTTGGAGTCGGCGCCCACCAGCGGCCCCAGGTCGGACAATTGCAGCAGGGTCGAGGTCACCGTGCCGGTCAGCAGCGGGCGCGGCGTGGCCGAGCGGTAATCGAGCGTGCCGGCAATGTCGCTGCTGCCCACGCGGCCGGTAAAGTCCTGGTAGCGCCAGTGGCTGCCGGCGCGGTCGATGCTGCCGGTGAGCCGTCCCTCGGTGGTAAACGGCGGCGTCTCGGGCAGCAGCACGCCGGTGATGCCGTACAGGCGCGCCATGCTGGGGCCGGACATGTTGAGTTTCAGGTCGAGCGCGGTGAGGGCGGCGGGGCGGGTGAGCGTGCCCTCGGCGGCAATGCGGGTGCCCCCCACGTCGAGGGTGGCTGCCAGCGGGTAGGGCGCGGCGTGTTCCTGCAAGCCCAGCACGGCGCCCGACTTGCCGCTGCCGCTGATGGCCTGCTCGTTCCACTTGCCCTTGAGCGTCCACGCCACGCCGTACAGCCTGTCATTGGCCAGGGTGTCGACCGTGGCCACCGCATCGACATGGGTGGACGCGTCGCGGTAGTTGACGATGCCGCGCGCCAGCACCACGCGCTGCACCGCCAGCTGCCACGAGGGCTGCTGGTCGTCCTTGTGAAAAGTCCAGTTGTTGCGGCCCGCTTCATCGCGCAGCAGCCACAGTTGCGGCTGGTCGAAGCGCAGCAGCGGCACCACGATGCGCTGGCGCAGCAGCGGCAGCAGTTCCACCGCGAAGGCGAACTGGCCCACGCTGGCAAACTCGCCGCCGGCCTTGATCGACGCCGGCTGGCCGATATGGACGTCGCGCGCCACCAGGTGCGGCAACGGTAGATAGTCGCGCCAGGAGTCGGGCCGGGCAAGGTCGGCGCCGGCGCCCTGCTGGCGCCAGGCCAGCGTGAGCGAGCCACGGATCGCAAACGGCCGGTCGATGGCCGCGCCGATGCGCTGGCTGATCCACGGCCGCGCGCTGTTCCAGTCGTAGGTGGCCAGCGCGATCGCGGCGGCGGCGGCGGCAAGCATGCCTGCCCCGGCCACCACGAGGACAACACGAACGGAGCGGCGGCGGAGCAGGGCAGGAGGCATCGTGAAAGTAGGGAGCTGGCAGGTTGCCACATTCTACACAGGACCGCGTGGGCGGCCTGTCCGGGTGCGCCAGCGCACGTACGGCGCGTACCGGCAGCGGGGTGTCGGCCCTATGTGCGGCACCGAACTGAGCGAGCCAGGGCATGCGCCTATAACGTTACTTGTCAGTTCAATATTTTCACAAGGAGAACAATAAATGAACACAGTTCAGCATAAAGTCAAAGTAATCTGCGGCGCTCTGGCGCTGTTGGGCCTGGCAGCGTGCGCCAGCGAGAAGACCCCGGCTACTGCCGACGTCGCCGTCTCGCGCGCTGCTGTCGCCAACGCCACCTCGGCCGGCGCTGCCGACCTGGCGCCGGAAGAGATGAAATCGGCCCGTGAAAAGATGATGCGCGCCAACCAGGCGCTGGCCGCCAAGGACTACAAGCTGGCCCAGGACCTCGCCGCGCAAGCGCAGGCCGACGCCCAGCTGGCGCAAAGCAAGGCCAACTCGGCCAAGGCTACCGCCGCTGCGGACGAGCTGCAGCAAAGCATCCGCGTCCTGCGCGAAGAAGCTGCGCGCGCCAACACCCAACAACAATAAAAACTGGAGCCCGATATGATCCCTACCAAATTCATGACCAAGCTGCGCATCCTGCCTGCCGCCGTTGCCGTGGCAATCGTCCTGTCCGCATGCAGCAGCGCGCCGATCACCACCAGCGAGCTCGACGGTGCACGCGGTGACTTCGTCGCCGCCCAGAGCAACCCTGCCGTTGCTGCCAGCGCACCGGTGGAATTCAAGGCCGCCGCAGACGCGCTCGACCGCGCTAACGCCGCTGCCGCCCAGCGCGAAAGCCTGGCCGACATCGACAAGCTGGCCTATATCGCCAAGCAGAAGATCGCCACCGCCCAGGAAGTGACCAAGCAGCGCCAGGCCGAAGCCAACGTGGCGCAAGCCGGCCGCCAGCGTGACGAAGTGCGCCTGGAAGCGCGCACCGCCGAAGCCGACAAGGCCCGCATGGCTGCCGATCGCGCCAAGGCAGACGCCGATGCAGCGCGCCAGCAGGCCGACACGGCCGCAGCCTCCGCCCGCGACGAGCAAGCCAAGGCCGCAGCATTGCAGCAGCAACTGAACGATCTGCAAGCCAAGCAGACCGATCGCGGTCTGGTGATCACGCTCAACGACGTGCTGTTCAACGTGGACAAGGCCGAACTGAGCGCCGAAGGCATGCGCACCGCGCAAAAACTGGCCGACGTGCTGGCCCAGGAACCGAAAAGCATGGTGCTGATCGAAGGCTTCACCGATTCGACCGGCAGCTCGTCGCACAACCTCGACCTGTCGCAGCGCCGCGCCGATGCCGTGCGCCAGGCCCTGGTCGGCATGGGCGTACCAGCCAACAAGATCTCCACCAAGGGCTACGGCGCCGCCTACCCGGTGGCCGGCAACAACGACGCTGCCAGCCGTCAACTGAATCGCCGCGTGGAAATCGTGCTGTCGCAAAACGGCGCACCGATCACCAACCGTCGTTAATCCAATAATTCATTGAAAAGGACTATTTATCATGGCTGAATCCAACCCCACCCATCCGGCAGGCATCGATCGTGAAGCTATCCGTGAAGCAGCACGCAACATGCTGGACGGCCCGGTAACGTCCGGTTACAAGGGCGACCGCGAAGCAGTCATCAAAATGCTCAACGACGCGCTGGCTACCGAGCTGGTCTGCGTTATGCGCTACAAGCGCCACTACTACACGGTCAGCGGCTTGCAAAACGGCCCGATCAAGGCCGAGTTCCTGGAGCATGCCACCCAGGAACAGGAACACGCCGATTCGCTGGCCGAGCGCATCGTTCAGCTCAACGGCGAGCCTGATTTCAATCCTGCAACGTTGCTCGCACGCAGCCATGCCGAGTATGATGCATCGGACGACGTGCAATCGATGATCAAGGCTAACCTGATCGCGGAGCGCGTTGCCATCGAGTCTTATCGTCAAATGATCGAGCAAATCGGCGATACCGACCCGACGACGCGCCATCTTTTGATCAGCATCATGGCCGTGGAAGAAGAACACGCGGACGATATGCGCGATCTGCTTGAATAATCGATTAGGCCAGTTTGACAATTTGTTGTACAGTTTTCACTTCTCAAAACCATAACAGGAGCATCATTATGTTGGAACAAAATATCAGCACCGTGAATAACGACGTGAAAACTCTGGTCAAGGATGCTCAAGCATTGTTCACCGCCGCCACCGCACTGACCGGCGAAAAAGCCGACGAACTGCGTGGCCGTGGCATGCGCGCGCTGGACTCCGCCCTGGCCAAGGCCCACGAAGCGCAAATCAGCGCCCTGGCCGCCAGCAAGGAAGCCGCCAAGCAGGCTGACGCCTACGTCAAGGAAAACCCATGGCGTTCGATCGCCGCAGCGGCCAGTATCGGCTTGCTGGTTGGCGTGATCATCGGCCGTAAGTAAGCGATGGCGCAAGCTGACGAAATGAACCGTCCGCCTGGCCTGATTGCGTCGCTGGGCAACATCGCCCGCAACAGCATGGGCCTGCTGCTGACGCGGCTGGAACTCGCTGCCCTCGAGTTGTCGCAGGTGCGTAATCACCTGCTGCAACTGGTGGTGGCGTTTGCCGTCGCGCTGGTGGCCGGCTGTTTTGCGTTGGCGTGCATTACGGTCATGGTGGGTTACCTGGCGTGGAGTACGCTGGGCTGGCTCATCCTGCCGATCCTGGCCGGGTTCTTCCTGGTGCTGGCGATAGGCTTGATCCTGTACGCGCGTGGCCTGATCAATGCCGGCAAGCTGTCGATGCCAGCCACCATGGCCGAGCTCAAGTCCGACCGCGACATGTTGATGTAAGGAGAGCAGATGAGCAAACAGTCACATGATCCGGTCGCGGCCGATATCCAGCGCGTGATCCGCGAGGGCGAGCTGTATCGCATCAAGGTGGTCCACGCCAAGGCACTGGTAGCGCAAGCCCTGCGGCCCGACGCGCTGATGCACGGCGCGATGGACCACGCCGTCAGTCTGGCGCAGGCGCGCCTGGGCGGCTTGATGCAGCCCGGCGGGTTGAGCAACTTCAACTACAAGGCGCTGATGCCCTACGCCATCACGGTCGGCTCGTTTCTGGCGCGCAAACGCCTGATCAAGCCGGTGCTGGGCGTGGCGGCGCTGGCCGGTGTTGGGGTGGCTTGGTTGCTCAAGCGCAAGCGCTCCACGACTTAAGCTGGCACCGCAGCCAAAACCATCGGGCCCGTGAGCGATAACCGTTCACGGGCCCGAATGCTTTACAAGCATGCACAATCAGGGTTGTTTGGCGTTTTCGGCGAGCACGGCCGTCACGTTGGCCATGTCGTGGCGGTAGGTGTCCTGCGCCTGCTTCAGGCAGCTGGCGCGCTCGGCGGCAGGCCCCTTGGCGCAGGCCTGCCTGGCTTCGGCCAGCGCGGCGCCGATTTCCTTGCGCAGGGTGCGCTCTTTCTGCGCCGGGGTGATGTCTTCGCGGTGCCAGCGGGCCGGATCGCCGTTGGCGATTTCCTGCTGCTGCAACTTGACGTTTTGCGGCGGCGTGTTGTCTTGTGCCTGCGCGGCAAACGCCGCGCAGGACAGGGCCAGCACGGCGCCGCAGGTCAGGGTCTGGAAAGTCTTCATGGCGGCGCCCCGTGCCTTACAGGCGACCGGTCAGCAGCATGATCAGCAGGATCACGACCAGCAGGCCGGTGATGCCGCTGGGCGCATACCCCCAGCTGCGGCTGTGCGGCCAGGTAGGCAAGGCGCCCACCAGTAACAGGACCAGGATGATCAGAATGATGGTGCCCATGGAATTCCCCTTATTTTATGAATGTATGAATGACGGGTGAAGCGCGATTTTGAAGCTCGAATCAATATCGGGAATTAATAACGGTACAGGCGGCCGTCGATCAGGCGTACGCGGTTGCCCACGCGCAGGTCGTACACGCTGTCCTGGTTCACCAGGCGGTAGTCGCCATTGTCCATGCGCACGCTGATCTGGTATTCGTCGCGCGGTGCGTTGCGGTTGTTCTCGACATTGTTGCCCACGACGCCGCCAGCAACGGCGCCGGCCACGGTGGCTGCCGCACGGCCATTGCCCGAACCGACCTGGTTGCCCAGCAGGGCGCCAACCAGGCCGCCAGCGACGGCGCCAACGCCGTTGCTCTTGCCTTGCACGGTCTTGACCTGGATCGATTCGATGGTGCCGTAGCTGGCCGCTTCATTCTGGTAGCCGGTCTGCTGGCCGTAGCCCGGATTCTGGTTGCTGGTGGCGCAGCCGCTCAGTACGGCGGTGGCGGCAAGTACGACAGCGGCAAGGGTGCGTTGGGAATTCATGTTGTCCTCCTGAAAGTAATGAGTCCAGAATAATCAACCCAACGCTGGCGGTCTGTGCGCTTCCGCACCAAGGAATTACCCGAAATAAATGTGGTGACTTTGCCAAAATCCAGCGTGTGTACGATACCGTACAGAGTACTTGCCATGAAGCGCGTAAAACGTCTCCATCGGCAGCAGCGACGACCTGACCAAAAGTAACGGCGCCGCTCGGCTGACAAACTGATTCGATCAAAACACCAAGGAGAACCACCATGAAAATCGCCCACAAAATCGCTACTGCACTGTTCACCGTTTCGCTGCTGGCTACTGCTGGTTGCGCTTCGACCGCGACCAAAGAAGGCACCGGCGAGTTCGTCGATGATTCCGTAATCACCACCAAGGTCAAAGCGGCGATCTTCAATGAGCCTACCCTGAAAACCACCGAAATCAACGTGGAAACCTTCAAGGGCACCGTGCAGCTGAGCGGCTTCGTGGCACAGCCTGCCGACATCGGCAAAGCTGGCGAAGTGGCGCGCGGCGTCAAAGGCGTTTCGTCCGTCAAGAACGACATCCGCGTGAAGTAATTCCGCTGGATTTCGCTGGTTCGCCCTCGCAGCAGGGCGAACGCGATCGGCGCGGCATGCTTCGGTGTGTCGCGCCGTAATTACATTGTGAGTCATCATGAGCCAGCAGCCCGCAGATATTCCTCCCGCCGCACCCGCCGCGCCCGCCACACTGACAGCGAGCCCGGTCACCAGTACCGAAGCCGAACCCGGCGTCCTCCAGCGTTTCCCCATTCATGTCAATGCCCGCGGTGTCGCGCTGGGCATCATCGCCACGGTCGCCTTTGTCTGGGCCTTGCAGTGGTCGCGTAATTTCCTGGTCCCGCTCCTGCTGGGCATCCTGATCAGTTATACCTTGAGTCCCCTGATGGGCTGGATGACGCGCCGGCGCGTGCCGCGCGCGATTGCTGCCACCTTGATCACGGCTGCTATCGTCGCTGGCTCGGCCATGGTGGTGGACAAGCTGCACGGCGAGTTCGAAGCCATCGTGGAAGAATTGCCCAGCGCTGGCCACAAGCTGTCGAAGATAGTGGAAGAGCGCCTGCATGGCAGCTCTAGCGCCTTGCAGCGCATCCAGGCAGTAGCCACCGAGCTGCAGCAGGCCACCGCCGGCGCCCAGGAACGGCGCGCAGCGCGCAAGGCGATCCCGGCGACATCGCCCGAGTTTCCCCTGATGAACTGGGTGTGGGCCGGTTCGATGGGCCTGATGGGTTTTCTCAGCCAGGCCACCATGGTGATCTTCCTGGTGTTTTTCCTGCTGCTGTCGGGCGACACCTTCAAGCGCAAGCTGGTCAAGCTCACCGGGCCGTCGCTGTCGAAGAAAAAGATCACGGTGCATATCCTAGAAGACATCAACACCTCGATCCAGAAGTACATGCTGATGCTGTTGGTCACCAACGGCATGCTGGCGGTGATGATGTGGATTGCGCTGCGCTGGATTGGCCTGGAAAACGCCGGCGCCTGGGCCATCGTGGCCGGCTTGTTGCACCTGATGCCGTATTTCGGACCCTTGCTGATCATGCTGGCCACCGGCCTGGTGGCGTTGCTGCAATTCGAATCGATCCAGATGAGCGTGCTGGTGATGGGCACGTCGCTGGCGATCGCGACCTTGGTCGGCACCATCATCACCACCTGGATGACAGGCCGCTTCGCCCGCATGAACGCCGCTGCCGTGTTCGTCAGTCTGCTGTTCTGGGGCTGGTTGTGGGGCGTATGGGGCTTGCTGCTGGGCGTACCGGTGATCGTGATCGTCAAGGTCGTGGCCGAGCGGGTGGAGGGAATGGAAGTGGTGGCGGAGTTACTCGGGGAGTAACCCCGCCACCCGGTCAGAGCGTGGGGTCGGACCCGGTACCGGGGCCGACCCCGGTTTGCACTGCGGGTTGCGAGCGCAAACTGCCGAGCTGCAGCGCATATTGCCGGGCAAATTCCGCGCCCAGGAAAAAGATCTGCGCCGAGTAGTACACCCACAGCAGCAGCGCGATCACCGAGCCGGCCGCGCCATAGCTGCTGGCCACGCCGCTATTGCCGATATACGCGCCGATGGCAAATTTGCCCAGCGTGAACAGGGCGGCAGTGCCCAGCGCGCCGATGCTCACATCCTGCCACGACAATTTCACCCGTGGCAGCATCTTGAAGATCACCCCGAACAGCGCGGCAATCACCAGGAAGCTGATGGCGTAATTGATGCCGGTGAGCGCCTCGCCGGCATCGACCCAGATCCGGTCCCAGTATTTCTGGATGATCGTCAACACCGCGCTGACCACCAGCGACACCATCAGCAGGAATGCCAGCACCAGCACCATGCCGAACGACAGCAAGCGGGTACGGACCACGTCCCACGCGGTGCTGGTGGTGACAGGCGGCACTTGCCAGATCACGTCCAGGCTGGATTTGAGTTCGGCAAACACGGTGGTGGCGCCAAAGATCAGCAGCAGGAAGGCGATGATGGTGGCCAGCTGGCCTTCTTCCTTGTTCTTGGCGCCGGCCAGCACCAGCTGAATCGCTTCCGCACCTTGCTGGCCGACCAGGCCGTTGAGCTGGGCAAAGAGTTCGCCTTGCGCCGCCTGCGGTCCGTAAAACCAGCCGGCAATGGCCAGCACCAGCACCAGGATTGGCGCCATCGAAAACAGGGTGTAGAACGCCAGCGCCGCGCCCATGCTGCCGGCACGGTGCGAAAACCATTCGGAGACGGTGCATTTCAGCACCGAAAAGATATCTCTTTTTCTCATAGTTAAAAAAAAAAGCCCCGCAACCGAAGTTGCGGGGCTCTTCCGAGTGACTTAGTTCACGCGACGTTCGATGGTGATTTGTTCCACCTCGACGCGACGGTTAGGCTCCAGGCACTTGATCAGGTCAGCTTTGCGCTTGTTATCGCAGTTGACAACAGGGTTCGCTTCGCCACGGCCTTCGGCGGTCAGGCGGTTGGCTGCAACGCCTTTACCAACCAGGTATTCCTTGACGGACACAGCACGACGTTCCGACAGTTTCAGGTTGTACTTTTCCGAACCCAGGCGGTCGGTGTAACCGGCGATGGTGACATCGTTGATGGTCGGGTTGTTGTTCAGCAGGGTAGCGATCTCGTCCAGCTTAGGCTGGTTCGGGTTCAGCTTGGCGCTGTCGAAACCGAACATTTCGGTCGCCGACATCGTCACTTTTTCCATGCGCACTGGCGGTGGTGGCGGTGGTGGCATTGGTGCTGGTGGCGGCGGTGGTGGTTCTGCCACGACTGGTGCCGGTGGTGGCGGTGGTGCTGGGCGCGGTGGCGCTGCGAAGGCGAAGTTCACGCCGACGGTCAGGTACAGGTTGTTGCTCTTGTCCGATGGGTACACGTCGTCACGCAGGAAGCCGTGCACGTTGCGGATGTCAGCCTGGAACGTGGTGCGTTCGTTCATGTCTGCCTGGAAACCCAGACCAGCGCTCAGGTACGGCGAGTTCTTGGAGATTTCGTTTTGACCGGCCAGGGCCAGCTTGTCGCGCTGTACACCGGCGCCGACCAGGATGAATGGACGGAACGACTTACGGGAGAACAGGTACAGGCCATCTACGCCCAGGGTCTGTTGCTGGTAACGGTTGCCGTCGTCTTTCGAACGGGCGTAGGTGCCGCCCATTTGAACGTCCCAGTTTTCGTTGACTGCCTTACCGAACTTCAGGCCACCGCCCGGGCCGCGGCGATCGACGCCGAAGTCGCTGTCAGGCTTGAAGCCGCTGACGCTAGGCTGGACATACCACGATGGGTTGATGACCGGCTCTTGAGCCATGACGGAGAACGACGCACACAGTGCTGCTGCGGCGAGGGCGATTTTCTTAGTTTTATTCAAGGTAAGCTCCCGATTAATGAAGGATATTTCGATGTTACGTGATCAGCTGTGTTTTGTTCACCGCTGCTAGGACCGAACTTTAAGCAAAATAGTCAGTTCGTTCAGTACGCTAGCGCACAAAAGATTGTGCTGTATCAAATTCGACACAGATTATGAATTTGATCGGGCAAACCATGCAACTTCCCGAAAAGGAGGGGGTCCTATCTACATTGTTCGGGTTTCGCCACTAATGTTCGTTGCCGCACAGACCGGTGCGCTGCAAAAAGGCATTCTAGCGTCAGATGCAGAGACTGTAGCGTTCGATCCCAGTCGGATCCCAACCATACAGGCACTGCGGCCAATATCCCGGCAAAACCAATCTCGGCAATTTGTTATTAAGGAGTGTACACATGCACGCACAACCCCAAACCCTGGTTCAGAATGAAATGAAAGCGTCGCTCGACATGCAATCGACCACCAGCAAGCTGTTGGAGCGTCCGGTGCCACTGGACCGCAAACCCGGCCTGTCCATGGCCTCGATCGAGCGCGTGCGTTCCACTTCCGCCACCCTGCGTCGCATTGAAAACATGCAAAAGCTCATCGCCGAGCTGTCGATGCACGAAATGCTGGCCGACGAAATCGCCTGGTTCCTCAAGTTCTCGCCGTCCGGCGCCCGTAAATACATCCGCGACCTGCGCGAAGCCGGTGTCATCGAACTGGCCCGCTACGTCGAAGGCACCGCCACCTACCTGGGCAAGGCGGTGTACCAGCTGACGCCGGACCCGGAACGCGTTGCCGCTTTCCTGGCCGCCATCGTCCAGCCGAAGCGCGAAGGCGCGCCACCGCGCAAGGAACGTCCAGGCCTGCGCGAGCAAGCCATGGCCGGCAGCGGCCGCCACTTCCACATCCTGGCCGACGATACCCACTACGCCATCCGCGTCAACCGTGGCCCAGTCATGCGTGACCCGCTGGTTGCTGCGCTGTTCGGCTCGGCGCCATCGCAGCAAAAAGCTGCCGAGTAATTCGGCGGACACATCGAAAAGCCGGGCTTGCCCGGCTTTTTGCATTTCGGAATGTTTGTATTGCCCGTGTATTGAAAGAGGGACAAGTGTCCTCACTTAAGCATCACTGAACTTTTACGGATGCGCTGTACATGGAAGCCCTGATCTGGATTGTCCTCACGCTGCTGGCCATCGCGCTCCCCCTCGCTTTTCCGCGCTGGCGCCTGCGCCGCGTGCTGGCCCGTCCGCTGCCCGCCGACGCGCTGGCGATATTGCAGCGAACCATACCCGTCTATCACCGCATGCCGCTCGAATTGCAGCAGCAATTGCAAAAGCTGGTCGTGCAATTCCTGCATCAAAAAAAGTTTGTCGGCTGCGAAGGGTTGGAGATGACCGACGAAATCGCCGTCACTATCGCTGGCCAGGCCTGCATGTTGCTCCTCAACCGCCACACCAAGGTGTATCCGGCCTTGCATACGGTGCTGGTCTATCCTTCCGAATTCGTCGCGCAACGGGCCGAAATCGGCCCCGGCGGCGTGGTCACGCCTGGTCGCCAGAGCATGCTGGGCGAATCATGGGACGATGGCCGCGTGGTGCTGTCATGGGACGACGTGCAGCGCGGCGCCGGCGACTGGACCGACGGCCACAACGTGGTGCTGCACGAATTTGCCCACCAGCTCGACAGCGAGTCGGGCCGCGCCAACGGCGCCCCTTACCTCGGCAACCCGGCCAGCTACCGCGAGTGGTCGGAGATTTTACAACGCAATTTCGACAGCCTGCGCATGCGCGCCATGTACCGGCAAGAGACCGTGATGAACCCGTACGGCGCCACCAACCCGGCTGAATTCTTTGCCGTTGCCACCGAAACCTTTTATGAAAAGCCGTACCAGATGGCCGAGCACCACGGCGAGCTGTTTGCCGAGTTCCTCAAGTATTACCGCGTCGATCCGCGCCAGTGGATGACGCCGCCACCACCGCCACCACCGGTGCAGCTTAAACCGGGCGAGATCAGCTACAGCTTCAACCTGCACTAAGCGCTGGTTCTCAAAACACGGTGCGGCTGCGCACCGACTCCTTGTGGTCGCGGGCGCATATTGCTGCCATGCCGCTTGCGGACCGACTACGGGGAGAACAGCATGAGCCACATCATCGCAGGACAATTCCAGATCCAGGACGAGATCGCCACGGCCCGCGCCGCCTTGCAAGCCGCGGGCTTTGCCGACGAGGATATCAGCGCGTTTTATGTCAATCCGCAGGGCCAGCACGATGTGCACGAGCTCGGTGGCGACCACGATAAATCGCCGGGCGCCAAGGAAAGCGACGAGGGGGTGGTGCAGGGCGGCGCCGGTGGCGCGGTGGCTGGCGCCGTTGCCGGCAGCGCGGCGATCCCGATCGCCGGTCCGCTCGGCCCGGTAGTCGGGGCGCTGGTGGGCGCCCATGTCGGTTCGCTGTTTTCGCTGTCGAAAATGAAGGATGCCGGCGAGCCGGAAGAGGGGCGCGACGGCCAGGAAAACATGATACCACCGCGTAAATCCGGCATGATGATCGCTGTCGCGGTGGCCGACCAGGCCCGCGAGCAGCAGGCGCTGGACGTGTTGCGTGGCCTGGGCGCCAGCAATCTCGAACGCGCGGAGGGCACGATTGCCGCCGGCGACTGGCGCGATTTCGACCCCACCTCGCGCCCGGTACCGGTCTGAGGGGCCTGCTCGCCCTGTTGCTTATCTGACACTCGGGCCTCAGCAACCGCAGCTTTCCCGACATTCGTTGCTACAATCGGCAGACAAACCGGGGAGGTGCGGCGATGACTCAGGCATGGGTAGTGCTCACCCGCCCGGACGGGCGCGACTTGCAAGCGCCGTCCGAGGCGCAAATGGCCGATGCGCTGGCCGAAGTCTATAGCGGCAAAGCAGTCACTGCCGATGGCGAGCCTGGCAGCGCCGTGCTGCGTTTCGGTTATGACGACGGCCTGATGTATGAAATGGAAGTGTCTTGCGGTGGCGCCGTGCGGTTTGCCGAGTGGTCGGACCGCGATTGCGAGCTGGCGCTGGCCGATCCGCGCGTGATGACCGCGCTGTCGCAGGACGCTGCCCTGCAGCTATGGCGCTTGCTGGCCCAGCGGCAGGTCGCGCGCATCCGCAGCCAGCCGTGGCAGTGACACTGGTGATGCCTGCCGTCACAGCGATTCGACCCGCGCCTTGAGCTTTTCATAGGGCGCCACCAGCTTTTCCGGCGCACCGCTGGCCACTGCCGCCGCCAGCGACAGCAACTCGCCGGTCAACGCAATCAAATCCTTGATCTTGTCGATCTTGCGTATCTTCTCCTGGGCCTGTGCGGCCAGGTTCAGCAATTGCTGCTGCATGCCGCCAAGCCCGGCGGCGGCCAGGGTGGCTGCCTCCAGGTACAGGCCGTTGGCGCGCTGGCGCAGGATCACCTCGTTTTCGAACAGCGCTTGCGCGGCCGCCTGGCTGATGGCCGGCTGGTTGATCTCCGGCGCCGACTGGCGGATCGCTCGCATCAGGCGTGCATGGAGGGCGTCGGCGCTGGCGGACAGGCTGTCGGCCAGCGCTTCGAGGTCGAGCTGGGTACTGCTGCGTGGTGGCAGGTTCATCATGGTTCTCCGGTGTCAAGGCTGCGGCAGGCTCTCGACCAGCGCGCGGTGGCGCTGTTCGATCAGGTCCAGGTTCTTGCGCGCCAGCGTGTGGCGCAGGCCGACCAGGCGGTATTCGGCCTTTTTTTCCTGTTGCAGCGACCTGGTCAGCGCGATCAGCAAGCGGTCGCGGTTGGCGTCCAGGTACGCAATTTCCATCTCCATCATGCCGAGCACGATGCGCTGCTCGTTATCGTTGGAGCGGTCGTACAGCCGCAGCAGGTTACGCATGGCGTCGAGCAATTGCTGCACCGGTTCGCCGGCGTCGCGCATCAGGTCGTTGACGGCGCGCTCCTGCATCGGCGCCGTGACCGCGCGCGAGATGATCCGGGTCAGCCCGGTAAAGGCGTTGACGTGGCGGTCTTCCAGGCCGGTGTCGGACCAGGCCTTGATGCCGGTGCCGACCACCTTGAGCGGGTCGCGCAAGTCGTACTGGCGGTCGCCGGCCAGTGCGCCGAGCGCCTGCATATACGCTTGCACCACGTCGTCGATGCGGCGGAAATCGTCGCTGGCCTGCTGGCGGCTGGCGTCGAGCGCGCGTTCGCGGGCGTCGGCGGTTGGCGCCAGGAACGGTTGCTGGCGCTCATAGGCATTGCGGTACCGTTCGGTCAGTTCGTGGTAGGCGTTGAGCTTGGGGGCGTCGGCGGCAAAGGCGCGTACTTCGGCCATGCGCGGGGTGCTGCTGGCGCAACCGCCGAGCATGGCAAACATCGCCAGCAGGCACGCGACCAGCAAGGTGTGGATCGTCAAACGAAGTGAATTCATGGGCACTCCTCAAGGAAATGAGGACCATTGTTGCCCTGCGTTTGATGCACGGTGTTGCGACTGCTCAGACCAGGCAGTGCCGTTACCTTAGTTGAGTTCGGTAATCCAGCCCAGACCGGACAGGGTGCCGGCGGCGGGGTGGTATTCGCAGCCGATCCAGCCGTCGTAACCGAGTTCGTCGAGCAGCGCAAACAGGTGGCGGTAATTGATTTCGCCGGTGCCCGGCTCGTGGCGGCCCGGCGTATCGGCTATTTGTACGTGGCCGATGCGGGCCAGGTTGGCGCGGATGGTGTTGCTCAATTCGCCTTCCATGCGCTGCATGTGATAGACGTCGTATTGCAGCAACAGGTTGGGGCGGCCGGCTGCGGCGATGACGGCCAGCGCCTCGGCGCTGCGGCCCAGCAGGTAGCCGGGCATGTCGAAATGGTTGATCGGCTCGATCAGCAGGTTGATGCCATGCGGCGCCAGCAGGTCGGCCGCGTAGCGCAGATTGGCCAGGCAGGTGGCGTGCGCGGTCTCCGGCGCCAGGCCCGGTGGAATTTTGCCGGCCATGCAGTGCACTTGCTTCACGTTCAGCGCCAGCGCGTAGTCGCGCGCGGCGGCCACGCTGGCGCGGAACTCGTCGCCTCGGTCGGGATGGCAGGCCATGCCGCGTTCGCCGGCGTCCCAGTCGCCCGGGGGCAGGTTGAACAGCACCAGTCGCAGGCCATGCGCGCGTAATTGCGCGGCGATCTGTTCGGCGGGCCAGGCATACGGAAACAGGAATTCGACCGCCTTGAAGCCGGCCGCGCGGGCGGCGCCAAAGCGGTCGAGGAAGGGCAGGTCGGTGAACAACATCGACAAATTGGCGGCAAATTTGGGCATGCGCAAATTATAAGGCAATAAAAAACCGCCCGAAGGCGGTTTTCATGGCACGGCTGGCTCGACCCGAATTAACGGCCGCGACCACCGGAACGATGTTGCGAAGGATTGGCGCCGTTACGTGGCGCGCTGGCGTTGCCGCCACCGCTGCGGGCTGGACCGCCACCGCTGGC
>NZ_LROM01000063.1 GCF_001758785.1 Duganella phyllosphaerae
CTCGACGACGGTGCCGCGCGCCAGCAGCCACTTCCAGCTGCCGTCGCGGCAGCGCATGCGATGTTCGACGACGAAGCGCCTATCGTGCACCGCGCTGGCCGCCAGGTATTCGTCCACGTTGCGGTCCACGCGGGCCATGTCGTCGGGGTGGATATCGGACCGCCATTGTTCGAGGCTGGACGGATAGGGCGCCTGCTCGTCATGCCCGAGCAGCTGGCGCGAGCGCGCCGACAGTATCAGCTTGCCGGCGTCGAGCTGCCATTCCCAGACGCCCTCACCGGAGCCCTCCAGTGCCAAGCCGGCCACGCTTTCGGAGCGGGTCAGCTCCAGGCGCGCACGCCGCAGCGCCAGCGCCTGGCGGCGCAGGCGCCAGATGGCGATGGCCGCTGCCAGCAGGATGACTGCGCCCAGGACCGGCAGGCCGTAGCGCAGCAGCGGATGCACCACGCGCGGCTGGTACAGGAAGCCGTCGAGGCGGAAGTCGGCGGGCAGCATGCCCTGCTCGCGGTACGCGCGGGCGATGGTCTGCCAGCGTTCGGGATTGCTGTAGCCCAGCTCCACCAGGTCCTGCTGCAGCAGCGGCACCATTTGCGCGGCTTCATGCATCAGCTGTTCGCGGCTGTGGCGCTCGGGGTAGCGCGCGCGGATCAGGTCGGCCATCTCGGCCGGGTGGGCCATGGCGTAATGCCAGCCGCGCAGGGTGGCCTGGCGCAGCGCTTCGGCGCGCGCCGGGTGCTCGCGCAGTTCGCTCTCGGTGGTATAGAGCACGTCGCCATAGAAATCGAGGCCGGCGCTGCGCGGCGAGCGCACTTCGAACGGCACCTTGCTGCGTTCGAGCGCGAACAGCGCCTGGGTGGTGTAGAACGATATGGCGTCCACCCGGCCAGCCAGGAAATCGTCGAAATTGTAGGTGTGCGCCAGCTGGACCATGCTGTCGTAGCGCACCCCGGTCTTTTTCAGGTAGGCGGTCAGTTCCTCGTTGTTGGCCGCCATCATGATGCGGCTGCCGGGCCAGGGGCGCGGTTTGCCATCGGGACCGTGGCGTACCAGCAGCGCGGCGGCGGAATGCTGGAACACCGAGGCCAGCACCACCACCGGCTGACCGAGCGCGCGCGCCAGCAGCAGCGTGGTATTGCCCACGCCGTACTGGGCGCGGCCCTCGGCCACCGCCTGCACCGGGTCGCTGCCCGGCGTCGCTTCGAGCAGCGTTACGTCGAGGCCGGCATCGCGATAATAGCCCTGGTCCTGGGCCGCGTAATAGCCGGCGAACTGGAACTGGTGTTGCCACTTGAGCTGGATCGCGATTTTTTCGGCCGCGCCCGCGTCGGCAGCGTGCAGCACCCCTGCCGCGCCGGCTGCCATGAACATGCATGCGGCCCACCGATGCGCCATCTGGCGCCACGATGGCAAAGCGATGCGGATGCGCGTGCGGAACAAGGTTGGCCTTTCTGGGGGCGGATTATTCTGTCTGCGGGCAACTATATCAGCTTTAACGGCCGCAATTGACGCCGCATGATCGAGATCGCCATGTGTTGCGCGGACGTGAAAACGCCTGCGCAAAAGAAGAGATTTTTGCGGTTTTTCGTGACAATGGGTGAGATTTGCAAGGCACTTTTCAGTCGTCGCTGCTTGTTACTTGAAAGCAACTTAGGCGATGGACTATTGGGTGAAGCTGCCGGCAAACTGGTAGCGGTGTCCCGGGTGCCACATGGTGGCGATGGTGGCGATGCGCCCGCCCGACAGGGTCTGGCGACGCAGCACCAGGCAGGCCTGGCGCACCTCGATGGCCAGCATGTCGGCGATCTCGCGCGGAGCCGGCAGCGCCTCGATGCTGTAGCTGGCCCCTTGCAGCGGCGCGGCCTGCATCAGGTATTCGTTGGGGGTGATGGCGCCGAAGTCCTGGTCCATGTAGTCGGGCGCGCAGTCGGGATTGACCCAGCGGTCTTCCACCTGGATCGGCACGCCGTTTTCAAAATGGATGATCACCGAGTGGAACAGCGGATGGCCGGCCGCCAGCTCGAACTGCTTGGCCATCAACTCGCTCGCCTTTAATTGTTCCAGGTGCTGCAGGCTGCTGCGGTGGACGTGGCCGCGCGCGCGCACTTCCTCGGCGATCGACTTGATCTGCAAGAGGGTGGACTGGTATTTTTGCTGGGCCACGTAGGTGCCGGAACCCTGGCGCCGCGTGAGGACCTGCTCGGCCGTCAGTTCGCGCACGGCGCGGTTGACGGTCATGCGCGAGACGCCGAACTGCCTGACCAGGGCCTGCTCGGAAGGAATCACGTCGCCTTCCTTCCACACGCCGGCGCCGATCTGGGCCAGTAAATAATCCTTGATCCGCTGGAAAATCGGGGTATGGTCAGGTGGTTGATTGTTTGCTGGCTGGTCCAAACCGCGTCTCCGTAGGCCGCACTCCAAGGCGGCTGCGCGGGCATTTTAGCATCGACATACAATTCGAAAGCAAGCGCCGGAGTGTGGCTGCCCGCGCCGGTGGCTACGATGGCTGCATTGCCATACATTCATGGAGTTCGAGATGGGTTCCTCAGCTTTGTTCAACCTTGCCTACGCCGACGACGCCGCGCGCTGGGCCGCCGTGCAGGCACGCGACGCCGGCGCCGACGACGTGTTCTGGTACTCGGTGCGCAGCACCGGCGTGTACTGTCGGCCGTCGTGCGCGGCCCGGCCCGCGCTGCGCAAGAATGTCGCCTTCCACGCCAGCCGCCTCGACGCCGAGCAGGCCGGCTTCCGTCCCTGCCTGCGCTGCAAGCCCGACCAGCCGCCGCTGGCCGCGCGCCAGGCTGCCATCGCGGCGCGCGCCTGCGCCCTGATCGACGCCGCCGCCCAGGCGGGCGACGACGCGCCCGACCTCGACGCGCTGGCGGCGGCCGTTGGCGTGAGCCGCTTCCACTTCCACCGCATTTTCAAGGCGGCCACCGGCATCACGCCCAAGGCGTATGCCAACGCCGGCCGCGCGCGGCGGGTGCAGGATGGACTGGCGTACAAGGCGTCGATCACCGACACCTTGTACGCGGCCGGCTTCAATTCCAGCGGCCGCTTTTATGCGCAGGCGCCGGCGGTGCTGGGCATGACGCCCACGGCATTCCGGGCCGGCGGGCAAGGCGCGCAGATCCGCTTTGCGATTGCGGCCTGCTCGCTGGGCGCCATCCTGGTCGCCAGCACAGATCAAGGTATTTGCGCGATCCTGCTCGACGACGATCCCGATTTCCTTGTGCGCGACCTGCAGGACCGGTTCCCCAAGGCGGAGCTGATCGGCGCGGAGGCCGACTACGAGCAGGTGGTCTCGCGCGTGGTCGGCATGGTGGAGCACCCGGAACTGGGCCTGGACCTGCCCCTGGACGTGCGCGGCACCGCGTTCCAGCAGCGCGTGTGGCAGGCGTTGCGCGCGATTCCCGCCGGGCGCACCGTCAGCTACGCCGAACTGGCCGAGCTGGTGGGCCTGCCCAAGGGGGCGCGCGCGGTGGCCGGCGCCTGCGCGGCCAATGCGCTGGCCGTGGCGATACCGTGCCACCGGGTGGTGCGCAACGACGGCTCCATTTCCGGCTACCGCTGGGGCGTCGACCGCAAGGCCGCGCTGCTCGACCGCGAACGGCAGGAGTAGCGCGCATGGCTAACGGAGAGTTGAATTTTCAGCAAGGCGCACCGGAGCGCGCACCGCGCGAGGTGGTTCACGCACCGCGCGATGCCGGCCGCCAGGGCGTGGGCGCGGCCGCCGGCATTGCCGTGCACGTGGCAGGGCTGGACTGGCAAGCCGTTGCGGATGAACTCACCGCCCACGGCTACGCCATCGTGCCCGGCCTGTTGACCGCGCCCGAGTGCGCGGCCGTCGCCGCCCAATATGCGCAGCCGCAGCTGTTTCGCAGCCGCGTGGTGATGGCGCAGCATGGTTTTGGGGCCGGCGAGTACCAGTATTTTCGTTACCCGCTGCCGTCGGTGATCGCCGCGCTGCGCCAGTCGCTGTACGCGCCACTGGCGGCGATTGCCAACCGCTGGCACGAGGTGCTCGATATCGCCGTGCGATTCCCGCCGGACCATGCCGATTTCCTGGCCCGCTGCCACGCCGCCGGCCAGGCCCGGCCCACGCCGCTGCTGCTGCAATATGGCCCAGGCGACTACAACTGCCTGCACCAGGATCTCTATGGCGAACACGTGTTTCCCTTGCAGGCGGCGATCCTGTTGAGCGAACCGGGCGCGGATTCGAGGGCGGGGAGTTCGTGCTGACCGAGCAGCGTCCGCGCATGCAGTCGCGGGTGGAGGTGGTGCCCCTCAAACGCGGCGACCTGGTGATCTTCCCGGTCAACCACCGCCCGGTGCAGGGTGCGCGCGGCAACGTCTACCGGGTGGCCATGCGCCACGGCGTGAGCCGGCTACGCGCCGGCTCACGCCATACGCTGGGCCTCATCTTTCACGATGCTACCTGAGTGATTTTTTGCGTGTGGTACAGGCGCGCGTACATGTCGTTGTTGGCCAGCAGTTCGTCGTGGCTGCCCACTTCGCGGATCTTGCCGCCGTCGAGCACCACGATGCGGTCGGCGTTTTCGATGGTGGACAGGCGGTGGGCGATCACCACCGTGGTGCGGCCCTGCATCAGGCGCTCGAGCGCTTGCTGCACCAGGCGTTCCGATTCGGTGTCAAGCGCACTGGTGGCCTCGTCCAGGATCAGGATCGGCGCGTCCTTGTAAATGGCGCGGGCGATCGCCAGGCGCTGGCGCTGGCCGCCTGACAGGCGCGTGCCATTTTCCCCTACCTGCGACTGGTAGCCCTGCGGCTGGCGCATGATGAACTCGTGGGCGTGGGCGGCGCGCGCGGCCGCTTCGATGCGCTCCTGCGACGGCGCCGGATCGCCGTAGGCGATATTGGCGGCCAGCGTGTCGTTGAACAGCACCACGTCCTGGCTGACCAGCGCGATCTGCCGGCGCAGCGAGGCGAGCGCGTACGCGCGTACATCCACGCCGTCGAGCGTAATGGCGCCGCCGCTCACGTCGTAAAAGCGCGGCAGCAGGCTGGCCAGCGTGGTCTTGCCGCTACCCGAGCTACCCACCAGCGCCACCGTTTCGCCGGCGCGGATATCGAGCGACACCTGATCGAGCGCCGGCCTGGCGTCGGCCACCAGCGGGGTGCCGTCGGCGCCCAGGTACTGGAAACTCACGTCCTTGAACGACAGTTGGCCGTCGGCGCGGGCGGTGGTGTGCTGGCCGGTGTCGGCTTCGGTGTCGGTGTCGATCAGGCTGTAGACCGAATCGGCGGCGGCCAGGCCCCGTTGCAGCGGCTCGTTGATCTTGGTGAGGTTCTTGATCGGCGACTGCATCGCCATCAGCGCAAAGATGAACGAGACAAAGTCGCCGGCCGACAGCGCGCCGGCCTGGTGGCGCAGCAGCGAGAAATAGATTACCGACGAGAGCGTAATACCGATCAGCAGCATGATCACGCCGGAGTTGAGGGCGGACGTGGCCGCGTGCTTGACGGCCAGCTGGCGATTGAGCTTGACCACGCGGTCGAAGCGGGTTTGTTCATATTCCTGGCCGCCGAAAATCTTGACCACGCGCTGGCCGCTGATGCTCTCGTCGAGCACATTGGTCAGGTCACCCATGGCCCCCTGCGCGCTCTGGCTCAGTTTGCGCATGCGGCGCCCGGCAAAGGTGACCACGCCCGCTACCAGCGGCATCAGGATCAGGCAGAACAGCGACAATTGCCAGTCCGAGACGAACATCGTGATCAGGTAGCCGGTGGTGAGTACCGAATCGCGCACCGCCACGTTGAGTACCGTCAGGCCGGCCTGCGCCACCTGGGCGGCGTCGAACGCCACGCGCGAGAGCGTGGTGCCGGTGGACGACTGGTCGAAAAAGCCGGTGGGCAGGCGCATGATGCGGGCGAACATGAGCTCACGCAGGTTGGCCTGCACCCGGCTGCTCAACCACGCGGCGCCGTATTCGCCCACAAAACTCGACAGCATGCGCATCATGGCCAGGCCGAAGATCACGGCCGGAATGCTCCACAGCGCCATGTTGCCGGTACTCTGGGGCAGGATGCTGGTCAGCCAGTTCTGCACCACTGCCGTCAGGCCGGTGGGGGGAGGGCGCACCGCGCCGATCGCATGCGACGGCGCCAGCGCGTCGATCACGCTTTGCAGCTGGCGCACCAGCAGCACGTCGGTGGCGGCGGCCAGGCCCACCGCGAACAGGGTGGCGATCGCGATCCACAGGTATGGGCGGAATTCCTTGAGCAGGCGGTAATAGAGTTGGCGGCTGTTCACTGGGTTGTGGTGATTTCGGCGAAACCGCCATTGTACCCGTCCTGTCGCCCGGCAAACTTCGCTACACTGGCACCCTGGTTCCGAATGGAGAAAACGATGCGCACCACTCTTACGCCCGCCGCCCTGGCGCTGGCCTTCACCGCCCTGGCCCCGGCCCAGGCACAGACCGTCATCGACCACGCCAACGGCTACACCTTAACGGCGGCCGGTACGCTGCAGCGGTTCACGTCGCTGGCGTTCGACGCCCAGGGCAAGGTGGTGGTGGCGGGCAGCGAGGCACAAACCGCCGCCGCGCTGCCCGGTGCGAAGCACGTTGATGCCCAGGGCAAGACCTTGCTGCCAGGGCTGATCGACGCCCACGGCCACGTGTTCGGGCTGGGCGAAATCGCCTCCGGCGTGGACCTGTTTACGCCCACGTCGCTGCCGGCGGCGCTGCGCGCGGTGGCGGACTTTGCCCGCGCCCATCCCAAGAATGCCTGGATCATCGGCAATGGCTGGAACCAGGAAGCCTGGAAGCTGGGCCGCTTTCCCACTGCCGCCGATCTCGACGCGGTGGTGAGCGACCGCCCGGTGCTGCTGCGCCGGGTGGACGTGCACGCCACCTGGCTCAATAGCACGGCGCTGGCCATGGCCGGCATCACCAAGGATACGCCGGACCCCGCCGGCGGCAAGATCGAGCGCGACGCCAAGGGCAACCCCACCGGGGTGCTGGTCGACAGCGCCATGGCGCTGGCCGACAAGGTGGTGCCGCTGCCGACGCCGGCCCAGGCGCGCGCCATGCTCGACAACGCGCTGGCGCTGCTGGCCAAGTCGGGCCTGACCAGCGTGCACGACGCCGGCATCTCCGTGGCCGAGGATGGCATCTACCGCGACTACGCCGACCACGGCAAGCTCACCACCCGCGTGTACGCCATGATCGCCGACACCGGCGCCGCGTTCGACGAGCTGTCCAAGGACGGCCCGCTCGCCAGCTACGCCAACGACACGTACGCGCTGGCCGCCGTCAAGCTGTTCTCGGACGGCGCGCTGGGCAGCCGGGGCGCCGCGCTGATCGCGCCTTACTCGGACATGCCATCGACCAGGGGGCTGCTGTTCCAGCAGAACGCCGCCATGCAGGCGAAGATGGACAAGGCGATGAAGGCCGGCTACCAGGTCAACGTCCACGCCATCGGCGACGCCGGCAACCACCAGATCCTCGACGCCTACGCCCAGCTGATCCCGAAGTACAACGCCGGCGCGCTGCGCCACCGCATCGAACACGCGCAGGTGGTCACGCCGGAGGACATCCCGCGCTTCAAGACGCTGGGCATCATACCGTCGATGCAGCCCACGCACGCCACGTCGGACCAGAACATGGCCGAGCAACGGGTGGGGCACGAACGCATCAAGGGCGCCTACGCCTGGCGCACCTTCCTCGACCAGGGCTCGCGCATTGCCTGCGGCTCGGACTTCCCGGTAGAGCCGCCCGATCCGTTCGAAGGCCTGCACGCGGCAGTCACGCGGCAGAACGCGGCCGGCGCGCCGGCTGGTGGCTGGTATAAGAACCAGGCCATGACGCTTGACGAGGCGCTGCGCTGCTTCACGCTCGACGCCGCGTATGCGGCACGCCAGGAAAATCTGATCGGGTCGCTGGAGCCGGGCAAGTGGGCCGATTTCATCCTGATCGACCGCGACATCTTCACGGCGCCGCCCGAGCAGCTGGGCAAGACGGTGGTGCTGCAGACCTGGATGGGAGGAAAGCGGGTCTATAAAAAAGGCGGTTGACTTGGTTGTATAGACAACCTATGCTAGGGGCACTTTCCACCCCCAGGAGCAGGAGCTCATATGAACCAGGACCCGCGTTTCGACCCCACCCGCGACATCCGCGCCCCGCGCGGCCCCGAGCTGACCTGCAAGAACTGGGGCGCCGAGGCCGCGTACCGCATGTTGCAGAACAACCTCGACAAGGAGGTGGCGGAGAACCCGCAGCACCTGGTGGTCTACGGCGGCATCGGCCGCGCCGCGCGCGACTGGGCCTGTTACGACCAGATCCTGGCCTCGCTGCGCGAACTGGAAGACAACCAGACCCTCTTGATCCAGTCCGGCAAGCCGGTGGGCGTGTTCCAGACCCATGAAGATGCGCCACGGGTGCTGATCGCCAACTCCAACCTGGTGCCCAAGTGGGCCAACTGGGAACACTTCAATGAACTCGACCGCAAGGGGCTGTTCATGTACGGCCAGATGACGGCCGGCTCGTGGATCTACATCGGCACCCAGGGCATCGTCCAGGGCACCTACGAAACCTTTGCCGAAGCGGGGCGCCAGCACTTCGGCGGCGACCTCAAAGGACGCTGGGTGCTCACCGCCGGCCTCGGTGGCATGGGCGGCGCCCAGCCGCTGGCCGCCACCATGGCCGGCGCGGTGTCGCTTACCGTCGAGTGCCAGCAGTCGAGCATCGACTTCCGCCTGCGTACCCGTTACCTCGACAAGCAGGCCGCCAGCATCGACGAAGCGCTGGCCATGATCGCGCAGCACAAGGCCAATGGCGACGGGATTTCCATCGGCCTGCTCGGCAACGCCGCCGACGTGCTGCCCGAACTGGTGCGCCGCGCCCGCGCGGGCGGTTTGGCGCCCGACATGGTCACCGACCAGACCTCGGCCCATGACCTGATCAACGGCTACCTGCCGCAGGGCTGGACCGTCCAGGAATGGAAGGCGGCGCAGGCCGACCCGGCCCGTCACGCGCAATTGAAAGATGCCGCTGCCGCCTCGTGCGCGGTGCACGTGCAGGCGATGCTGGACTTCCAGGCGCTCGGCGCGAAAGTGGTCGATTACGGCAACAACATCCGCCAGGTGGCGCTCGACCACGGCGTGGCCAACGCTTTCGACTTCCCCGGTTTCGTGCCGGCGTACATCCGGCCGCAGTTCTGCGAGGGGCGCGGGCCGTTCCGCTGGGTGGCGCTGTCGGGCGACCCGGAAGACATCTATAAAACCGATGCCAAGATCAAGGAACTGTTTCCGCACCATGCGCAGGTACACCGCTGGCTCGACATGGCGCGCGAACGGATTGCCTTCCAGGGCCTGCCGGCGCGCATCTGCTGGCTCGGCCTGGGCGAGCGCCACCTGGCTGGCCTGGCGTTCAACGAGATGGTACGCAGCGGTGAGCTGAAAGCGCCGATCGTGATCGGCCGCGACCACCTCGACACCGGCTCGGTCGCCAGCCCCAATCGCGAAACCGAATCCATGAAAGACGGCACCGACGCCGTCTCCGACTGGCCCTTGCTCAACGCCTTGCTCAACACCGCCGGTGGCGCTACCTGGGTGTCGCTGCACCACGGCGGCGGCGTGGGCATGGGTTACTCGCAGCACTCGGGCGTGGTGATCGTGGCCGACGGCACCGACGCCGCCGCCAAGCGCCTGGCGCGGGTACTGGTCAACGATAGCGGCTCGGGCGTGATGCGCCACGCCGACGCCGGTTACGATACCGCCATCGCCTGCGCCCAGCGCAATGGCCTCAACCTTCCAATGATCAAATGATGATGACCCTCACTTTAAAACCGGGCGCGCTGACGCTCTCCGACTTGCGCGCCGTCTGGAACCAAGCCGCACCGCTGGCGCTAGCCGCCGACGCCTATCCCGTGATCGAAGCGTCGGCCGCCGCCGTGCGCGCCATCGTCGCCAAGGGCGACGCCGCCTATGGCATCAACACCGGCTTTGGCCTCTTGGCCAAAACCCGCATCCCCGACGACAAGCTCGAACAGCTGCAACGCAACCTTATTTTGTCGCACTCGGTAGGCACCGGTGAGCTGGTGTCGGACGCCGTCTGCCGCCTGATCATGTTGATGAAGATCGGCAGCCTGGCGCGCGGCTACTCGGGCGTGCGCCCGCTCATCATCGACACCCTGATCGCGCTGTACAACGCCGGCATCATGCCGGCCATTCCCGCCAAGGGTTCGGTAGGCGCTTCGGGCGACCTGGCGCCGCTGTCGCACATGACGCTGGCCATGCTGGGCGTGGGCCAGGTGCGCATGAACGGCACCCTGATGGACGCCACCGCAGCGTTGCAGGCCGCCGGCATCGCGCCGGTGGTGCTGGCCGCCAAAGAAGGCCTGGCGCTGATCAACGGCACGCAAGTGTCGACCGCGCTGGCGCTGCACGGCCTGTTCATGGCCGAGCGCCTGCTGGAGGCGGGTTTTGTGTCGGGCGCGCTGTCGCTCGACGCCGCCAAGGGCAGCGATGCACCGTTCGACGCCCGCGTGCACGAAGTGCGCGGCCAGCCGGGCCAGATCGCCGCTGCCGCCATCTACCGCCAACTGGTGGCCGATAGTGCGATCCGCGCCTCGCACCTGGTGGGCGACGAGCGGGTGCAGGACCCGTACTGCCTGCGTTGCCAGCCCCAGGTGATGGGCGCCTGCTGGGACATCATCAACAACGCCTCGCGCACCCTGCTGATCGAAGCGAACGCCGTCACCGACAACCCGCTGCTGTTCAAGGATGGCGAACTGTCGGTGGTGGTCTCGGGCGGCAATTTCCACGCCGAGCCGGTGGCCTTTGCGGCCGACACGCTGGCACTGGCGATCGCCGAGATCGGCAGCATCGCCGAGCGCCGCATCGCGCTCCTGATCGACGCGACCCTGTCTGGCCTGCCGCCGTTCCTGGTGCCCGAGCCGGGCGTCAATTCCGGCTTCATGATCGCCCACGTCACCGCCGCCGCGCTGGCGTCCGAGAACAAGTCGCTGGCGCACCCGGGCAGCGTGGATACCATTCCCACGTCCGCCAACCAGGAAGACCACGTCAGCATGGCGACGTACGCGGCGCGGCGCCTGGACGATATGGCGGAGAACACGGCGGTCATCATCGGCATCGAGCTGATGGCGGCCGCGCAGGGCATCGATTTCCATCGTCCGCTCACCACCGCGCCGCACCTCGAGCACGTCCATGCGCAGCTGCGCCGGTCGGTGCCGTTTTTTGACGCCGACCGCTTCTTCGCGCCTGATATCGAGGCTGCAAAGGGCATGGTCATGCGCGGGGAACTGAGCGCCTCGTGCCGCGAGCTGTTTGCAGCATTACATCCATAACAACGGAGACGACATGGATTACCAGTTCCAGGCCGGCACCATCCCCTTGCTGGTGTCCATGCCCCACGTGGGCACCGACATCCCCGACGAGATCGCGGCCACCATGACCGCAGCCGCCACCGACCGCCAGGATACCGACTGGCACCTGGCGCGGCTGTACGGCTTTTTGCAGGAGATGGGCGCCTCGACCATCTCGGCGCGCTGGTCGCGCTACGCGATCGATTTGAATCGCCCGCCCGAAAACACCAACCTGTACCCGGGCCAGGACACCACCGGCCTGTGCCCGGTCGATACCTTTCACCGCGAGCCGCTGTACCTGGACGGCCAGGTGCCCGACCAGGCCGAGGTGGAACGGCGCCTGCAGCTGTATTGGCAGCCGTACCACGCGCGCCTGCGCGCGGAGCTCGACCGGCTGCTGGCCATCCACGGCCGGGTGGCGTTGTGGGACGCGCATTCGATCGCCTCGAAGGTGCCGCGCTTTTTCGAGGGCAAGCTGCCCGACCTGAACTTCGGCACTGCCGATGGCACGACTTGCGCGCCGGGCCTGGCGCACGCCGTGGTGTCGCGCGCGCTGGTGCAGGACCGCTACAGCGTGGCCGTCAACGGCCGCTTCAAGGGCGGCTATATCACGCGCTTTTATGGCCGCCCAGACATCAACGTGCACGCGATCCAGTTGGAGATGTGCCAGTCGGTGTACATGGACGAGGAAGCGCCGTACGGCTACCGGCCCGATCGCGCGGTACACGTGCAGGGCCTGCTGCGCGAGATGACGCAGGCGGCGGCCGACTGGGTGACGGCATGAATCAACTCTTCGCCCGCCATGCGCTGTTACCGGATGGCTGGCGCAACGATGTGCTGCTTGAATGGAGCGTGGCCGGCGACCTGGTGGACGTCACTCCCGGCAGTACGCCGCCGGCCGGCGTCGAGCGGGTAGCGTATGCGCTGCCCGGCATGGTCAACCTGCACTCGCACAGTTTCCAGCGCGCGCTGGGCGGGCGCACGGAATTTGCCGCCGATGGTCCTGGCAGCCATGACAGCTTCTGGACCTGGCGCGACCTGATGTACCGCTTCGCACGCAACATCACGCCCGACCACATCGAGGCGATTGCCGCCCAGCTGTTCTCCGAATGCCTGCGCCACGGCTACACCTCGGTGTGCGAATTCCACTACGTGCAACGCCAGCCGAATGGCGACTGGTACGACCGGCCGGCCGAAACCGCCGAGCGCGTGATTGCCGCCGCACGGTTGGCGGGAATCGGCGTCACCATGCTGCCGGTGTTGTATAGTTATTCAGGTTTTAACGACAGCCCGCTGAAGCCTGAGCAGCAGCGTTTCCGCACCGATGCCGACGACGTGCTGCGCGTGATCGAGGCGCTGGCGCCGCTGCGCGATGGCCAGACCGAGGTGGGCGTGGCGCCGCATTCGCTGCGTGCGGCATCGATTGCGCAGATCAACCAGGTGCTGGCGGTCTTGCCAGCGGGGCGGCCGGTGCATGTGCATATCGCCGAGCAGCAGGCGGAGGTGCAGCAGTCGCTGGACCACACCGGCCGGCGCCCGGTGGAATTGTTATACGACCAGGTGGCGGTCGATGGTCGCTGGTGCCTGGTCCATGCAACGCATCTGACCAACGGCGAAGTGCGCAGCATCGCCGCCAGCGGCGCGGTGGCGGGCTTGTGTCCCACCACCGAGGCCAACCTGGGCGACGGCCTGTTTCCGCTCGAGGATTTCCTCGCGGTGGGAGGACGCTTTGGCATCGGCAGCGACAGCCACGTGTCGCAAAGCCCGGTGGAAGAACTGCGCTGGCTCGAGTATGGCCAGCGCCTGCAGCAGCAGCGCCGCAATATCGCTGTGTCAAAAGAGCAGCGCCAGGTGGGCGACTTTTTATGGCAGGGCGCCTTGCAGGGCGGGGCGCAGGCGGCTGGGCGGCCGGTGGGCGCGCTGGCGCCGGGCCGCCGGGCTGACCTGCTGGTGCTCGACGATGCGCATCCCAACCTGGATGGGTTGGCGCTGCACGAGGTGCTGGGCAGCCTGGTCTTCAGCGGCAACGACAACCTGGTGCGCGACGTCATGGCCGGTGGCAGGTGGGTGGTACGCAACGCACAACACGTGGCGCAGCAGCCGATTGCGGCGCGCTTCAAGCAAACGATGGCAGAACTGAGGGAGTTCCGATGAACCGGCTAATCCAGTATGCAAGCCTGCGGCCCACGCCGTGGAAGAACGGCGGCGGCGTCACCACCGAACTGGCGATGTCGCCGCCCGGCGCCGGCATCGACGATTTCGACTGGCGCGTGAGCCTGGCCAGCATTGCCGAAGACGGTCCGTTCTCGCAGTTTCCCGGCGTCGACCGCACGCTGGTGATGGTCGCCGGCGACGGCGTGCTGCTCGACTTCGGCGACGAGCGCGTGGTGCTCAGTCCCAGCGAACCGCTGGTGGAGTTTGCCGGCGAGGATGCCGTCCACGCCACCGTCCATGGGCAATCCACGCTCGACTTCAACGTCCTTACCCGGCGCGGCCGCTACCGCCACCGGATCGAACCGTTCGTGGTCTGCGGCAG
>NZ_LROM01000064.1 GCF_001758785.1 Duganella phyllosphaerae
ACCGCCAGGTTGGCCTTGTTGATGGTTGCGCTCAGGCCAGTCGGTTGCAGCACCACGTAGTTGCCGGCATCGGCGCCGGACAAGGTATAGCCGGTCACTGTCACCGCCTTACCGGCGCCGGCATCCTTGCTGGCAAAACTGCCCACGCCGGTACCGGCCACCGACACGTTGTCGCTGCCAAGGGCGGCCACGGCGGCGTTACCGGTCAGGCTGGCGGCGGTGGTGGCGTCATAGGTTTTATCAAGCGCCGCAATATCCGATACCGTGAGGTTGGCCTTGTTGATGGTTGCGCTCAGGCCGGTCGGCTGGGTGACCACGTAGTTGCCGGCGTCGGCGCCCGACAGCGTGTAGCCGCTCACCGTCACAGCCTTGTTGATACCGACATCCTTGGTCGCAAAACTGCCGCTGCCGCTGCCGGCCAGCGACACCGTGTCGCCCGAAACCAGGCCCGAGTAGCCAACGCTGGCGGTGTTGAGCGCGGCCGTGGTCGTGGCGTCGTAGATTTTATCGACGGCGCTGACGCCGGTCAGGGTCAGCCCCTTGGCGGTCACGGTGTAACTGCTGCCGGCCACGAAA
>NZ_LROM01000065.1 GCF_001758785.1 Duganella phyllosphaerae
GGCGCGGCGATTGCCGCGTTTGCGCTGTCGGAGCCGCAGGCCGGCTCCGACGTCGCCGCCATGCAGTGCGCGGCCACGGCTGACGGTGATCACTATATTTTAGAGGGGGAAAAAACCTGGATTTCCAACGGCGGCATCGCCGACTTTTACGTGGTGTTCGCGCGCACCGGCGAGCAGCCGGGCGCGCGCGGCATCAGCGCCTTTATCGTCGATGCTGACACGCCCGGCTTCGAGATCGCCGCACGCATCGACGTGATCGCCCCCCATCCGCTGGCACGCCTGCGGTTCAACCGGTGCCGCATCCCTGCCGCGCAGCGTGTCGGCGCGGCGGGGCAGGGCTTCAAGGTGGCGATGTCCACGCTCGACGTTTTCCGCACGTCGGTGGCCGCCGCTGCGCTGGGCTTTGCGCGCCGCGCGCTGGACGAGGCGCTGGCGCACGCCACCCAGCGCCAGATGTTTGGCCAGATGCTGTCGGACTTCCAGCTCACCCAAGCCAAGCTGGCCGACATGGCCACCGGCATCGACGCCGCCGCGCTGCTGACCTACCGCGCGGCCTGGCAGCGCGATTGCGGGCGCAAGGTAACCAAAGAGGCGGCCATGGCCAAGCTCACCGCCACCGAAACGGCGCAGCAGGTGATCGACGCCGCGCTGCAGATGTTCGGTGGCCTGGGCGTGGTGAGCGAGCAGCCGGTCGAGCGGCTGTACCGCGAAATCCGCGCGCTGCGCATCTACGAAGGCGCCACCGAAGTGCAGCAACTGATCATCGCGCGCGAGCTGCTGCGCGAGGCCGCCGCAATGAAAGGGGAAGTGTGATGGAGTTCTTGCTGCCACCAGGCTGGCCGCGCCCGCGCGGCTATTCCAACGGCGTGGCCGCCAGCGGGCGCTCCGTGTATGTCAGCGGCATGATCGGCTGGGATGCGCAAGGCGTGTTCCACACCGACGATTTCGCCGGCCAGGTGCGCCAGGCGCTGCACAACATCGTGGCCGTGCTGGCCGAAGCGGGAGCGGGGCCCGAGCACATCGTGCGCATGACCTGGTATGTGCTCGACACCAAGGAATACACGGGGGCCTACAAGGCGGTGGGCGCCGCCTACCGCGAGGTGATCGGCGCCCACTACCCGGCCATGACGGCGGTGCAGGTGGCCGGGCTGGTGGAGGACCGCGCCCGGGTGGAGATCGAGGTCACCGCGGTGGTGCCGGAGACCTGACCTATCACTTGCCAACTCGCCAGGCTTACTCGGTGACGAGTACGCCGCGCGCGCGCGAGGCGGTGCCGACGCCGCTTTGCGCCAGCAGCCGCACCGATACCGTAGCGGCAGGCCACGTGAACGACGCGAACGAACCGTCGGCCAGGTAGCCGCTGTCGTAAGCGAGCGAGCTGCCGTCCCACAATTGCAGGCGGATCAGCGCGCCGCCGGCGGTGCGCGCGGTGAAGCGCATCGGCGTTTTGGCGGCTGGCATCGAGCCGGTGACCTTGCTGATGCCGTTGCTGTAGTTGACCGTGCTGATTTTCTTGGTCGTGGTCGGGAACGACACGCTCTCGAGCCAGGTGTCGTAAGCGGCATTGGCCGGCGTGGAGGTGCCGGGCACGAGCCAGTCGCCGCGCATCGACAGCAGGCTCCTGGCCTCGCCCGCCACTTTGACGGTGCTGGCCGCTTTGGCGGCATTGTTGTCATCGGCGTAGCTGCCCACGCTCACCACCTCGCGCAGCCCGGCGCGGATCTTGTCGAGGTCGGAGACGACCCTGGTATTCCAGGTACCGTTGGGCATGATGCTGAAACTGGCGCCATTTTCCACGTACAGACGGAACGCCGTATCGTAGTTGCGGTCCACCACGTAGGCGCCGTACAGCTTGAGGGTGTTGGCGATCTTGCGCAGTGCGCTGGTGCTGAGCTTGGAGGTGTCGAACGATTCCGGCAACATCAGCCGCGCGCCCAGTGGAATCACGCCGGTATTGAGCCATGCCGAGGTGTCTGCCGTGGTGGCCGGATAGACGTAGCTGGGATGGGTGATGCCGTTGGCCAGGGTATGGGATGGCAGCGACATCGCCAGCGCATGGCGGTAATGGGAGCGATTGTCGTTGATCTCGTGCAAGCGGATCAGACCGGCGGTAGGCGCCACGCCGGCCGAACGGGCGCCCTGGCTCCAGTGCGACGGATTACCGAAGCCACGGCCATCGACGCGGGTCCACGAATACATGGTCGCGCGCCACTTGCCGCCCACCTTGCGCAACTGGTAGAACGAGTGGATCACGCCGGTCACCGTATCGATGATTTCGGCGTGGCCGTCTTCGCCGGTAGCCGGCGCCACGTCGGCCGGCCAGCGCGGAATTTTAATGGTGCGGTAATTGCCGGTGTCGGGGTCGCCCACGCCAGCGAGGCCGAGCGTGCCGATCACCGTCATTGCCGGATCGCCGGCCTTGGCCATGAACACCTTGACCGAATAGGCGCCGTCGCCGATGGACGGAATCCAGTCGAGGTTGATCAACGGCTTCTTGACGCCGTTGGTCCCCAGCACCGGGTCGACGGGCTTGAGGTTCCACAGCGAATCAGCGGCAAACGGCCGGTAATACGAGCCGAAGGTGTTGATGTGCGTATAAGTGTTTTGCGCTTGTGCAGCGCCTGCTGCAATGGTGCCCAGAACAACGGTAGTAGCGATAATGCGGCCGAGCCAGTTGGCGCGAGTTCTCATGTACAGTCCTTGAAAGATAGAAGGCTGTAACTGACCGTGAGAATATGTAAGTGCTTTTATGAAACTTATTATAGGGCAATCCGCTGCTTTTGTGAAATATATTTTTATGGATATCACAATTGTACGGCTTGATGCATCAGTGCAATGCGGTGGCTACGAACGGCGCAAACCGTTCGCCGTGCAAGGCTATCCAGGCCGGGTTGAAGTGGTCCTTATCGATAAACACCGGCATCCGGTTGCGGTCGTCATATACGCGGCACGCCACGCCCTGGCACAGGTCCTTGCGCAGAGACACCAGCGCAAAGTTCGGATCGCGCCCCAGCTGGGCGAACAGCTGGTCGAACTCGCGGTTTTTCTCCAGCAGCTCCGGCGATGGCGCGCGCGTGACCAGCTTGTGATGCCAGTAGTACTGGCGGGCGATGGTCTTGGGCACGTTGAACGAGAACTGCGGCGTGGCGTCGGCCACCACCACCCGGATGTGCTTGTCGAGCAGATTCTGCAGGGCGGCGCGGGTGCGCGTGACCGGCAGTTGCGTATCGCCTGCCTCGGCCGGCGACAGGCAACGCCCGTTTTCCACCGTGCAAATCCCGGTGGCCGTGGGCGAAAAGCCGGTCCAGTTCTGCGACAAGATCACGGTCCGATAAGCGCCCGAAGCCGCCAGCGCGAAGGCGGCCTTGGTGTAGGCGCGACAACTGCGGTCCTGGCCCTTCAGTTCGAAGCCGGGGATCACCGGGCAGCCGGACTTGACGTAAAACGTCGTGTCGCTCTTGCTGTGGGCCGCAAACCACGAGTACAGGTGGCCGGCGTGCGAGTCGCCCAGCACCAGCACCTTGTTGCCGGTGCTGCCCTGGTTGAGGTGGCAGAAGCGGCTGTTGTCGGCCATGCGGTTCTCGCACTGCTCGGGATAGGTGGCGGCGCGGCTGGCCGCAGTGGTGGCCTGGAACACGGCCGGGTCGCTGACGCGTTGTTCGAGGCCACCGGTGGCGTTGTAGATGGCGGACACGCCCAGCAGCACGCCGCCTGCCGCGCACAGCGCCGCTGCCGCCGGGACCGCGCGCGCCGCGCGCAGTCGCCGCATCGGCTCGATGTAGCGGTACGACAGGTAGCCGAGCAGGATCGACAGCGGAATACCCACCAGCTTGGCCAGCTTCGGTGAGGTATCGACCAGGCCGGAGATGGTCAAGGCGATCACGATCGGCCAATGCCACAGGTAGATCGAGTACGACCAGGCGCCCAGCCGGTTCATGACCGGGTTATTGAGCAGCACATTGTTTTCAAAGCGCGCCGCCAGCAGCAGGCAGGCGCCAGCCACCGGCAGCATCGCATAGTACGACGGCCAGCGCTGCTCCAGTTGCAGCATGTGCACCACCCACGGCGACGCGAGTATCAGGGCCACGCCGCCGTAGCTGGGCACCCGGCCGCGCAGCGGCCGCAGCCACGACAGGTCGCGCGCCAGGTACACCAGGCCGCCGGCGATCATCTGCCACGAGCGCGTTGCCACCGAGAAGAAGGCGCTCTGGTTGTCCGCCACGATGCACAGCGCCAGCGAGGCGGCGGCAATCGCGGCCAGGAACAGCTTGAATACGCGATGGCGCCCGTCAGCGCCGGCCAAAGCGTCGAGCTTGAGACCGGCCCAGATGATCAGCGGATACAGCATGTAGAACTGCCACTCGACCGAGAGCGACCAGGTATGCAGCAGCCAGCGGTCGTCGAGGCCGGCGCTGAAATACCCTTGCTGGCCGGCGTAATAGGTATTGGAGACAAACAGCAGCGCGCGCAGGCATTGCGCGGCCAGGTTGTCCAGGTCCGCCGGCGGCAGCAGCACGGCGCCGGCCAGCAGCAGCGCCAGCACCACTGCAAACAGCGCCGGGAAGATGCGCAGCGCGCGCTTGAGCAGGAACTCCCCATAGTGAAAACGCCGGGCCAGCATGCCGTCGAAGATGATCTTGGTCATCAGGTAGCCGGAAATGACGAAGAACACATCGACGCCGATAAAGCCGCCGCTTGCGATACGCAAGTTGAAGTGGTACAGCACCACCATCAGCACGCTGATTGCGCGCAGGCCGTTGATGTCGGTCTGGAGTTTGGAGTTGGACATGGGCGCCGTTAAAGTGATTTGTTCCAGCATTTACATTAAAACAATTAACTTGTTTTAATTTTTATTGCTCGAACTATACCTTAACGGCGAACTCAACAGGAAAAATATGTGCAGCGCAGCAAATGCTGCGCTGCCGTTATGGCTGGCTTGGCGGCCGTTTGAAGACGAAGAAGTTCGCCATCAGGAAATTGATTGTCAGTCCGGCAGCGCTGCCGCAAGCGACCGACAGCCAGGGGTTGTTCTGCGCATACGGCACGTAATGGAAGGCAATCACCGATACCAGCGCATTGGTGCAAGCGCCGGGAAATTGAGACAGCGCAAAGCGCAACCATTCCTGCCAGCTGAGCGGCGTTGCCGTGATGTGGAAGGTGAACCGGCGGTTGATCAGCCACGACAGCGTGATGGCCAGCAGTACACTGACGGTGCGGGCGATCACGCTGTTGTGGAACAGTTTTAAGGCCAGCCAAAAGCATGCCGCGTCGAACAGGGCGACGCCGCCGCCCACCAGTCCGAACTTGACAAACTTGACCAGGAACTGCTGGTTCAAGACCCGATCCCGGGCTTGGGCGCCCGGCGTGGCGTAGCCAGGAAACTGAGCTGCTTGGTCTCGCGGCGTCCCTGGGTCACCGATGCCAGGATCAGGCCGACGGCAAAGCTGAACAAGGCCAGCAGCATGACAAAGCCCGACAGGATGGCAGTTGGCAGGCGCGGCACCAGTCCGGTGTGCAGGTAATCCATCAGCACCGGATAGAACAGTGCCAGCGACAGCACCACCGACACCAGGCTGACCGTGTTGAAGAACAGCGTCGGGCGTTCCAGCTTGATCAGCTTGAAGATCATCCAGAGGATCTTCATGCCATCCTTGTAGGTGCTCAGCTTGCTGGCCGAACCTTCAGGCCGCACGCCGTAGGCGGTATCCACGTCCTCGCTGCGCATGCGCAGTTCCAGGCTGTGCACAGTCAGTTCGGTTTCAATTTCGAAACCCTGGGAGACCACCGGGAACGATTTGACGAACTTGTGCGAAAACACGCGATAGCCGGTCAGCATGTCCTTGGTGGAATTACCGAACAGCTTGGCCACGATGGTGGTCAGCATCCAGTTGCCGAACTTGTGGCCCTGGCGGTAGGCTTCGATCTCGGTCGAATGGCGCACGCCGTTGATGCAGTCGAGATTTTTATCGAGCAGCAACTGGATCATCTGCGGCGCCACCGAGGCATCGTAGGTATCGTCGCCGTCGGCCATGATGTAGACGTCGGCCGAAATGTCCGAAAACATGCGGCGCACCACGTTGCCCTTGCCTTGCAGCGCTTCGTGCACGACCACTGCGCCAGCGGCGGCGGCGATGCCGGCTGTGTTGTCTTTGGAATTGTTGTCGTAGACATAGACGGTGCTGTTGGGCAGCGCAGCCTTGAAGTCGCGGACGACCTTGGCGATGGTGGTTGCTTCGTTGTAGCAGGGCACCAGCACCGCAACCGTGACATCCGAATACAGTTCAGCTTTGAACGACATGTTGACTAGCCTTTAAAAAAACTTGGAAGGGCCGGGCGCTTGTGCCACGGCGATATTTTCTGATTACACGCTGCGGGCAGGCGACATCGCATCGCGCGGTTTCCCGGTCTCCACTACACGCACGGTACCAGTCTTGTTTCTTATATATTCCGAGATGATGAACAGCGCGATCAGCGGCACCAGCCAGCTCACCCGGCTGCCGTAGCGGTCGTGGACCGCCGACAGGGCGCCGGTGACCATGGTGTTGAGCACCATGCCCCCCAACACGACCAGCGTGAACTGCGCCAGTGGCACGTTGCTGCGCCAGTGCAGCAGCAGGTACCCGGCGACCACCAGCGCGGAAAGGCCCAGCAGCACGTTGTCGGCGATGCGGAAGCGGTCCACGTGCAGCTGCTGCTGGTACTGCCGCGACGACTGGAACGCCGCGTAGGTATCGGCGTCGAAATGGCGCGCGATGATCTGGTGAATGCTGGTGTCGGGGTTGTAGCGGATCATGTCGTCGCCCACCTGGAAGGTGACGGTCTGCGCCAGGAAGCCGCGCAAGGCCTCCTGCAGGAATTGCGACGGATAGGCGCGCATGGCGCCATTGGTGATCTCCGATGCATACTTGCTGACCACCGTCATGCCACCAAGCTGCACCAGCGGTCCGCCCCACAGGAACGTGTCCGACACCGCGCCGATGGGCTTGCCCTGGGCGACTGCGCGCGCCTTGATTTGCTTGAGTTCGGGCAAGGTGGCGCAAATCGGCCAGGCGCGCGACGGGCAGGCTTCGGTCATGTAATCGAGGGCGATGCCCTGGTCGATCAGCTTGCCGAGCAACATGACGTTGCCGGTGGACGCCAGCGTCGCACCGCGCTTGGTAATAATATTGAACGACAACATGGTCAGCACGCCCAGCGCGATCGCCGCCACCATCGAGATATTCACCTTGGTAAATACACGCGCCAGCGGCGGCGTCGGCCGGCCCGACAACAACCGGATCAGCAGGCACAGCGCCAGTGTGCCCGACGCGATGATGAGGTAAGACAGGTGGGTAGTGATGAAGAACGCGATCAGCAGCGGGATGGCCACGCGATCGAAGCGGGCCAGCCGATCCTGGCCGATAACGGCCGTGGCGATCGCCAGGATCAGCAGGGCGGCAAAGACATCGGGCATGATCTGGCCCACGAACCACGGCGCACTCGAGCACAGGCCCAGCACGAGGACCGACAGCACCACCTGTTCTTCGCGAAATGCATGGGCAAACGTGCGGAAGAAGACGCGCACCAGGTACCAGGTCATGGCCGCCTGGACCAGCACCACCGGCCACAGCGTGAGCTTCAAGTGCAGCGGATAGATGAACAGCGAGTACAGGGCGCTGCGGTCGCCAGGCCAGAAGTGGGTAATCGCCACGTCGATATACGTGCCGCTATCGGAGAACACGAAAGGGAAGCGGTTCCAGGCTGCGGTCAACGACAGAAATACCACGCACAGAACAAACGACGCCAGGCACTGGAGGCTCTTATTCTTTATCGACAAAAATTGAACTTGGTGACTGTCAGGCTGACGATTCATTTGTTTTACCATGGTTATTCAGGGAGACATCAGCAGAGGCTGGCGTGATACTAGTTGCATTATGGTATAGGTGTGTAGAAATAATTGCAATGTTTATGATTTCTGTACAGGTGCGGTAGCCGCCGCCGCTGCCGCCGGGTCATGCTGCTGCGCGTTCTGTCCACCAGTGCGCTGCCACTTACGTGGCAGCATTATTGCCGACAGCACCTTGCTGCGCTTGCACAATTCCCACATCAGGGCCGGCAAGCACAGCGCCAATGGTACCGACAGCGCGACGATGATGACGCTCGAATGGATATCGCGCTGCAACAGAGGCAAAATCGTGTGCAAAATACTGACGTGGAACAGCAGGATGAACAGGCTGGCGGCGCCGAAGTACCGCAATATTCGGGCAGCGGGCTCGATCCGGCACAGCAAGGTGCACACGCACAGCATCAGGTAGATGCCGCATAGTGCCTGCAGCGTGGTTGCCACCGGGGTGTCGTAGTGGCGCAGGTTGAAATCGATGGTGTAGCTGAACCCGAACTGGAATATCGCCATCGCAACCAGCGCCACCAGCGCCCAGGCCAGGTGAACCCGGAATTGCTTGACCCTTGCCGCCAGAAAATTCCCAAGTAAAAAGTAAAAGCTGGTCATCAACAGCAGGTCCGCACTGAACGGCAGGCCGCAGGCAAGCAGCGAGGCGCTGAACTCGGACTGGTTGCGGCACGCCGGGACCACCGACGCATCGACGAACGCGTCCATCACGTAGTAGCCGCCAGCGGCCAGGGCAATCAGTAACACCACGCGCTTGAGCGGACTGTCGAGCAACAGCTTGTCCGCGCGCAGCAGCAGGGTGCTGAAGACGTACAGCAGCCACAGGTGCGCCAGGAACCAGAGCGGCACCGGATTGAGCGTGAAGCCGGCGGGGTAGATCAGGCCAAGCAAGATGGTTTGCGGCGAGCGTTCGCCAAACACCGCGTGCAGCAGGCCGGAAATGACCACGACCACCATGACCGGCTTGAGCCAGGCATCGGCGCGCTGGAGCGCTACCTGCTTGAGCGTCTTGGTCTGGGCCGAAAATGTCACACCCGCCATGAAGAAGAAAAACGGTAACCGGAAGGCCATCAGGAAATCGGCGACATCGGGAAAGCGGAATAAAAAAGCCGGGTTATGCCCGAGCACGATCAGGATGATGCCCAGCCCTTTGGCGATGTCGATAAAGGCAAGTCGGCTGCCGGATCCCTGGTAAGCGATTGCCTCGCCTGACATGTTTCCTCCTAGATACGTATCAAAAAGTCCATACTTAGCTTAAGAGAAATCTCAAAGGTCGTCCAATCGTGCGCGCCAGTTTCACGACTTTTGGTCGAAATTTTTGCCAATAAAAATATATTGCATTGCAAAATAAGCCATCATGTGAACCTGGTTTTATGCGGGGAGAGATGTTGCGGAGGGGGAGCGAGGGCGAGGCGGGTGCGGAAGGTGGTCCCCCCGACTGGAATCGAACCAGTATCCCACGCTTAGGAGGCATGTGCACTATCCATTGTGCTACGGGGAGGACGCGACGGCATTATAGCCGACGTGTCACGGGACGCTAGAGTAAAATGTCGTGCGGTATTGTCATGGTGTTATGATTCGGAAAGATGATAAGCCAGTGCAGTGGACACGGCAGGCATGTTTTAGATCCCTTCAGCAATATTTTTTTTGCACAGCAACATTCAGCGGTTACCATTCATATGAGTTTTAGCAGACAGGTAGGTCGCAGCGCGATCTGGGCGATTGTCGGGCAGGGTACTACTGCCGTGATGTCGTTGATTAATTTTGCAGTCGTGGGCCGCTTCGTGTCGCCCAACGAATACGGTAGTTTTTTATTGGCCATGATGGTGCTGACTGGCACCCAGTGGCTGGCAATGAATGCCTACAAGGAACCGGTAGTCCAGGCCAAGGAACTGACCAACAGCCTGATCAACTCCGTGTTCACCTTCAGCGTGATGGTCGGGGCCGTGCTGTGCGCGGTGATGCTCGGGGTGGCGTTGTACCTCGAACGCGGTGGCGAAACTCCGGGTGTGGGCATGTGTATCGTGGTGCTGGCGCTCAAGCTGCTGATCGATACGGCCATGTCGGTGCCCAATGCGCTGCGCGTGCGCCAGCTCGATTTCCGCTTCCTGGCGCGGGTGTCGATCATGGCCAACGTCGCTTCCACCGTGGTTAACGTGTCGCTGCTGTTCCTCGGTTTCGGCATGCTGTCGCTGGTGATTTCGCAGCTGGTCACGTCGCTGCTGAGTGCGGTCGCCTTGCTGTACACCGGCAAGCAACGCTATGCGCTGCGCTGGCACCGCGCCGACCTGCTGCTGCTCAAAGGCTATTCGCCGCACGTGATCATGTGGCAATTGATGGAAGCGCTGGGACAGACCGTTGACCGTTTCTTCATCGCGTCGCGCCTTACCCTGGCCGACCTGGGCCTGTATGGTTTCGGCAAGCGTCTCAACGATGTGATCATCGAGGTGCTCGTTGGCGCCACGTCCAACGTCTCGCTGCCGGCGTTTTCGCAGATGCAGGACGACCGCCAGCGCTTGCAGGCGGCGTTCCTGAAAGCGGTGCGGCTGGTGACGATGATGGTGTTGCCGCTGATCGCTGCGCTGTGGGTGACCGCCGACGATTTCGTGCCGTTGCTGTTCGGCCCGAAATGGGAGCAGGCCGTGCCGGTGTACCGCTGGTTCCTGCTGCTGGGGATTATCCAGACCATCGGCATCCTGCAGGGCGGGCTGCTGCGCAGCATGTGGAAGCCGGGCGTATGGACCCGCTACCAGGTGATGCAGGTGGTGGCCAATATCATCGTGCTGAGCATGGTGGCCGGGCAGAGCATCGAAGTCATTGCCGCCGCCATCGTCATCCGCGCCTACGTGTTATGGGGCTGGGTGGTGTACCAGGTGTGCAAGGCCCTGCACATGAAGTTCCGGTTCTACGCGCTGCAATTGCTGCGCCCGGTCAGTCTGGCGCTGTTGTCGGCCGCGGCCGGGTATGCGGTGCGCCACTACGTGGTGATGGACTGGAATTTGCTTCTGCGTCTGATCGCTGGCGGCCTGGTGGTGGTGGCAACCTTCATCACCCTGGTCATGCTGCTGTACCGCACTGCTGCCGACGAGTTGTTGAGTATCGTTAAAAACGTCATTTCTCGTACCAAAGCCGCGTAATTTGTCTTAACCATTTCTTTCGACTAAACACAATGAAACTCTATTACTACCGGGGCGACAAGCCGAACTTTGGTGATGACCTGAATCCATGGATGTGGCCGAAGCTGCTGCCGGGCGTCTGGGACGACAATCCGAACGAGATGTTCCTCGGCATCGGTTCGATCATTTTCGATTCGCATCCCAAACAGGCCAACAAGATCGTGTTTGGCGCCGGTTATGGCGGTTACACGCCACTGCCGGTGATCGACGACAAGTGGAAATTCTATTTCGTGCGCGGCCTGCAAACCGCGCGCGAGTGCAAGCTCGACCCGTCGATGGCGCTGGGCGACTCGGCCATCCTGCTGCGCTCGTGCATCACCGAGCGCCCCGCCAAGGTGCACAAGGTGTCGTTCATGCCGCACTTCGAGAGCACCTACGATGGCAACTGGCGGCTGGCGTGCCAGCTGGCCGGCGTCCATTACATCGACCCGACCGCCACCGTCGACCAGACCCTGCAGGACATTTTGAGTTCCGAGCTGCTGATCACCGAAGCGATGCACGGCGCCATCGTGGCCGATGCGCTGCGGGTGCCGTTCGTGGCGGTGGAGCCGATCCAGCAGCGCCATCACATGAAGTGGTTCGACTGGGCCTCGGCGCTCGACCTCGACCTGCGGCCGCAACCGCTGGCGGCGTCCAGCATGGTGGAGGCGCTGATGAAAAAAGCCGGCCCCAACGAGGCGCTGGTGGTGCGCATCCGCGCCAACCGCCGCTTCCTGCGGCTGGTGCCCAAGCGTTTTGCGCAAGGCGCGGCCGAGAGCCTGCTCAAGCTCAGCCGGATTGAGCCGCAGCTGAGCGGCGACGCCAACATGGAACGCGCGCACAGCCGCATGCTGGAAAAAGTCGAGCTGCTCAAGGCCGACCTGCGCGCCGCTGCACCGCTCGTACGCTCGGCAGGTTGACCATGGAAGCACGCGCCGAGATTTTGTCGATCAGCCAGTTTCCCGTGCTGAGCACCACGGGCGACGCGCTGGCCGAACGCCTGCTGGGCCGGCTGGCGCGCGGCGAACAGACGGTGCTGTTCTATGCCAACACCAACCTGGTGGTCAAGTGCCGCTTCCTGCTCGATCACGTCAACGACCCCGGCATGTTGCTGGTCAACGATGGCATCGGTCTCGACATCGCCGCCAAGCTGTTGCACGGCAAGCGCTTCGCGGACAATCTCAACGGCACCGACTTCACGCCGCTGCTGTTTGCCCGCAGTGCGCGTCCGCTCAAGGTGTTCATGGTGGGCGGCAAGCCGGAGATCCTGGCGCGCGCCGTGGCCCACGTGCAGCAGCGGCTGGGTCAGCAGGTGGTGGGCAGTTGCGACGGCTACGACGGCCTGCGCACGGCCGCCGATATCGACCAGCGCATCCATGCGAGCGGCGCCGACGTGGTGCTGGTGGCGATGGGCAATCCGATCCAGGAGCGCTGGATCCTCGAGCACCGCACCGCGCTCGAGGGCGGGATCTGGATGGGCGTGGGGGCGCTGTTCGATTTCTGGGCCGGCGACAAGCCGCGCGCGCCACGCCTGATGCAGCGCCTGCGGCTCGAATGGTTGTTCCGCCTGAGCCTGGAGCCGCGCCGCCTGCTGCGCCGCTACACCTGGGACATCCTGGTCTTCCTGCGCATGTGTTTAAAGTATCGCTAACCGGCCTATTTGCTTGCAGGAGCAGTCTGAATGCCGGGCGCGCCGGCAAAGCGCTGGAATTGCTGGCCGTTGCGCTCGATCCACCTTGGATTCAGGTGGCTCTTATCGACGAATACCGGTATGCGCTGTCGGGCGTCGAAGATCGTGCACTGCGAAGCTTGGCACAGCTCGTTGCGCAATGAAACCAGGGAAAAGCCAGGCTGGCGCGAGAGGTCGGCAAACAGGCGGTCGAACTCGACGTTGTCGGCGATCAGATTCGGCGAGGCAACGCGGGCGTCGATGGTGTCGCGCCAGAACAGTGAGCGCTCGACGTACTTGGGAACATTGAAGGCAAACCAGGGTGTCGCATCGACCACCACCACCCGTACGCCGGCAGCCAGCAGTCGCTGCAACGCTTCCCGCGTGCGTTCGACCGGCAGCATCGGGTGGGGCGACGCGCGTGGCGTCACACAACGGCCCCCTTCCATGCTGCAAATGCCCGTGGCCTGCGGGGAAAAGAAGGACCAGTTCTGCGACACAATGACGGTCTGGTACGTGCCCGAAGCGGCCAAGCGGAATGCCTGCTCGGTGTATTCGCGGCAGTGGTTATCCAAGCCGATGCGCTCGAAGCCGGGAATTACTGGGCAGCCCGACTTGACGTAAAACGTGGTGTCGCGCCGGCTGTGCTGCACGAACCACGGATACAGGTGACCGGCGTGCGAGTCGCCCAGCACCAGAATCTTGTCGCCGGGCTGGTTCGGGTTCAGGTGGCAGAACCGGTCGCGGGTCGCGCCGGAGTTTTCGCATTCTGACGCATACGTGTGCAAGCCGGTGGCTGCCGCGATGGCGCGGTACAGTTCCGGGTCGTGCGTGCGCATTTCCAAGCCTTTAGTGCCGCTGTAGGTGACAGCCAAGCCGCACAGCGTGACGCTGGCTGCACCCATCGCCAGCGCCGCGCGCAACGGCGGAACCGCGCGCAACGGCCGCATCGGCTCCACGTAACGGTAGGACAGGTATCCGAGCGCGATCGAGAGCGGGATGCCGATTAGTTTGGCCAGCTTGGGCGCTTCGTCCATCAGGCCGATCATGGTGAAAGCGATCACTACCGGCCAATGCCACAGGTAGATCGAGTACGACCACGCGCCCAGTTTTTGCATGACGCCGTGGTTGAGCAGCATATTGCGCTGGTAGCCGGCGGCCAGCACCATGCACGCGCCAGCCACGGGCAGCAGAGCGTATGGACCCGGCCAGGTTGCTTCGAGCTGCCAGTGATGGATCAGCCCGGCCGTCAACCCGATGACCAGCAGGCCCGCGTAGCTGAGTATGCGGGCGCGCCCTTGTTTCTGTAGCGCGCGCAACGCCACGCTGTCGCGCATTAGGTACACCAGGCCGCCAGCGATCATTTGCCAGGCCCGCGTCAGGACTGAAAAAAATGCGCTCTGGTGGTCGACGAGCAGGCACAGCGCCAGCGAAGCAATAGCGATGGCCAGCAAGTAGAATGTCAAGGCGCGCGGCGTGGCGCCGACGGCCTGGGTGATGCGCAAGCCCAGCCAGACGATGGCGGGATACAACATGTAGAACTGCCATTCCACCGACAGCGACCAGGTGTGCAGGAGCCAACGGTCGTCCACACCTTCGCTGAAATACCCCTGCTGGCCAGCGTAGTAGTAGTTGGACACGAACAGCAACGCCCGCAGTGCCTGTGTCCCCATGCTGGCGAGGTCGCTCGGCGGCAGCAGCGCTGCCCCCAGCGCCAGAAGTACCAGTGACATTGCCAGCAGTGCCGGCACGATGCGCAGCGCCCGCCGCAGCAGGAATTGGCCGTAGTGGAAACGACCCGCCCCCATGGCGTCCACGATGATCCTGCTCATCAGAAAACCGGAGATGACAAAAAAGATATCGACGCCGATGAAGCCGCCGCTGAGTATCTTCAGGTTGAAGTGGTAGAGCACCACGATGACGACGCTAAGCGCCCGCAGACCGCTGATATCGGTCTGGATACTGGTTTTGGACATGTTTTGGGCCTGCGCAAAATGTTTTTTTAGAAAACTATCTTATATTTTTGGTACTTCCTCTTCACTATACCTTGTTATGCGCGGCAATAGATAATATGTTATTGCAATACGCGGCGACAGCTCCAAACCTGGCCCCACTCTGGGTCCTACTGTCGTTATCTGGCACCGATGATCCGACAATCGGTACAATGCTAGCTTCTCTCATCACCACGACGCGGCGCCACGGCGTATCGCGCATAGTTCACTCCCTATGGCAGTCATTTCCCTTTCTTCGGCCCAACTGGCCTTCGGCCACGTTGCCTTGCTCGACCACGCCGAGTTTTCGCTGGAAACCGGCGAGCGCGTCGGCCTGATCGGCCGCAACGGCACCGGCAAGTCCTCCTTGCTCAAAATTATCTCCGGCCGCTTCAAGCTGGATGACGGCTTGCTGGTAATGCAACAAAATCTGCAAATCGCGTACGTCGAGCAGGAGCCGGTGTTTGATCCGGAAATGACCGTGCACGACGCCGTGGCGTCCGGCATGGGCGAGTTGCCAGGCTTGCTCAAGGAATACGATGCGCTGACCGGCCAGTTCGGCCAGGGCAACGACGACGCCGTCATGGAACGCATGCACGACATCCAGGTCAAGCTCGACGCCGCCGATGCGTGGAGCCTGTCGAACAAGGTGGAAACCGTGCTCGACAAACTGAACCTGACCGGCGACATGCTGATGAAGACGCTCTCGGGCGGGATGCAGAAGCGCGTGGCGCTGGCGCGCGCGCTGGTCTCGGCGCCCGACGTGCTGCTGCTCGACGAACCGACCAACCACCTCGACTTCAGCTCCATCGTCTGGCTCGAGGGCCTGCTGCGCGACTTCCGTGGCAGCGTGTTGTTCATTACCCACGACCGTTCGTTCCTCGACAATGTCTCCACCCGGATTATCGAACTCGACCGTGGGCGCCTGCTGTCGTATCCGGGCAATTTCACGACCTATCAGGTGCGCAAGGCCGAGCAGCTGGAAAACGAAGAGGTGGAAAACGCCAAGTTCGATAAATTCCTGGCGCAGGAAGAAGTCTGGATCCGCAAGGGCGTCAAGGCGCGCCGGGTGCGCGACGAAGGCCGCGTGCGCCGCCTCGAGGCCTTGCGCATGCAGCGCAGCGTGCGCCGCGACCAGCAGGGCCAGGTCAAGCTCGAAGTGGGCTCGAGCGAACGCTCGGGCAAGATCGTGGCCGAACTGGAAAACGTCAGCAAGCGCTTTGGCGACCGCGTCATCATCAACGACTTCACCGGCACCATCCTGCGCGGCGACAAGGTCGGCCTGATCGGCGCCAACGGCGCCGGCAAGACCACCTTGCTCAAGATGATCCTCGGCGAACTGGCGCCCGACAGCGGTTCCGCCAAGCTTGGCACCAAGCTGCAAGTGGCGTACTTCGACCAGATGCGTACCCAGCTCAATGAAGAAGCGAGCCTGATCGAAACCATTTCGCCGGGCAGCGACTGGGTGGAAGTAAACGGTCAGCGCAAGCACTCGATGAGCTATTTGAACGATTTCCTGTTCTCGCCCGAGCGTGCGCGTTCGCCGGTCAAGACGCTGTCAGGTGGCGAGCGCAACCGTTTGCTGCTGGCGCGCCTGTTCGCCAAGCCTGCCAACTGCCTGGTGCTCGATGAACCGACCAACGATCTCGATATCGACACCCTGGAGTTGCTTGAAGAGTTGCTGGAAGAGTACACGGGCACCGTCTTCCTGGTCAGCCACGACCGTACCTTCCTCGACAACGTGGTCACCCAGGTGATCGTGGCCGAAGGGGAGGGCCACTGGCGCGAATTCGTCGGCGGCTATACCGACTGGGAGCGCGTGCGCGACACCATCGCCAAGCAGCCTGCCGCCCGTCCGGCGCCAGCCAAGGTCGAAGCAGTTGCCACCGCCCCGGCCGCCAAGACCAAAAAGCTCAGCTTCAAGGAACAACGCGAGCTCGACGAACTGCCCAAGCTGATCGCCGCGCTGGAAGACGAGCAAACCGCGCTGAACCTGCAGCTGAGCGATGCCGATTTCTACAAGAAGAACGCCAGCGAAGCCAAGCGTGTGAACACGCGCGTGGCCGAGATCGAGGAAGAGTTGCTGGCGGCGCTGGAAAAGTGGGAGCAGATCGAGGCGCGCCAGCGCAGCTAACCCGACGTTTTTGCTCGAGACAGGTGGGCCGCCAAAAAATGCTGCAATGCGATATAGACAGAGATGATTGCATGCAATATAATTTTTTGGTGCGCTTTGTGATCATAATGTTACTGGTCCAGGCCCCGGGGCCGGTAAGATGGTTTGCGCATGGTAAGAAGTTCTCCCGTGTGGCCGTTTTACCATGGTTGGTGCTAGCATCTGGCAACAGCTATTGAACGTCGATTATATTTATTGACGCAGTGCAATATGTTGGTGGCGCGCCGCCTGTCCATTTCGAATAAGAGCAAAAAAATGTTGAGTTACCTGCAACTATCCATGTCCCTCGTTGTCCTGTGCAGGGTGAACGCGTGGTGATGCGCCGCGTCCCCGGCGCCGGGAAACTGCTTGTATTACCACTGGTTATAGGCAGCCTGTATGCCCCCCACGCCCAGGCCCAGATCAGCGATACACTGACGCCGTTCGCGTCTGCCATCGTGTCGTACGACGATAACCTGCTGCGCCGCGACCTGTCCGTGGTCGGCAGCGACGGCGCCTCCGACACCTACCGCTCGGCGGTGGTTGGCGTCGGCATCAACCGACCGATCAGCCGCCAGCGCCTGACCGGCAACATCCGCGCCACCAAGGTCACGTTCAACCGCTTTGGTGAGCTCGACTACACCGGCAAGGATGCCGCGCTCGACCTCGACTGGCGTCTTGCGCAAACCCTGAGCGGCCATATCGGCGCCACCTACAGCCAGTCGCTGGCCTCGTTTGCCGACTTCCAGGTGGCCGCGCGCAACCTGCGGGTGCAGAATAAGCAGTACGGTAACGTTGCCTGGCGCCTGCATCCGTCGTGGCAACTGCGCGCCGGCTACACGTCCGAGGATTTCGATTTCGACCTGCCGTCGCAGCAGTTCAACAACCGCACCGAAAAAACCGTGGAAACCGGGTTCGACTACCTGGCCCCGAGCGAGAGCACGGTCGGCCTGCTGGCGCGCCAGATCAAGGGTAAGTATCCGACGCAGGCGCTCAACAACGGCGTGTTCATCGATAATGGTTTTACCCAGGATGAGGTCAAGCTCAATGTCGTGTGGAACGCTACCGGCATTTCGCAGGTGATCTTCGTGGGCGGCTGGGCGCGGCGCGAGGTCAATTCGTCGAGCCTGCGCAACGCTTCGGGCACCAATGGCCGCCTGATCGTGAACTGGAACAAGTTCTCCTCGGTGCAATTGACGGGCATGGCCTGGCGCGAGTTCGGCGCCGCCGAGGGCGTATTCGTCAATACGGCACTGTCCACCGGCCAGGGCATCAACGCCAAGTGGACCGCCACCTCCAAAATCGAAGTCAATGCCGCATACAAGAACGAGAAGCGCGACTTCAAGCCATTGCAGGGCGTCTTCAACCTGACCGGACTGACTGACACGACCAAGACAGCCAACCTCGGCGTCACTTACAAGCCGCTGCGCAACCTCAGTCTTGGGCTGTCTGCCTTCCATACCGAACGCGATGGCAGTATTGCTGCGAGGACCAGCAGTTTCCGCGCCAAAGGTGCCGCTTTTAACGCCACCGTGACCTTCTAAGCCTCATGAACGTCAACGAAATTCCTCTCGTCTCCTTTTTCGAGCGTGTCGTCGATCCGCTCGTCATCATGGGCATGTTGTACCTGTGCACCCTGGTGCTGGGTAATGGCTTCAACGGCTACTCGCTGATCCTGATGGTGCTGGCGTTCTTCGTCTCGTCGTCGCTGTACAAGTACATCGATCCGTACAGTACCTGGCGCACCGGCAAGCTGAGCAAGGTCGCGCGCGATATCGTGCTGGGCTGGCTGCTGTCGGTGACGGTACTGGCGCTGATCGGCGTGAGCAGCGGCATGCTGGTGCATTACGACCGCGAGGTCTTGCTGGCCTGGTGCGTCGGCACCCCGCTGGTACTGATGCTCGGTCACCTGGCCGTGTTCAGGCTGCGCGCCGCTCCGCTCGAGGGTCAGAAAACCTCGGTCGTGATCATCGGCGCCAACGACGTCAGCGTGCGCTTCGCCGCCACCATCGATCGCCATGAAAGTTCGGTCATGGCCGTGCACGGTTATTTCGACGACCGTGCCCAGGAGCGCCGTCCCCATAACATGGAACACCCGCTGCTGGGGCAGATGAGCGATATCCCGGCGTACGTACGCAAGCACAACATCAAGATGATCGTGATCAGCCAGCCGATTTCGGCCCAGCCGCGCATCATGTCTTTGCTGGAAGATCTGGAAGACACCACGGCCTCGGTTTATTTCCTGCCCGATATCTATATCTTCGACCTGATGCAGGCGCGCTTCGCCAGCGTGGGTGGCATGCCGGTGATCGGCATCCGCGAGTCGCCGTTCACAGGGTTTAACAGCATGATCAAGCGCATCAGCGACATCGTGCTGGCGCTGATCATCCAGATCATGCTCACGCCGATCATGCTGACGATTGCTGCGGCAGTGAAACTGACGTCGCCGGGCCCGGTGATTTTCCGCCAGCGCCGGTACGGACTGTATGGCGAGGAAATCCTGGTCTACAAGTTCCGCTCGATGACGGTGGCCGAGGACGGCGCCAAGGTGGTCCAGGCGAAAAAGGGCGATCAGCGCCTGACCAAAATTGGCGGTTTTCTGCGCCGTACGTCGCTCGACGAATTGCCGCAATTTATCAATGTGCTGCAAGGCCGCATGAGCATCGTCGGACCGCGGCCGCACGCGGTGGCGCACAACGAGCAGTACCGCAAGCTGATCAAGGGTTACATGTTGCGCCACAAGGCCAAGCCGGGCATTACCGGCTGGGCCCAGGTGAACGGCTTGCGCGGCGAAACCGATACGCTGGACAAGATGCAGGCCCGCATCCAGTACGACCTCGACTACCTGCGCAACTGGTCGGTGTGGCTCGATATGTGGATTATCGTGCGTACCGTGCTGGTGGTCCTGAAACGCGAGAATGCTCACTGAGCACGCACATGGACCGATAACATTTTTACAAAGAAAATATGCTGCACCGCAGAGAGTTGTGTGATAATCCGGTCTTGAAATTGCTTTTAGTGCACGTGAATTGGGAAAATGGCAATGAATTACGTGGATGGCACGCTGCGCACGGCACCAACGAGAACAATGAGGAACTATCTTGAAACACAATAAATTTGGCAATACCCACCTCCAGCGCAAGCTCGGTTCGGCGGCGCTGGCAGTGACCATGGCCGTTGCGCTGGTCGCTTGCGGCAAAGGCGAAAGCAAGTCGGGCCAGGCGCTGGTCAAGGTCGGCAAGGAAGAAGTCACCGCGCTGCAGCTGAACGAAGAGCTGCAACGGGTCAACGTGCCGGTCGCGCAGCAGGCGCAGGCGCGCAAGCAGGTGCTCGAATCGCTGGTGGACCGCCAGATCGTCCTTAACCAGGCGATGGAAGAGAAAGTCGATCGCGATCCGAAAGTGGTGCAGTCCATCGAACGCGCCAAGGCGCTGATCATCGCCCAAGCCTACATGCAAAACAAGACGGGCACGCCGGCCAAGCCTACCCGCGATGAAATTGCCCAATATTTCGACAAGAATCCGGCCCTGTTTGCGCAGCGCAAGACGATGGAGCTGCGCCAGCTCAACCTGGCCACCAGCGACCTGTCCGATAACCTGAAAAAAGAAATCGACAGCGCCAAGTCGATCGACGACGTGGCGGCCTTCATGGAGCGCAACAACATCAAGTTTGCCCGTCAGCAAATAAGCCGCAGCACGGCCGACCTGGCGCCGGCCTTGAGCGAAAAAATCGTCAACCTGCCCAAGGGGCAACTGTTCATCGTCCGCGAAGGCGACCGCAGCACCCTGATGACGGTGGCTGACATCAAGGATACGCCGGTCACGCTGCAAGCCTCCGAAGCGCAGATCGCCCAGTTCCTGACCAATGCGCGCATCAAGGAAGCGGCCACCGCCGAACTGGCGCGCCTGCGTGCGGCCACCAAGATCGAGTACCAGAACAAGGCCGACGAGCCAGGCGCGGCGCCAGCCGCTCCGGTTGCGGGCGCACCGGCAGCGCCGGCCACGGCAGCCGACAAGGAAGCCGACGTCCACGCGCGCGGCGTGGCTGGCCTGAAGTAACGGCCCCGTAGCGGCCTCCCGATAACACTAACTTACGATTGAGCATATGATGAAAAAAATCGCACTCTGGATGATGACGCCACTGCTGGCGCTGGTGCTGGGCACGGCCAATGCCGCCCCGCAAAACGACTTGGTACTCGGTACCGGCGACGTGGTCAAGATTTCCGTCTACAACAACCCCGACCTGAACCTGGAAACCCGGGTCAGCGCCAATGGCGCCATCACGTTCCCGCTGATCGGCCAGGTGAGCGTGGCGGGCCTGTCGGCCGCTGCGGCCGAGAAAAAAATCGCTGCGGCCCTGGTGTCCGGCAATTTTGTCAAAAACCCGCAAGTCAATATGCTGGTGACGTCGCTACAGAGCCAGCAAGTGTCGGTACTGGGCCAGGTTAACCGCCCGGGCCGCTTCCCGCTCGACGCCAGCCGCAACCTGCTCGACGTGCTGGCCCTGGCCGGTGGCGTCAGCGCCGAAGGCGGCGACCAGGTCACGGTGATGCGCAGCGCCGACGGCAAGGCCACCAAGCAGGTGATCAACCTGACCGATCTGTTCCTCAGCGGCGACCAGCCGGCCAACCTGACGTTGAGCGGCAACGACGTGGTGTACATCGAGCGCGCACCGCGTTTCTATATCTACGGTGAAGTACAGCGTCCCGGCACCTTCCGCATCGAGCGTTCGATGACGGTGTTGCAGGCGCTGGCCACCGGCGGCGGCCTCACCCAGCGCGGCACCGAGCGTGGCCTGCGCATCAAGCGTCGCGACGCGGCCGGCAAGATCGAGATCATCGAAGCGAAATACGATGACCTGGTGCGCCCCGACGACGTGCTGTACGTCCGCGAGAGCCTGTTCTAAGGCCGATGTCGCCTGACCTTCACTGAGAAAGACCACCATGAATTTCACCCATTTGTTTTTTGCCCTGCGCGCCCGCTACAAGATCGTCCTCGTGATCCTGGCAGTCACGGTCGCAGCCGCACTGGCCATCACTGCCATGCTGCCCAAGGTCTACAAGGCCAGCACCTCGCTGGTGCTCAATACCAAGGGCGTCGATCCGGTCACCGGCGTCACGCTGCCGGTGCAGTTGATGACCGGCTACGTCGCCACCCAGGCCGACATCATCCGCAGCAAGAGCGTGGCGCTCAAGGCCGTGGAAACCCTGCGCCTGGCCGACAGCCCGGCGGTGCAGGAACAGTTCCGCCAGGCGCGCAACGGCCAGGGTTCGATCAAGGAGTGGCTGGCCGGCCTGTTGCTGGCCAAGGTGGACGTCGAGCCAGCGCGCGACAGCAGCGTGCTGACCATTAACTTCCGCGGTAACGATCCGCAGTTCGTTGCAGCGGTCGCCAATGCCTTCGCCCAGGGTTACCTCGATTTCACGGTGCAGCTCAAGACCGATCCGGCGCAGCAGGCGTCGGGCTTCATCAACACCCAGATCAAGGTGCTGCGCGAACAATACGAGCTGGCCCAGAGCCGCCTGTCGAAATACCAGAAAGAGAACAACATCTACAGCGCCGACAACCGCGTTGACGTGGAAACCGCGCGCCTGAACGAGCTGTCGAGCCAGCTGGTGCAGGCGCAGGGCCAGCTGATGGAAGCGGAATCGCGTTCGCGCCAGGCCAGCGGCAATGCCGGCGCCTCGCCAGACGTGCTCAACAACAGCCTGATCCAGAGCCTGAAATCGCAGCTGGCCACGGCCGAAGCGCGTTTCGCCGACACCTCGCAGCGCCTGGCCTCGAGCCACCCGCAATACATCGCGGCGAAGTCCGAAGTGGACAAGCTGCGCTCGAACCTTGATGAACAGATCCGCGTCGCCTCGTCCGGCGTGTCCAGCAGCAGCAACATCTACCGCCAGCGTGAAAACGAACTGCGCTCGGCACTGTCGGCGCAAAAAGCCCGCGTGCTGGAACTGAACGGCGCGCGCGACGAATTCGTCGTGCTCAGCAACGAAGTGGACAATGCCCGCCGCTCGTACGAAAGCGCCATGCAGCGCTACAACCAGACCAACCTCGAAGGCCAGGCGCGCCAGTCCGATATCGCCGTGCTGTCCACCGCCGAAGTACCGGGCAGCCCGACGTCGCCGCGCCTGATCGTCAACCTGCTGCTGGCCGTCGTGATCGGCACCATCCTCGGCGCCGGCGCGGTCCTGGTGCTCGAGTTGCTCGACCAGCGCGTGCGCTCGGCCGCGCATATGTCGCACGCCTTTGGCCTGCCGGTGCTGGGCACGATCGCCAAGCAGCGCATCGGCAAGCGCAGCAAGAACACCCCGCCGCCAGCACTGTTGCCGCAACCGCAGCAGTGACCGCCGACACCAGATCATTACGGAGTAATTCCATGAACCAGAATCCACCCATTCAACCGTATATCGTGCCGGACCTGCGCGACAAGTCGCCGGCGTCGGCCGTGCCCGACCGTTCTATCGGCGCCATCCTGATCAAGATGGGCCGCCTGTCGGTGGCCGATGCCGAGCGCGTAATGCGCCACCAGGTCGAACGCAATGTGCGTTTTGGCGACGCCGCGCTGGCGCTGGGTGTGCTGTCCGAGGCCGACATCGAGTTTGCGCTGTCGCGCCAGTACGATTACCCGTACCTGCTGCGTGGCGAGAGCGACATCAGCGAGTCTGTTGTGGCCGCTTACGAGCCGTTCACCGAGCGGGTGGAATCGTTGCGCGCGCTGCGTAACCAGCTCATGTGGCGCTGGTTCGACACCGGCGAGGAACGCCGCGCGCTGGCCATCACCGGCGCCGAGCGCGGCGATGGCCGCAGTTTCCTGGCCGCCAACCTGGCCGTGGTGTTCTCGCAGCAAGGCCAGCGCACGCTGCTGATCGATGCCGACATGCGCCATCCGAGCCAGCACACCATCTTCAGCCTGGAAAACCGGGTCGGCCTGTCGTCGGTGCTGTCGGGCCGTAACAGTGTCGAAGCGGTGCAGCGCGTGCCAGCACTGCTCGACCTGTCGGTGCTGACCGCCGGCGCGCCGCCGCCGAACCCGTCCGAACTGCTGGGTCGGCCGGCGCTGGGTCAGCTGCTGCGCACGCTGGCAGGGCAGTACGACGTGATCCTGATCGACACCCCGGCCGGCAGCGATTCGTCGGATGCACAGATGGTGGCCGGCCGCACCGGCGCCGCCGTGGTGGTGGCGCGCCAGGACGTGACCCACGTCGGCAAGGTGCATGAGCTGATCACCTCGTTGAACGAAGCGCGCGTGCACGTGGTTGGTTCCGTGCTCAATAATTTCTGATTCCGATATGGCCATGGCCCACACGTTGAACTCCACGGCGACACCTTCGCCTTCGCCTGCAGCGCTCGCCCCGTGGCTGGTGCTGCTTGCCGGCCTGGCGGCGCTGTACGTGCCGACCCTGATCGACCTGTTCCATGGGCCATGGAGCTCGGACCGCAACGCCCACGGTCCGATCGTCATGACCGTGGCCTTCGGTTTCCTGTATTTCCGCACGCGCCAGCTGATTTCGCAGAAGATGTTCGAACGCAATCCGATGCCGGCCATCGGCTACCCGGTGGTCGTGCTGGGCCTGCTGTGCTACGTGCTCGGCCGTTCACAACAGGTGCACGTGCTCGAAGTCGGTTCGCTGATCCTGGTGCTGGCCGGCCTGATGATCGCACTGTTCGGCGTGCGCACCTGGAGCCGCATGTGGTTTGCGTTCTTCTTCATGATGTTCATGATCCCGCTGCCGGCGTCCATCGTCGACGTGGTCACGCTGCCGATGAAGATTGCCGTGTCGGCCGCCACCGAACATCTGCTGTACTGGATGAATTACCCGATCGCCCGCAGCGGCGTGATTCTCACCATCGGCCATTACCAGCTGCTGGTGGCCGACGCCTGCGCCGGCCTGAACTCCTTGTTTACGCTCGAAGCGCTGGGCCTGCTGTACATGAACCTGGTGCGCCATCCTTCGCTGGTGCGCAACGTGCTGCTGGCCATGCTGATCATTCCGATCTCGTTTGCCGCCAACACCATCCGCATCATTTTCCTGTCGCTCATCACGTACCATTTTGGCGATGCCGCCGGCCAGGGTTTCCTGCATGGCTTCTCGGGCCTGGTGCTGTTCCTGTCGGCGCTGCTGCTGATTATCGGCGTCGATAGCGCACTGAGCTGGATGGTGCGCCGTGGCGGCGCCAGCGACGAAGGCGCCGGTCTGCAACTGCCGTCGCTCGCGCCCGGCGCCTGGGCCCAGCTGGGCCAGGTCGCCACCCGTCCGGCGGTGTTGCTGCTGGCCGGCATGTTGCTGGCGGTTGGCGGCGCCTGGGCACTTACGCCCAAGTTCACGCCCAACCCGCAAACCATCGATCTGGCTGCCAGCGTGCCCACCCGCTTCGGCGACTGGCGCGAGTTGCAAGGCGTGGTTACCCAGGCCGAGCTGTCCACCGCCGAAGACGGCGGCCGCAGCCTCGAGCAGCCGTACGACGACGTGCTGATGCGGACCTATGTCAACAGCCAGGGGCAGCAGGTGATGCTGGCGCTGGCCTACGCCAAGGAACAGCGCCAGGACGTCAAGCTGCACCTGCCTGAAATCTGCTACCCGGCGCAAGGCTACAAGGTGCTGGCGCTGTCGCCAGCGCCGATGGTGGTCACGCCCGGCGCTGCGGCGCTGCCGGCCAAGCACATGCTGGCCACCGGCCAGGGCCGGCTCGAAGCGGTCACGTACTGGACCCGTATCAGCGACGCCTACCCGCAGGGTGGTTTTGCGATGCGCATGCAGATCTTCCGCGACGGCCTGCGTGGCAAAGTGGCAGACGGCATCCTGGTGCGTTCCTCGATGCTGGTGCGCGACGACACCGAAGCGCCGGCCGCTTACGCCGTGCAACAGGACTTCCTGCGGCAACTGGTGGCGGCGTCCGATGCACGCGGTCACGCGCTGGTCGTGCGCTGAACGGACAGTCCGTGCACCGCGCCGGGATCCGCCAATTTATTGAGAGGTGAGTGTTAGATGTCCGTGACTTTTTCTGTCGTCATTCCTGTCTATAACGGCGCAGCCTTTATCGCCGATACGGTCAGGACGGTGCTCGCCCAGACCTGCCGCGATTTCGAACTGATCGTGGTCAACGACGGCTCGCGTGACGACACGCTGGGCCAGTTGGCCCAATTCGGCGATGCGATACGCGTCATCAGCATTCCCAACGGCGGCGTGTCGAATGCGCGCAATGTCGGTATTGCCGCCAGCGAAGGCAAGCTGATCGCTTTCCTCGATGCGGACGACTTGTGGTCGCCCGACAAGCTGGCAGTGCAACTGGCGCTGCTCGAACGCCATCCCGAGGTGGGTTTTCTAGCGTGTAACTACACGGTGATCGACCATTCGATCGGCGGTCCCGTGGCCCATTTCGCCCAGTTCCGGGGCGATCCCGACATCGTATTCGATACCGTGATCAACGATCCGCTCAAGGCGCTGGTCAAGGCCAATTTTGTCGGCACCTGCTCGAACGTGGTGATCCGCCGCGAGGTGCTGGCGCGGGCAGGGCAGTTCGACCCGCGCTACCGCCAGGCCGAGGATTACGACCTGTGGCTGCGCTGCGCCGACGTGGGGCCGTTCCTGTTGCAGTCGCAAGTGCTGGTGGACAAGACTTCGCACGAGACCAACCTCACCAATAATTTCGTCGAGACGCTGCAATGCCACGAGCGCGTGCTGGTGGCATTGCTCGACTCGCCGCTGGTGGGCAAACGGCCGGCGCTGGCGCCGGCCGTGCGCCACGAGATCGTCGGTCTGCGTTACGACATCGGCCACCGCATGTTCAACCGCGGCCAGTCGCGTACCGGTTTCGGCTATTACTGGTCGGCGCTGCAGGCCGAAGGCTCGGCCGCCAACCTGGTGTCGTTCGTCCGCCACAGCATCCAGAAGCTGGGCCGGCTCACGCTCGAGGCGCTGCACCTGCGCACGCCTTATCGAGGCTGACTGCGGCTGTCAGCAGCTGGCAGCGGCCCCAGGCCTGATTGTTTTTGTAATTTTTGCATGATATTATTTTTGCGTGTTTGCTCACAACTGACAGCGTCGGCAGCGAGGGGAACGGCGCAAGTTTTAGAGGAGCTGCACAGTGGCAAAGATAGACGTATTGTTGCCGGTTAAAAACGGCGTCGACTTCCTGGCGGAGTCGCTCGACAGCATCCAGGCGCAGACCGTCCAGGACTGGCGCGTGCTGGTGCTCGACCACGGTTCCACCGACGGCAGCCGCGAGATGGTGGAGCGCTACCACGAGCGCGATCCGCGCATCGAACTGCATTCGTTCCCTGAAGCAAAAGGCCTGTCCGGCCTGCTCAATTGCGGCCTCGACCTGGCCGACTGCGACTACGTGTTGCGCCATGACGCCGACGACGTCTGCTTCCCCGACCGCATGGCCATCAGCCTGGCCGCGTTTGCCGCCCAGCCAAATTGCGTGGCCATCGGTGGCCAGGCCGACGTGATCGACGCATCCGGCGCCAACATCGGCGAGATGAGCATGCCGATCGGCACCGCCCGGGTTGCCGCCGCCAGCCTGTTCCGCAACCCGATCGCGCACCCGACGTCGATGCTGCGCTTCGACGAAGTGCGCCGCATGGGCGTGCGCTACGGCATCGACATGCTCAAGGTGCTGCCGCCGCAGCACAGCCTGGAAGTGCCGTCGCTGGCCGAAGACTACTTCCTGTTCGGCCAGCTGGCGATCCAGGGCCGCTGCGCCAACGTGCCTGAAAAACTGATCCGCTACCGCTGGCACGGCAACAACGTCAGCGCCACCCGGTTCATGGACCAGATGGAAGTGTCGCTCGATGTATCGCGTTTCCTGGTGCGGGCGTTCTGCACCATCCACCAGTTGCCGTATTTCGATCCGGCGCCGTTCTGCAACCACGGCGGCATCCTGATGGACGTCGAGGGCCAGCGCAATTTCGATGCCGAATTCGAGCGCATGGCCAGCGTGCTGCGGCGCGGCCTGGGCCCGTCCGATGAACTCGAACGCGAGCTCACCTACCGCAAAACCATTTCCACCCGCCACGAAGCGAGCCTGCTGTGGCGCTACAACCGCTTTCGCGCCGCCAACTCGCCGGAAACCGGCGAATGGAACGCGGTGCGTTCCTGGCTGATCCGTCGCTTGCCCGGCAAACGCCGCATGAGTGTATCGGCCCAGCTGGCCTGAAGTATTATTTGAGATAGGTATGTTATGCCCGCGTTGCTGAAAAGCCCTGCGTGGCGCTCGTTGAAGGCGCCCGATTTTATCAAGAACCCGTTCCGCCTCATCTACGTGATGGTGGTGCTGGCGGTATGCCTGGCCGGCTTGCTTGGCGCGGCCACGCCCATCCTGGTGGAGCTGATGGACGGCAGCCTGTCCAAGCTGGTGGCCTTGCCGGCGGCCATGGTCTTCGGGCTGCTGGTGATTTACGACCGCAAGCTCACGCTGCTGCTGATCGTCGTGCTGCGCGCGGGCGGAGACAACGCGCTCGAGTTCACCCGTTTTTCGCTGGGCGGCTACATGGTCGGCATCGGCGGCGTGATCAACGGCATCGTGATCTTGCTGGCGCTGCTGCTGGTGTTCGAGCGTCCCAAGGTGCTGCCTGGCCGCGCTTATATGGCCTGGGCGCCGTTCCTGGTCATCCTGGCACTGGGCGCCGTGCATTCGCCATTCACCGGCGAATCGGTGCGCCTGTTCCTGCAACAGCTGTCGTATTTCGCCATGTTCGTGGGCGGCTACCAGTGCGTGGCCGACCGCGCCGATTTCCGCCGCATGTTGCGGCTGGTGGTGTGGTCGTCGGCCATTCCGGTGCTGTACGCGTTTGTCGATATCGCGCTGCACTTCGGTGGCGGCTTCCGCCTGGAAAGTACGTTTGCCCACCCCAACGTGCTGGCGTTCTACCTGACCGTGATCATCGTGGTGGCGTTTTACCTGCTTAAAACCATGGACCCAGGCGCCAGCGGTGCCGCGCGCCTGGGCCTGGTCGCCTACGTGCTGTTGCTGCTGCTGATGCTGCTGCTCACCAAGACCCGCAGCGCCTGGCTGGCAACGGCGATCGGCTTTGCCTTGTATGCGCTGATCTTCGAGCGGCGCTTCCTGGTGTACATGGTGCTGCTCGGCGTCGGTGCGCTGTTTGTGCCCGGTATCGGCGACCGGCTGCTTGACCTGGGGCAGGGCAACGAAGTGGCCACCTACGCCACGCTGAACTCGTTCGCCTGGCGCGTGTACCTGTGGGAATGCGCGTTCGCCTGGATGACGCCGCTCCATTACGTGTGGGGACTGGGACTGCAAACCTTTGCCGAGTATTCGCCGATCTTCTTCCCGCTGGCGGGCAAGACCAAGTTCGGCGCCCACAGCGTTTTCGTGCAGCTGATTTTCGAATTGGGCGTAATCGGGCTGCTGGCCTTCCTCTGGCAATCGGCCAGCCTGATCCGCCAACTGGCGCGGTTGCTGAAGTTTGACAAGCTGGCCTCGTTCTCGCTGATCCTGATCATCCTGAGTTTCCTGATCTGCTCGTTCAGCGACAATATGTTCTATTACCTGTCATATAACTGGTACCTGTGGTTCGTGGTTGGCGCCGGTTGCGCGCTGGCGCGCGTGCTGGCGGTGACTCCGCCCAAGGTTACCGCGTCGACGGTGCCCCCGCCGATGACGGCCCCGTACCAGTCCGCCGTTCAGCCACGCTACTGAACCTTTTGATGAAGAACATGCAAATGCCCGAGCCTGCCTCTGCCGTGCCGCACGGGGGCCATCTGTCGGTCCTCGACGGCTGGCGGGGCTTGAGTATTTTGCTGGTGCTGGCTGCGCATTTGCTGCCGCTGGGGCCGCATCATTTTCTGTTCAACCACAGCGCCGGGGTGTTCGGCATGGTGATCTTCTTCATCCTGTCCGGCTTCCTGATCACGTCGTTCCTGCTCCGTGATCAGCGCATCGGCGGCTTCCTGGTCAAGCGTTTTTGCCGGGTATTGCCGCTGGCCTGGTTGTACATGATCATCGCGCTGCTGCTGTCGCTGGCGCCGTTGTCGCGGTGGGCCAGCCACTTGCTGTTTTACGCCAACATGCCGCTGGACCAGGCCATGCCCAACGACCTGGTGCCCATGACCGAGCACTTGTGGAGCTTGTGCATGGAGCTGCAGTTCTACGTGGGGGTGGCGCTGCTGGTGGTGGTGCTGCGCGGCCGTGGTCTGCTGTTGCTGCCGTTCATAGGACTGGGGTTTACCGCCCTGCGCGTATGGGATGGCGTGATCGCCTCGAGTATCAGCTACTACCGCATCGATGAAATCCTGGCCGGCTGTACGCTGGCCCTGCTGTTTCACGGCAGTTTCGGCACGCGTGCGCGTGATTGCCTGCGCATGGTGCCGCTGTGGCTGCTTGCTTTGCTGCTGCTGTTTTCCAGCATGCCGCAGGGCCAGTGGCTCAATTTCCTGCGTCCGTACTTCGCGCTGCTGCTGGTGGGCGGTACGCTGATGCAGCCGTCTGCAGCCATGGTGCTGGGGCTGCACAGTCGTGTACTGGTGTTCGTGGCCGGCATTTCGTATGCGCTGTACGTGATTCATCCGATGCTCACCTTTACCTGGCTGGGCAGCGGCGACGTGATCGTCAAATACCTGAAGCGGCCGCTGTTCTTTGCCGTGCTGTTCCTGCTGGCCTATGCTTCGACCAGGTACTACGAGAGCTGGTTCATGAAGCGCGGCAAGCACTGGGCCGACACCGTCAATGGCTGGTTCGACGGCAGCCGGTCGCGCACGCCCGCGGTTGCCATTACCGCCGACGTGGTGGCCGAAGCGGCGCCCGACGCGGCGCAGCGCGAGCCGGTCGATCCGCTGGTGGAAGCGGAAGCCCCGGCCGAGGCTGAAAGCCCGGCATCGGCATGTCCCCCGTTAAAGTCAAATTGAAGAATTAATGAAAATAGCTTACCTCATCAATCAGTACCCCAAAGTCAGCCACAGCTTCATCCGTCGTGAAATCCTGGCGCTGGAGCGCCAGGGCTTCGAGGTCGAGCGCTTTGCGCTGCGCGGCTGGGCGGACCAGCTGGTCGATGCCGAAGATTTGCGCGAACGCGAAAAAACCCGGTACCTGCTGCGCGACGGCGCGCTGGCCCTGGCCAAGTCCATGTTCTCCGAACTGGTGCGTGCGCCCGGACAGTTCTTCGGCGCCGCCAAACTGGCTGTACGCATGGCGCGCCGCGCCGACCGGCCACTGCCACTGCACCTGATCTACCTGGCCGAAGCATGCCGCATGGTGGGCTGGATGCGTGCGTCCGGCGTGCGGCACCTGCACGCCCACTTCGGCACCAACCCGGCCGAGGTGGCCATGCTGGCGCGCGCGCTCGGTGGTCCGGCCTACAGTTTTACCGTGCACGGGCCCGAAGAATTCGACAAGCCCGAGTTTTTGCATATCAAGGAAAAGATTGCCCGTTCGGCGTTCGTGGTGGCGATCAGCAGCTTCGGCCGCAGCCAGCTGTTCCGCTGGATCCCGTATACCGACTGGCCGAAAGTTGAAATCGTCCATTGCGGCCTGGAGCCGGCGTTCCACGCTGGCGCAGCGGTGCCGCCGCCGCCCGCGCCGCGCCTGGTGTGCGTGGGCCGCTTGTGCGAACAGAAGGGCCAGTTGCTGCTGGTACGCGCGGTGGCGCAACTGGTGGCGCGCGGCGTGGCGGTGGAACTGGTACTGGCCGGCGACGGCGAAATGCGCGGCGAGATCGAGACCCTGATCGCGCGCCACCAGTTGCAGGACGTGGTGCGCATCACTGGCTGGATCAGCAGCGACCAGGTGCGCGCAGAAATCCTGGCATCGCGCGCGCTGGCCTTGCCGAGCTTTGCCGAAGGTCTGCCGGTGGTGGTGATGGAGTCGATGGTACTGCGGCGGCCGGTGCTGACCACCTACGTGGCCGGCATTCCCGAACTGGTGCACGACGGCGAGAACGGCTGGCTGATTCCGGCCGGTGATGTCGATGCGGTCGCCGCCGGCCTCGAGCGCGTGCTGGCCACGCCGCTCGACCAGATCGCCGCCATGGGCGAACGCGCCCACCAGCGTGCGGTCGAGCGCCACTCGATCGATACCGAAGCGGCCAAACTGGCTGTGCTGATCAAGCGCGGACAGCGCCATTGAAGCGTTCGCCCGCGTGTCAACCATTCGATTCTTTTTGCAGCGCCCAGACTGATGTGAAACCAAGATGAAAAAAGCACTGACCTTTGTAATTCCCGTCCGCCACCAGGACAACGCACGTGATTGGGCCAAGCTCAAAAGTAATCTCACCGCGACCGTCAAGTCGATTGCGGCGCAGGAAAGCGCTGACTGGAAAGCGATCATCGTCGCCAATCGTGGCGCCGATCTGCCGGTATTGCCTGCCGGCTTCGATGTCAAGTGGGTCGACTTCGAGGCCAATCCCCTGCACGAGCAGGGCAGCGTGGACAAGGAAACATTTTACGAAGCGGTCAGGCTGGACAAGGGGCGCCGGATTTTGGCGGGCATGTTGCACGCCGGTGCAATGCAACACGTGATGGTGGTCGATGACGACGATTTCATCAGCAACAAGCTGGCGGCATTGGCGGTCTCCAGCCCGCAGGCGAACGGCTGGTACATCCGCGAAGGTTATGTGTGGGGTGATGGCAGCAACTATGTCTACCGCTTTGCCGACTTCTCGAAATTGTGCGGTACGTGCTACCTGATCAGGGCTGACTTGTACGAACTGCCGGCGAGCTTCGAGCAAGCATCGGACGAATATGTCAAACGCATGTTGGGCAGCCACATTTTCATCCGCGACTTCCTGGAAAAGAACGGCAAGTCGCTGGCGCCGGTGCCGTTCGTGGGCGCGGTTTACCGCGTGGGTCACGTCGGATCGCACAGCAAGTCGGCCAGCGTGTTGACGCAATATTTCCCGAAGTGGCTGGTGAAACGTCCGATCGAGCTGCTGCGCCGCCTGCGCCGCCTGAGTTTCATCTCGTCGTCGATGCGCCGCGAGTATTTCGGCGAAAAGGTGTAACGAATAACGCACTACAAGGCTTCGATGCCAACAAAAAGGCCGCTCAATCTGCATTGAGCGGCCTTTTTGTTGGGGCGGAACCTGCGGCTTAGCGGATCAGGCTGCTCTGGTAGCGCCAGGTGTCGGTGCACATCTGCTCGATGTTGCGCTGGGCCTTCCAGCCCAGCTCGCGCTCGGCCACGTCGGTGGCGGCATAGCACACGGCGATGTCGCCGGCCCGGCGCGGCTCGATCTTGTACGGAATGGTCTTGCCGCAGGCCTGTTCGAAGGCGCGCACCATGTCGAGCACGCTGCTGGCGGCGCCGGTGCCGAGGTTGTAGGTCAGCACGCCGTGGTTGTCGTCGAGCTTGTTCAGGGCCTTGACGTGGCCGATCGCCAGGTCCACCACGTGGATGTAGTCGCGCATGCCGGTGCCGTCGGTGGTGGCGTAGTCGTTGCCGAACACGGACAGGCGCTCGCGGCGGCCTTCTGCCACCTGGGCGATGAATGGCATCAGGTTGTTCGGGATGCCGCGCGGATCTTCGCCGATCAGGCCGCTTTCGTGGGCGCCCACCGGGTTGAAGTAGCGCAGCAGAACGATGCCCCAGTCCGGCGCGGCCTTGGCGTGGTCGCGCATGATGTTTTCCACCATCAGCTTGGAGGCGCCGTAAGGATTGGTGGTGCGCAGCGGGAAGTCTTCGCGGATCGGCACCGTGTCCGGGTCACCGTAGACCGTGGCGGACGAGCTGAAGATGATTTTTTTGACGTTGTGGCGAGCCATGGTTTCCAGCAGCACGATGCTGCCGTGGACGTTGACGTCGTAGTAGCGCAGCGGCTGCGCTACCGATTCGCCGACTGCCTTGAGGCCGGCGAAATGGATCACCGCGTCCACCGCGTGGGCGGCGAACACCTGCTCCATGGCGGCGCGGTCGCGGATGTCGGCCTCGACGAAGATCGGCGCGCGGCCAGCCAGCGTCGTCACGCGGTCGATCACCTCGACCGTGCTGTTGGAAAGGTCGTCGACGATGACGATGTCGTGACCGGCCTGCAGCAGTTCGACGCAGGTGTGCGAGCCAATATAGCCGGCGCCGCCGGTAACCAGAACTTTCATGAGTATTCCTTGGTAGATAAAATTATTCGCTGTCGCGCTTGGAGCGCACCCATTCGACCTGGCGATTGACCAGGAAGCCGATATACACCGGCACTTTCCAGAAAATATACAGTACTGCCATGGCCAGGTTGACCGCGCTCAGGGTCTGACGGCCGTAGCGCCACCAGGCCAGCAAGACCGCCACGCCCATCGCCACGGCGATCGACAGCGCCAGCAGCAGCGGCGCCATCGCGCCGGTAATCAGTGCGAACAGGCCGCTGGCGCCCAGCGCGGCGATCACCGCCAGCGACAGCAGCGCCAGCGGCGGCACGATCAGGTCGAGCGCCATGCCTACCATGGCCAGGCGGCCGCGCGCCAGGCCTTCGAGCAGGAAGCGCGGCGCGGCCGAGACGATCATGCTCAGGTGGCCGTGTTCCCAGCGGCGGCGCTGGCTCTGGGTACCGGCGTCGCTGCTGGGGAAGGTGCTCGAGACCAGCACGTACGGACAGAACAGTGGCGGCGTGCCGGCGCGGGTCAGGTCCATGCCCAGTTTCATGTCTTCCACGATGTGGCCGTTGGCCAGCGAGGCGGTGCTGATCACCGGCCACGGGAAGGCCATGCCGCTGCCCATCAACGGGCAAGGGATGCCCAGGCGCAGGAAGCCGAGCGGGCGCACCAGGTTTTTCACGGTCCAGGCAAATTCGGCGATCTTCTTCATCGGGCCGCTGCCCGGTGGTGAGCGCATCAGGTACAGCGCCTGCACCGGCCGGCCGCTGGCCAGCGCGGTGCGCGCCAGGCGGTCGATGGCGCCCGGTTCCACCAGGCAGTCGGCATCGACGATGAGCATCACTTCGGGCGGGTCTTCGGCCAGGCATTGCACGCCGAAGTCGAGCGCATAGCCCTTGCCGCGCTGTTCGTCATGGTGACGCTCGCGCACTTCGGCGCCGGCCGCGCGGGCGGCGCCGGCGGTGTTGTCGGAGCAGTTGTCGGCGACGACCAGCACGCGGTCGCCGGCCAGCATCTGCGGCAGCAGGGTGGCCAGGGTGGCGCCGATGCCGTCCTGTTCGTTATGGGCCGGCACCAGTACCGCTACCCGTGGGCGGCGCCCGGCCAGGACCGGGCCCGGGCCGGCCGGCTTGGCCGCCAGCAGCGACTGCACCAGCAGCACCAGCACGGGTACGGCCAGCAATGCCAGCACGGCGCAAAGAATAATGCTGAGCACGGTAATCATGCAGCCTCCCGGGCGGCAATGATGCGCGCCGGGGCGCCGACCGCAGTGGCGCCGTCGGGCACGTCGCACAGCACCACCGACATGGCGCCGATGCGCGCATTATTACCGATGCGCACGCCGCCGATCACTTGCGCATAGGCGCCGAATTCGACGTCGTCGCCGATCACCGGGGTGGGGCCGCCGGCGTGGCGGTTGCCGATGGTAACGCCCTGGCGCAGCGTGCAGCGGGCGCCGATCACGGTGTCCGGGTGCACGAAAATATTGCCGAAGTGCCAGACCCGCAGGCCGGGGCCGATGGTCGCGCTCTTGGGCAGGCTGACGCCGGTCACCGTTTCGATCACGCGGAACAAGCCCCAGTACACGGCCAGCCCGAGCTTGCGCCCGAGGCCAGGCGGACGGCGGTCGAGCCGGCGTCCGCGGCGGTAAAGCCACACCGCCCAGATCGATTGTTCCTTGAGGAAGGGGCGGCGCATGCCGTAACGGTCCAGGTCGGCCGCCCAGTCTGCATCATCAGCCATGGTGTGCGTGCTTTCGTGTCATGAGGATTAATCTTGCGGCGCCAGGGTGGCGCGCACGGTAGCGTCGGACTTGCCGCCGGCGGCGATCAGGTCATACCGCGCTTTTCCCGAAGGGCAGGGCAGGGTGGCGCTGGCGCCGTCGGCCAGCGGGCCGCTGTCGAACAACTGGCGGCTCATGTCCTCGCTGCGGACCTGCAGGGCCAGGGTGGCGCCACCTGTGGCCTGCACGCTGAAGCGGCATTGGGCGCCGGCGCGCGGCGCGGCCCAGCTGACGCGGCCGATGTCGCGCAGCACCGAGCTGCGCGACCTGGCGCCCGCTTCGAGCGTGAGCCGGTCGGTGATGGCGTCGTATGCGCCGCCCTGGCCGCGCCACGGGCCGCGCATCGAGAGCAGGTTGGTCGGCTTTTCCATTTTCATCGGTTTGCCGTTGCCATCGAGCCAGCCGCTTGTCGAGACCACCTGGCGCAGGTGGGCGCGCATGCGCTGCAGCTCCTTGCCCACTTCGACATTCCAGCCATTGCCGTGCAAATTGAAGCCGCTGCCATTTTCAACATATATATAGAACGGCGTGCCCTCGTTACGGTCGACCACGTAAGCGCCGTAGGTTTTCAGGGTGTCTGCCACCTTGCGCAGGTGCGGATTGCCGATCTTGCTGGTGTCGTAGTTGGGCGGCAGCATCATCAGCGCGCCTTCGGGGATGCTGCCGGTGTTGCGCGAGGCGTCGATATCGGCGGCGGTGGCCGGGAAGATGTAGGCTGGCGATTTCGCCAGGCCGTTAAACGTGAGCGACATGGCCAGCGCGTGGCGGTAGGTGGGCAGGCCGTCGTCGATTTCGTGACGACGGATCAGGCCAGCAGTGGACGGGATGCCCACCGCGCGCGTGCCCTGGTAAAAGTCGGCGGGATCGCCCCAGCCCCGGCCCTTGAGACGGCTCCAGGCATAGCCCACGGCCGACCAGTGGTCGCCACGCTGGCGCAATTGCCAGAACGAATGCAACATGCCCGTATCCGGCTCGGCGATGTCGGCGTGGCCGTCGCTGCCGCTGGCGGGGGTGAGGCCGGCCGGCCAGTGGGTAATGGTGATCGAACGTTGAACGCCCTGGTTGTAATCCCAGACATCGGGTTTGCCCTTGGCGCCCAGTACTTCCTGCGACGGCGATTCTTTGCCACCGAGGAAACCGATGGTGGAGAAGGGGCCGCCGCCGATGTTGGGGAAATAGTTCGACGTCGGAATCTCGTCAGTGCCGAAAACCGGGCCGACCGGACGGGCGTTCCAGGGAGAATCGACGGCGAATGGATGCTCTACGGTACCAAATACAGGGGGCGTGGACGCAGGCGTGGCAGCGAACGAGGTATTGGCCAGGCAGAGCAGGGCCAGCGAACTGAAGAGGGAACGGTTCATGGTGCGCGGCAGCGCGGCAGCGGCGCATGCTATCTGATCATCAAGTGATGTATTTTAATTCACTTGCAGGGCGCACAGTAGGGTTTTTTGATGCACTGCAAAATGCCACTGGCCGACGCGAGGTCGGCCAGTGAGCAAGCAACGGATATTGCCGGCAATAATAGCCGGCAATTAGTTATCGCACGCCGGTACGCGCGCCGGTGTAGGTCGGCGATGCTTCGAGCAAGGTCTTCAGCGTGGCGGCCTTGGCGGCGTTGGCGGCAGCCGTCGCTGGCGCCAGTTGCACGGTGACCAGTTCGCCACGCACGCTCGAGACCTGGTTGGTGCCGTTGGTGGTGTAGAGCACGAACCAGGCGCCGGCTGGCCAGACGAAGCGCTTGATGTAACCGTTGTTCTGGTTGCCCGTATCGAACACCATGGTGCCGCCCGAGTACAGCGCCATGCGCAGGGTGGCGCCGCCGGTGCTGATGACCTTCAGCTGCTGTGTGCTGCCGACCACTGGCGCGCCCCATTTGACCTTGCTCAGGCCGGTGGAGTTGCCGTTTTGCATCACACTTTTCGTCGGCGATGCAGGGAAGACCATCGACTGCGACCAGGTATCGTAGGTGCCGGTAACGGTACCCGAATTCTTGATCCACGGCCCGCGCATCGACAGCGCATTGAGGTTGGGCTGGGCGGCATCGAACGCCTTGCCATTGCCATCCTGCCAGCTCTGGGCGCCTATCACGCGGCGCATGTTCTGGCGCATGCGGTCCAGTTCAGCAGCAACATTGTTGTCCCAGCCCTTGGCGTGCAGGCCAAGCGTGCTGCCGGTTTCCACGTAAATCACGAACGGCGTGCCGACGTTGCGGTCCACCACGTAGGCGCCGTAGTTTTTCAGCGTTTCAGCGACCTTCCGCAGCGCGAGATTGGAAATCTTCGAGGTGTCGTAGTTCGCGGGCAACATCATCAGCGCACCCTGGGGAATCTTGCCGGTGTTGGTCTTGGCGGCATCGTTGTCGGCCGAGGTCGCAGGATACACATATGGCTCGGTTGCCGACAGGGCGTTATAGGTCAGCGACATGGCCAGCGCGTGACGGTACATCGGCAAGCCGTCGTTGATTTCCTGGGCGCGGATCAGGCCGGCCGAGGCGGCCACGCCGGTGGCGCGGGCGCCAAGATAGAAGTGGGCCGGAGTGCCCCAGCCGGTGTCGTTGGCTGGCGACCAGGCGTACAGCGCGGCCTGCCATTTGCCGTTGACCTTCTTGAGCTGCCAGAACGAGTGGATGACATTGGTCACCGGATCATAGATGTCGGCATGGCCGTCGCTGCCAGTGGCGGGCAGGGTGTTGGCAGGCCAGCGTGGCAGGGTGACTTCCGTACTGCCGCCGGCATCGGGGTTGTTGACCAGGTTGGCGCCGCCCTGGCCGTAAATTTTCATCGGCAGGTCGGTGTCCTTGGCCAGGAAGAAACCGGTCGAGTAGGCGCCCGAGTTGATCTCCGGGTAGTAGCTCGAGGTAGGAATGGTGAACGAGGTGTCGAGTACCGGGTTCACCGGACGGACGTTCCACAGCGATTGCGCGGCGAACGGGTTGGTATAGGTGGAGAACGCTGGAGGCGTGCTCATGCTCACTGGCGGCGTGGTGGTGGTCTGCGCTTGCACGTTCAAGCTCAGGGCGCACGCACTCAATACCGACCAGCCGATCATTTTGGTGAGCTGGCGTGCGGACACAGAAAGCGGATTATTGAGAAACATGTCTAACTCCTGGATTTAATTTCAAATGAATGGGCGATCACTCAACCTGAAATTAATTATACACAATGTCTTTCCGTAGCGAAATTTTTTTCAATTCAATTTGGTCGAATGCAGCACCCCTGCAACAAATCGTGAGCGTATTGATCACACGCACAAAAAGCGCTGCAAGCCGCGTAGTTGCTGGGTTTTCGCAAGTCACCCACGGTTTGCTTTAACCAAAAAGCAAGCAATATAATAGATATTCAACGCACGCAAAATGTTAAATTTAGTTACTAATATAATGAATATCCGTAGATGGTAAAAATATATTGTTTTATAGAAATATTTTTATTGAAATATATTATTATCACGGCCGATATTCAATTGCTATTTAATCCCGGCGTGGCGCGCACTGCTGCCAGCGGAACCGAGTAGCGGCAGTTGGCTCTGCTATATTGCGTTGCAAGAGACCAGTCACGTCGCGCGTCCGCGACGGCGATGTGCACACGCAGCAATTTGGACTGGTCAAAAAGTTGACGCTATGTCATGATCTCGCACGATACGGTCAACAACCAGGTCTGCGGCGGCCGCCTGTGCGCGATGACGCGCACCGCGCCGCCCGCCTGTACCACACATTTTTAACTATCTAAAGGACCTCATTATGAAAGCTATGATCTTGGCCGCAGGCAAGGGCACCCGCGTGCGCCCCCTGACGTTTGACCTTCCTAAACCGATGATACCGGTGCTGGGCAAGCCGGTAATGGCTTACCTGATCGAACACCTGGCCAAGTACGGCGTCAACGAGATCATGGTCAATGTCAGCTACCTGCACGAGAAAATCGAGGACTACTTCGGCGAAGGCCATCAATACGGCGTCCAGATCGGCTATTCGTTCGAAGGCCACACCAACAACGAAGGCGAAGTCGTGCCCGAAGCGCTCGGTTCGGCCGGCGGCATGAAAAAGATCCAGCAATTCGGCGGCTTCTTCGACGACACCACCATCGTCCTGTGCGGCGATGCAGTGATCAACCTCGACCTGAAATCGGCGCTGTTCGAACACCGCCGCAAGGGTTCCAAGGCGACCGTGATCTGCCGCGAAGTACCATACGACAAGGTGTCGAGCTATGGCGTGGTGGTCAGCGACAAGGATGGCCGCATCACCCAATTCCAGGAAAAACCGAGCGAGGAAGAAGCGCTGTCGAACTTCGTCAGCACCGGTATCTATATCTTCGAACCTGAAATTCTCGACCTGATTCCGGAAAACACGGTGTTCGATATCGGTTCGCAACTGTTCCCGCTGCTGGTCGAGAAAGGCGTGCCGTTCTATGCGCAGAACCGCGCCTTCAACTGGATCGACATCGGCAGCGTCAAGGATTACTGGGAAGTGTCGCAGAGCGTCATGATGGGCGAAGTGGCGCACATGGACGTGCCGGGCATTCAGCTGGCGGACGGCATCTGGGTGGGCTTGAACACCAATATCGATTGGGAAGGCACCACCATCGAAGGCCCGGTATACATCGGCTCCGGTTGCAAGATCGAAGCGGGCAGCACCATCATCGGCCCTACCTGGATCGGCCATGGCAGTCATATCTGCGCCGGCGCCAAAATTGTGCGCAGCGTGTTGTTTGAGTACACGCGCGTGTTCGCGGATGTCAGCCTGGAAGAAATGATCGTCTTCAAGGAGTACAGCGTCAACCGCGCCGGCGAGATGAAGCACGTGTCCGAGTACACCGCCAGCGAGTGGACCAACGCCCGCGACCGCCGCAGCAAGCCGCGCAGCGACGCGGACGTTGTAGAGAAAGAGAATATCGCTTAAACACTAGCTGCTGTCGCCTCCCTGGCCGGGGGCGCTCGTCTCCGGCCACGCTCTCCTGCTCCCCCTCCTGCCTTGTCGTCCTCATTCGTCTCTTTTTGCCCCGCGTTGTCGGCTTTAATTTCCTTGTGGAAAAGTTATGTCAAAAAAATTATTTAAAGTAGGGAAATTACAACAGAATTACAGATTGTTGTGCTATCATTCTTAAAGTTGTTCTAAAAACACATTTATAGCGCAATAGCGTAGCCAATTACCTCTAAGGAATTTTCAAATGAAATTCAAAATGCTTGTTGCCAGCCTGTTGGCTGCTGCCTCGTTCAGTGCTGCTGCTGCCGACCAATCCGTACCGGTCTTCCTCAACCCGACCGATGGCAACCAGAACCACTTCAATGGTCAGTTCACCCCGACCGACGGCATCCTGTCCGGCGGCAGCGACATCATCACCCTGACCGGCCTGGCTTCGGGCATGTACAACGTGGTGGTGACCATCAGCAGCCAGAACCTGACTTTCGACAGCGCAATGTCGAACCTGAACGGCGCAAAGGGCACGTTCGATAACTACGGCAAATACAGCTTCGGTTACCTCGCTTCGACCGACAGCGCACCATTCGTGCTGTCGCTGTTCGGCAACGCAAAAGCTGGCGCCACCTACAGCGGCGACATCACTGTGACCGCCGTACCAGAACCAGAAACCTATGGCATGATGGTTGGCGGCCTGGCACTGCTGGGCTTCATGGCCCGTCGTCGCAAAGCCAAGAACGCTGCCTGATTAGGCAGGTGAGGCGGCCACGCCGCCGCACCGACAAGAATCCCCCGCGCGCAGGCCCGGGGGATTTTTTTATGGCGCGCCAGCGTCACCCCTATAATGAGGCCAGCCAGGTCGTGCCGACCGGGATCTTGGGAGTGGGACGATGCGTTCATCCATCTTGTTGTCGCTGGGTTTGCTGGGGGCGACCGTCACGGGAGGCGCCCATGCCGCGCTCGGGCCCAGCCAGCTGGCGCTGGTGGTCAACGACAACGAGCCCAATAGCGTCGCGCTGGCTGCGCTGTATCGCGAGGCGCACCAGGTGCCCGAAAAAAACATCATTCACGTGCAGCTCGATCCGCGCGCCCGCAAGCTCAGCCCTGAAGACTTCGCCCCGGTGCGCCAGCAGATCCTGGCCCAACTGCGGCCCGACATCCGCGCCGTGCTGATGGTGTGGACCGCGCCGTACGCGGTGGGCTGCAACGCCATCACGTCGGCGCTCACGCTCGGCTACGATGCCGACCAGTGCAACACGCCTTGCGGTCCCGGCAAGCCCAGCGCCTACTATGGCGACGCCAATGCGCTGGCGCCAGCGGCTGCTGCCATGCGTATCAGCATGCTGCTGCCCACCACGTCGCTCGACCTCGGCAAAGCCCTGATCGCGCGTGGCACCATGCGCAACTTCCGCTTGCCGCAGGCCAGCGCCTATTACCTGACCACGTCCGACACGGCGCGCAGTTCACGCGCGCGGCTGTTCCCGCCGTCGGGGCAGGTCAAGTCGCACGAACTGACCATCAGGAATATGCGTGCCGATGTGCTCGAAGGCGTGAGCGACATCATGGTGTACCAGACCGGCATGGTGAAGGTGGACAAGCTCGACACGCTGAAATTTTTGCCCGGTGCGCTGGCCGACCACCTGACGTCGACCGGCGGCGACCTGCTGGGCACCAGCCAGATGAGCAGCCTGCGCTGGCTGGAGGCGGGCGCCACGGCCAGTTACGGCACCGTGTCGGAGCCGTGCAACCACTGGCAAAAATTCCCGCAACCCGCGGTGCTGCTCAAGCGCTACCTGAGCGGCGACAGCGCCATCGAGGCGTATTGGCGCAGCGTGGCCTGGCCGGCGCAGGGCGTGTTCATCGGCGACCCGCTGGCCGCACCCTACGCGCGCTGAACTTGTCCACAACCGGGTGCTTGATCCATTCGGACCAAGCGCCTGTCATGATGTCGTCATGCAGATCCAATAATATGCAAAATGCAATATAAAAAACATTTTGATAACCTGGATCGCACATGACCCCCATTCGCATTGCCGCCAACGCCCCTGGCACCCGTACCCTGATCGCCGCCGCCCTGCTGGCGGCCCTGTCCGCCCAGGCCCGGGCGGACGCGCCCGTCGTCATCAGCCAGGTATATGGCGGTGGCGGCAACAGCGGCGCCACGTATAAAAACGATTTCATCGAAATTTTTAACCGCAGCGGCGCTGCTGTCGATATCAGCGGCTGGAGCGTGCAGTACGCCAGCGCGGCCGGCGGTACCTGGAACGCCACCCGCGTGCCCGCCAACACTGCCGTGCTCGAACCGGGCCAGTATTTCCTGTTCCAGCAAGCTGCCGGCAACGGCGGCTCGGCCGACCTGCCGGCGCCTTTCGTGCCCGGCACGCTGGCCATGAGCGGCAGCGCCGGCAAGGTGGCGCTGGTGTCGAACGGCACCGCGCTGTCCGGCACCAATCCAAGTGGCGGTGCGCTGGTGGACCTGTTCGGCTATAACGCCGGCGGTTTCGAAGGCGCGGCCGGCCCCGGCCTGTCGAACACCCTGGCGGCCTTGCGCGCCAACGGCGGCTGCACCGACACCGACAACAACGCCAGCGATTTTGCCACCGGCGCACCGGCGCCGCGCACCACCGCCAGCCCGCGCAACCAGTGCGGCGTGCCGGCGCAGCCGCCAATCGTGGCCAGCTGCCCGGCCGACGGGCGGCAGCGCCGGCGTGTCGGCCAGCGATGCCGACGGCATCGTCAATGCCGCCACGATCACCGCTGGCGCCGTGGGCGGCATCGCGTTGACCGATTTTCAGTCGGCCCCAGGCGCCGGCGGCACGGCCACGGCCAACCTGGCCGTAGCGAGCAGCCTGGCGGCCGGCACCTATCCGGTCACCATCCGCTTCGACAACGACCAGTCGCAGCAAGCGGCGTGCACGGTCAACGTCAAGATTGCCGCGCCAGCCACGCTCACCCGCACCATTCCGCAAATCCAGGGCAGCGGCGCAGCCAGCCCGGTGGCCGGCACGGTGCAAACTACCGAAGGCGTGGTCACCGCCAAGGTGGGCTCCGGCTTCTTCATCCAGGACGAGGTGGGCGACGGCGATCCGCAAACCTCGGACGGCCTGTTCATCTTCACCACGGCCGCCAACACCGCCACCGTGCAGGTGGGCGACCGCATCCGCATCACGGGCACCGTGGCCGACTACGTCCCGACCGGCAGCAGCCAACCTTATACCGAGCTGACCACCATTACCGGCATCGTCGGCCTGGCCAAGGGCATCGCGATTGCACCGACCAATATCGAGCTGCCGTTTGCCGATTTCACGCAGGTGGAAGGCATGCTGGTGCGCTTCAATAACAATTTGACCGTATCGCAATTGCAGTACCTGGCCGATCGCGGCGAAGTGACGCTGTCGTCGGGCCGGCTGGAAACCCCGACCAACCGCTACCGCCCGGGCACACCCGAGGCGCAGGCGCTGGCGGCCGCCAATGCGCGCAACCAGATCATCCTCGACGACGGCGTTTTCACCACGCCGACCGTGATTCCGTACCTGGGCGTGGATGGCTCGCTGCGCGCCGGCGACACCGTTTCCGGCCTGACCGGCGTGGTCGATTTCGGCGCCAAGGGCGGTGGCGGCGCGGCCTTCAAGCTGCAGCCGACCGTGCCGCCGGTGTTCTCGCAGGACAATCCGCGTCCGGCGGTGCCGGCCCTGGCCAGCGGCAACGTCAAGGTGGCCAGCGCCAACGTACTCAATTACTTCACCACGTTTACCAACGGTGGCAACCACCTGGGCCAGACCGGCCAGGGTTGCAGCGTGGGCGGCGGCACGCCGTCGCGCAGCAATTGCCGCGGCGCCGACAACCTGGTGGAATTCCAGCGCCAGAGCGCCAAGATCGTCGGCGAACTGAAAGCGCTGAACGCCGACGTGGTGGGCCTGATGGAAATCCAGAACGACGGCGACTATTCGGTCTCGCAACTGGTCGATGCACTCAACGCTGCGATTGCGCCCGGCACCAGGACCTACGCGGTCGTGCCCAAGCCGGTCACCACCGGCACCGACGCCATCCGCGTGGCCATGATCTACAAGCCGGCCGCAGTGACCTTGCAAGGCACGGCCCTGACCGACAGCGACGCCATCAACAACCGGCCGCCGATGGCGCAGACCTTTGTCGCCCCCAACGGCGCCAAGTTCACGGTGGTGGTCAACCACCTGAAGTCCAAGGGCAGCTGCCCGTCCGCCGCGAGTGTCGATGGCGACAAGAATGACGGCCAGAGTTGCTGGAACGCCACCCGCGTGCAGCAGGCGCAGCGCCTGGTGGGCACTTTCGTGCCGCAGGTGGTCGCTGCCGCCGGCGACCCGAAGGTGCTGCTGATCGGCGACTTCAATGCCTACGGCCACGAAGACCCGATCCAGGCCATCGTCAACCAGGGCTTTGTGAACCAGCTCGAGCGCTTCGTGCGCGGCGCCGGCGCCATGCCGTACTCGTACGTGTTCAACGGCGAAGCCGGCTACCTCGACCACGCATTGGCCAGCGCCGCGCTCAGCGCCCAGGTGGCCGACGCGGCCGAGTGGCACAACAATGCCGATGAGCCGGTGGCAGTCGATTACAACACCGACGGCAAGCCGCAGGACAAGTACACCGACGCGCCGTACCGCGCCTCGGACCACGATCCGGTGGTGCTGACGCTGAACCTGGCAGGTCTGCCTGCCGATGTGACGGCCAGCGTGCGCACGGCGGCCTCGGGCCTGGTGTTTGCCCGCGCCAGCGGCAAGTGGACCGGCACGCTGAGCATCACCAACACCGCCGCCACCGCGCTGACCGGGCCGTTGCAGATCGCCCTGAAAGGCTTGCCGGCTGGCGTAACGTTGTTCAACGCCAGCGGCAGCCAAAGCGGTGCGCCCTATATCACTGCCGCAGTGTCCAGCCTGGCGCCCGGCGCCACCATCACTGTGCCGGTCAGCTTTACCAAGACCGGCACTGCCGCCATCACTTACACCACCACCGTCTACAGCGGCAATTTCTAAGGACCGACCATGTTTACACCTACCTTCACTTCCCTGCGTCGCGCGGCCCTGGTGCTGGCGCTGAGCGCCTGCACCAGCCTGGCGTCCGCCGCCTCGGTGTTCCAGATCGAACTCGACACCAGCTCGCTGGTGGCTGCCAATGGCCCCAGCGGCTGGATCGACCTGCAATTTAATCCTGGCAACAGCGGCACGCCGTATGCCCAGGCGCTGCTGACCAATTTCTTCGGCTTCGGCGATGCCGCCAACGCTGTCACGGCAGGCAATGTCAGCGGCTCGCTGGCGTCTGGCTACGTGATCGGCAACAATGATGCCAGCGGTTACAACGACCTGTTCCATGGCGTCAATTTCGGCGGCAAGGTGGGCTTCACGGTGACCTTCAGCGGCGACCTCGATCCGTCGCTGTCGGGGCTCGGTTCGGCGTTCGGGGTGTCGCTGTTCGACAACAGCGGCACCGTGGCGCTGGGCACCGCCGCCGCCAACGGTGCGCTGGTGGTGCTGAACTGGACGTCGCTGGGCAGTGCGGTCGCCACGCCGCTGGTCAACCAGATCGGCACCTCGGTCAGTGCCGTACCGGAGCCGCATACCTGGCTGATGCTGGGCGCCGGCCTGGCACTGCTCGGTGGCGTGGCGCGGCGTCGGCGCCAGCACGGTTGATATTGAGCGGTATTTATTTGATCAGGATATAAATATCACAAGGAAAACATATTAGTCAGGGGCTGGCTGCATATTGCATAGTGTTATTTTTACACGGATATGCCATGCCAGCCGCCCACATCCTTGTCATCGAAAACGACCGCGCGGTCCAGCAGCTGATCGCGCTCAACCTCGGCATGGCCGGTCACGTCGTCCGCTGCACGCCCGACGCGGAAAGCGCGCTGATGCTGCTCGAGGACCACTGTCCCGACCTGGTTCTGCTCGACTGGACCCTGCCCGGGCAGTCGGGGCTGGCGCTGGTGCGGCGGCTGCGCGCGCAGCCGCGCACGCGGGCGCTGCCGGTGATGATGGTGACCGCGCGCGCCAGCGAGGCGGACAAGATCATGGCGCTAGAAGGCGGCGCCGACGACCATATGACCAAGCCCTTCAGTCCACGCGAAATGGTGGCGCGCGTGCATGCCTTGCTGCGCCGTGCGCCGGCGAGCGCGGGTTGGTCGGGCGGGCAGAGCGGTCAGGGCGGGGCGCACGACGCGATCGAGACCGCCGGGTTGCGGCTCGATCCGCACACGCTGCGGGTGATGGCCGGCGCGCGCGAACTGGCGCTGGGCCGGGTGGAATTCAAGCTGCTCGACGTGCTGATGCGCCATCCGGGCCGCATCCACAGCCGCGCCCAGTTGCTCGACCAGGTGTGGGGCAACGCCGTGGTACTGGAAGAACGCACGGTGGACACCCACGTGGGCCGCCTGCGCAGCGCGCTGCAACCGGCCGGCTACCAGCGCCGCATCGAGACCGTGCGTGGCAGCGGCTATCGCTTCGTGGGGGCTGCCGCGTGAGCACATTACCGGTAGCAACGGCAACGGCAACGGCGATGGTCATCCTCAGCCAGCGCGAGCAGGAATACTTGCTGCACGCAGTGGAGGCAGCGGTGCCGGTGGACAATGCGCGGCAGTTTTTCCTGTGGACCCAGGGGCCGTTGCAGGCGCTGTTGCCGCACCGGGTGCTGGTGGCGCTGCACTTCGATGGCCACGACCGGTTGCTGCACGTGGAATGCCAGCACAGCACAGTGCTCGATGCCGCCCTGCGCCAGCGCCTGGCCGGCGACGACGGCCTGGCGCTGCGCCTGGCGCGCCATTGCCGCCAGCACGACTGCCGTTCCTTGCTGCTCGACGCAGCCCATGGCGCCGATTGCGCCCATGTCGCTAATGTCGCTGATGCCGCTAATGCCGCTGACGATGGCGATGGCGCCGCTGCGCGATTCGCCGCGCCGTTCCGCACGCAGTTGCGCGCGCTCGGTTTCGATAACCTGGCGCTGCACGCTACCGGCCGCCTGGCGGGCGGGTCCAGTGTGTTCGTGCTGCTCGGTTTGCCGCAGCGGCCCCAGGCGCGCCACGCATATTTCCTGGCGCTGTTGCTGCCGCATTTGCACCTGATGCTGCAGCACCTGGCGCACTGCGGCGCGGCGTCGCGCGCTACCGCGGGGCTGACCGTTCTGTCACGCCCGGTCAGCGCGCGCGAGGCCGAGATTTTGCACTGGGTGCGCGAAGGCAAGAGCAACCACGAGATCGGCCAGATCCTCGGCATCAGCGGCCTGACCGTGAAGAACCACTTGCAGCGTCTGTACCGCCTGCTTGGTGTGTCGAACCGGACCCATGCCATAGCACGCAGCGCCGCATTGCGGCTGTTCCAACCGCTGGCGTATGCGGCGTGAGTGCCACACTATCTGCGGTCGTGCTCGTTGAAAAAGATTGTCCTCCAAGCAAACAGCATGGTAGCCTTGTCGAGTGGTAGCCACACGGCGCCGCAAGACTTTCAAGGCAGCAGGCAACACTAAGGAGTGGTTGGATGGATGTGGTAAAGATGCGCACGCAGGTAGTAACTGGCAGCAACAAGTCGAAGGGCTTTACCTTGCTGGAATTGCTGGTAGTGATCGTGATCATCGGTTTGCTGGCGGCCTATGTAGGACCCAAGTATTTCTCGCAATTGGGCAAGTCCGAAGTGACCATGGCCAAGGCGCAAATCAATTCATTCGAAAAAGCGCTCGACACTTACCGCCTCGATGTCGGCCGCTATCCGAACACGGAAGAGGGCATGAACGCGCTGCTGGTGGCGCCGCCCACGGCCGGCGCCCGCTGGAATGGCCCGTACCTGCCCAAGGTCCCGTCCGATCCGTGGGGCCGTCCTTACCAGTACAAGGCGCCCGGCGCCAAGGCCGAATTCGAGATCACCTCGCTGGGCCGCGACGGCCAGCCAGGCGGCAGCGGCGACGATGCCGACATCGTCTCGCAATAAACGTTCCAGTCAGCGTCTCGCACAGCACAGTCTTCACCGAAAGCCGACTTCATCATGCAGTTTGACGTACGCACCCTGTCGGCCGAGATGGTCATTTCCCAGCTCGTGATCGATGGCCGCGACGAGGCCGATGCGCGCCGCCAGGTGGAGGCGCGTGGCCTGTTCGTCAGCGCCATCGCGCCTGCCGGCAAGGGGCTGCGCGCCAGTGGCAAGCGCAGCGCACTCTCGCTGGTGCTGTTCAGCCAGGAGCTGCTGGCGCTGCTCACCGCCGGCCTTGGCATTGTCGAGGGCCTGGAGGCCCTGCTGGAAAAGGAAGCCAATCCCGCCACCCGCAGCGTGCTCGAGCGGCTGCTGGCCGGCCTGCGCGAAGGCCAGCGTTTCTCGGCCGTGCTGGCCGAGCAGCCCGACCTGTTTCCGCCGCTGTATATCGGCATCGTCAAGGCGGCCGAAGGCACGTCCGACCTGCCGCGTTCGCTCTCGCGCTTCATCGACTACCAGCAGCGCATCGACCTGGTGCGCGGCAAGCTGGTCTCGGCCGCGATCTACCCGTGCATCCTGCTGCTGGTCGGCGGCGGTGTCAGCCTGTTCCTGATCGGTTACGTGGTGCCGCGCTTTGCCGAGGTGTACCAGGGCGCCGGCCGCGACCTGCCGTGGCTGTCGCAGCAAATGCTCAACTGGGGCCAGTTTGCCAGCGGCCACACCAGCCTGTTACTGGGCATGATCGCCTTCGTACTTGCGGCGCTGGTGCTTGGCGTACGGCGCCTGCTGCGCAACGGCGGCGTGCTGCGCCTGCTGGGCCGGCTGCCGGCCATCGGCGAGCGCGTGCGCATCTACGAGCTCTCGCGCCTGTACCTGACGCTGGGCATGCTCAGCGAAGGCGGCATCACCATCATCCACGCCATTAACACCGTGCAGGGCATGGTGTCGGCCGGGCTGCGCCAGAACCTGCAGGCGGCGCGCGCCGACATCGAATCGGGCCAGCCGCTGTCCACCGCCTTCGAGGCGCACCAGCTGACCACCCCCATCTCCTTGCGCATGCTGCGCGTGGGCGAGCGCACCGGCGACATGGGGCCGATGCTGACCCAGTCGGCGGCATTCTATGACGGCGAAATCACACGCTGGATCGAACGCTTCACGCGCACCTTCGAACCGCTGCTAATGGCCGGCATCGGCCTGGTGGTGGGCGCCATCGTGGTGCTGCTGTATATGCCGATCTTCGATCTGGCCGGAGACATGTCATGAGCGCTGTCGTCAACGATCCTGTTGCGCCTGTCCTGGACGCTGCGCTGCTGGCGCGCGCGCGCCACCTGCGCGCGCAATCGAAGCGTACCCTGGTCGAGGAACTCGAAGGCCTCACCGGCGCCGAGCCGCGCGAGCTGGTGCGCGCGCTGGCGCAGCCGTTCGCCCTGCCGGTGCTGGAGACGGCCGACATGCTGGCCTGCGCGCCGGCCTTCGACCTGCTGCCGCTGTCGCAGGCCATGGCGCGCCACTGCGTGCTGCTGCGCACCCTGCCGGCGGCGCCAGGGGCCGATGCTGGCCAGCTGCTGGCGGTGATCGCCGACCCGTTCGATCTCGACCTGCAAACCTGGTTGTCCACGCAAGCGCGCGCCACGCCGCACGCGCCGCTGCCCGTGCGCCTGGCGCTGCAGGCCGACATCCAGGCCTATCTGTCCAAGCAGGAAGAATCCGCGCGCGCCACCGACAACCTGCTGCCCGGCGCCAGCGAAGGCCGGCGCGACGGCAAGACCGCCGCCGTGCTGTCGTTCGCCTCGGTGTCGGAGGCGGCCAGTCCTGCCGTGCGGCTGGTCAATTCCACGCTGTACGACGCGCTCAAGGCCGGCGCCTCGGACATCCACCTGGAAAGCACGGCCGGCGGGCTGGCCGTCAAATACCGCGTCGATGGCGTGCTCGATCACGCCACTGCCGTCAACGGCATCGAAGTGGCAGAACAAATCATCTCGCGCCTGAAGGTGCTGGCCGAACTCGATATCGCCGAGCGCCGCGTGCCGCAGGACGGCAGCTTCCGGGTGGAGGCGGGCGGGCGCGAGATCGACCTGCGCGTCTCGATCATGCCCAGCATCCATGGCGAAGACGCGGTGATCCGCATTCTGGACAAGCGCGCCATGATCGAGGCGTATGGTTCGCTCACGCTCGAAGCTCTGGGGTTCGATGCGCCGTCGCTGGCCACCTTGCGCGTGCTGGCGCAGGAGGCGTATGGCATGCTGCTGGTCACCGGCCCCACCGGCTCGGGCAAGACCACTACCCTGTACGCTGCGCTCACCGAGATCCATAACGGCCGCGAGAAAATCATCACCATCGAAGACCCGGTCGAGTACCAGCTGCCCGGCATCCTGCAAATCCCGGTCAACGAAAAAAAGGGCCTCACCTTTGCCAAGGGCCTGCGCTCGATCCTGCGCCATGACCCGGACAAGATCATGGTCGGCGAAATCCGCGACCGCGAGACGGCCGAAATCGCCGTGCAGTCGGCGCTGACCGGCCACCTGGTGCTCACCACCGTCCACGCCAACAACGTGTTCGACGTGTTCGGCCGCTTTACCCACATGGGCATCGACCCGTACGCGTTCGTCTCGGCCTTGAACGGCATCTGGGCCCAGCGCCTGGTGCGCATCAACTGCCCGCACTGCGCCGCCCAGTACACCCCGGACGACGCCGAACTGGCCAGCGTGGGCCTGGCGCGCGCCGAAGCGCAGGATTACCTGTTCATGCAGGGCAAAGGCTGCGGCGACTGCCGCGGCACCGGCTACAAGGGCCGCCGCTCGATCGCCGAGATCCTCACGCTCAACGACGAGATCCGCGAGCTGATCGTTGACAAGCGGCCGATCCGCCAGATCAAGCAGGCCGCCCATGCCAACGGCACCCGCAGCCTGCGCCTGGCCGCCCTGGAACTGGTCAGGCGCGGCGGCACCACGCTCACCGAAATCAAGCGGGTGACCCTGCATGCGTAGAGCCATCGGACAATCGTTGCGCATCGGTGTCGCCGCCCACGCCGTCAGCCTGCTGCGGGTAAGCCGCTGGCGCGCAACAGGCTCGCCGGTGACGGTGCTGGCCGAGCACACCATCGCGACGTCGTCGGCGCATCCGTTCGATGCGATTGCCAGCGCCTTGCGCGCACTCTTGCAGGAGCAGCAGCAGGTGCGAAGCCTGGCTGGCTGGCCGGCGGCCTTCGTACTGGCCGACGACCTGGCGCGCCTGTGGCGCGTGACGCCGCCGCCAGGCGCCACCCGGATCGACGACCTCGAAGCGGCCGCCGGCCTGCGTTTCCAGTCGCTGTACGGCGAGGCGCCATCGGCCTGGCAGATCGGCGCCGACTGGAACGCAGTGCAGCCGTTCTTTGCCGCCGCCGTGCCGCGCGCCTTGCTGGCGTCGCTGACCATGGTGGCCGAGGAATTCCGGCTGGCGGTGGTCGGCGTGGAACCGCATTTCGTCAGCACCTGGAACCGCTGGCACGGCGCCCTCAAACCTGGCGCCTGGTATGCGCTGGTGCACGATGGCCTGATGACGCTGGCGCCCGTGGCCGACGACGGCGTACGGGCGCTGCGGGTATTGCCTCTGCCCGCAGCGCCCGCCGCCGACCCGGCCTGGCTCACGCACACCTTGCAGCGCGAGGCCCTGCTGCTCGACCTGCCGGCGCCGGCGCTGTTGCAGGCATGCGGCGCGGTGCCGGCGAGCTGGTTGCGGGCGGCAAGTGCGGCAGCCGCTGCCCCTGCCGCAGCCGCAGCACCGATCGGCTGCGAAGCGCTCGACCACGCGCGGCAGTCGCTGGGCGCCGGCTTCTCGCCGGTCGCGCAACTGGCCTGGGGAGGCGCCCGATGATCAGGAAATCACGCGCCATGCGCATCGATTTTGCGCCGCGCAGCCTGCGCCGCACGCTGTTCCACACCCATCCGGCGCTGCTGGCGCTGGGCTTTCTTGGCGTGCTGCTGTGCGCGGGTGCAGTGACCACGGCCACCCGGCTGGCGGACGACCGCCGTGACCGCGCGCAGCAGATGCAACACGTGCAGGAGCGCGCGGCGGCGATGTCGGCGCGGCCGGCGCAGGTGGCCACCGTGGCCACCGTGGCCATCCCCGAGGCGCAGGCGGCGTTTGTCAACGGCGCCATCGGCCAGTTGAACCTGCCGTGGCGCGCGCTGCAGGATGCGGTGGCTTCGGCCACGCCGTCCAGCATTGCGCTGGTGGCGCTGGAGCCGGACGCGCGCAAGCAGGTGCTCAAGATTACCGCCGAGGCGAAATCGAGCGACGACATGGTCGATTATGTCGCCCAGCTCAAGCAGCAGGAAGCCTTCAGCGCGGTGGCGCTCACGCGGCACGACGTGCAGGAGGCCGATCCCAGCCGGCCATTGCGTTTTCAACTGGAGGCCACGTGGGTAACCCGCTGAGCACCATCAGGATCGATGCCGCCGGCATGCAGGCGCTGGTGCTGCGCGTGCGGCTGGCGCTGGCACGCGTTGGTGCGCCGGCCTGCGTGGCGGCGGCATTGTGCGTGGCGGGCGTGGCGGCATGGGCCTGGCTGCTGCCGCAGCGCGCGGCCCAGGCCCGGCTGATGGCGCAGCCGCTGCCCACGCCGGCCTCGCTGCTGGCGCAGCAGCCGGCAGTGGCGCCACCGTCGGCCAACCAGAACCTGGCCGACTTTTATGCCACGCTGGGCGAAAAGCGCCACGCCGAGCAGCAGGTGCGCATGTTGTTCGACCTGGCCGCCAAGTCGGGCCTGGCGCTGAACCAGGGTGAATATAAATCAAGCTACGACAAGGCCAGCCGGGTGAGCACGTACCAGGTCACGCTGCCGGTCAAGGGCGGCTACCAGCCGCTGTGGCAGTTCGCCATGCAGGGCCTGCGCGACATGCCGTTTGCCGCGCTCGACGAAGTGAGCTTCCGCCGCGAGACCATCGCCGAGCCGGTGGTGGAGGCGCGATTGCGCTTCACGTTCTACCTGAAGGACGCGCCATGAAACCGTACCAGGTTGCCATGGGACTGGCGCTGGCTGGCGCCGCTGCGCTGGTCCTGTTCGGCGACCGCACGCCGGGCGGCGAGATCGTCGAGCCGGTGGTGCGCCGTGGCGCGCCGTCGCCGTCGTCGGCGGCTGCACCATCGGCGCGGGCCCAGGCCGGCGCCAAGCCGGAAGTGGCGATCGCGCGCCTGGTGCCGCGTGCGCAGCTGGTGGGCGAGACCGGCGATGCCACCTTTGGCGCCGGCGAGGGCGTGTTCCTCGGCCAGAACTGGAATCCACCGGCGCCACTGCCCACGGCCGCCGAACGCGCGGCCGCCAACGCGCCGCCGCCACCGGCAGTGGCGCCGCCGGTGCCGTTCAACTATTTCGGCAAGGCCGTGCAGGACGGCGCCTGGGAGGTGTACCTGGCGCGCGGCGACAAGACTTACATAGCGCGCAACCAGAGCGTGATCGAAGGCGCCTGGCGCATCGACCGCATCGCGCCGCCGCTGCTCACCGTGACCTACCTGCCCCTGAACCAGGTGCAGCAAATAAATATTGGAGCAATCGATTAATGGAAGCCTCGAAAAACCTACTGCGCGGCTCGCTATCGCCGCTCCAATGCCCAGCGTCAGCGTACATCCGTACGCCTCCGCTACTCACGACGATAGCGAACCGCTCGCTACGGTTTTGCGAGGTTCACTGATGGAGGTTTTTCTGAAACAACACCGCCGGCGGCTGGCATTGCCGCCGCTGCTGGCCCTGGTGCTGGCGCTGGGGGGCTGCGCCGGCCAGATGGCCTACCGCGACGGCAACACGCTGATGGCGCAGGACCAGGTGGAGGCGGGCCTGCTCAAGTACCAGGAGGCGCTCAAGGCCGAACCGACCAACGCCGAATACCGCGCCGCCTACGTGCAGGCGCGCGACCGCGCCGTCCAGGGTTTTGTGCGTGAAGCCGAACGCCAGTCGGCCGACGGCCAGCCGGAACTGGCCGAGCAGGGCTGGCGCCGCGCGCTGGCGCTCGACCCGGCCAACGAGCGCGCCCGCGCCGGGTTGCGCACGCTCGAGCGTAACCAGCGCCACGCCAAGCTGCTGGCCATCGCCCGCGAACACGTGGCCAAGGGCGAGTACGACCTGGCCAAGCAGCGCCTCAATGCCTTGCTGACCGAGACACCGTCGAACGAGCCGGCGCGCCAGTTGCTGCGCGAAGTGACCGAAAAGACCGCGCCGTCCGCCGCCGAAACCGGCCTGGCAAAAGCGTACAAGCAGCCGATCACCATCGAGTTCCGCGACGCGCCCTTGAAGCAGGTCTTCGAGGTGATCTCGCGCCGGTCCAACCTGAACTTCGTGTTCGACAAGGACGTCAAGACCGACCAGCGCACCACGGTCCTGCTGCGCAACAGCACGGTGGAGGCGGCGATCTATTTCCTGCTGCTGACCAACCAGCTGGAACAGCAGGTGATGGACGCCAACACCGTGCTGATCTATCCGAACACGGCCGCCAAGCAGAAGGAATACCAGGAGATGACGGTCAAGACCTTCTACCTGGCCAATGCCGACGCCAAGATGGTGGCCAACACCCTCAAGACGATTCTTAAAACTCGCGACGTGGTGGTCGATGAAAAGCTCAACCTGCTGATCGTGCGCGACAACCCGGAAGCGATCCGCCTGGCCGAACGCGTGATCGCCACCCAGGACATGCCCGAGGCGGAAGTGATGCTGGAGGTGGAAATCCTCGAGGTCAAACGCAGCACGCTGATGAACCTGGGCGTGCAGTGGCCGGGCAGTATCGGCATCACGCCGTTGACCCAGTTTGCCGATGGTGCGACGGTCAATGAGCTGCGCAACCTGAACTCGGACCGCATCCTGCTGTCCGGCATCACCGGCGCGATCAACATCAACAAGACCGATACCGACTCGAACCTGCTGGCCAATCCGCGCATCCGCGTGCGCAACAAGCAAAAGGCCAATATCGTCATCGGCGACAAGCTGCCGGTGGTCACGCCTACCGTGTCGGGCGGCGTGGGCGGCTTTGCCAGCGAGAGCGTGACCTACGTGGACGTGGGCCTGAAGCTGGCGGTGGAGCCGACCATTTACCTCAACGACGAAATCGCCATCAAGGTCGAGCTCGAGGTGAGCAACCTGGTCAGCACACTCACTACCAGGAACGGCAGCACCGCGTACCAGCTCGGTACGCGCCAGGCCAGCACCACCTTGCAACTGAAGGATGGCGAGAACCAGGTGCTGGCGGGCCTGATCAACAACGAGCAGCGCGGCACCGGCAACAAGATCCCCGGCGCCGGCGACCTGCCGATCCTGGGCCGCCTGTTCGGCACCCAGCGCGACGACAACCAGAAAACCGAGATCGTGCTGTCGATCACGCCGCGCCTGATCCGCAACGTGCAGCGGCCCGAAGCCTCGGCCTCGGAATTCTCGGCCGGGACCGACGCCAGCTTCCGCCGCCGTCCGGACATGAGCCCGCGTCCCGCCGTGCAAATGCCGGCGCTGCCGGGCGCCCAGCCACGGCCGGGCGTGGGTGCGGTGATCGAGCTGGCGCCGGCCGCGCAGACGGCGCCGGTGATGCTGTCGCCGTCGCAACCTTCGCAACCTTCGCTGCCATCGCAGCCTTCGGGACCATCGCCGCAGCAGCTGCAACAGCAGCAGTTACAGCAAATGCAGCAGATCCAGCAACAACAGCGGCAACAGCAACAGCAACAGCAACAGCAGCGGCAAGAGCAACCGCAGCCGCAGGCGGCGCAACCGGCAGAGCAAAATGCGGAACCTGCTTTGCCTGCACCGGAATCCGCACCCGCACCCGCAGCACCAGCGGAAGAGTCGCCGATCCCGTCGGTGCCGCCGCCGGTGCAGGACGTGCCGCTGTCGCGCGATCAGCCAGCGCCGCTGCCGCCTGCCAGGGGCCAGCCGCGCCCGTTACAATAAGCGGAGACAGGCAACCATGCGCGCGCGCGGCTTTACCCTGATAGAACTGCTGGTGACGCTGGCCATCGTCGGCCTGCTTGGCGCGCTGGTGATTCCGACCGCCCAGGTGGTGGTGCAGCGGCGCCAGGAGCAGGACCTGCGCGAGGCGCTGTACCAGATTCGCAGCGCCATCGACGCCTACAAGCTGGCCTACGACCAGGGACGCGTGACGCGCAGCGTGACGTCCACCGGTTATCCGCGCAACCTCGAGGTGCTGGTCGAAGGCGTGCCCGATATCCAGAATCCCAAGCAGGCCAGGATCTACTTCCTGCGCCGGGTGCCGCGCGATCCGTTCAACACCGACGCGGCGCTGGCGGGGGCGCAAACCTGGGGCAAGCGCAGCTACGCCAGCGAAGCTGACGATCCGAAAGAGGGCGACGATGTCTACGATGTCTATAGCCAGAGCGAGCAGGCGGGCCTGAACGGCGTGCCCTACAAGAAGTGGTAGCCATGAAAAAACGCACCAGGGGATTTACGCTGATCGAGTTGCTGGTGGTGCTGGGCATTGTCGCACTGATGCTCACGCTGGCCGTGCCGCGCTACTTCCCCAGCATCGACAAGTCGAAGGAGGTGGTGCTGGCCGATAACCTGCGCAACCTGCGCGGCCTGATCGACCAGTACTACGGCGACACCGGCCGCTATCCCGACTCGCTCGACCAGCTGGTGGAGAAAAAATACCTGCGCGCGTTGCCGCGCGACCCGGTCACCGACAGCGACACTACCTGGATCGTCGTGCCGCCCGAGGATGGCCTCAAGGGCAACGTGTACGACATCAAGAGCGGCGCCCCCGGCAATGATCGCAGCGGCAAGCCTTATGCCGACTGGTGATGCGCCATAGCCGTGCGCGCCGCGCGGGCGGCTTCACCTATGTGAGCCTGATCATCATGGTGGCGATCATCGGCCTGGTGGCTGCCGCCTCGCTCAAGCTGGGTGCCACGGTGCAGCGCAGCCGCGCCGAGCAGCAATTGCTGGTGATCGGCGCCGCCTTCAGCGATGCGCTGCAAAGCTATGCCGATGCCACGCCGGCCGGCCAGCCGCCGCAGCCGCCATCGCTCAAGGACTTGCTGCGCGATCCGCGCTTTCCCACGCCGCGCCGGCACCTGCGCAAGATCTTTGTCGATCCGATGACGGGCAAGGCGGAGTGGGGCATCGTGTATCTGGGCGGCACCACCGGCGTGATGGCGGTGTACAGCCTGTCGCAGGCGCGGCCGGTCAAGATCGGCAATTTCCCGGCGCGTTTCCAGAGCCTGGCGGGCAAGCAGAAGATATCGGAGTGGCGTTTCGTGGCCAGCGGTCCTGGCACGCCGGGCACGCAAGGCGCCAATGCCGGCGCCGCGCCGCCCGATGGGACGTCGGCGCTGGCGCCGGGTGGTCAGTCGCAGCAGGGGTTGCCGATGCCGGGAGCGGAACCACGGCCGCAACCGGCGCCGGGGCCAAATCCGCAGCCGGAAGCGGGGCCGGGACCGGGACCGGGACCGGGACCGGAACCGGGACCGGAAACTCAACCCGTCCAGCCGCCGGCCGGAGCCGAACCGGAACCGGAACCGGAACCGGAACCGGAACCGGAACCCACGCCAGAGCCAGTGCCAGCGCCGTCAAGCGTGCCGGCACCGCGAAGAGCAGCGGCGCCGCAGACCTGAATCAGCGCGCCATGCGCTTGAAGTCGCGCGGCCGGAAGCCCATCGCCAGCAGCGCGCCGAAATACACCACGCAGCACACGCCGATCACCAGGAACAGCGCACCCACGCGCAGCAGTGGCTGGTGCTGCAAGGCCAGCCAGTCGACATGGGCGGCGCTGTACCAGGCCGTGGCGCCCATCAGCGCGCACGCGATCACCAGTTTGGCAAAGAACAGCGGCCAGCCCGGCTTGGGCCGGTAGAGGTCGCGCTTGCGCAAGCCGGCGTACAGGAAGCTGGCGTTCACGCACGCGCCCAGGCTGATCGACAGCGCCAGGCCAGCCACCGCCAGGTACGGCACGAAGATCGCGTTCATCAGCTGGGTGGCGATCAATACGCCGACGGCGATGCGCACCGGCGTGCGGATATCCTGCTGCGCGTAGAAGGCGGGTGCGAGGATCTTGATCAGGATGATGCCCAGCAGGCCCGCGCTGTAGGCGATCAGGGGCTCGGACGAGGCCTGGGTGGCGGCAGCGGTGAATTTACCGTTCTGGAACAGGGTGGCGATCAGCGGCTCGGCCAGCGTGGCCAGGCCCACGGCAGCCGGCATGGCCAGCAGGAAGGTCAGGCGCAGGCCCCAGTCGAGCAGCGACGAGTATTCTTCGCGGTCGCCGCTGGTATTGGCTTTCGACAGGCTCGGCAGCAGGATGGTGCCCAGCGCCACGCCCAAGAGGGCGGTGGGAAATTCCATCAGGCGGTCGGCGTAGGTCAGGAACGAGATGCTGCCTTCGGCCAGGTGCGAGGCGATGGTGGTGTTGATCAGCAGGCTGATCTGGGCCGCAGACACGGCAAACACGGCCGGTCCCATTTTTTTCAGCACGCGGCGCACGCCAGGGTCGCACAGGCCGATGGCCGGATTCCACGACAGCCGTGGCAGCATGCCGATCTTGATCAGCGCCGGGATCTGGATTGCCACTTGCAGCACGCCGCCCACGAACACGGCGATCGCCATGGCGTAGATCGGCTGCTCGAGATATTGCTGCAGGAACAGCGACGCCAGGATCGAACAGATATTGAGCAGCACCGGGGTGAACGCCGGAATCTTGAACTGGCTCCAGGTATTGAGGATGCCGCCGGCCAGCGCCACGAAGGCCATGAACGAAATGTAAGGGAACATCAGGCGCGTCATCCACACGCCGGCGTCGAACGACTCGGGGGCTAGGCCGCCGCCCACGGCCAGCAGCAGTGCCGGCGCAGCGATGATGCCGATCACGGTGACCACCAGCGTGGCCCACACCAGCGTGGTACCCACGTGGTCGGCCAAGGAGCGGGTTTCTTCGAGCGTCTTCTTGTTCTTGTACTCGGATAAAATCGGCACGAACGCCTGCGAGAAAGCGCCCTCGGCAAACAGCCGGCGCAGCAGGTTGGGCAAGCGGAACGCAATATTGTAGGCGTCTGTCATGCCGCTGGCGCCGAAGGCGCGGGCAATCAGGATTTCACGCAACAAACCGGTGACACGGGACAGCATGGTCATGCTGGAGATGGCGGCGAGGGTTCTGAGCAAGTTCATGGGGCATGATTATAGTTGCTCCGAGCGGAAAACATCGCTATAATCGCTGGCTGTACAGAATTCTGTTATGCAGACAATAATTGTTTGGCAGGCAGCAGTTTGACTCACTTGGTTCGGCACACGAACGACCTGTTTGGCAAACGATAATGTTTGCAAACTACCTTTATTTTAGGAAATTCCATGGCAAATACCGCACAAGCGCGCAAACGTGCTCGTCAAGCAGTTAAACAAAACGCGCACAACTCGTCGCAGCGTTCTACCCTGCGCACTGCAATCAAAGCAGTTCGTAAAGCAATCCAGGCTGGCGACAAAGCCGCTGCTGCTGAAATCTTCCAGAAGTCGGTGTCGACCATCGACAGCATCGCTGACAAGAAGATCATCCACAAAAACAAGGCCGCTCGCCACAAGAGCCGCCTGGCCGCTGCTGTCAAAGCACTGGCTACCGCCGCTTAATTCCCGCTTCGGGAATAGCTGCAAAAACCCGCCTGGCTTCGGCCAGCGCGGGTTTTTTCGCATGGGGCGCCGATTTACCGCTTGAGATCCTTGGCCGAGACTTCCATCCACTCGCCTGGCAGCAGTGGATGCGTGGCCAGCGAGATGCCGCCGACCGAGGTGCGCACCAGTCGCAAGGTCGGCAAGCCCACCGCCGCCGTCATGCGCCGCACCTGGCGATTCTTCCCTTCCTGTAAAGTAATCGCCAGCCAGCTGGTGGGCTGGTCGGCGCGCTGGCGGATCGGCGGATTGCGCGGCCACAGCCATTCAGGTTCTGCAATGCGCACGGCCTGGCACGGCAGGGTGGTGAAGTCGCCGAGGTCGAGCGGCGCCTGCAACCTGGACAGGCTGGCGGCATCGGGCACGCCGTCCACCTGCACCAGGTACACCTTGGCTTCCTTGTGGTCCGGATGGGCGATGGTGTGCTGGAGCTTGCCGTCGTCGGTCAGCAGCATCAGGCCTTCGCTGTCATAGTCGAGGCGGCCGGCGGGATAGATGTTGGGGATGTCCAGGTGGTCGGCCAGTGTGGCCTTGCCGTCCTGCGGCGAGAACTGGCACAGGACCTGGAACGGTTTGTTAAATAATATGAGCGCCATGCAGTAAAGGGTGGGATTGGTGTAGGCTAGCGCCTCGCATGATAGTCGTGCATAATGCGAAACAGTGTCTTATGTCTTATAGAAGAGTAGCTAAAATCTTCGTCCTGGAGCAGCATTGTAGCTGTTTGCCTGGTGTTCCCTGGTGCCCATTTAGGAGTACGCGATGTACCAACATATCAATGTCCCTGGCGATGGCCAGAAAATCACCGTCAACGCCGATTTTTCCCTGAATGTACCAGATAACCCGATCATTCCCTTCATCGAGGGCGACGGCACCGGCATCGACGTCACGCCGGTGATGATCAAGGTGGTCGATGCCGCTGTGGCCAAGGCGTACGGCGGCGCCCGCAAGATCCACTGGATGGAAATTTACTCGGGCGAAAAGTCGACCCGCGTGTATGGCCCCGATGTCTGGCTGCCGGAAGAAACCCTGGCTGTGCTCAAGGACTACGTGGTATCGATCAAGGGCCCGCTGACCACCCCGGTCGGTGGCGGCATCCGCTCGCTCAACGTGGCGCTGCGCCAGCAGCTTGACCTGTACGTGTGCCTGCGCCCGGTGCGCTACTTCCCGGGCGTGCCGTCGCCGGTCAAGGAGCCGGAAAAAACCCAGATGGTGATCTTCCGCGAAAACTCCGAAGACATCTACGCGGGCATCGAATACGAGCAAGGTTCGGAAGGCGCCAAAAAATTGATCGATTTCCTGGTCAAGGAAATGGGCGTGAAAAAGATCCGCTTCCCGGAGACGTCCGGCATCGGCGTCAAGCCGGTTTCGATCGAAGGCACGCAGCGCCTGGTACGCAAGGCCTTCCAGTACGCCATCGACAACGACAAGCCTTCGGTCACCATCGTTCACAAGGGCAACATCATGAAGTACACCGAAGGTGGCTTCCGTGACTGGGCCTACAAATTGGCAGTCGAAGAATTCGGTGCCGAGCTGATCGACGGCGGTCCATGGTGCAAATTCAAGAACCCGAAGACCGGCCGCGATATCGTGGTCAAGGATTCGATCGCTGATGCATTCCTGCAACAAATTCTGCTGCGTCCGGCCGAGTACAGCGTGATCGCCACGCTCAATCTGAACGGCGACTACATCTCCGACGCGCTGGCCGCACAAGTGGGCGGCATCGGTATCGCGCCGGGCGCCAATATGTCGGATTCGGTAGCGATGTTCGAAGCCACCCATGGCACCGCGCCCAAGTACGCCGGCAAGGACTACGTGAACCCCGGTTCGCTGATCCTGTCGGCCGAAATGATGCTCCGCCACATGGGCTGGACCGAAGCGGCCGACCTGATCATCAAGGCCATGGAACGCTCGATCATTTCCAAAAAAGTCACCTACGACTTCGCGCGCCTGATGGACGGCGCAACCCAGGTGTCTTGCTCGGGCTTTGGTGAGGTGATGGTAGAGAATATGGAATAAATTTCACGTCTTTCCATTGGCAGGCGCCATCCTCGCACGAGGTTGGCGCCTTTTCCTTTTGTGCGAACGCAATTCGATAAGCATGTCGTTGCTACAGGTTGAGCAGTTCTGGCTTATCAACTTGAACCCTACGCAAACAACGTATATTATGGATGCGACCTTTGTAGAACTGCCGCCCTTCGAACGTCACCGCGCACAATATTTTAATGACGAAGAATTTCGTGGGTTTCAACGCCTGCTGCTGAAACAGCCGGACGCCGGTGCCGTCATCCAGGGGACAGGAGGGCTGCGCAGGTACGCTTTGCCGATTCGCCACGGCAAAAAGGCAAGCGCGGCGGACTGCGTCTCATCTACCCCCACTGGGTTCAGGGTCGCCAGTTCTGGTCGTTCGCCGTGTATGGAAAAGATGTGCGGGACGATCTGAGTGCCGAGCAGAAGAAACTGCTCAGGAACATGTTAAATGCTGAACTTCGAGCGAGAACGACATCATGACCAGGGATATTTTTACTGAACTCACCGCAGGCTTCGACGCTTTGGCACAATCGCGTGAGGGTAAGCTGACCTTGCGCACCCACACGCCCAAGCTGCGGGCGCTGGAAGCCGTCGATGGTGCAGAGCTGATCGCCTTGCGCGAAGACTTGAAAATGTCGCGTCCGGTATTTGCGATGTACCTGCGTGTCAATGCGCGAACGCTGGAGAACTGGGAGCAGGGTCGCGCCAAGCCCAATGCGCAGGCCACCACGCTGATACGCTTGCTGCAAAAGTATCCGGATACGCTGGAACAGCTAGCCACCCTTGCATGACCCGTGACAAAGCGGGTCAGACTGCTGACGTCGGATTGCAGCAACACTTTGCGGTCATCAGGCTCAACCGTACAGGCGAAAAAAAACCCCGCAGACGGGGTTTTTCGTACACCAACGCCACAAATTACGTGGATTGGATGTTGGAAGCTTGCTTGCCTTTAGGGCCTTGCGTGACTTCGAATTGAACTTTTTGACCTTCTTTGAGGGTCTTAAAACCGTTCATGTTGATTGCGGAGAAGTGCGCGAACAAATCTTCGCCGCCGTCATCTGGAGTGATGAAGCCAAAACCTTTGGAATCATTGAACCACTTAACAGTACCTGTTGCCATAAAAAGAACTTTCAAAATTAAAACTGATCACACGAGCCATAAAAGCAAGATGCTTCTTGCCCCTCCTCACGCCTTACTTCTTATCAACATGTACATCTCTGCACGCAGCCGATAACGCATTGTTAGCGGACCAAATTTGAAAGTCAAGCAGATTTGTGGGCATTTTGCTACTTTTAATCGAATTGGTTCAGATGCAACTCTTGTATTTGACAATCCGGGGCCCATCTGCGGCAAGTCAGGAAAACGCGTAAGATGGAAAACAATTAGTTGTGCATGGTGAAATGCACATTGCATCAACCCCGAAAGCATTAGAATATAAGCGTATGGCAACCAAGCATGACACCGAAACCCTACTGGAGCGGCAAGCGCTGAAACCCCCACCGTTGTACCAGGTGGCGCTGCTCAATGACGACTACACGCCGATGGAGTTCGTCGTTGCCATCATCCAGGAGTATTTCAATAAAGACCGTGAAACAGCCACGCAAATAATGCTCAGTGTTCATCGCTACGGCAAAGGAGTGTGCGGCGTGTTCTCAAAAGATATAGCCAGTACCAAAGTGGAGTTCGTTTTAACGCACGCACGCAAGGCGGGGCATCCCCTGCAATGCGTGATGGAGGAAGTATGATTGCGCAGGAATTGGAAGTAAGTTTGCACATGGCGTTTGTCGAAGCACGACAAGCACGGCACGAATTCATCACGGTGGAGCACTTGTTGCTGGCTCTGCTGGACAACCCCTCGGCTGCCGAAGTGTTGCGCGCATGTGCCGTCAACATCGAGGATCTGCGCAAGACATTGACCAACTTCATCGGCGATAACACGCCGACGGTGCCCGGCACCGGCGAAGTCGATACCCAGCCTACGCTCGGTTTCCAGCGCGTCATTCAGCGCGCGATCATGCACGTGCAGTCTGCATCGAACGGCAAGAAGGAAGTGACCGGCGCCAACGTGCTGGTCGCCATCTTCGGCGAGAAGGACTCGCACGCGGTCTACTACCTGCACCAGCAAGGCGTGACCCGCCTCGACGTGGTCAATTTCATCTCGCACGGTGTGCGCAAGGACCAGCAATCGGACGCCGCCAAGGCTTCCGAAGGCGTGGAAGAGGGCGCCCCGGGCGCCGAGGGCCAACCGAAGGAAAGCCCGCTCGACCAGTTCACGCAAAACCTCAACAAGTACGCTGCCGAAGGCAAGATCGATCCGCTGATCGGTCGCGACGAGGAAGTCGACCGCGTGATCCAGATCCTGTGCCGCCGCCGCAAGAATAATCCCTTGCTGGTCGGCGAAGCCGGCGTAGGCAAGACCGCGATTGCCGAAGGCCTGGCCTACCGCATCACCCAGGGCGACGTGCCTGAAATCCTGCAAAACGCCGTGGTCTATTCGTTGGACATGGGCGCGCTGCTGGCCGGCACCAAGTATCGCGGCGACTTCGAACAGCGCCTCAAGGCTGTCCTCAAGCAATTGAAGGACAACCCGGCCGGCATCCTGTTCATCGACGAGATCCATACCATCATCGGCGCCGGTTCGGCTTCGGGCGGTACGCTCGACGCCTCGAACCTGCTCAAGCCGGCGCTGGCCAACGGCCAGCTCAAGTGCATCGGCGCGACCACGTACACGGAATTCCGTGGCGTGTTCGAAAAAGATCACGCGCTGTCGCGCCGCTTCCAGAAAGTGGATGTCAACGAGCCGACGGTCGAGCAGACCGTGCAGATCTTGCGTGGTCTGAAATCGCGCTTCGAAGAGCACCATGGCGTGAAATACACGTCGTCGGCCCTTTCGACTGCGGCCGAACTGGCAGCGCGCTTCATCAACGACCGTCACTTGCCCGACAAGGCCATCGACGTGATCGACGAAGCCGGTGCGGCGCAACGCATCCTGCCGAAATCGAAGCAGAAAAAAACCATCGGTAAAACCGAGATCGAGGACATCATCGCCAAGATCGCGCGCATCCCGCCGCAAACGGTCAACCAGGACGATCGCAGCAAGCTGCAAACCATCGACCGCGACCTGCGCAACGTGGTGTTCGGCCAGGATCCTGCCATCGAAGCGCTGGCGTCGGCCATCAAGATGGCGCGCGCCGGCCTCGGCAAGTCCGACAAGCCGATCGGTTCGTTCCTGTTCTCCGGTCCGACCGGCGTGGGCAAGACCGAGGTGGCCAAGCAGCTGGCGTTCATCCTCGGTATCGACCTGATCCGCTTCGACATGTCCGAGTACATGGAGCGTCACGCGGTGTCGCGCATGATCGGCGCGCCGCCGGGCTATGTCGGTTTCGACCAGGGCGGTTTGCTGACCGAAGCCATCACCAAGAAGCCGCACGCGGTGCTGCTGCTCGATGAAATTGAAAAAGCCCACCCGGACATTTTCAACATCCTGCTGCAGGTGATGGACCACGGCACGCTGACCGACAACAACGGCCGCAAGGCGGACTTCCGCAACGTGATCATCATCATGACCACCAACGCGGGCGCCGAGAGTTTGCAGAAGACGTCGATCGGCTTCACCAACTCGAAGCAGGCCGGCGACGAGATGGGCGACATCAAGCGCATGTTCACGCCGGAGTTCCGCAACCGCATCGACGCGATCATCAGCTTCCGTGCGCTGGACGAGGAAATCATCCTGCGCGTGGTCGATAAATTCCTGATGCAGCTGGAAGAGCAGCTGCACGAGAAAAAGGTCGAGGCCATCTTTACCGAGAACTTGCGCAAGTTCCTGGGCAAGAAGGGTTTCGATCCGCTGATGGGCGCGCGCCCGATGGCGCGCCTGATCCAGGACATGATTCGCAAGGCGCTGGCCGACGAACTGTTGTTTGGCCGCCTGGTCTCCGGTGGCAAGGTCACCGTGGACCTGGACGAGAAGGACGTGGTCAAGCTGGAGTTCCCGGAACCGCCAGATGCCGCGCCAACCCTGCCGCCAGAAACGGTAGAAGTGGAATAAGTTGTTGCCCGAACGCCCCGCAAATGCGGGGCGTTTTTTTTACCGCTGAGCTCCCCGGTTAGCCGTGCGGGTTTTTTCGCAGTAATACGCCAAGCTGTGCCAGAATTGTCGTTCAATCCGACAACTTAGCCTGGTCTCCATGAAACTGTCCCGCCTGTCGCAACTGCTGCTGTCCGCCGGCCTGCTGGCCACCCACCTCGGCGCCCACGCCGCCGAAGCCTATTACCGTTTCCCCGCCATCCGTGGCGACGCCGTGGTCTTTACTGCCGAAGGCGACTTGTGGAAGACCGGCGCCCAGGGCGGCGTCGCCCAGCGCCTGACCACCCACGCCGCCGCCGAAACCAACGCCGCCATCTCGCACGACGGCCGCTGGGTGGCGTTTACCGGCGCCTACGAGGGCGCGCAGGAAGCGTACGTGATGCCGCTCGCTGGCGGCCTGCCACGGCGCATCACGTTCGAGAACGGTGCCGTCACGGTGCTGGGCTGGACCGCGCAGGGCGAGGTGCTGGTCAGCACCCAGGACAGCAAGGGCCCGTCGGCGCACCGCATCGTTGCGGCAGTCACGCCCACCACTTTGGCGCGCCGCGTGTTTGCCGTGGCCGATGCCAACGACGCCGTGCTCGACGACGCTGGCAAGACTTTGTACTTCACCCGCTACGGCCTGGCGCTCACCAACGACAACGTCAAGAATTACCGGGGTGGGGCGCACGCCCAGTTGTGGCGCTACGATGTCGATGGCAAGGCCGAGGCGGTGCAACTGCTGGCGTCCGATCCTGGTAATCTCAGTTTCAACAACAAGCGGCCGATGTGGTGGCAGGGCCGCCTGTACTTCATCAGCGACCGCGATGGCGCGGACAATATCTGGTCGATGGCGCTTGACGGCGCCGACCTGCGTCAGCACACGCGTCATAAAGACTGGGACGTGCGCAACGCTGCGCTGGGCGACGGCCGCATCGCCTACCAGCTGGGCGCCGACATCCACGTGCTGGATTTGGCGGCGTCGAACGACCGCGCGCTGGCGATTGACCTGGTGTCCGATTTCGACCAGCAGCGCGCGCGCCAGATCCGTTCACCACTCGAGCAATTGACCAATGTCCAGCTGGCCGCCACGCGCGAACGCCTGGTGCTCACCGCGCGCGGGCGCGTAAGCCTGGCCGGCACCGGCGCCCAGCGTCGCGTGGAAATCGCCATCCCCGAAGGCGCGCGGGCGCGCGAGGCCGTGTTCAGTCACGACGAGCGCTGGGTGTACGCGATTGTGGACAGCACCGGCGAGAACGAAATCTGGAAGTACCCGGCCGACGGTTCGGGTCCGGGCGAACGCCTGACCAAGGACGGCATCAGCCACCGCTGGCAGTTGTACCCATCGCCGGACGGCCGCTGGCTCGGTCACACCGACAAGAAGGGCCGCTTCTGGCTACTGGACCTGGCCACCAAAACCAATGTCGTGATCGACGACGCCGGCAAGGCGGGCGTGGACAAGCACGACGAAATCGTCTGGTCGTCCGACAGCAAGAACCTGGCGATCGTGCGCGCCGCCAGCACCGAGCAGCGCGAACAGATCGGCCTGTACAACCTGGCCTCGAAGCAGCTGGCTTTTGTCACCAGCGACCGCTTCACGTCCGGCGCGCCGGTGTTTTCGAAAGACGGCAAGTGGCTGTACTTCCTCTCGGCCCGCAACTTCACGCTGGCCAATGGCTCGCCGTGGGGCGACCGCAACATGGGCCCCGTGTTCGACAAGCGCACCGGCCTGTACGCACTGGCGCTGCAACCGGGTAACCGCTTCCCGTTCAAGCCCGATGATGAACTGAGCCAGCCGGGCGAGAAGAGTGCCGACGGCACCGAAGACAAGGCGGTCGAGCAGGCCGCCGAAAAAGCGGCCGAAAAAGCCGTGGCCAAGGTGGCCAAGGCTACCGACGCCAAGCCGAAACCGGACGCCGGCAAAGCGCTGCCCGCCATCGTGTTCGCCGGCCTGCAGGATCGGCTGTACGAAGTGCCGCTGGCGCCCGGAAATTACCGCGCGCTGGCGATGGACGACAAGCGCCTGTACTACCTCGAGAGCGAAACGCCAGGCGGCAAGGCCAGCCTGAAAACCCTGGCCATCGCGGCCAACGGTCCGCAGCCGGAAACCTTTGCCAGCAATGTGCGCGAGTTCGACCTGGCGCAGGACAAGAAGCATATTTACTACCGCACCTTTGCCGCCGGACCGGGCGAGATGATCATCGTCGATGCCGGCGCCAAGGCGCCGGCCGATATCTCGAAGGCGAGGGTCAAGGTGGACGACTGGAGTTTTACTTCCAATCCGCGCCTGGAGTGGAAGCAGATGTTCAACGATGCCTGGCGCATGCACCGCGACTTCCTCTACGACGCCAATATGCGCGGCGTGGACTGGGCCGGCGTGCGCCAGAAATACGCGCCGCTGGTGGACCGCGTAACCGACCGCGCGGAACTGAACGATATCCTCGGCATGATGGTGAGCGAAGTGGGCGCGCTGCACTCGCAGATCCGTCCCGGCGACCTGCGCCGCTCTGCGCCGGAAGGCACGCCGGCCGGCCTCGGCGCGCTGCTCACCCGCACGGCGGAAGGCTACCAGGTCGATCACATCTACCGCAGCGAGCCGGAACTGCCGTCCGAACGCGGGCCGCTGGCGCAGGCCGGCGTGGAGATCAGGGAAGGCGACATCATCACCGCCGTCAACGGCAAGCCGGCCAACGAGGTGCGCGACATCGCCGACCTGCTGCTCAACCAGGCCGGCAAGCAGGTGCTGTTGCAGGTCAAGGGTAAAAACAGCCGCAGCCGGCCGGTGATTGTGCTGCCGGTGGACATGACCAAACAGGCGGCGCTGCGCTACAGCGACTGGGAGCAAAGCCGCGCGCGGCAGGTGGAGACGGCCTCCGGTGGCCGCATCGGCTACCTGCACCTGCGCGCCATGGGCGCGCGCGACATTGCCTCGTTCGCGCGCGACTTCTACGCCAACGTCAACCGTGAAGGCCTGATCATCGACGTGCGCCGCAACAACGGCGGCAATATCGACAGCTGGATCATCGAAAAGCTGCTGCGCAAGGCCTGGGCCTTCTGGTCCTCGCCGGGCAGCCAGCCGGCGCCGAACATGCAGACCACGTTCCGCGGCCACCTGGTGGTGCTGATCGATCAGCTGACCTACTCGGACGGCGAGACCTTTGCGGCCGGCGTCAAGGCGCTGGGGCTGGCGCCACTGGTAGGCATGCGCACCGCCGGCGCCGGCGTCTGGCTCAGCGATAACAATCGCCTCAGCGACGACGGCATGGCGCGGGTAGCGCAGAACGGTCAGTTCAACACCGCCGACGGCCACTGGCTGATCGAAGGCGTGGGCGTGACACCGGACGTGGAAGTGGACAACCTGCCGCACGCCACCTTTAACGGCCAGGACCGCCAGCTGGAAGTGGCGCTGGACCTGCTGGCGCAAAAGCTCAAGGCGCAGCCGGTGCAGCCCTATACGCCGCAGAAGATCCCCGCGCTGAAGTAGATACGTGCGAAAGCGGACAGCGCCGGTGTTCGACAATGAACAGCCGGCGCTGAAAACGCCATTCGCGGCGGTGAAAACACCGTGGCACGCTAGTTGCTGTGTCACGGTATCGCCACTTCAGGAATCACAATGACACCCCAGGACTTTCGCATCGGCTGGCGCACGTTGTTGCACGAACCTGGCTACTCGCTGGTCGTGGTCCTCGGCCTGGCCGTGGGCCTGTGCACCTGCATCCTGCTGCTCGGCTACGTGCGCTACTCGCTGCAATACGATGCGCATGTGCCGGATGCAGATCACATCTACGTGGTCACACAGCGCTACAACGTCGATCCCAAGTCACCGCTGCACGATGTGGCGCCTGCCTTTCTGCGCCAGACCGCGTTGACCACGCCCGGCGTGGTGGACGCCACGGTGTTCTTCCCGTCGCGGCCCGAGACTACGCCGCTGGTGGTGCGCATCGGTGAGCACCGCCAGCATCTGCAAGGGCTGCTGGTACTGCCGGGCTTTGCCGACATGCTGGGGATGCAGGCGGTGCAGGGCAACCTGCGTCAGGCGCTGGCGCAGCCCGATGCGGTAGTGCTCACTCAGGCCACAGCGCAGCGGCTGTTCGGTACGGCCAACGCCGTAGGCCGCACCATGCAGGCCGAAGGCAAGACGGTGCGCGTGGGTGCGGTGGTGCGCACGCCGCCGCCCACCACGACGGTGCCGTTCGACTCGCTGCTGGGTGTGAACTCCACGCTCACCGACCAGATGGTGCGCGACGAACTGCTCACCGGCCAGCAGGGCTGGATGGGCAAGGTGCTGATCCGCGTGCGGCCCGGCGCTTCGCTGCCGGCCATCGTCGCGACATTGCAGCAGGCGGTCGATCGTGCGCCCAGCCTGCGCAACGTGCCACCGGAAACGCTGGCACGCCTGGGCAGGCGCAAGATCATGGACATCGGCGTCACGCCGCTGCGAGCTGCCTACTTCGACCACGCGGTGCAGCCCAACCGCGTGTTCAAACCGGGTAACCGCGCCAACCCGGCGGTGATTGCGGCACTGGCGGCGATTGCGCTGCTGGTGCTGGCGCTGGCGGCCATCAATTACGTCAACCTGGCCACCATCCGCGTGCTGCGTCGCCAGCGCGAGGTGGCGCTGCGCAAGGTGCTGGGCGCGGGCGCGCGCCGCCTCGTGCTGCAGTTCGTGACCGAGTCGGTGACGGTGTCCGTCGTGGCGACCGTGCTGGGACTGGTGCTGGCGTGGCTGGCGCTGCCGCAGTTCGCCTTGCTGATGAACCGCGACCTCGCCGGCTTGCTGTCGCTGCCGCACATCGCTGCTGCGCTGGCGCTCGGCGCCTTGCTGGGCGTGGTCACCGCACTCTACCCGGCGTGGATCGCCATGCGCGTGCTGCCCACGCAGGTACTGGCCGGACGCGCCGATACCGAGTCGGCAGCCAGCACGCGCTGGCGCCGCGCACTGACAGTCGCGCAGGTGGCGATTGCCATGGGCTTTGTGAGCGTGACGGCCGCCGTGGCGTGGCAGACCGAGTTCGCGCTGCGCGCCTCGCCGGGTTTCGATCCGGCGCCGTTCGTCATTGTCGACCTGCCGGCGCCGGTGCGTTACAGCGAACCGGCGCGCGCCTTCATGGCCGCGCTGACCGCGCAGCCGGGCGTGCAGGGCATCGCCATTTCGGAAGACCCGGTGGGGCGGCTCGACCAGGCCTGGACGCGCGAGCTGCGGCGTGAAGGCGGGACTGGCGCGGGCATGGAAATGAAAGGCGTGAGCGCCAATTTCTTCGAACTGTATCGCATCGCCCCGCAAGCTGGCCGGCTGTTCCAGTCGGCACGCGACAAGGAAGACGATCCGGTGCCGGTGGTGCTCAACGCGATTGCCACCCGCGACCTGGGCTTCACCTCGCCGCATGCAGCGGTCGGGCAAGTGGTGCTGTTTACCGATTTCGACGGCAAGGTCGTGCGCAAGCGCGTGGTGGGCATTCCACCCGATCTGCATTTTCATACGCTGCGCGAAGCGCCGCGCGCCACCGCCTTCGAATTATGGACGGCCGGCGTGGCGCTGAGCGTGCGCGCTTCGGTACCGGCGCCGCAGGTGGAGGCGCTGGTGCGCGAGCTGTGGCCGCGCTACTTTCCGGACGCCATCATGCGTACCCAGCGCGCCAGTGACATCCTGGCGCTGAACTACGCGGACGAGTCGCGGTTGTCCACGCTGCTCGTCATCGCCACCGCCATCACGCTGGCGATCGCCGCCTTCGGCACCTACGTGCTGTCGGCCACCACCGTGCAACGCCGGGCGAAGGAGATCGTGCTGCGCAAGCTGCACGGCGCGCGTGGCAGCGACATCGGCCTGCTGGTAGTGCGCGAGACCGGTGGGCTGGTGCTGGTGGCCGCTGTCATCGGCTTGCCGCTGGCGGCGCTGGCCATCGAGCGCTACCTCGCTGGTTATGTCGCGCAGGCGCCGGGTGGCTACTGGACCTTGCTAATGTCGCTGATGATCACTCTGATGGTGGCGCTGCTGGCGATCACCCGCCAGGCGCGCGTGGCCATGCGCATGGCGCCGGCGGACGTGCTGGGCGGCTGATGGTCGTCGTCAAAAATTGGTCAGACTGCGGAACTGGGCGGCGCGCCGGCGCGAGACTTCGATCGCCATGCCATCGCGCAGTGTCAGATCGAGGCCGCCCGATTCATTGGCTGTCACCCGCTCGATGAAGCCGAGATTGACGATGTGGCGGCGGCTGGCGCGGAAGAACCGCTGCGGGTCGAGCCGTTCTTCCAGCTGGCTCAGTGAGCGCAGCATCAGGGGCCGATGCGTGTCGAAATAGGTGCGCGTGTAGTTGCCGTCGGACTCGAACAGGCGGATGTCGTCCAGGGCCACGAACCAGCAGCGCTCGCCGTCCTTGATGAACAGCTTGGGCGGTGTGGTGACCGGCGTGGCACTGGCGCCCGGCGCCGCGATGGCTGGCTGCCGCGCCGCACACCGTTGCAGCGCCGCCGCCATCCGCGTCGGCTGGATCGGCTTTTGCAGGTAGTCGAGCGCATTGACTTCGAAGGCCTGCAAGGCGTAGCGGTCGAAGGCCGTGGTAAAGATCACCTGCGGCGCGTGGTCGAGGGCGGCCAGCATGTCGAAGCCGCTGCCACCGGGCATTTGCACGTCGAGCAGTACCAGGTCCGGTTGCAAGGCAGCGATCTGCTGCACGCCTTCGGCGGCGTTGGCCGCTTCGCCGACGATCTCCACGTGCGGGTGCGCCGCCAGCAGGCGGCGCAATTCGGCGCGCGCGAGGCGTTCGTCGTCAATCAGCAGCACGCGCATTGATGGCGTCATGGTGTCTCCGGGATGGTCATGGTGGCGCGCACCCAGCCGCTGTCCTCGGTCAGGTCGAGCCGGGTGCCCGCGCCCAGGATCAACGCCAGCCGCTGGCGCGTGTTGGCCAACCCCACGCGGGTGGAATCGGCAAACGGTGCAATGGCGCCGTGGTTGGCGATTTCGATCTGCACCACATGGCCGTTACCGCGCCTGGCCTGGATGCGGATGTCGCTGCCGGTGGCGCTGGCCTCCACGCCATACTTGACGGCGTTCTCCACCAGCGTTTGCAAGGTCATGGGCGGGATGCGCACGGTTTCCAGCCCCAGGCCGATATCGATGGCGATGCGCAGCCGTTCCTCGAAGCGGATTTTCTCGATTGCCAGGTAGGCTTGTACGGCCTCGATTTCGGCGGCCAGCGGCACCGTGTCGTGGTGGCCCGATTGCAGCGCGTAGCGCATCACGCTGGCCAGCTGGTCGATCATTTGCGCGGCCGCGTCCTGGTCCTGGTAGACCAGGGCGCGCACGCTGTTCATGCTGTTGAAGAAAAAATGCGGATTGACTTGCGCCTGCAAGGCGCGCAGTTCGGCTTCTTTCGCGCTCAGTTGCAGTTGCAGCGCTTCCGCTTCGAGCCGGGCATTGCGGCGCAGGTTGGCGACGAGCATATAGAAGATGGTCCAGACCAGGTACACGCCCCACCAGAACAGCAGCGCCCCCGGCAGCCACCCCGCGCCATGCACCTCGCCGAACGGCTTGATGACGAAATAGCCGACTGTCTGTATCGCCGTGTGCACGGCGCTGAGCAAGGGCAAAGCGATGGCGATGGTTCTCCACGACACGCGCACGCGGTTGTCAATGCGGCGTTTGAGGAACCGGCGCCACAGGTGGGAAATCAGCAGGCCGCCCGTCACACCCCAGTAGCCAATCGCGATCGCGGCCAGCGTGCGCTCGGCGCTCGGTGTCATCGCCACCATCAGCAGCGGCAGGAAGTTCCAGCCGGCCAGCTGGAGGATCCAGTACCAGTTCAGGCGGGCGGGCAGGGGGCGATGGTCGGTCACGGGCATTTACAGTGCATTCATTTCAAAAACTGGTCGATGCGATCATACATCCAGTCCGGGTCGTCGAGCATGATGAAGTGGCGGGCGTTGTCCGCCAGCTCGATTTTCACGCCTGGCAGCTGGCGGTACTGGTCCTGGTAGCCCTGCAGGAACTGGTCACGGGTACCGAAGTTTTTATAGGCGATCCAGGTACCCATCACCAGCGTGGGGGCCTTGATGCGGGCGACTTCCTGGCGCAGGTCTTGTGCCATCAGGTCCGCCATCGCGTTGGCGACCGTGGTACGGTCCGACTGCTGGCCCCACACCAGTGCGCGCTGTACATCGGCTTCGCCGGTGATCATGGTACGCAGTGTTTGCAGCTGGCCGGCCTTGTAAGTGGCGGCATCCATGCCCAGCATCCGGGTGCGCATGCCGGCGGCCATTTCCTTCATCTGCGGACCGGTAATGCTCGGCATCTGGATGGCGGCCAGTGCCGGCAGGCTGTCCACGATGACCAGGCGGCCTACCTGGTCCGGATGGTCGGCAGCCAGTTTCAACCCCAGGAAGCCGCCGAGGCTGTGACCGACGATGACCGGCTGCTGCAACTTGTTGGCGGCGATGTACTCGCTCAGTTGCTGTTCGGCGGTGGCCAGCAGCGGCGCATCGATGGCAGGCACGCCGGCAAAGCCGGCCAGTGTCAGCACGTGGCAGCGGCGCGCGCCGCAATAGCGTTTGACGGTGCCGTCCCATACCGCGCCCGCTGACGACAGGCCCGGGATCAGGATCATCGGTGCGCCGCTGGCGTTGCCCGTGACGTCGACCTTGAAGGCGGTGGTGGGGGCGGCGATGGCGGATGAGGCGAGCAGCAGGCTGGCGGCGAGGGTGGCAACGATGCGGGGCAAGGACATGGTATTTCTCCGTGGTGAGTGAGTAGAACCATGTTAGCGGCGGGGCCGGCGCGCGGCGACCGCTGGCGGATGAGCGGTCGCTGGCAGATGATGAGCGGCTACGAGCGCTGACATAGCCTCCATAGCTGCGTTGCAGTTCCTCGCCGTACGTTCGTACTGTCTTCGTCGCCGCGCCTTGCTCTGGAT
>NZ_LROM01000066.1 GCF_001758785.1 Duganella phyllosphaerae
GGCCCTCGCCGCATAGCCTCTACTTCTGGTGCGCATCATTAAGGGGGGGATTACCCCAGATTACCGGCCTCGGAAAACGAACTAAAAGTGATTTCTGCGAGGGGCCAAGGGTAAGGTACGCCTTTTGAAGCTGAAATGGATGTATTCCAGAGATATTTCAGCAGCGTGCTGAGTCAGTCTGGCTAACGTCGCTTGCTGAGCTTCTTCATCAGCTTTGCCCAGCAATACAATCTGCGTCCCGGCGTCGCCCTCAGCGCCGAGCAGATCAGCCATCTGACCAGCGACATCGTCTGGATGGAAACCCAGACCGTCAGCCTGCCCGATGGGCGGGTGGAGCAGGTGCTGGTGCCCAAGGTGTATCTGACCCATGCCGGCGGGGTTACCGTGCAGGCCAGCGGCGCGCTGGTGACTGGCGATGGCGTGCAGATCAACGTTACCGAGAACCTCGTCAACAGCGGCGGCGTGATCGATGGCGGCAATGGCCGCACGGTGCTGGTGGCCGGGGCCGATATTGTCAACAAGGGCGGCATGATCGGCGGCGGCGCGGTGGGCCTGCTGGCCGGCGGCGACGTGCGCAACGAGTCGTTGACGGTCAGGCAGGACTACGCCAGCGGCAATGCCGTCGGCAGTTACACGGTGCTGTCGAACCAGGCCGGCATCGTCGCCAGGGAAGGCCTGACGGTGGTGGCCGGGCGCGACATCGTCGATACGGGCGGCACCATCGGTGGCGCCAGCGTGGGCCTGCAGGCCGGGCGCGACATCACTTTTGCCGCCCTGCAAACCGGCAGCACCTACCGGGCGCAGTCGGCCGACTATACCGACAACAGCAGCACGGTCGGCCACAAGATCGGGCAGGTGGCCAGCACTGGCGACCTGACCATGATCGCCGGCCAGAACCTCGCCCTGCAAGGCACGCAGGTGGCGGTCGGCGCCAGCGGCAACGCCGTGCTTGCCGCTGGCGGCAACGTCACCATCGCTGCCGTAGTCGATGAACTGAACGTCAGCCAGGACAGTTCGCGCGGTAAAAACTACGACAAGAACGTCCAGCAGCACCAGTCCGTGACGGGTGCGGTTATCACCGCCGGCAACGACGTGGTGATTCAGGCGGGCACCGCCAGCGTGGGCAACCTGGCCATCGCCGGCAGCAGCGTGAGCGCCGGCGGCGCCGTGCAACTGGCGGCAACGGGCGACGTGCGCATCACCAACGTGATGGCAGAGCAGGTGTCCGACACCGCCAGCCACAGCGAGCACAAGAGCACGTTCAAGAAGCGCAGCGAGACCCAGACCGACTACATCGCCAGTTCCAGCGTGGTGGGCAGCGCCATTGCGGGCGAAGCGATTTCGATCAGGGCCGGCCAGGATGTCGTGGTGGCGGGTAGCCAGGTCGCTGCCGACAACGCGCTGACGCTGGCCGCCGGGCGCGATGTGCTCGTGTCCAGTGCCGGGCAGACCAACGTCGAGCAGCACACGTCCGAGAAGAAAAAAAGCGGCTTCTCGCTGGACGCCAGGCAGGGCATCGGCTACAGCAAGGGGCAGGACAATACCGCCGGCAACAGCGAGACGGTGACGCAAGTGGGCAGCGTGCTCAGCGGCGGCAGCGTGAGCGCGGTCGCCGGTCGCGACATCACGCTCACCGCCAGCACTGCAGTGGCCGACCACGACATCGCCATCACGGCGGGCCGTAACCTGGCCGTCCTGAGCGGTCAGGACACCAGCGCTGGCGCTTCGTCGAGCAGCAGCAAGAAGTCGGGCTCGATCGGCTCCGGCTTCCAGCCGGCGATCGGCTCGGTCAGGAATGCGCAGGATGGCACGTACGACACGGTGAAGCAGGTGGGCAGCCAGATTGCCAGCTTGGGTGGCGATGTGGCGCTCAGGGCCGGTGAGAAGTACACGCAGAGCTCGAGCGAAGTGAAGTCGCCTGCGGGGGACATCAGCATCGTGGCAAAAGACGTGTTGATCACGGCTGCCACCAACCTCAGCAACAACACCGACCATACGAGCTACAGCAAGACAGCCATCGGCGGCACCATCAGCTCGCCGATGCTCGATGCTGCCAGGAGCGTGGGCAGCATGGTCAGCAATGCCGGCAAGACCAGCGATCCGCGCATGCAGGCATTGGCGGCGCTCAACGTGGCGGGTTCGCTGAGCAGCATGCCGACTTCGGTCGCTGCGGTGACCGGTGCCGGCCTGCGCGTGAGCGTCAGCCTTGGCAACTCCAAAAGCGAGAGCAACGTCAAGAGTGTCAGCGAGACCGTCGCCGGCTCAACTATCTCCGCTGGCGGCGACATCAGCATCGTTGCCACCGGCGCCGGTGCGAACAGCAACCTGACCGCGCTTGGCAGTGCGATTTCTGCCGGGGGCAATGTATTGCTTGCCGCCGACAACGACGTCAGCCTGCTGGCTGGCAGGAATACCGTCAGCCAGCACAGCACCAACAAATCGAGCGGCACGAGCATCGGCATCGGCTTTGGCATCGGCGGCACGTCGAACGGCTTTACCGTCGACCTGGCGGTCAGCCAGGCACGGGGCAAGTCCGACGGCGATGACATCGGTTACACCAACACCCAGGTCGGTGCGACCGACAAGGTGACCGTGATCAGCGGGCGCGACACCACGCTCAAGGGCGGCGTGATTGCCGGCGCAAGCGTGGTCGCGAACATCGGTGGCGACGTCAACATCGAGAGCCTGCAGGACAGCAGCAAGTTCGACAGCAAGCAAAGCAGCTCGGGCGTAAACGCCAGCATGTGTATCCCGCCATTCTGCTATGGGGCCAGCACCGTCGGTGGCAGCGTCAGCAAATCGAAGGTCAATGGCGATTTCCTGTCGGTGCTCGAGCAGAGCGGCATCAAGGCCGGCGACGGCGGCTTCCAGGTCACGGTCGGCGGCAACACCGGCTTGATCGGCGGTTTGCTCAGCAGCAGCCAGGGAGCCGTGGATGGCGGCCGCAACGCACTGACGACGGGCAGTCTGACGGCCAGCGAACTGCAGAACCGCGACAATTTCAGTGCTACCGGATATGCATTCTCGGGATCGGTGAGCGGCAAAGGCAGCAAAGAGTCGGATATTCCGGACGACAAAAAGAAGGGCATGACGGATGAGCAAATCAAGGCTGCCGGTGTGGATGGCAAGCCGGGCGCGAGTGCGGGATTCGGGTCGGTTAGCGGTAGCCAGAGTAGTACGACGTATAGCGGGATCAGTGGCGGTGCTGTGGTGGTCACCGATACCGCAAAACAGCTCGCAACCGGTAACGATGTTATCTCCTTATTGGCGTCGGTCGACCGCACTGTGACCACAGAAAGCGCGGCAGCTAGTGGCAACGCGCTGACGAAAGACTGGGATGGGAAGGCGCTGCAGAAAGAGGTTGATGCGCGGGTTGCTATTACGCAGGAGTTCAGCAAGCAGGCGCCGAAGATGATTGGCGATTATGCTGATAAGCAGATGAAAAATCTGATCGATGCGGGTGCCAGTCAGGAAGAAATTGAAAAATGGAATGAAGGAGGTATTTACCGGGTAGCCTTACATGCAGCCAGCGGCGGTTTGTCAGGAGGGCTTGGCGGCGCGATTAGTTCTGGCGCGGTTTCCGGGTCGGCTGACTACCTGCAAAAGCTTCAAATTGCGTCGTACAACTCTTTAGTAGAAAAAGGTTTAAGTGAGGACTCAGCGCAGGTAGCATCACAGGGATTTTTAGAAGGTGTATCGTTTGCAATCGGCACATTAGTCTCCGGTACGAACGGGGCCGGCACTGCACTGGCATCAGATACGAATAACCGGCAATTCCACTGGCAGAAATATTTGACCGAGTTGGACGCCTGCCACAAAAATCCCGGCGGTTCAGGTTGCAGTACGATACTGAAAATGGGAGGCGTGCAGAATCAGCTTATGCCATCCATGGCGACTTCTACTGCCAATGTGGTGGTCAACAAGGGTAGTGAGGGGCAGATCACCAGCTTTACTTTACTCGGCAAGGAGTCTAATCAACCTTTGGCGATTATGGAGCAGAAGGAATTTGATGCCTTCAGAAATGCACCCGCAGGATGGCAATCATTGACGCTTTATATGTCACCGCAGTACTCACTGGACATGGCTTCGGCGATGTTGAACATTGTTGACGGTAATCTTGGTCAAACGATTGATTCCGGCAAAGCAGTGGTGTCATCTCCGCAGTACTGGCTAGATGTCGCGCTGGGTGTCGTAGGAAACGGTATTTCCAGGAGCGTAAGCAGATCTTCTGGCGTCGTAAAACCGTCCAGCGTTGCTGCTGGCGTCGGTGTGGGTGATAATCTGGTTGCTGAGGCAAAGCTTGGCGGGAGCGCTAATGGAATTGTTGGGGCAAATAGCACAGCTGTAGATGCTGCTGCAAATACAGTAAGAGCGGGCAGTAGTAGGCCCGCATGGCTTGCGCGACTTGATGCCGGAAACGACTTTAATGCCGCACGTTCGTCGGCCTATCCATACAACGAAGTCTATATCGACAGCCCCAAGGGCTCGGGGTATACTCGTCTCGACTCTTACGACCCAGTCGCGGGCGAAATTGTTTCGCGGAAATTTACGCAGTTATCCAGTGTGCAGGAACAGACTGCGTTCAATTACATCAACGAACTTCCGGCTAAATATCCTGTCAATGGAAAAATTGCGAATGTGCCGACAAGTGGTTCATTGGCCGGGCAACCCCTATTAGGGCAGCACATTCTTGAAGTGCCAGTCCAAACCAATCCAATTCCACAATCAGTTCTCGATGCCGCTAATCGTGCAGGCGTATTGATTCGAGACTTTAACGGACATGTCCATTAAAAATGAAACGATCAATTTTCTATTGTAAGTCGTGGTTCAGGGCAAAAAAGCGACCAACCGAAGTTTGGACGGAAGAACAAGCCAAGTCTGCTCATGCAAAAAAGCAACCCTATGCGGTTCTTGTAGACTCTATTGAGCGACCTTTTTGCTTTCTTGATGTTGCGGACAAGGTGGTTGGTGTTGGCTTTCTTGATGAGCATTTGCGGGAATCTTTGACTTATGCCTTTCAGGAAGTCGAGCCTGGAAAGCTATTTCTAACGATGGCAACGCATCGTGAATTTGACGGTGAAACGGATAAGGTTACCAATGGTATTTCTTATATCTTTAAACAAGATGGAACGGTCCACCTGAGACGTGAGTTCTTCAATCCTCACCGGCTGGAGACCTCTTTTACATCATCTGACGTCACCACGAATTACTCTACGGTGCCAGAGTTCGGTGAGTATGATGACCTCATTCGAATAGAGAGAAGTTAGACTCCTATGTACCTGGATTGTATAAATTGGAAACACAGACCGGCAAAGCTAGCGGTAGGTTTGAGGTCGAGCAGACAGGGCCTTACAACTATCGCGTACCCGCAGGTAATACAACGATCGACATAGATGGCTATAAGGGCACAACAATGCTCGATGCAAAATTCGTTGAAAAGCCAGCCAACAGTCCTTACATTGAAAATCCAAACGTTCCATCATTCTTACGCGATAAAATTTTGAACGAGCAACGATGGGAATTTGAGCGGTATAAAGCGGCGATAGATGATCCGGCCGTTCCGTTCAATCGACTTGACGTGCTTACTAACGAACCCAGAGCCGTTCCTTATTTCCAATCGTTGATGGACCAATTTAAGGTGCCAGGAACGGTTAAGGTTGTACCAACGCAGATACCACAGAAAGTCCCGGGATCAAGATGAGCAAATTATCAATCTACATTGGTGAGGGGCAATGTTTCGACATGAGTCGTACTGCGGCAGCTATTGCAGCAATCGACGGTGTCTCCAACGTTCGCCAAGGCAATTTTATCGGTGCAGTATTTGAATGCCATTACTCATACGCTGGTAGGGCAACAGTTGTGCGACTCAGCAAAGACCTTGAGACAGTTACTGTCGAAGGGCTTGGTGAGGAGGCGACGGACTTTGCCATTAAACTGCAACGGTCTCAGCCAGAGCTACCGTTGCACGTTATTGATATGGATTACAGCTTTAATTTGGAACTGTCCAGATTCCAGTCCGGGGACGAATTAAGAGCCGCTATTGAGCAGGAATGATGGCGGCTGATTGCCAACGGACGAGGCTGCCCTGACGAACACACACGAACGGATCTGCACAACAAGTCGACCGCATCAGTGCGAATGCGCAGGATGGCACGTACGACACGGTGACGCAGGTGGGCAGCCAGATTGCCAGCTTGGGTGGCGATGTGGCGCTCAGGGCCGGTGAGAAGTACACGCAGAGCTCGAGCGAAGTCCTGGCGCCGGCAGGCGACATCAGCATTGTGGCCAAGTCGGTTTCCATCAATACGCTATCGAACATCAATAACGCCACGGATCGTTCCACTTACAGCAAGACTGCCATTGGCGGCTCGATTAATGTGCCAATCGTCGACGCGGTCAAGGGACTGGCCGGTGCCGCTGAATCTGCCGGCAAGACGAACGACCCGCGCATGCAGGCATTGGCCGCCGTTACGTTGGCCTCAAAGGCCCAAGACGTGGCAGCTGTCGCTACGCAGGGACTCAATGCCACCGGCATCAAGGTCAGTATCAGCCTGGGCAACAACAAAAGCGAAAGCGAGACCAGACAAACGAGCAGCCTGGCGGCCGGCAGCACAATCAAAGCCGGCGGGGATGTCAAAATCGTTGCCACGGGTGCCGGCGATGCAAGTGATCTGACCATGACCGGAACCAAGGTTGACGCTGGCGGCAACCTGACCTTGTTTGCCGATGACAAGATCAGCGTGCTTGCGGCACAAAACACGCAAACCCAGAACAGCAAAAACAGCAGCAGTGGCACCAGTGTTGGTATCGGCATCAATCTGGGTGGTTCGCAAAGCGGATTCAGCTTTGAGTTTGCCGCCAACAAGGCGCGCGGCAAGGCTGACGGCACGGATACCTTCTTCACTAACTCCTCCCTGTCTGCGGGCAGTACGGCAACCATCCTGAGCGGGGGCGACACGACGCTTCAAGGCGCCGTGGTCTCGGCGAACACCATCAAGGCGGCAATCGGGGGAGACTTGAATGTTGTCAGTCTTCAGGATTCCAGTGTCTACGCGAGCAAGAGCAGCAGTACCGGAGTCAACGCCAGTGTCTGCATTCCTCCATTTTGCTATGGCGTGAGCACTGTCGGAGGCAGTGCATCGAAGAACAAGGCCAATGGCGACTTTGTCAGCGTGGTTGAGCAAAGTGGTTTCAAGGCTGGAGACGGCGGTTTCCAGATTGAAGTGGCGGGTAACACCGGCCTGCAGGCGGGCTTGATCGCAAGCAGCGATAAGGCGGTCGAACTCGGCAAGAACTCACTTGTCACAAACACGCTGACCACCAGTGATCTTCAAAACAAGGATGAGCATTCCGCCAGCGGATTTAGCGTCAGTGCATCCGCAGGCACCAAGGCCAGCGGACAGAGCAAGGCAGACACGGCAGAAAAAGTCGCCGCAGCCAATACCAAAACCGGCAGCAGCGGTTCCATGGGATTTGGCAGCAGCTCTGGAAGTGATGCGAGTATCTCCAGTGCCGGCGTCAGCGGTGGAACCCTGGTGATCGGTGATGCGCTGAAGCAGGAGGCACTAACCGGCAAAACCTCGGCAGACATGATTGCCGGTCTTAACCGTGACGTCAGCAGCGACCAGGACAACAGTGGCGCGCTGAAGAAGGGGTGGGATGCGCGCAAGATGGAGCAGGACGTTGCGCATCAGGTCGCAATCACGCAAGCATTCAGCGTTGCCGCCGCCGCTGAAATCAGCAGGTACGCCGATGGAAAATTGGCACAATCAGAAAGTCTGCGTGAACGCGCGGACAAAGAGCGCGACCCGGAACAACGCGATGCATTGTTACTTCAAGCGGCGGCAATCGATCGCGACTGGAGCGAAGGCGGTAAGGCGCGCATGCTGGCTAACACTGCTGCGGGGGCGCTTGGCGGCGGCTTGATGGGCCTGGCAGGGGGCGCTGCGGGCAGCGCAGTTTCTGGCGCGCTCTATCACGCCGATGTCCCTTCTTCGATGGCTTCGCTTCCCCTGGAGCAGCAGGCACGCATCCAGAAAATGGCGAATGACGCGGGATTTAATGGACTCACTTCCGCTGCCGACTGGGAGGCCTTGAAGCTGGTTTCCGACCTGCGCTTCGATCCAGCGTCGCAAAACCTGCCGCAGGCAGAGGTGGACGGCAGGATTCGAAACTATCTGACCCGTCTCGGTGCCTCACCCCAGCAGGTCGACGAGGTTATCAAAACGTTTGCCGACGCCGGACTCGCTGCGGTGGGCACTCCTCGCACTGCCATTGTGGAGCAGATCCTGGTCGGTCCAACGTCGGCGCCAACGGACATCGGAGCAGTTGATTACACTACAACTGATAAGCAGGGCGTCTTCCTGGGCACCAAGGTTATCGATAAAGGTACTCAAGGGGTTGGAAAGGTTCTGACCGAAGTCGGTAAAGCGGTCGACAGCAGCCCAGTGGCAAAATTTACGCTTGAAGCGCTGGATTTTGCTTCGGGGCCGGTGATTTACGGCGTCAACCAGATACCTGTGGTGGAGGATCTGAAGAATCGTGCGACTGGCGCACTCACGGGATTCTTCGCGGACGGGTTCAAGGAAGCAGGATATGATCAGCCGGCTTCCAATGATGGTGGTGTAGGCGGCGGGGCCATTACGATGGTGGGGCTGGGTGGCTTTGCTGGGCTGATAAGAAATGCTGGTAAAAAACTTGAGCTCTTCGGTGGCGCCACGAACAGCCCGAAGGGCAGCAACGTTTTCATTTCGGAGGAGCCTAAGCATATAATTGTTGGGGACGAGCCATTTGCTGGAGTCTCTGGCCTTGAAAATGGAACGATTTCTCATCCTGTAAAGGATAGTCTTGCGGGGCGCGCTGAAGGGATTAGTGGGGCAAATAACGTAATAGCCACCGCTCGTTCCGGTCAGTTGGCAGAATTACTGCCGACTTCGTCGCTTTCGGCGCGGCAGGTCGCAATCCATGAACAATTGTCCAGCCAAGGCACCGTAGGCACGTTCGCGAAGAAGAATGTATCCATGGCAGACCTGAGGTAAATCGGTCAAGTCACGGGCGATGAATATAGTATGTTTACGTTGGGTGCTCAACGGACGGTCATTAGGGGATATGGAAATGAAATTTCAGTATCCCAAAATATGCTTGATGACCTCGTGGCGGGGAATTACGGGAAGTGGTCTGGACATACCCACCCACCAGGGTACTCGATTAATCCGGGGCCTGCGGATAGACCATTCCTTCAGCAGATGGGACAGCAGCGCAGCGCAATTTGGGGTAATGATGGCCAACATGTTTATGGCCGACTTCCGTCGGATGATGCAATGATTCAGTCTGAAATAATGCGCGCCCAATGGGCAAGGATTTATGGTGGAGATTAAGGTGGAAAAGAAAAATGTAGGTCGTGATTTTGAAGATGCCCTTCGATTATTCTTGGATGGTTTTATTGAGGCTCACCCAAAGAAAACATGGCCGAGTTGGTTTAAGACGTGCACGACGTATGGTGGGCATAAGGAAGCCGATCATCATTGGAGGTTTTCCTTTACCGCTATCCCAACCTCTGTCCTTGGACCAGGGGATTCATGGGAGGCGGCTAAAAATGGTGGTTACGTCCTTGTGCGAACCGATATGGAGACCGGGGAGAAACGGTACGTTATTTCGAATGCCCCAAGTGACGTTATAACTATTTTCGAAGCAATTGTTGATATTGCGATGAAAACTGTTCTGATCGTTTCTGATCGGGATCTAGGCACCATCAATGGAGACGACTTGCTACCTTTGCAGCGATAGGCGGCGTCTCGTATCCTGTTCGTAGCATGGCCGTATGCTATTCGTATCCCATCCGGGCTGCGAAAAAATCCGCTCTGGTACGAAAACCTCAGCAAGAAACGGTAATGGACAGGTGCGGGTTCTGTCGCATTGGAGGAGCCGCGGGCGGGCTCAGGCGATGCAAGTGATCTGACCATGACCGGAACCAAGGTTAACGCTGGCGGCAACCTGACCTTGTTTGCCGATGACAAGATCAGGGTGCTTGCGGCACAAAACACGCAGACCCGACCAGCAAAAACAGCAGCAGTGGCACCAGTGTTGGTATCGGCATCAATCTGGGTGGTTCGCAAAGCGGATTCAGCTTTGAGTTTGCCGCCAACAAGGCGCGCGGCAAGGCTGACGGTACGGATACCTTCTTCACTAATTCCTCCCTGTCTGCGGGCAGCACGGCAACCATCCTGAGCGGGGGCGACACGACGCTTCAAGGCGCCGTGGTCTCGGCGAACACCATCAAGGCGGCAATCGGGGGAGACTTGAATGTTGTCAGTCTTCAGGATTCCAGTGTCTACGCGAGCAAGAGCAGCAGTACCGGAGTCAACGCCAGTGTCTGCATTCCTCCATTTTGCTATGGCGTGAGCACTGTCGGAGGCAGTGCATCGAAGAACAAGGCCAATGGCGACTTTGTCAGCGTGGTTGAGCAAAGTGGTTTCAAGGCTGGAGACGGCGGTTTCCAGATTGAAGTGGCGGGTAACACCGGCCTGCAGGCGGGCTTGATCGCAAGCAGCGATAAGGCGGTCGAACTCGGCAAGAACTCACTTGTCACAAACACGCTGACCGCCAATGATCTTCAAAACAAGGATGAGCATTCCGCCAGCGGATTTAGCGTCAGTGCATCCGCAGGCACCAAGGCCAGCGGACAGAGCAAGGCAGACACGGCAGAAAAAGTCGCCCCAGCCAATACCAAAACCGGCAGCAGCGGTTCCATGGGATTTGGCAGCAGCTCTGGAAGTGATGCGAGTATCTCCAGCGCCGGCGTCAGCGGTGGAACCCTGGTGATCGGTGATGCGCTGAAGCAGGAGGCATTGACCGGCAAACCCTCGGCAGACATGATTGCCGGTCTTAACCGTGACGTCAGCAGCGACCAGGACAACAGTGGCGCGCTGAAGAAGGGGTGGGATGCGCGCAAGATGGAGCAGGACGTTGCGCATCAGGTCGCAATCACGCAAGCATTCAGCGTTGCCGCCGCCGCTGAAATCAGCAGGTACGCCGATGGAAAATTGGCACAATCAGAAAGTCTGCGTGAACGCGCGGACAAAGAGCGCGACCCGGAACAACGCGATGCATTGTTACTTCAAGCGGCGGCAATCGATCGCGACTGGAGCGAAGGCGGTAAGGCGCGCATGCTGGCTAACACTGCTGCGGGGGCGCTTGGCGGCGGCTTGATGGGCCTGGCAGGGGGCGCTGCGGGCAGCGCAGTTTCTGGCGCGCTCTATCACGCCGATGTCCCTTCTTCGATGGCTTCGCTTCCCCTGGAGCAGCAGGCACGCATCCAGAAAATGGCGAATGACGCGGGATTTAATGGACTCACTTCCGCTGCCGACTGGGAGGCCTTGAAGCTGGTTTCCGACCTGCGCTTCGATCCAGCGTCGCAAAACCTGCCGCAGGCAGAGGTGGACGGCAGGATTCGAAACTATCTGACCCGTCTCGGTGCCTCACCCCAGCAGGTCGACGAGGTTATCAAAACGTTTGCCGACGCCGGACTCGCTGCGGTGGGCACTCCTCGCACTGCCATTGCGGAGCAGATCCTGGTCGGTCCAACGTCGGCGCCAACGGACATCGGAGCAGTTGATTACACTACAACTGATAAGCAGGGCGTCTTCCTGGGCACCAAGGTTATCGATAAAGGTACTCAAGGGGTTGGAAAGGTTCTGACCGAAGTCGGTAAAGCGGTCGACAGCAGCCCAGTGGCAAAATTTACGCTTGAAGCGCTGGATTTTGCTTCGGGACCTGTGATTTACGGCGTCAACCAGATACCCGTCGTGGAGGATCTGAAGAATCATGCGACTGGCGCGTTTACGGGATTCTTCGCGGAGGGGTTCAAGGAAGCAGGATATGATCAGCCGGCTTCCAATGCTGGTGGCGTAGGCGGCGGGGCCATTACGATGGTGGGGCTGGGTGGCTTTGCTGCAATAATAGAAAATGCCGGTAAGAAACTTGAGCTCTTCGGTGGCGCCACGAACAGCCCGAAGGGCAGCAACGTTTTCATTTCGGAGGAGCCTAAGCATATAATTGTTGGGGACGAGCCATTTGCTGGAGTCTCTGGCCTTGAAAATGGAACGATTTCTCATCCTGTAAAGGATAGTCTTGCGGGGCGCGCTGAAGGGATTAGTGGGGCAAATAGCACTGCGGCAGTCAACAATGCGGCTGCAACCAGAAAATCAGGATTTATTTTCCGTGGTGATGATCGTGATCCTGCCGTGATTTTTAAGGAAGGATTCCAACCGCAGGGCACTAACCTGGATCTCTACAACCATGCCGCCTCCAACCGGAACAGCGCATATGTTTCAACTTCAAAGTCGCCGAATGTGGTACGTGCTGCTCCGGGGGTTGAAGAAGGTGGGTTCGTTTATACTATGAGAGGTCAGCCTAATGGGGTAGATGTAAATGCGACGTTGGGAACCCGTAGTCCATTCCGTAGCGAGCTTGAAATTGCTGTTCCAGGGGGTATCAACTCATCGGATATCATGGGAGCGCGGGCGATAAGTCCGAATGGAAAATTTATTGGGCCATTTATAAAGAATCCAGAATACCTGCCTTAAGAGGATTCGATGAATATCTATTACATAACAATTGCATCGCCGGGAGTGGCCGAGGAACGCTGCGAAATTGAGTTTACGCGAGATGTGTCAACTACCCTTACGGTTAAGAGCCAGCGGTTCGGGGTAATGTCGTTTGTAGATGATAATTGGTTTGGCGCTTTATTAAAATTTCGCCTGCGAATTGAGCCGGATGGTTATCTTTTGCTTTGCAACGCCGCTCGAAAGGACGCGTACCCATCCCGGATGATGCTGCAAATGGGCGGCGGTCGGAAGATCTACATATTAAGCTATGGACTTCAAGCCAGCGACGAAGATCTGGTAGATGTTCTTGGTATGGCAACTATTGATCAAGTAGGCACTGTGGAAGAGCAGCGGATTGGTTACGAGAATTGGCTTAGGAGTTTGAAATGAACAATAGCGAACTAGAGCATGAAATTACAGAGGACGTAGTGAAGGCCGCGCGTGAAATTCCTAACGGCTGGGTCTACAAGATTGGAGGCACATTTGGGCCGACGGAATATGTTCCTCCGGAAGCCGTTGTCGGGGCGTGGAAAGTTGATGAGGGTGGGAATTTGACAGGAGAATTTGTACCTAACCACGATTGCAAACCAAGTCTGTCCAAGTCAGAAAAATAAGTTTCCGTCCAGCGCTAAATTCAAAAGCGGTTTGGCATGGCGCGAATCTAGCCAGCGGCGGGCTGGCAGCACGACCGCGTAATGCGCCAACGGCGGGCTAGCGTGGTGGTCTACATGGGGGCTAAAGCCATGCCCTTATACACAAGTCCAGCCTCCGCATCGCCGAGCCTAAAATCAACTTAGCTGGTCAATTTTCATTGCCGCCCTTGTAAACTGCCGATTTTTCGCGTTTACTCTCGTATTTTGGGTGACGCGTTGACAATGGCATCGACGAACTGGGCGGCAACAGAATTTGCACAGCTAGACCTTGGCGACGCGCGCCTCAACAGGCGAGCGAGGACATTGATGGAGCGGTTTGCAGCGGATCCGGCGGCGAGTATTCCCGAGGCCTGCGATGGTTGGGGTGAGACCATTGCGGCGTATCGCTTCCTGGGCAACGAGTCGGTCGACTGGCGCGACATCATGGCACCCCATTGGCAGCGCACGCAGTTGCGGATGCAGACCGAGGCTGTGGTGCTGTGCTTGCAGGATACGACTGAATTCAATTTCAACGGGCAGGAGATCGCGGGGCTCGGGCCGTTGAGCTATGACAGCCAACGAGGCATGTATTTGCATCCGACCTACGCCGTGACGCCGGCACGCGTCGCGCTGGGCGTGGTTGACGCCTGGATGTGGGCGCGTGAAAAGAGAAATGAAGACGGCCAGCGAAGTGGGCCGAAGGAAAGCGCGCGCTGGGTGGAGGGCTACGATCGCATCGCCGAGATGGCGCTCGAGATGCCGGGAACGCGCTTGGTGTATGTGGCTGACTGCGAGGCCGATTTGATGCCCCTGATGCAGCGGGCAAAACACTTGGACCATCGAGCCGATTTGTTGGTTCGTGCCGCGCACAATCGCTGTCTGCCCGATCACGGCAAGCTGTTCGACGTCACGACCGGGGAAGCGCCCATGGGCGAGATCAGCTTTACGATGGCCTCACGCCATGGCGTCAAAGAGCGGGTGGTACGACAGCAGTTATGGGCACGGCGCGTGGAACTGGGCGCTGGCAAAGGTGGTGTGGTCACCGTCACTTGCATCGTGGCGCGGGAGGTGGACGCGCCGGCCGGAACCAAGCCAGTTGAATGGCGCTTGCTGACCAATCGCCATGCCGGCTCGCTAGAGGAAGTCAATGAACTGATTGATTGGTACAGGGCGCGCTGGGAAATCGAGATGCTGTTCGATATTCTGAAAAATGCCTGTCGAGTCGAAGCCTTGCAACTGTCCGGCATTGACCGTTTGGAACGTGCCCTGGCCATGTTTATGGTCGTGGCCTGGCGCGTTGCATATCTGATGCGCCAGGGTCGAACCCACCCGGATCTGGACGCCGGGCATTACTTCGACTGGGCCGAAATTAAGGCCGCCTACGTGCTGGCCAAGAAGCCCCAACCGGCCAGGCCAGGCGTGAACGAAGTGCTCAGGCTCATTGCCCAGCGAGGCGGCTTCTTGGCAAGGAAAGGCGATGGTGAGCCGGGGGTGAAAGCGATCTGGAAGGGGCTGACCAAGATACCACTGGTCGCTGAAGCGCTACGAGAAATGAACACGGCCTACGACTAGCACCGAGTTGTGTATAAGGGCATGGGCTTGGAGGGGGCGCACATTCGGTTGATGACTCAATTTTCCTCCTAAGTGAAAGACAGTTAACTCCATCCGCAGGACGACTAACTGGCAAACCGGAAATACCGACAAAAAATTCGGATGCAGAAAAAATCCGTGCCGTTCAACGTCAAAATGAATCGGGGCAAGTTTTGGCTGAACATGGTATGGACGTGGAATACCTTCCCAACATCAGTAAAAAAGGGGCAAACCCTGACTTGAGAATTGATGGGGCACTAGCGGATGTTTATTCCCCTAGTGGTAGTAATGTACTTACCATAAGAGACACAATTGATGATAAAGTTAAAAGGCAAGCGCCAAATATTGTAATAAATCTCGAAGATTCATCATTGTCAATTTCTGACGTGGCACAATTTATTCAAAGAAACCCCGTAGATAAATTGGAGTCTCTCATAATTATCAAGGATGGAAATGTTGTTTTATTATAAGGAATATAGAGATGAGTATCGAGTTAATGTTAGAGATCGACGATTCTATAAATAAAAATAAACTTGTTGATTCATTAATATTTGCGGGAGCTTCTGATTTTTCGGATGATTCTACTGGATTTGACTGTTTTTTTGAGCAAACAAAAATTTCAGTTTATGTTGACGAAAAATCTAATCCATCTTGGAAGGAGAGGCGGGCTAGGGATGAGTTTATAACTGAAAATGTAAATTTTCCAGCTAATTTGAAAGTGGGCTTTCGAGTTATTTTTAGATTCCCTCGAAACGAACACGCGGAAAGTAATGGACAAATTAAAAATGTTCTTCTTTTTTTAGACGATAACACAAAGGCTAATTTTGTACTTTCATTTCAGTATGAAAAAATCATAGCTATAAGAAGTAACTCGAGTCTCCAGTTTATCACGGTCTTTGAATAGAATTATGGTTAATAAACTTTCCGTAAGTAAAGTCACATTGCAATATACAGGCATTCAGGCTGCCTGAAGAAGCTCTTCACCATGTTGGGCAACTTTTGGATGCTGCGCAGGGCGCCTAATGCCAAGCTCTTCATGTTGGGCTTGTCGGTGACGAGCTTGCGCGACACTTTGCGTTTGACATGCGCCCAAACCTGTTCGTCTGGATTCAAGTGAGGGGAGTACGGCGGGCGATACGATTGCCATCAGGGCCGGCCAGGATGTCGTGGTGGCGGGTAGCCAGGTCTTTGCCGACAAAGCGGTCAGCATCGCCGCCGGCAACGACCTGACGATTGTTGCGACCATCAATACCAGCAAGGAATTGCATCACACCGAGGTCAAGCAAAGCGGCTTCATGAGCGGTGGCAGCTTCGGCATTAGCTACGGTACCCGCACCAATGCCGTGGACCAGGAGCGCGATGCGCAAACCCAGAGCGGGCTGGTCCGCAGCACGGTCGCGGCAATCGGCGGTGACGACACAAACAATAATCGAGTGGGAATGATTTCCTAATAGGCAGAGGCCGGCACTGACCGGCAAGCTGAACCAACCAAGCCCCTGATTTCAGGGGCTTTTTTCTTATTTTGACACAGCACTATCTGGCAGACGCTTGCGGGATTTTGCGCGAGCGGCTATACCGAGCGCGAAAAGGCCGAGGCCGAACAAGGCTGCAGGTGGAAGTTCGGGAACAGGGCTCGCGGCGAGTGGGAGCGCAACCGTCTCGGCGGTGAACGTCATTGACTGGAATTGAATATACCCGGACCAGGCCGGCAGACTCGCTACCACGATGTTATAAACGAGAACACGGCTGTACATACCCGACGCTGCCGACTCGTTCGCTACGAATTGCATGCCGCCGTCCGTTCGGGTGAGCAAGCCATCGCGGCCAGTGCTCACCAGGTCGGAAGCGAACGGTCCGCAGAAATCGCAATGTGGCAGGAGAACATCGAAGGTGATGTCCATGTAGGCATCACCTTCTGTCGCATCGCCCAAGCTGTACAAAGCGTTAATCGTCGCGCCCATCTTGCCCGTTAGGGCATAGTTTGGTGGCGCCTGGACTTCGAACAGATTTTTGCTGATAAACAGTCCAATTCCTCCCGCAGTCGGGTCGTAGGTTGGCTCGTAAGGAATGTCCAGTGTAACGAAGCTCGATCGGACTGCGGCTGGCTTTGACGACTCGGCCGCTGGTGTGGGCGTTCCGACGCTCGCGCTGGACAGTCCGGTGTGCGCAACGAGTAGTGCGGAAAGAAATAATTTTTGAAGCGAGCTGCCCATGGTGTCCCCGTAACGTTGATTATGTAACCATCTTAAGTATACATATGAATATGGAAATATAAAATTGATATTTTATTTTTTGATATTTGTGTGCCATTCCTTGTTGCAGTTTGGTCCTGAGGTTATGCAAGTCTCGCTCGCCTGCGCGCGCCTGCGTTGCGTGAACGTCGCGACGACATCATGCGGCTTCGGCTGGCCCGGAAATATTCGGGAACGCGAATATCTTGCGTGCGAGGCCCCCCGCCGACGCTGGTTTAGAATGCCGCATGACCGATTATGCCGCCATTCTTGAAACCATTTATGCCGATGTCCAGCCGCTGCTGGTCCAGGGCAAGGTAGCGTCTTACATTCCGCAATTGTCCGAGGTCGATGCTGCACAATTCGGCATGGCTGTCTATTGCCTGGATGGACGCACGTATTCCGTCGGCGCGGCGGGGCAAAAGTTTTCGCTGCAAAGCGTCACCAAGCTGTTCTCGCTGGCGCTGGCTTTTTCGCTCGAGGGTGACGCGATCTGGTCGCGCGTCGGACGCGAACCGTCCGGTAGTGCCTTCAATTCGCTGGTGCAGCTCGAGTACGAGCAGGGCAAGCCCCGCAACCCGTTCATCAACGCCGGCGCGCTGGTGATGACCGACATCCTGTCGTCGCGCTCTACCGCTTCCGATACCGCCATCCTGCAGTTTGCTCGGGAGATTTGTGATCGCCAGGACATCGAGTTCGATCTGGCGGTAGCGCAGTCCGAGCATGGCACCGCGCACCGCAACTACGCCATCGCGCACCTGATGAAAGACTTCGGCAACCTGCACAATTCGGTCGAGACCGTGATCGACAGCTACTGCCGCCAGTGCTCGATCACCATGACTTGTACCGAGCTGGCCAAGGCAGGCAGTTTCCTGGCCAACCATGGCACCATCCCGTGGAGCGAACGGCAGGTACTCGACGCCAGTTCGTCCAAGCGCCTGAACGCGCTGATGCTCACCTGCGGCACTTATGACGCCGCCGGCGAGTTCGCCTACCGGGTGGGCCTGCCGGCCAAGAGCGGCGTGGGTGGCGGTATCCTGGCATTGGTGCCAGGAGAGATGGCCATCGCGGTCTGGTCGCCGGGGCTTGACGAAACCGGCAACTCGCTGGCCGGTACCTACGCGCTGGAGCGCTTCACCAGCCTCACTGTGCGGTCGATTTTTTAGGCGGTAGGGGCGCGTCGAGCAACGACAGTCGCTGGAGTGAAGCGCATGTGGTCTGGCCGACAGATGCTCGCGCAGGAAGGCGCGCCTGGCCGGCTCTCAACGCGCAAACTATTTCCTTTTCCGACGGCGTTGTAAATGTGTCTCACAATGAGATGAACTTTACATAGTTATTTATTGAGCACGGTCATAAAAGTTGGTACGATTTCTGCATCGACTATTGATTGTTCATCGTGATCATTTCTTCTTTATTTTCCCCGGAAGATAGCCCGTCAGGCGATGTTCCACCTTCTCTCGACGCGCTTGAAGAGTCCGTGCTGGCCTGGATGAAAACGTCCGCCGCATGGGACCAGCGCAAGCACCCGACAATTTTTCAGTTCCTTCGCGATATCCGACTGCACACAACTGCGATCTGCGGCCCGGGCAACGTCTCTACGACGATACTCAACTTGGAGCTTGACCGTCTCGGTAACAAAGTCTGCTGCAGTGATGTCGACGCGAGGATTGGTGACTTGCGGCGGGATCTATCGAACAGGCATATTGTTGCTGAGTTCAAAGGAGCGAACGCGGACGATGGTTCCGGCAGCGAAAAATTAGCTGCTCCAGTTGATAGCACGACAACAATCGTGGGTCCCGTTGTAACGAGGCAAGTCATGTCGCAGCTGTCCGCAGGAGACTTGGTCAAACTCGAGGATGATCATTGCGAAATGCTGGTGGTTGGATGTGCAGATGAACCAGCACAGGCGCCCTGCGGTCCGCCGACCTGGTTCTGCGTTTGGGAATGCGACCACCGCATGTTTGAGGAAGTGTTTGCAGAGGATATGTTGCGTCTACTGCGCAAGGAGCGTCGACGCATTCCGCGAGCTTCGGGTTTCGTCTTTCCCAGCCGCTGCGCAGGTGGGGGCAGCCGATGAGGGGCCGGGACGCCGGCAGCACGGGCCGCGCGATGGACTGCGAGTAAAAGCACGGCGAATTCAAATAGATTATAATGCATAAAAATTACAAACGTATCTACAGGGAAACATTATGATCTTCCTCAAGCCGGCTTGAAGTTTCCACATATTTAAAGAATTCGATGCGAAGAATTAATCACCTGATGGCGCAGCGCGTCGATGTTGCCATTGTTTTCCGGGACATGCTCGGTACGCACGACGCGCTGCTGTACATGGAGGAGTGCAACATTCCCGAGGCTGTCGCAACCCGGGTATTGGCAGGGATGGCGGTGACCAGAATAGTCCGCCGGACTGGCACGCAGGCTGCAGCCAACGACGAGCAACATCAGCGCGAGGATCACTGGTCCACGATGAGTCACGCGGTCGCGCATCACCGCATTCCATGAGCTGACAGGTCGGCGGAACTCGATGTAATCTCCTTCTTACACAACCTCAAGCAATTGCGCCACAGCCAGATTCAGGCAGATTGGTAGCATCGTCGTCAGCGATTCCGTGCGGTGCGGTGCGGTGAGGGGAGTGACGATGCTCGATTATCTGGTCCAAATTTCGGTGGAAGAAACCGGCAAGCAGTTCGTTGGCACGTTCTCCGATGCCGACCTGGTTCACCTGCTGTCGCCCCGCACCGGACGGGCCTTCGACCTGGAAAACTACAAGGCCTATCTGACGCCGGACGGGAAAATCTCGCTGGCCCGAAAACCCTCGTATGAAGAATACACCACGCTCACACTTGCCGAGCTGGTGCGCGCATTGCGCTCGGCCGTGAGCATCAAGATGTGGTGAGGTCGGCGCATGCTGCCCTCTGGCGTGCGCGTTCCGCCAGGAAGCGGGACAGCGCATCGTCCAGCGTGGGCAGCAGACGGGCGCGGCTGCTGTCCAGTGTACTGTTGACCGGCCGCGCAGCGAGGTACTGGCAATCGGACGCCCGCACTTCGTGCAGCCGCGACGGGTCCAGCCCGGCCCCCACGGCGGCCCGGCGCGCCAGCTCGAACCAGGATAATGCGCCGGTGTTGGCCAGGTGCCAGATCCCGCGTTCGCCATCGATGACCAGGTCGAGACAGTTCTCCACCAGGTCCGGCACATGGGTCGGCGTGATGAGGAGGTCGCCGGGGGCGGCAAACGTGCCGCCTGCCTCCAGCGCGGCCAGCGCGTGATGAACGAAATTGTGTTGATCCCATGGCCCGAAAAAACTGCTGGTGCGTATCACCAGCGTTGCCGCGTTGTGCGTGAACACGGCGCGCTCGCCTTCGGCCTTGCTGCGACCATACACATTGAGCGGCGCTACCTCGTCGGTTTCCACGTAGGCTCTACCGGCGCGGCCGTCGAAGACCATGTCGCTCGAGAACGTGGTGAAGTGGACGCCATGCCGGGCGCACGCCGCCGCCAGCACGCCGGGGCCAAGCGCGTTTTCACGGAAGCAGCGCGCTGCATCGTGCTCGGCCTGGTCCACGCGCACGTAACCGCTGGCGTTGATCAGCGCCCACGGCCGGTACTTGTCCAGTGCGCGTTCGACCGAACCGGGTTCGGCGATATCCATCTCGGCGCGGCCCACCAGCCGACAAGCCAGGTTGCGTTGCGCGCACACGCGGGCCAAGGCGCGGCCGAGCGTGCCGCTGGCGCCGGAGATCAATATCGGCGCACGATCGGACGTGTCGGGCAACCGTGCCAGTTTTTCCGGGTCCGGCGGTGGACGGGTGGTCGTGGCGTGATAGCGTGTATCGCGGCGCCACCAGCCGTGCCCCGGCGCGGCCGGATGGGCCGGTTGCTGCCCGGCGGCCAGCTGGCGCAGCAAGGTTGCCACGGCCGTGGCACGCGGCTGTCCGCCACGCAGGTCGAACGCCCCCGATTCGTAGTGACCTGCCTGGCGCGTGACGAGGCTGTTCCAGTCGAACGACCCCAACAACGCCCATGCGGTGACAGCGCGCACGTCGGCGCCTTGCGTGCGGGCGGCCTGGGCTGCCTGCCAGATTTCGATAAGCCAGCGCAACTGGTCTTCGCGGCCGGCGTGGAGGTGGGCTTCGGTGACGGCAATCGGCAGCCGGTAGCGTTGCCACGCCTCCAGCAGCAATGGCGTGAGACCGGTGTCGGGCGCTTCGGCAACGCGTGCAGACTCGGTGTCGATGCAGGCCTGGCCGTCGATCATGCCCGGCGTGATGAATGGATACCGTTCGACCCGGTCGTCAAGCCAGCGCTCGCTGGTGACGTAGTAGTTGACGCCTATGATGTCGGGCGGGCAGGGGTTGGCGCGGAACCACAGCACGTCGCCGGGCGCAGCGCCGTGCTTGAGCAGATAGGTCCAGAGAGGGTGGCGCCGATCGACCTTGCCGCATAACAGGTCCCACGCCAGCCAGCGGCGATGGTTGTAGAACGCGGTCACGGCAGCCATGGCGGGCGTACCCCAGCTCTTGCCCAGGTCGTCCGTCTGCACCAGCTTGGCTGCCGGGTTCACGGCGCGTATGGCCTGCATGGCCAGCACGGTGGCGCGGCACTGGTTGAGCACGGCGGTGACGAAATCGCGGTCGCTGCAGCTGTGCGGATACCACACGCCGTACAAGGTGGAAAAGCGCGCTGTGGTCAATGGTTCGTTGACCGGCGTGTAATACTCGATCCACGGATAACGGCTGGCCACCGCGCGCGCATAGTCGGCCAGCCCGGGTGCAAAACCGGCATCGATCAGGCTGGTGTGGCGCGGTCCGCTGCCGTGGTGCACGAGGCCGGCGATCACGGTGAGTTCGCGTGCCCGGCATGCCGCCAGCTGCGCATCGGAGACGCTCCAGTCCGCCTGATCGAGCCCGTCAGGGGCGACGCGCTCCCACAGTACCGGATAGCGCATGACCGATATCCCCAGCGACTGCACCAGGACGAGGTCATCGGGACGCGTGTCATGTCCGCTATGGACGGCCTGGTCGAAAAACTCGTCGCCCACGCGGTTCACCGTGCATTCGATGCCGCCCCATAACGCCAGCCGCTGTCCGCCCGCGTCTGAATGTGGATGTGGATGTGGATGCATGCGTGGTGCCCGCATCAGGCCAGGGGATCGATCACGAAGGCCGGCATGGCAGTGTTGTCGCGCGCACTGGCCAGGAACTTGTCGGCCGTGATCAGCGCCTCGTTGATGGTGACATCCATGTCGAGGTAGCGGTAGGTGCCGAGACGCCCCACGAAGGTCACGTTCGCTTCCTGGCGGGCGATGTTGACATAGCGTTCCAGTTGCTGCTTGTCCCGCGCCAGCCGGATCGGATAGTAGGGAATATCCTGGTCTTCGCACTGCCGGCTGTATTCCTTGTACAGGATGGTGTCTTCGTGCTGCTCCCATGGCGAAAAGTGCTTGTGCTCGGTGATGCGGGTGTACGGTTCGGCGTCGTCGCAGTAGTTGACCACGGCATTGCCCTGGTAGTCGCCGGTGTCGCGGAACACTTCGAAGTCGAGCGTGCGGTACGGCAGCCGGCCTTCTTCATGGCCAAACCACGCGTCGATGGGGCCGGCATAGAAAACATGCTGGTAGTCGGTTTTCGACGCCGGATCGAACGGTGTGCTCAGGTGCACCGCGATGCCGGGCACGTCGAACATCCTCTCGACCAGGGCGGTATAGCCGTCGGCCGGCATGCCCTGGTACTTGTGGCTGAAATAGTTGTCATCGTAGTTGAAGCGCACGGGCAGACGCTTGAGTATGCTCGCCGGCAGTTCGCTGGGCGACAGGCCCCATTGTTTGATGGTATAGGTCTTGAAAAACGCTTCATACAGGTCGCGGCCGACGAAGCGCAAGGCCTGGTCTTCGAACGTGGTGGGCGTGGTGATGGTCTTGTCGCCCAGCGAGGTCAAAAACTCCGCAGCCTGCGCCGGCCGCAAGGTCTTGCCGAAGAACTGGTTGATGGTCAACAGGTTGATGGGCAAGGTGTACACGCGGCCATTGGTGATGGCCTTGACGCGATTCACATACGGTTTGAACTCGCCGAAGCGGTTGACGAATTCCCAGGCCCGCTCATTGTCGGTATGAAAAATGTGCGGCCCGTACACGTGCAGCATGACGCCGGTCTCGTCGTCGCGCCGCGAGTGACAGTTGCCGCCCACGTGGGGCCGGGTTTCGAATACATCGACCGCGTAGCCGGCATGGGCGAGCTGATTGGCGATGACTGCACCGGAAAACCCGGCGCCCACGATGGCGATACTCTTCTTCATCTTGTCTCCCAAATATACAAGCGCTTTGATGTCGCTGATGCGAAAAGTTCAAGTGTCGTAGCGGGTACGCCGTGCGCTCTGTGCGCGTTTTAACCGTGGCGCGCTGTGCCGCCTCTACGTGGTTGAAATGGCACAGCGGCCACCGAATGTAGGCCATCTCTTACACAATCTCAGGTGACGCAAGAAGTGACAGGGCGGCGCCGATTGATACCATGTTTCTAATATTTCCCGCCATCTCAACTGGAGACCTGCGTGCCCCAATTCGACTATCCCCGACCGCAACTGGTCCGCTCCAGCTGGACCTCCCTCAACGGCGTATGGGATTTCGCCTTCGACGACACGCAGGCCCACTCCGCACCGCACGACCCCATCGACTGGCAGCACCGTATCACCGTTCCATTCGCGCCGGAAGCGGCTGCCAGCGGCATTGCCGACCAGCGCTTCCATCCGTGCGTGTGGTATCGCCGCACGCTGGATGACCTCGGCGCGGGCGGGCGTACCCTGCTGCACTTCGGCGCGGTCGACTATGCGGCCCGCGTATGGCTCAATGGCCATCTGGTGGCGCAGCACGAAGGCGGCCATACCCCATTTACTGCGGACATCACCGATGCCATCGTGGCCGACGGCCCGCAAGTGCTGGTGGTGCGGGTGGAAGACGATCCGGCCGACCTGGCCAAGCCGCGCGGCAAGCAGGACTGGCAACTGGACCCGCACTCGATCTGGTACCCGCGCACCACGGGCATCTGGCAAACCGTGTGGCTTGAAACCGTGGGCGATACCTATATCGAACGGCTGCGCTGGACGCCGATCTTCGACGGCTTCGAGATCGGCTGCGAAGTGGTCACCGCCGGGGCCCAGCGCACCGGCCTGTCGGTGGAAGTGCGGCTGTGGCACGGCGACAAACTGCTGGCCGACGACCGCTATTCGATGGTCGGGCAGGACACGATGCGCAAGATCGCGCTGCCCGATCCCGGCATCGACGATTCGCGCAACGAACTGCTGTGGAGTCCCGAACATCCCACGCTGTTCGATGCCGAAGTGGTGCTGCGCTGTGGCGACACCGTGCTCGATACCGTGCGCTCGTACACCGCGCTGCGCTCGGTCTCGATCACACGCGACCGGCTGATGCTCAACGGCCGGCCTTACCAGCTGCGCCTGGTGCTCGACCAGGGCTACTGGCCGGAGTCCTTGATGACGGCGCCGTCCGACGACGCGCTGCGCCGCGACGTCGAGCTGGCCAAGGCGATGGGTTTCAACGGCGTGCGCAAACACCAGAAAATCGAGGATCCGCGCTATTTGTACTGGGCCGACCGCCTGGGCTTGCTGGTGTGGGAAGAAATGCCATCGGCCTATGCCTTCAGCCCGCGCGCGATGTCGCGCCTGGTGCGCGAATGGACCGAGGCGATCGAACGCGACTACAGCCACCCGTGCGTGATCGTCTGGGTGCCGTTCAACGAATCGTGGGGCGTGCCCAACCTCACTGCCATGCAAGCCCACCGTAACGCGGTGGAAGCGCTGTACCACCTCACGCGCATGCTCGACGCCACCCGGCCCGTGATCGGCAACGACGGCTGGGAAGCGTCAGCCACGGACATCCTCGGCATCCACGACTACGATGGCGACCCGCACAAGCTGCGCGCCCGCTACGAGGCCGAGCACCAGTCCAACACCCTGTTCGACCGCCGCCGTCCCGGTGGCCGCATCCTCACGCTCGACGGCTTTCCCCATCGCGGCCAGCCGATCGTGCTCACCGAGTTTGGCGGCGTCGCCTACGATCCGCGCGCGTCCGAACATCATACGTGGGGCTACTCGCGCGCCAACACGGCCGAGGCATTCCACGCGCTGTATCGCGACCTGCTGCAGGTGGTGAACGAAACCGCGATGTTCAGCGGCTTTTGCTACACGCAGTTTGCAGACACCTTCCAGGAAACCAACGGACTGCTCAATGCCGACCGCAGTCCCAAGATTCCCCTTGAGCAGATCAGTGCCGCCACCCGCAACGTTCAATATTGAAAGCGCCCCATGTCGGCACCGCCAACCTCATCGCCAACTGCATCGCCAGCATCGCAGCCCACGCCGTTTGCCTCGTTCTGGCAGGGCGGCTATGAAGGCGCCGACCACGTCAACCACGGCGGCCGGGCGCTCGACATGAACGCCGCCAACGGCCACGTCGAGCGTGCGCGCGAAGACTACCTGCTGTTGCGGCAGTTCGGCATCGCCACCGTGCGCGAGTCGATTGGCTGGCGCCTGGTGGAGCGCGACGGCGTCTTCGACTTTTCCAGCCTCGATGCGCGCCTGCTGGCTGCGCACGAACTGGGCATCCAGATCTGCTGGACCTTTTGCCACTACGGCTGGCCCGACGAGATCGATGTCTATGCCCCCGACTTCGTCACCCGTTTCGCGCGCTTTTGCCGCGCCGCCGCCCAATACCTGGCGCCTTACGCCGGCCCGGCGCCCGTGTACTCGCCGATCAACGAGATCTCGTTTACCAGCTGGGGCCTGTCGGTCCACATGTTCAGGTGCACCAACATGTTCGATCCGCGCGCAGCGACCGAAGGCAAGCGCCAACTGGTGCGCGCCGCACTGGCCGGCTGCGATGCGATCTGGGACGTGACGCCGGGCGCCCGCATCCTCCACTGCGATCCGCTGATCCACGTGATCGCGCCCACCGGCCGTCCGGAGTGGCAGCAGGAAGCGGACGGCGCCAGCGCCGCCCAGTACGACGCCTGGGACATGTTGTGCGGCAAGCGTGAACCCGAGCTGGGCGGCGCACCGCGCTATCTCGACCTCATCGGCGCCAACTACTACGACACCAACCAGTGGGAAAGCGGCACCGGCGCGCGCCTGTGGTGGCACCTGGGCGACCCCCGCCGCAAGCCGCTTCATCTGAGCCTGCTGGAACTGCACCGCCGTTATCAGCGTCCGGTGCTGCTGGCCGAAACCAGCCACGTGGGCAGCGGCCGCGGCGCCTGGATTGCCGAGATGGCCAGTCAAACCGCGCTGGCCCTGCAACATGGCGTGGCCATGCAGGGCATCTGTCTTTATCCCATCGTCGACCGCAACGACTGGGAGCACGAACACCACTGGCACCGCAGCGGCCTGTGGGACCTGGACCGCGACGGTCCGGACCCGCTGGCGCGGCAGCTGGTGGCGCCATACGGCGTCGCCCTGCAACAGGGGCAGCGCCTGCTTACCCGTCTTACACGTCTGTTCCCGGGGCCGGGAACAGGTTTATACCCGCAAGGGCACATCAGGGAGAGAGTCATGAATACTGTTATCGTTTTTTGCCATCTGCGCTGGGACTTCGTTTATCAGCGCCCACAACATCTCCTGACCCGCCTGGCCCAGCATTACAAGGTGCTGTTCGTCGAAGAGCCGGTGTTCGACGAGGCCGAACCCCATCTGCGCACCTACCATCCGGCGCCCAACGTCACCGTGTGCCAGCCGCATACGCCGGTGCACGCAGCGGGCTTCCATGACGACCAGATCCCGGTGCTGCAGTCGCTGCTGAACAAGCTGGTGCCCCCCGGGGAAGATCCGGTCGTGTGGTTCTACACGCCGATGGCGCTGCCGCTGCTGGCCGACCTGCATCCGGCGCTGGTGGTGTACGACTGCATGGATGAACTGTCGGCCTTCAAGAATCCGCCGCGCCAGCTGTTGCAACGCGAGAGCGCCTTGCTTGGCGTTGCCGACCTGGTGTTTACCGGCGGCCCGAGCCTGTATCAAGCCAAGCGCCCGCGGCACGCCAACGTCCATTGCTTCGCCAGCAGCGTCGATACCGTGCACTTCGAGCAGGCGCTTGACCGCAGCAACGCCCATCCGCTGCACGCCGACATCCCGCATCCGCAGCTGGGCTTTTACGGCGTGATCGACGAACGGTTCGACACCGCACTGATCGCCGCCATGGCCGACGCCCATCCCGAGTGGCACATCGTGCTGGTGGGGCCGGTGGTCAAGATCGAACCGTCGGCGCTGCCGCAGCGGCCCAACATCCATTACCTGGGCCAGCAGGCCTACCAGGCGCTGCCGCAATTCCTGGCCGGCTGGGACGTGTGCCTGCTGCCGTTTGCGCTCAATGAATCGACCAAATTCATCAGCCCCACCAAGGTGCTCGAATACATGGCCGCCGAGCTGCCGATCGTCAGCACCGCGATCACCGATGTCGAAGTGCCATACGGCGATATCGTCGCCATCGGCCACGGTCACGCCGAATTCATCGCCCATTGCGAGGCGGCGCTGGCGCTGACCCCCACCGCGCGCGCTGCGATGGCGACGCAGATGCGGGCAGTCGTCGCCCGCACCTCGTGGGACGGCACTGCCGACCAGATGCACGCGCTGATCGAGGACATGCGCGCCGATACCCCGGCGCGGCTGCCCGGGCATGTGGCCGCGCTTGCAGTGGAGCAGAGCGCAGCGATTGTAGTTGGTGTGCCGAACTACGGCGAACCCGACAAGATCAACCCGCTGCGCCCGGCGACTTCGCCAATGAGACCGGCTGCCTGAGCTTTGGGCGCGATGCCGCTGTGCTGGTCTTGGTGGTCTGCCGTACAGAAACCTTTTCATTCATTCGTCAGACTCGGCTTTACGAGAAAAATCTCATTCATAACACTTTGAAAGCCCCACCATGAAACCAGCTAAACTGTTTATTGCGTTATCGATAGCAGCGTCGCTCGCCACCGGCGTGCATGCCCAGACCAGCACCAATGCAGCAGCTACCATCAGCAAGGACGACGCCGCGCGACTCGTCGGCATCGCGCAAGCCAATATCGCTGAAATCGAGGCGGGAAAGATGGCGTTGCAAAAGAGTAGCAATCCGGACGTGAAGGCCTTTGCCAAGATGATGATCGACGATCATACCAAGGGTCTGGAGGAGACGAAGAAAGTTGCCGCAGCGAAGAACGTGACGCTGCCGTCCGAGCCCGATATGGCGCATCAAAAGCTTGCGGCCGAACTCAAAGCCGTGCCCGCAGACAAATTTGATCTGGCTTATGCCAAGCGGGCCGGCGTGGCCGATCACCTTAACGTTCACGCATCGCTGAAAAAAGATATCTCGATGTTGAAAGATGCGGATGTCAAGGCCTTGGCCACCAAGCTCGAACCGACCGTCGCCCATCACGTGGAAATGGCGAAGAAGCTCGCCACTGCCGTCAAGTGATGCTGCTGAGCACTGCGGTGTAGGGAGTGACCTGTTCCTTGCGCGGCGAAGGGGCGGCAACCATAGCCTGGCTGCCGCCCCTTCGTTATAGGCGTTAGTGCTTCCGGGTTTGCTTGGCGCCGCCACCGGCGGTCTTGGTGCCGGCCGCTTTGGTGTGGCTTGCTGCATCCTTGCCGGATTTGGATTTCTCTGGCGTGGCCGATTGCTTCGATCCGCTCTCGGTCGACGACTGCTTGTTGGAACCGCCTGACTTTTGCTTGGTCATGATGAACTCCGTGGGTTGAGGAGCTTCCATCTTGCGCGGCCGGTGTTCGGACCGACGTGTGGTATCGAACATTCGTATGGATTTGATGTCAATTTCGCACGCGGCGCAGTCGCCAGGGAAGTGCCGCAGTCGCCAGGGAGGTGCAGGCAAATTGCGTCGCGAGCCGTGCCGGCGGTACTTGGTTGCTGGTATCCTTGCAGATCCACGACATCTGCCCACTTTTCCCTGTGACATTGCTCGATCCTGCAACCATCGTTCTGACGTCGACCCTGATGGCGGCGGCGATGACCATCGTATTGTTTTCCGCCTACCGCAGCTTCCCTGCCGACGTGCAAGGGTTGGGCCATCAGTCGCTCGGCATGTTGTCGCTGACGGCGAGCGGCTTGCTATTCTGCGCTGGCCCGCTGATACCGGAAGCGGTGTTACTGTTTGCGGCCAATAGCACCATGCTCGGCGCCGCCGGGCTGATGCTGATCGGCACCCAGTTATTCTTCGGTCGCAAGCCGAGCTGGTGGTGGCTGGCGCTGGCGTGGGTGATCGGCATGGTCTGCCTGGTCGGCTGGTATGTGATCACCCAGGACTACGCGTTGCGGGTGGCGGTGTTTTCATTGTTGACGCTGTCGTTCTACGTGGCGCAACTGGTGCTGCTGGTGCGCCATGGCGAACGCCACTTCTCCAGCTGGTTCTTCGGCACGCTGTTGCTGGTGCAGTCACTGGTGCTGCTGTTGCGGTTGTTCGCGGCGCTCAGCGGCGCGGTCGGCACCAGCAACGCCAGCAACGGTGCGGTACAGGGCATTTTCCTGTTGACGGCCAATTTCATGACGCTGATGATGGCGGTCGGCTTCATGACCATCGCTACCCGGCGTCTGCAGGTTGTGATGGAGCACCGCTCCAACTCGGACCCACTGACCGGGGTGCTGAACCGGCGCGGTTTCGCCGCTGCCTACCACCGCGAAGTGGCGCTGATGAAACGCCATGGCAAGCCGATGACCCTGCTCAGCATCGACCTCGACTACTTCAAGGCCATTAACGACCAGTACGGCCACGCAGTCGGCGACCGGGTTTTGGTGCATGCGGCGCATACCACTGTCTCGGCCCTGCGCGAGATCGACCACGTGGCGCGCTTCGGCGGCGAGGAATTTATCGTACTGCTATCGGGCACCACGGCCGAGCAGGCGAAAGCGACTGCGCAGCGCATCCGGGCGTCGCTGTTCGAGGCACGTGGCGGCGACGTGCCGGACTACACGGTCAGCATCGGCATCGCCAGCCAGCAGGCGCCAGACGAGAGCCTGGAAGCGCTGATGGCCCGCGCTGACGCCGGCCTCTACCGCGCCAAGGCCGCCGGCCGCGACCGCAGCGAGGCGGCGTAAGCGCGCACACCCGGCGCCATCCGGCACTGTTCGGCTGATCGACAAAGCGGCCGGTCAGGTGGGCCATAATCTGCGGGTTCCCTCAATTTCATTGACGCGCTGGCGGTCAAGGATTCCTGAGCAGTCCTTGCATCAACACATCGAGTTCCTCGCGCTGTTTCTTGTCGACCTTGTAGGTAGACAGCAAATCCGATAGCCATAACCCGTCTGCCGCCAGACGTACGAGCAGGGCATTCGCAGCCGGTGGCTGGTCGAGCGCACGCTCACTTTCCGCCCGTTCGCTCCACCGGGCCGCCAATCCGCGGTCGATCACAGTGGCCACGACCATAGCGCGCCACCCTTCGGTGTCCTCGTACGAGGTGGCATTGAGCGACATGCGCGCATAGCGCAAGGCTGGTGGCGCCGAGGTATCTTCCAACGCCAATGCTTCGTTGAATTCGTCCATGTAGAGATCGAAAAGCGCAGCGAGCAGCTGTTCTTTCGTGCCGAAGTGATGCTGCACGGCGCCTTTGCTGACCCCGGCTGCACCGGCAATTGCCCCGATAGAAACGGGCTGCCCGGTACTCAATAAAGTTGTCGCCGAGCGGAAAAGTCTCTTTTTAACCTGGTCTGGTTGTTTCGGAGGACGGGGAGTGTTGGCTTTGGAAGTCATGGCTGGATTCTACAACAAAAAATAACGTACAATACGATCGTATTGTAAAAATCGCCGCGATCGATGAGGGTCTCGGCAGCTGATTCACATTCAAAAATTGACCATGGAGTAAGAGACCGACATGTTTCCAGCACACTATATTTGGCTAGGTGCGGCCATCGTATCGGAGGTTGCCGGTAGCGCCTTCCTGGCCAAGTCCGAACAGTTTTCCCGGTTGGTGCCAACCGCGCTGGTGGTGGTTTTTTACGGATTCGCATTCTATGGACTCGGCCAGGCACTGAAAGGCTTACCGCTGGCGGTCGCCTACGCCATCTGGGGCGGGTTAGGCATCGTCCTGACAGCGCTGCTTGGCGTGTTCGCTTTCAAGCAAAGGCTGGACCTTCCGGCCATTATCGGCATCGTTCTCATAGTCACGGGAGTGATCGTGATGAACCTGTTTTCCAAGACAGCCACGCATTGAGTTGCGAGATGTATCTATCCCGAGGAGTCATCATGAGCGACACCCCCCGCACCGCATTCGCGTTGTCCGTCAATGAGCCTCGATACGGAGGCTGTCCATGAAGATCGGCGACATGGACTTGAAGCGCAGCTGGCCGGCCCTGGCCGGCATTGCCGCAGTCGTTGCCGTGCTGGCCACGGGCTTCGCCTGGACTTCCGGTTTGCTCGGCCAGCGCGTAACCAGTACCACCTTCCTGGAAGACATTCCGCATGATTTTCCTGCTGGCTACCGTCGCGCACACGGCAAGGGCGTGTGTTTCGAAGGCGTATTCCGCTCCAGTGGCGCGGCCGCAAAGTACTCCGATGCCAGAGTGTTCACGCAGCCGGCGACCCGGGCCATCGGACGCTTCTCGATTGGCAACATGAGCCCCTATGCCGCCGACAATTCCACCAGCACCGTCAGCATGGCCATGATGCTCACTGCCGACAACGGCCAGCAGTGGCGCATGAAAATGAACAACGAGCCGTATTTCGTCACCCGCGATGCCCCCGGTTTCCTGGCGATGGTCAAGGCAACGGCCCCCGATCCGGCCACCGGTAAACCCGACCCGCAACAGCTGGGGGCTTTCCTCAAGGCGTATCCGGAAGCGCGCAAATACCTGGAAGCAGATGCCGTCAAACCGTGGGCCAGCAGCTTTGCCGGCGCGACGTTCTACGCCATTCACGCCTACTACCTGGTCGCCGGCGATGGCCAGCGGCAAGCCATGCGCTGGTCCCTGCGCCCGCACGCGCCATTTGCCGCCTGGAGTGTTGATGAGCGTGCGCGGGCCAGTCACGACGCCTTGTTCGACGAGGTGGCGCAACGCCTGAAGAAGTCGCCGCTGTATTGGGACATGATGATGCAACTCGCTGCGCCCGGCGATCCGGTCAATGATCCATCGCAGCCCTGGCCGCAAACCCGCCTCCAGATCGTCGCCGGAACGCTGGAAGTGCAGCGGGTCTTCGACCAGACTGATGGCATGTGCCGCGACATCAATTTCGATCCCACCTTGATACCGGCCGGCATGGCGCTGTCGAACGACCCGGTATTGGCTACGCGGGCAGGTATCTATGCCCATTCGTACAACGCACGGCTGCACGAAATCGGCTACGGCAATGCCACCGATGCGGTTGGAAAGAAGGCCCCACAATGACTACCGACACCCGCTCCATGACCGCGACTCGCCAAGGTAATCAAGCCGGCCTGCCAGAACGCTTCAATCTGCTGGCGCAACTGCTGCACTGGACAATGGCGGCAGCAATCCTGGCGATGCTGTTCATCGGCGTAGCCATGATGACGTCGCTGACCTGGCGACCCCGGATGCTCGACCTGCACCAGCCGCTGGGCATTGCCATCTTGCTGTTGGTGATCGTGCGCCTGGTCAACCGGCTGCGTCACGGTGCACCAGCGTTGCCCGCCGATTTGCCACGCTGGCAAGTGATGGCAGCCACGGCATCGCACTGGTTGCTGTATGGGCTGATGTTCTCGTTGCCGCTGCTCGGCTGGGGCGTGCGCTCGGCGGGCGGGTGGCCGGTGACGATGTTGGCGGGCGTCACGCTGCCGCCCATCGCGCCTGTCGATCCGGTGTGGTACGCGGTGCTGCGCGACGCCCACGGCCTGCTGGCCTGGCTGCTGTTCGCCGTCGTGCTGATGCATCTTTCTGCCGCACTCATGCATGCGTGGGTACGCCGTGACGGGGTGTTCTCGAGCATGACGCCAGCAGGGCTTCATCGCCGGTACCGGGGCAACCCCGGTTCTGATTAAAGCATGGCGACCTTGCCGAAATACAGAGCGATATCGAGTACCAGTTCCCGCACCCCGTCCCAGACGATCTGTACACCGAGGCAAAGCAGGATGAACGCTGTCAGCCGCAAGAACACTGCCGTACCGGCGTCGCCGATCAGGCGCAGGAAATGCTCGCCATAGCGAAAGGCAAAATACAGCAATACGCCGATCACCCCCAAGGCAAGCAGGGCGCCCCCCATGCGGGCCAGTGAAATGATGATTTCGGTGTCATGCAACGATACGCCGACGGTGATGGCGACCGAAATCGACGCCGGGCCACAGCTGATCGGGAATGTCAGCGGATAAAAAGCCTGTTTATGCGCATGGTCAGGCGTGAATGCTTCGGCCAGCGCCGCGCGGCTATCGGGCGTGTCCGGGGAGGCGCCCAGCAGCCGCCACGCGACCGATGCAAGGATCAGTCCGCCTCCAATACGGACAATGGGCAACGAGATGCCGAAGAAATCGAGCACGTACGACCCCACCAGCATCGACCCCGTCATGAGCCAGAACATATTGACTGCGATACGACGCGCGAGCAGCGCCCGGGTTGCGCCGGAGGCGCCCTTGGTCATGCTCAAAAATATCGGTGCGGTGGCAGCGGGGTTCAGAATGGGCAGCATCGTCACGAAGACGAACAGGAAGCTCTTTGCCGCGGCCAGGATCAGCGCAATTGTCATATCGCAGAATTTTCCCTGTTTTCCGGTTAGCTGACGCGCCGTATATGGCGGAACCGCGCGTACTGACTCAACAGGTCGTTGATCAATTGCTCGTTGGTATAGCCCGTCACGTCGCGCTGTCGGTCCTCCTCGTTGCTGGAGGCGATCGCTCGGAAGTGCCTGCTGTCCGGGGCAGCGTTCGCGGATTCGGCCCAGGCAAAGCTCGGAGACCGGTAACTGCGCGCCCGGATCATGTAGCGGAAGATGCCGCGGTCGCCATGCGGGACAGTGAGTTCGACATACTCCTCGCGTTGCTCAATGTTCGGAACCAGTCCGCTCTCGCTCAACTGGGCAGCGACTGCCTCCACCGCAGGAAGCGCTGTTGCGCTGAGAAACGCCAGGATGTCCGGTTTTTTATAGAACCCGGTAATGCTCTCCAGGCGCTGCTGCCAGCTCAGGTCTTTCACCTCGCGCTCACCGTCAAGGTCGAGCGACAGGTCCATGGAAACATCTTTGGATTCTGTCTGCAATGCGCGCAATAACCCGTAACAGATGAATAGCATGACCACTGCGAAAGGAAGCGCACTGACCAGCGCAGCAGTCTGCAGTCCCTTCAGCCCTCCTGCCACCAGCAATACCGCGGCGACAACGCCAGCGCTGACGGCCCAGAAAATGCGCTGCCACACCGGTGGATTGGGAGCGGCGCCGGACGTGATCATGTCGATGACGAGCGCGCCGGAGTCTGCAGACGTCACGAAGAAGGTGATGATCAGCAGGGTGGCGATACCCGACGAGACGAGAGGGAAGGGCAACTGCTCGAGCATCTTGAACAATGCGACGGGCATATTTTCTGCGACCGCCTTGACGATGGGAGCCGTGCCACTGAGGTCGAGCGCAATGGCGGTGTTGCCAAAGACGGTCATCCACAGGAACGTAAACAGCACCGGCACCAGCAGCACTCCTGTCGTAAATTCTCGAATAGTGCGGCCACGCGAGATACGGGCGATGAACATGCCGACGAACGGCGACCAGGAAATCCACCAGCCCCAGTAGAACAGTGTCCAGTCCCCCAGCCACGTGTTGGGTTCGTACGCGTACATTCGGAACGTTCTCTGGACAACTGCACCCAGGTATGCGCCGATGTTCTGAACATATGCCTGCAAAAGGAAGACGGTGGATCCTGCTGCCAGCACAAAGATCAGCAGCGCAACCGCCAAGATGATATTGAGTTCGGACAGGCGGCGCACGCCCTTGTCGAGCCCAGTTCCAGCAGATAACGTTGCCAGTCCGGTGATGGCGGCAATCAGCCCGACCTGGACGGCAGCATTGACCGGTATGCCAAACAGGTACGAGAAGCCGGCGTTGACCTGCAACACGCCGAACCCCAACGACGTCGCGACGCCGAACATCGTGCCCAACACTGCAAAGATATCGATGGCGTGACCAATGGGGCCATTAATCCGCCGGCCGATCAGCGGGTACAGGCCGGAACGCAAGGTCAGTGGCAAACCGCGGCGAAACGCAAAATATGCCAGCGCCAGGCCGATCACGATATAAATCGCCCATGCATGCATGCCCCAGTGGAAGAACGTCAGGATCATCGCCTCGCGCGCAGAATCCACCGTGCTGCCTGGACCTACCGGCGGTTTTGAATAATGCTGGATTGGTTCAGCCACGCCGAAAAACAGCAAACCGATGCCCATGCCCGCGCTAAACAGCATGGAGAACCAGGAAAGATAGCTGTAGTCCGGTTCGCTATCATCGGGGCCGAGCTTGACGTCCCCGTAGCGGCTCACCATGAGGAAGATGACAAATATCAGGAAGATCGCCACGGACAGGATATAAAACCAGCCGAAGTCGCGCACGATTCGGGTCTGCACCCGATCGAACATGGCGCCGGCCAGTTCCGGGAAGATGGCGCCGAACAGTACAAAGACCAGGATCAGGGCGGCTGAAATAAAAAAGACGGGTGGATTGACCTGGATTTTTGGCCGAGGTACAGCGCTGGCGGCTTGCTCGGTATTGGAATTGGACATGTGTTTAGCACCAGATTAAGAATTAGCACAAGGTTATCACCTCGACGAACGTATTGATGTCCTTTAGAAATTTAGCTTCCCGCCGCGCGACAGCCCAGGTTGGAAGCCGCCGTACCGCTTTGAGGTCGGACCTGCATTGCGCCAGGGCGCCAACCGGATCGACGGCAAGGTCACCAACACCTGGGCCGACCCGATACCTGGGCCAACCGGGGACAGAGAAGATCGCCTATAATTTCACACGAAAAAAAGTTCCGTTGCCCCCCACAATCCCATACAAATGAGTACCAACCCCCCAACCGGCAAGCGCATCCTGATCGTGGAAGACGATGCCGACAGCGCCAGTATTCTCGAGGCCTACCTGCGCCGCGACGATTTCCAGGTGGAGATCGCCCGTGACGGCGTGCAGGCGGTGGACCTGTATGCCAGCTGGCAGCCGGACCTGGTGCTGCTCGACCTGATGCTGCCGCGCCTGTCGGGTACCGACGTGCTTTCCCACATCCGCCGTTGCGGCGACACGCCGGTGATCATGGTGTCGGCCATCGGCGACGAGCCGGAAAAGCTGGGGGCGCTGCGCTACGGCGCCGACGACTACGTGGTCAAGCCTTACAGCCCCAAGGAAGTGGTGGCGCGCACCCATGCCGTGCTGCGCCGGTGGCAGCCGCGCGTGGGTGCCGGCAGCGTGCTGCGCCATGGTCCGCTCACGGTCGATACGGACTCGGTGCGGGCGGTGATCGTGGATCCTGCCGCGCGCGAACACACGCTCGACCTCACGCCCACCGAATTCCAGCTGCTGGCGCTGATGCTGCGCGCACCGTTCAAGGCATTTACCCGCAGCGAGCTGCTGGCCGCCTGCCTGCCCGACAGCGACGCCCTCGAGCGGGTGGTCGATACCCACATTTCCAACCTGCGCCGCAAACTGGGCGCCCATGGCCTCGACAACGTGCTGCTGACGGTACGTTCGATCGGCTACCGGTTCCAGTGACCAGGCTCGGTATGCTCGCAAGGTGGCGGCGCCAGGGCGTGCCGCTGTGGGTGTGGATGGGTCTGCGCATGAGCATGCTGGCGATCATCGCGGTGATCGTGATCGCCCTGACCATGTGGTGCTACCTGAACGCCAAGGAGCAGCGCTATCTGCGGCAGGTGCCGGCAGACGTGAGCGCGCAGCTCGAGGTGCTGATCCGGGAACCGCAAAAGAACGCCGACCAGATCTGGAGCCTGCTGCGCGAGCATTACAACATCGCCCTGTACCTGCCCGCCATGCCCGATGACGACTGGTGGATGCTGGTGCTGATGGTGGTGGTGGTCACGCCGTTCATCATCATCAGCGGGCTGCTGGTGTCGCGCTCGATGTCGCGCCAGTTCACTGTGCTGGGCGCGGGCGTGCGCAAGGTGCGCGACGGCGATTTTTCGATCCGGCTGGCGTCGTCGCCGCGCGCGCCGCAGGAGCTGGCGGAGTTGACCGATAACTTCAACGACATGGGCCGCCGCCTGGCCCAGTACGAGCGCGAACTGGAAGAGTCGAGCGCCATGCTGGCGCACGAGCTGCGCACGCCGCTCAACGCGGCCATGGGCCGCCTGCAGGCGATTCTCGACGACGTCTTTCCGCTCGAGCCGGACCAGCTGCGCAAGGTGCACGGCCAGCTCGAACAGATCAACCGCCTGGTGGGCGACCTGCACCTGATGTCGCTGGCGCGCGCCGGCCAGCTGGGCCTGGAGAAAGACCATTTCGGCGTGCGCGACCTGCTGCTCGAGCGGCTCGAATGGGCCACGCTGCGCATCGCGGCGGCGGGGCTGGTGGTGACCACCCGGTGCGACCCGGGCCTGGCGCTGCGGGCCGACCGCGACCGCATCGGCCAGACCGTCTCGATCCTGATCGAAAACGTGCTGCGCTACGCCGCCGACGGCAAGGTGCTCGACGTGACCGCGTACGCGGAAGGCGCCATGGTGACCATCGTGGTGGCCGACCGTGGACCCGGCATGGACGCAGAGCACCTGTCGCGCGCAGTGGACCGCTTCTGGCGCGCCGAAGACTCGCGCTCGCGGCACCTGGGCGGCAGCGGCCTGGGACTGGCGATTGGCGCCGCCATCTGCGAGAGCCATGGCGGCACGCTGACGTGCCGCAACCGCAGTGGCGGCGGGCTGGAGGTCGTGCTCAAGCTGCCGGTTTAGCACGCAACGAAAACAGCAAGTCATACGCCACCGGTATCAGCCCCAGCGTGACCAGCGTACCGAGTGCCAGCCCGCCGATCATGGTGATCGCCATGCCGGTCCACAGCGGGCCGGCAAACAGCATCAGCGGCACCAGCCCGACGATGCAGGTCAGCTTGGTCATCAGGATCGGGCGGAAGCGCTTGATGGCGGCGGCCACCACGGCCTCGCGCCGGGTACAGCCGGTTTCCAGTTCGGCGTCGATCCGTTCGAGCAGCAGCACCGCGTTGTTGACGATGATGCCGGCCAGCGCGAGCAGGCCGAAGGTGGCCATGAAGCCGAACGGGTAGCCGGTGATCAGCAGCGCGGTGGCCGCGCCGATCAGCACGAACGGCACGCTCGACGCCACGATCACCACCTTGCGCAGCGAATTGAACTGCCACACGAACAGCAGCATGATTGCGCACAGCGCATGCGGCATGAAGCCCAGCAGCGCCTGGTTCACCTCGGCCGAATCTTCCAGTTCGCCGCCCAGCCTGATCTTGTAGCCGGAATCCAGCTTGATGCCGGCGATGTCGTCGGCCAGCGTGTCGGCGATTTCGCTGGCGGTCATGCCGGGGTTGCGGCCGGTGATGGTCACGGCTGGCGCCAGGTCGCGGCGGATGATCACCGACGGCTCGCTGCCGGTCGTCACCCGCGCCACGGCGCCGAGCGGTACCGCTGCGCCGTCCGCCGGATACACCATGGTGTCTTCCGGCGCGCCGCGCTCTCTGGCGTCGCCGCGCAGCACCACCGGCACCGTCACGCCGTCGTCGTGGATGCCGGTGATGGTGGCGCCGCCGTAGCGCAATTGCAGCGCCTTGGCGATGTCGGTGCTGGCGACGCCGGCGCGGCGGGCCTTGAGCTGGTCCACGTCGATCACGTAGCGCGGCACGCGCGCCTCCCAGTCGTCGTGGATGTCCATGGTACCCGGCAGGTTGCGCAGGCGATCGGCGATGCGTGCGGCAATGCGCTGCAATACGGCCTGGTCCGGCCCCGTCACGCGGTAGGCCACCACGCCCGACTCGGTCGAGCCGAGCGAGAAGCGCTTGGGTTCGGCGCGCACGTCGGGCATGCTGGCCAGCGTGTGGCGGCGCACCCGGTCGATCACCGCGTCGACGTCCGTGCCCGGTTTGACGCTCACCGTAAAATACGCGATATTGGGTGCGGGCAGGGTGGGCGCCAGGCCCAGCACGATGCGCGGGCCGCCATCGGCCACGTAGCCGATGCTGTCGACCACTTCGGGATTGGCTTGCCGGTCGCCCAGCCAGGTGCTCAGGGTGCGCACCCGCTGCAACGTCACGCGCGAGTCCACGCCCGGCTGCAAGGTCACCGGGATCTGGAACTGCAGCCGGTCCGAGCGCGGCAGAAAATCGTAGGGGATCGACACCAATACGGTCACCGCACCGGCCAGCGCCACGGTCATGGTGGCGATGAACAGCAGCTTGTGCTCGAGCAGCGTGGTGATCACGCTGCGGTAGGCGCGGTAGAAGCGGGTGTCGTAATGTTCGGCGCCCGCGTGCAGCGGCTCCACCTTGGCGAAGTGGAGGCACAGCAGCGGCGTGACCGTGATGCTGAGCAGCCAGGAGCCGAGCAAGGTCACGGCCAGCACGATGGCCAGCGATTTCAGGTACTCGTTGGTGGACGTCTGGCCGAAGAAGAACGGCGAGAACGCCAGGATGATCGCCAGCGAGGAGGTGAGCAAGGGAATCGCCAGCGTGCGGCCGGCTTCTTCGCAGGCGTGGGCGCGGTCTTCGCCGGCCATCAGGCGCCGCTCGATGTCTTCCGCAATCACGATGCCGTTGTCCACCAGGAGGCCCAGCGCCAGGATGATGGCGGCGATCGACACGGTCTGCAATTCCACCCCGAGGGCGCGCATGGCGATCAGCGCGGCCAGGATGGTGAGCGGCACGATGGCGCCCACGATCAGGCCCGTGCGCCAGCCCAGGAACAGCATCACGACGGCCATCACGATGACGACGGTCTCGCCCATCACGTGGTGCATCTTGCTCATCTCGCGCGCGACCACGTCGGGCTGGAAGGTGACGATGTGCAGTTGGAAGCCCACCGGCAGCTGCGCCTTGGCGCGGTCCAGGCCCACCCGCAGGGCCTTGCCGAAGTCCTCCATGCTGCGCCCGGCAGCCATCGACACCGCCATCACCACGGCCGGCTGGCCCTGGTAGATGGCAGCGCTGTCGGGCGGATCGGCGGGCGTCAGGCGCACGTCGGCCAGGTCGGCCAGGCGTACGGCGCGCGCGCCGTTTTCACCCTTGACGCGGATCGGCACCTGGCGCAGCGACGCCACGCTGGTGAGCATGCCGGTGGTGCCCAGCGACATGGACAGGCCAGCCACCGCCGTCAGGCCGCCCGGTTCGACGATGTTCTGCGTTTGCAGCTGCTCGATCACCGCTTGCGGCGCCACGCCCGCCTCGGCCAGGCGTGCGCGGTTGAAGGAGAGGTACACGCGGTCTTCCTGCAAGCCGTGCATGGTGACGCGCTCCACGCCATCGACGGTGTAGAGTTGCGCGCGCATGGCGCGCAGCGGTCCGCGCATCTCGCTTATGCCGAAGCCCGGCGCGGTAATGGCGATCGACGCGGCGGCCACCCGGCCGAAATCATCGTCCACGAAAGGTCCGACCGTGCCTTGCGGCAGGGCGCCGCTGGCGTCGGCGGCCTTGGCGCGCACGCGCAGCCACAGCGCGGGCAGGTCGCGCACGTTGTTATACGCGGTCAGCTGGATGATGGCGTTGCCGGTGCGGGCGCTGGAGACGATGCGCTTGATGCCGGCGATCTCGCGCAACTGCTCTTCGAGCGGCTTGACCAGCAGGTCGGCCACCTGGGTGGCCGGCATGCCGGGAAATGACACCGAGACGGTCGCTTCACGCACGGTGACGGACGGTTCTTCCTGGGACGGAAAATCGAGGAACGTGAACACGCCGACGACCAGCAGCAGCAACGCCACCACGATGGTCAGCCGGCTCGATGAGAGTGCGGCGCGGGTGATGTTCATGGCTGCTCCCCGGCGGCCAGCGTGGACGCTGACTGGTACGGCACCACGCGCTGGTGGTCGATCAGGAACGCGGTGCCGGCGCCGGCGACTTGCTCGCCGGGCTGCAGGCCCTCGGTGACCTCGATGCTGTCGCCGCGCTGGCAGCCCAGCACGACGGAACGGCGTTCGAGCACGTTGCCGGTGTGGTGGAACACGAACACGTGGCCGGTGCCGGACTTGGCGCCCTGCGCCACGGCCGTCAGCGGCAGGGTTGCCACTTGCTTCGCGCCGGAGTCGATCGCGATCGACAGCGCTGCGCCGCTGCGCAGGGACGCATGCCCTGGGCCCGGCTCCGGTTGCAGGTCGAAGATGGCCTGCACTGTGCCGCCGGCGTCGATATGGTCGGCCAGGCCGCGCAGGGTGAGGCGGATGATGTTGGTGGGGTTGATGGTGTTGGTGGCGTCGTTGGCGTCGGCCGGCTCGGCGCTGCGCGCGGTCACCACGGCGCCCGGCTTGAGCGATGCGGGCAGCAGCGCGGCCGGCAGGTCGGCCACCACCTGCGGGTGGCTGTCGCCTTCGATTTGCAGCACGACCTGGCCGGCGGCGGCCAGTGCACCCGGTTGCGCCAGGCGCGCCTTGATGCGCCCGGCGTACGGCGCGCGCAGCACGCTAACACGCTGGGCGCGCGCCGCCAATTCCAGCGCGGCGGTGGCCGAGCTGTGGGCGGCGTCGGCCATCGTCACGGCCAGTTGCGCCGCATCGAGGGTGAGTTTCGAGGTGGCGCCATCGGCGTGCATGGCCTGCTGCTGGCGCAGCTGGTCGCGCCGTTCCTGCAACTGGCCGGCGGTGGAGCGCACCTGGGCCTCTGCCTGCAGTATTTGCAGGTGGGCCGGTTCCGGGTCGAGCGTGGCCAGCACCTGGCCACGGCGGACGGTATCGCCCACGTCGACCATCACGCCGGCCACCCGGCCGCCGTTTTCGAACGACAGGTCGGCGCGCTGCGCCTGCCGTACCTGCGCCACGAAGCGGTAATCGCCGGCGGCGGTCGTGGATGGCGTGATCAGCTTGACCATGCGCAGCGGCGCTTCAGCGCGGACTGGCTGGCGGTCGCAGGCCGCCAGCTGCGTGGTGAGAACCACCAGCGCCGCTGTGCCAAGCAAGAAGGGAAAGGAACGTCGTGTCATGAATTCTCCTGGGCCACCGGTCAGTACACGTACCGGATGGTCATCATCGCTTCGACCGGCGTCTTGCGGGCCATGAGCGGGCTGTCCTTGGCGCGTTCGACAAACGGCATGGCAGTCAGTTGCACCGAGCTGTACCAGTGGTCGGCCAGCTTGTGTTCCCACTGGGCGCTGACCGAGTACGCATACAGGCCGCCCGGTGCGCGGTACGCGCTGAAACGGGTGTTGGCCGCCTGGGCATCGGTCACGCCGAAGTACGCCTGGTTGTAGCGGGCGTTGCCGACATGGACGTTGGCGCCCAGCGCGACGCGCTCGTCGCCGGCATCGATCACGTTCCACTCGGCGCCCACGCGCAGGTTCTGCCGGTCCACGTGGGACTTGAGCGTGACATCGGCCTCGGCGCTGATCGACAGCGCAGGTGTGACCTGCTGCGCGAGCAGGGTGTGCCAGGTGGCCGATCCGGGCACCTCGCCCATGCCGGCCAGGTCGCGCCCGCCGGGGCGAAACAGGTCTGATTTGACCCCGCGCCCCTGGTCGTAATGGATCGACTGCGACACGTAGAAGCCGGAGTCGGTGAGCACTTGCAGGCCGGCGCCACGGCTGCTGTCGATGAAGAAGATGCCGCGCTGGGCGTACACCACGGGCACGAACGTGGTGGTGGTGTCGCGCGAAACCATGTAGCGCGGCGCCACCCGCACGCCGGCGCCGATGGCCGCTTCGAGCTTGTCGCCCAGCAGGTAATTGACGGTCAGTTCGGCGCTGTGCGCGGCGGGTGTGGTGATGGCGATGGCGAGCAGGGCGGCGGAGGCGGCCAGCAGCGATGGGCGGAGCGTATCAGTCATGGTGTGGGTTATCCTGGGTGATGGGGAGGTTGAGAGAGAACGTGGTGCCATAAAAGGCGTGCAGCAAGGCAATCCGGTTGAGAGCGAGGTCGCGCGCGGCGTCGATGCGGGCCAGCGCTGCATCTTCCGTGCGCAGGTGCTCGGCCGGCAGGTCGGTGCTGTCCTGCAGGCCTTGCGCCACCCGCAGCGCCATGGCGCCGGTGCGCCGGGTGAGCGTGTCGTGGCGCTGGCGGCGGGCCGCTGCCTCGGCTTCCAGTGCGCGCTGCTGGTCGAGCGCGCCGGCCACTTCCTGGAACGCCGCCTCGATGGTTTGCGCATAGCTGGCCACAGCGGCGTCCTTGCGCAGTTCGGCCGCGTCGAGCTGCGCCTGGTTGCGGCCGCCGTCGAAGATCGGCAGGCTTATCGTGGGATTGAAAGTCCAGGCGCGGCTGCCCGACTTGAACAGGCCACCGAGATCCTCGCTGACCGATCCCACGCCGGTGGTGAGCCGTATCGACGGGAAGAACGCCGCGCGCGCCGCGCCTATGTCGGCATGGCGCGCCTTCAGTTCGGCTTCGGCCTGGCGGATGTCGGGGCGATCGAGCAGGATGCGGGCGTCGAGGTCGCGCAGCGTAGCGAGCGGCAAGGGGCTGGCGGCCAGCGATTCCACGCCGCCGGTGGCGCCCACCGACGCGGCAGCAGCGTAGCCGGTGAGGACGTCGAGCGCACGCTGCGCCGTCGCGTACCGGCCCGCCGCAGCGATGGTGGCGGCATGATGGGCGGCGGTGGCGGCGCGCTGCGCCTCGAGCTGGTCGCGCGAGATCAGGCCCACGTCGAACTGGCGCTGCGTATAGGCGTCGAGCTGGCGCTGATAACCATCGGTGATCTGCAGCACGCGCAGGGCGGCGCTGCCGGCCACGAGCTGGGTGTGGGCGCGCAGCACTTCGGCGATCAGCCCGGCGCGCACGGCAGCGGCGCCTTGTTCCGAACCGGCGTAGCGGTCCTGCGCCGCCTGCGCCATCGAGCGTAATCTGCCGAAGATGTCGAGGTCATAGTCCAAGCCGATGCCGGCGGCGCTGTAGTGTTCGCGCTCGGTCGCCTCCAGGTCGGGATTGTCGAAGCTGGTGCGCTTGCCTTCCGCCTGCAGTGACACGGTCGGCAGGCGCGCCGCGCCTTCCAGGCGGGCCAGTGCGCGCGCTTCGTCCACGCGGCGCATGGCCACCCGGTATTGGGCATTGTGGGCCAGCGCCTGTTCGACCAGCGTGGTCAGCATGGACAATTGCGCGGCGCCGTGTTGCGGGGCGAAGTTGGCCAGCAAGCGTGCTTCGGCCGGGTTCAACGGGGCGGTGCCGACCGATGCTGTGGCGACACCAGCGACACCGGCGATACCGGTGGCGCCCAGCGTGGCAGGCAGCACCGGCATGGGCGGGCGTTGATACACGGGGGCCAGCGAGCAGCCGCCGAGCAGCAGCGTGCAGAGAAAAACGGGAAGTCGAGCGGGCATGGTGGCGTTGGTGTTGTCGGAATGCCGCCAGCTTCCCACTCAATGGTGCAGGTACTTTGTGGAAAGTATCAAGAAATGGTGTGGACCGGGTATCGAGGAGCGTGAAGAACCTGCGCCTCCACCATTTCTCCATCAATCCATCATCGAAACTGCACGGACGAATCGTAACCTGCCTGGCATCATAGCCAACCCAGGTAAAGAATATGTCGCACTTTTCTTCGCAAGTCACGATCCGCTCGGGAGCGCAGGGCAACAGTCGGTTGAGCAGGGCGCGAGAATTGATCAAGCTGCTGGCACGAAGCATTACCCAGCCGCATGCCAGCCATGGCTGGCTCGGACTACTCAATTCGGACCCCATCTTCAGCGACCTGGTCGCGGCCCGTCCGCGCCTGGTGGGCAAGGTATTCCGCCCGTATCTGTCCAATACGTTCGACAGCGGCCAGCGGACGTCGCTGCTGATCGGCCACTATCATTCGGTCTTGCGCGAGGGATGGGGGCCGCTGGTGGTGCAGGCCGCGCGCACGGGCGTGGAGCTGGGCAGCATTCGCGGCAAATCGGGCCACACGCTCAGCATCGTGTTACGTGCGATCGAGCCGATGGACCGCGAGGGCGAGCTGACCTTGCAGCTGATGCATGACGATGTCCATGTTTATTGCTGCGCATTTTCCCTGATCCAATCGGCCAGTGGCATCTACCTGGGTATCGGCTGCCTGCAGGGACCACGCGGCGATACCAGCCTCGACATCGTGCGCGAGGCCACTCGTCAACTTCACGGACTGCGACCGAAAAACCTGCTGCTGAAGGTGATCTCGGCGATCGGCCACCAATACGGCTGCGCCGGCATGCGCCTGGTGGGCAACCGCAACCGCGCCGTGCGCCGCGCCTTAAAGGACGGCAAGGTGCACGCCGACTACGATGCCTTCTGGCTCGAGTGCGGCGCCCAGCGGCGCGCCGATGGCGACTACGACATGCCGTGCGCGCCACTGGCGCCGCCCGATTTCGCCAGTATCGCGTCGAGCAAGCGGTCGGTGGCCAGGCAGCGGTATGAACTGCTGCGCCAATTCACGTCATCCATCAGCGCTACGCTGCAGCATGCGCGCCAGTATGCGTGAGCTGCCACTCCAGCGGGACCGGTCAGCCCGGCGCCTCGGACCGTGCGGATTTCTCATTGGCAGCGTCACGTAAATGCCGGCTTATGAAGTCGGCGGCGGCTTCCTGCTGACCGTCGAGCAGCAGGTCGATCAACACCAGGTGTTCGCGGCAACGCCGCGCTGCAGCTGCACGGTCGAACGACTTTCTGTACTCCATCAGCCGGCGCAAGCTGTTCAAGCGCGTCAGTGCATCGATGATGAAGACATTGCCCGAGCATTCGGCGATGGTTTCATGCAGCTGGGTATTGGCATTGAAGATATCCGCCGCCGACGCATCGTTGATGTGATCGAGCAGTTCGCGTTGTTGCAGTTCGCAGCGCCTGAGCGCGGCCAGGTTGGCGCGGAACGTCGGCTCGAGGATGCCCGCCGACTCGATCAGGATGCGAAAGCGGTAACCCTGGTCATAGGTGTCGGCCGACGTCAGTACTGGCCGGAACTGCCAACCGTGTCCCGGCAGCCGTTCGATCCAGCCCTCCTGCACCATGCGCCGCAGCACGGCCGCCAGTTGCGCGCGCGTGAGGTCGTAGCGGCGCGCAAATTCGTTTTCGGTGACGCGCTCCGGCAGTTTGCCTTCGAGCCGGTCTTCGGCAATCGCGAAGTACGCCTGTTCCAGCGGATCCGGCGCGGTCAGCAGCGCCTCCGGCGTCTGGTGCAGGGCCGCGCCGTGCTCCGAGACGGCGTGGCCGCCATCGTCCTGTTCAGTCAGGATGCCTTCATCGGCCAGGCGTCTTAACGCCTCCCGCACCGGCGAACGCGACACCTTGAAGCGCTCGGCCAGCGCGCGCTCGGTCAGCCGTGCCCCTGTCGGCATGGCGTGTAAAGCGAGGTATTGCTTGATCTGTAAAACCAGATTGTCGGATATGCGGCGCGGCATTGGTATTTTTTTGGCGGCTTGACATGAATAAAAAAACCATTTTACATGGTTTTTTAAGTGCGTAAAATACCAAATAGAGCCGACCCCTTCCCCAGGAAGGAAAACATGATTACATCCACCAATCCCGCAACCGGCGCCGTCCTCGCCCATTATGACGAGCATACCGACGCCGAGGTCGACTGCGCGCTGGCCGCTGCTGTCGCTGCCCAGCGCGCGTGGGCGCAGCAGCCGATTGCGGCGCGAGCGGCGGTGCTGCCGGCTATCGCGCGCGTGCTGCGTGAACGGCGCGGCGCGTATGCCCACATGATCAGCACGGAAATGGGCAAACCGCTGGGCGAAGCGCGCGCCGAGATCGAAAAATGCGCATCAACCTGTGAGCATTATGCGCAGCACGGTCCGGCCTACCTGGCCGATACCGACGTGGCCAGCAACGCCGGGCACAGCTACGTCGCCTACGATCCGCTGGGCGTGGTACTGGCGATCATGCCGTGGAATTACCCGTTCTGGCAGTTCATCCGCTTTGCTGCTCCGGTCCTGGTGGCTGGCAACGGCGCGATCCTGAAACACGCCAACAACGTGCCGCAATGCGCGCTGGCGCTGCAACAGGCCCTGCTGGACGGCGGTGTGCCGGCCGGGCTGGTGACCACGGTGCTGGTCGATGCCAGTCGCGTCAAAGCGCTGATCGACGATCCGCGCATCGCGGCCGTGACACTGACCGGCTCGACCGCCGTGGGCAAGCTGGTCGCTGCGCAGGCAGGCAATGTATTGAAGAAGCAGGTGCTCGAACTGGGCGGCTCCGACGCGTTCATCGTGCTGGCCGATGCCGACATCGGCGCTGCCGCGAAAACCGCCGTCAAGGCGCGCTTCGGCAATACCGGCCAGAGCTGTATTTCGTCCAAGCGCTTCATCGTCGAAGATGCGGTGGCGGACGCCTTCGTGGCGGCGTTTGCCGAGCACACGCGCGCGCTGGTGGTCGGCGACCCGCTCGACGCCGCCACCAACATCGGCCCGCTGGCGCGCGCCAGCCTGGTGGCTGAGCTCGACAGCCAGGTGCAGCGCTCGATCGCCGCCGGCGCCATATTGGTCACCGGCGGCGCCCGCCGCGAGGGCCCCGGCTGCTATTACCTGCCGACCATTCTCGACCACGTTACACCGGCCATGGCGGTGGCGGTGGAGGAGACCTTCGGCCCTGCTGCCGCAGTCCTGCGGGTGAAGAATGCCGATGCGGCGGTGGCGCTGGCCAACGCCACCGAATTCGGCCTGGGCGCCGCCATCTGGAGCGGCGACGTGGTGCGCGCCCGACAACTGGCGCGCCGGGTGGAGGCCGGGGCCGTGTTCATCAATGGGATGGTGGCGTCCGACGCCCGCCTGCCGTTCGGCGGCATCAAGCAATCGGGCTATGGCCGCGAGCCGGGGGAGGCCGGCGCCCGCGAATTTACCAACACCAAGACCATCTGGATAGGCCCGGCACGCTAACCCTTTGCCTCGCCGTTGCTACACACCGTCAGGAGATTTCATGTATCCGATCAGCACCCCATCACACGCCAAACTGCTGCGCCCATCGGCACTGCCGCTGCACGACCGTGGCGGGGGCGCCCGCACCGTCGCGCTGGTATCGCCGGCGCTGGGCGCCACCACCTTTATTTCCGGCATCACCGAGTTCGACCCCGGTACCGAGATTCCTTTTCACAGCCATAACTGCGAAGAAAGCGTAGTGCTGTTCGAAGGCGACGCGGTGATGGACATCGACGGTCGCGAATATGCACTGCAGCCGCTCGACACCACCTTCATTCCGGCCAACGTGGTGCACCGCTTTCGCAACGTCTCGCACAGCAAGCCGATGAAAATCCTGTGGACCTACGCGTCGCCCCAGGCCACGCGCACGCTGCGCGACAACGGTGAAATCCGCGCGGTCGCGCTGGAACACGGCAAACAATAATCTCATTACTTCCCTGGAAAATATTATGCGCATACTCGTACTCCCCGGCGACGGCATCGGTCCTGAAATCACCAGCGGCGCGCTCGAGGTGTTGGCCGCCGCCAACCAGGCGTTCGGGCTTGGCCTCGCATTCGACTTCGACGACATCGGCTTCGTCAGCCTGGCACAGCACGGCACCACCTTGCGCGACGAGGTGCTCGAGCGCGCCCGTGGCTACGACGGTATCGTGCTGGGCACCATCTCGCACGCCGACTATCCGAAACCGAATGCGGGGGGCGTCAACGTCTCGGCGGCGTTTCGCGGCAAGCTCGATTTGTATGCCAACGTGCGTCCGGCCCGGACCCGCAACTTCCTCGAATCGAACCTGCGGGCCGGCAAGACCATGGACCTGGTCATCATGCGCGAAGCCACCGAAGGCTTTTACCCGGATCGCAATATGCACCAGGGCTGGGGCGAAGTGATGCCCACCCCGGACCTGGCGCTGTCCACGCGCAAGATCAGCCGCCATTGCAGTACGCGGATCGCGCGCCGCGCCTTCGAACTGGCCATGAAGCGCAACAAGAAGGTCACCGCCATCCACAAGGCCAACAGCTTCCACATGAGCGACGGCCTGTTTCTCGAAGCGGTGCGCGCGGTGGCGCAGGAGTTCCCGCAAGTGGCGCTCGACGACCTGCTGGTCGATGCGGCCACAGCCCACCTGGTGCGCAACCCGCAGCGTTTCGACGTGCTGGTCACCACCAATTTTTATGGCGACATCCTCAGTGACCTGGCCTCCGAACTGTCGGGCAGCCTGGGCCTGGCCGGTTCGATCATGGCCGGTGACCGTCAGTGCTGCGCGCAGGCCCAGCACGGCTCGGCGCCCGACATCCAGGGCCAGGACCAAGCCAACCCCACCTCGATGATACTGTCCGCCGGCATGTTGCTGCGCTGGCTAGGCGAGCATCACGGTGTCGCAACCCTGGCGCAGGCCGGCGACGCCATTGAAGCGGCCGCCGATACCGTGCTACGCAACCCGTTCAGCCGCACCGCCGACCTGGGTGGGAGTGCCGGTACGCGCGCTTTCAGCCAGGCGGTCGCGCGAGAGCTTGCCCAAGGCGCGCCCTGCGGCGGCAGCTGAGCAACAGCTGATTAGCATCTGATTTCAAGCGGGAAGCGAGGCAAGTGTCTTCTGCCAGTACCCAACGTCGATCCAGCGATCGAGCTTGAAGCCGACTTGCTTGAACTCGCCCACCTTCTCGAAGCCCAGTTTTTCGTGCAGGGCCACGCTGCCGGGATTGGGTAGCGCAATGCCACCGATGACCAGGTGGTAACCATCGTCGATGAGCCGTTGTAACAGCGACGAGTACAACGCCGTGCCCACGCCTTGGCCAGCAAACTCAGGCGCCAGGTAGACGGTGCTTTCCACCGAAAACCGGTAAGCGGGGCGCACGCGCCACTTGGTGGCATAGGCGTAACCGACCACCACGCCGTCGTGCTCGGCCACCAGCCAGGGCAGGCCGGCAGCCTGCAAACCGGCGATGCGGCCTGCCATGTCGGCGTGGGTGACGGCCAATTCTTCAAAGGTGATGGTGGTGCCGAGGATGTAGTGATTGTAGATGTCGGCGACGCTTTGGGCATCGGCGGCTACGGCATCGCGCAGGTGCATGTCGGTTCCTTTATAAAGTCAGATTCTCTTGATGGCGTGGTCGATGGCTTTCATCGAGCGCTCGTTGCGTTCGCTGTAGCGGTCGGTCAGATAATCGGTGCGGCCGCGTAGCAGCAAGGTCATCTTGAACAGTTCTTCCATCACGTCCACCACGCGCTCATAGTAGGCAGACGGCCGCATCCGTCCGTCCTCGTCGAACTCCTTGTACGCCATCGGCACCGACGACTGGTTCGGGATGGTGAACATGCGCATCCAGCGGCCCAGCAGCCGCAGCGTGTTGACCACGTTGAACGACTGCGAGCCGCCGCATACCTGCATCACCGCCAGGGTGCGGCCCTGGCTGGGACGGATGGCGCCCATTTCCAGCGGGATCCAGTCGATCTGGTTTTTCATCACGGCCGTCACGGTGCCATGCCGTTCGGGGCTGCACCATACCTGGCCTTCGGACCACAGGCACAGTTCACGCAGCTCGACCACCTTCGGATGATCTTCCGCCACGCTGCCTGCCATGGGCAGTTCCATCGGATTGAAGATTTTAACGTCGGCGCCGAAGTGCACGAGGATGCGCGCCGCTTCCTCGGTCAGCAGGCGGCTGAACGAGCGCTCCCGCAAAGAGCCGTACAGCATCAGGATGCGTGGCGGGTGGTCCAGGTCGCCGACCGGGGCCAGCTTGTCCATGGTCGGCAGGTCCAGCAGCGCCGGATCGATATTGGGCAGGTCGGCGTCGGGCGCCGTGCGGTTGTCAGTCATGATCGGAACTCCATTAAGCCAGGCGCACTGCCAGTGCGGCCAGGGTGATGAGCAGTACCGGCAGCGTCAATACGATGCCGACACGGAAGTAATAGCCCCAGGAAATCTGGATGCCCTTGCTCGACAGCACGTGCAGCCACAACAGCGTGGCCAGGCTGCCGATCGGCGTGATCTTCGGCCCCAGGTCGCTGCCGATGATGTTGGCGTAAATCATCGCTTCGCGCACCACGCCGGTGGATGTCGTCGCGTCGATTGAGAGCGCGCCGATGAGCACGGTCGGCATATTGTTCATGATCGATGAGAGGATAGCGGTGATCACGCCGGTGCCGAGTGCTGCACCCCAGACGCCGTAGTTGGCGCACTCGTTGAGCACGGCGGTCAGGTAATCGGTGAGGCCGGCGTTGCGCAACCCGTAGACCACCAAATACATGCCGAGGGAGAAGACCACGACCTGCCAGGGGGCGCTGACCAGTACTTCGCGGGTCGAAACCTTGTGTCCACGGGCGGCCATGACCAACAGCAGCAGCGCACCAGCTGCCGCCACCGCGCTGATTGGCACCCCGAGCGACTCGAGCCAGAAGAACCCGGCCAGCAGCAACGCCAGCACCCACCAGCCGGCGACGAAGGTGGCGCGGTCGTGGATGGCCTCGGCAGGCGCCTTCAGTTGTGACAGGTCGTAGTTGGCCGGAATATCCGCGCGGAAGAACCACAGCAGGGCGCCCAGCGTGGCGGCCACGGCCACCAGGTTGACTGGCGCCATCACGGCAGCGTAGCGCGCAAAGCCGATATCGAAGTAATCGGCAGAAACGATGTTGACCAGGTTCGACACCACCAGCGGCAGGCTGGCGGTGTCGGCAATGAAGCCTGCGGCCATCACGAACGCCAGCGTGGCCCTGGCGGAAAACTTCAGGGCGCGCAGCATGGCGATCACGATCGGCGTGAGGATCAGCGCTGCGCCGTCGTTGGCGAACACCGACGCCACGGCCGCGCCCAGCAACACCAGCAGCACGAACAGGCGCTGGCCGCTGCCCCGGCCCCAGCGCGCCACGTGCAAGGCTGCCCATTCGAAGAAGCCGGCCTTGTCCAGTAACAGGCTGATGATGATCACGGCCACGAAGGTGCCGGTGGCGTTCCAGACGATGTGCCACACCACAGGGATGTCGCTAGCGTGGATCACGCCGGCGAGCAGAGCAACAGTGGCGCCAGCGGCAGCGCTCCAGCCGATGCCAAGGCCGCGCGGCTGCCAGATCACCAGGACCAGGGTGGCAAGGAAAATCAAAAAGGCGGGAAGCACGAGCGCTCCTTGTAAATTGTTTCAGACGAGGGGGCGCCGGTCGGCCCTGGGGCCGGCCGTGAATGCGCGGCTGCGGTTCAGGCCAGGATGGTGCCGATCTTGTCGAGTTCGGCCTTGAACTGCGCCCTGTCGTTGGCCAGCTGGTCCAGCGGCAATGCCAGGAACGCCTCGATGCGGGCGCGGATGATGCGGTAGGTTTGCTCGAAGGCGATGTTGATTTCTTCCTCGGTACCGACCACGTGGCCGGGATCGTCAACGCCCCAATGCGTGCGCAGCACCGGGCCGAGGTAGGCCGGGCAGGTTTCACCGGCTGCGCTGCCGCACACGGTGACCACGATGTCTGGTGTCACCGGCAGGTCGTCCCACGATTTGCTGTAGTAGCCCTCGGTCGAGATGCCCTTGCTATGCAACAGCGCAACTGCGCGCGGATGCAGCTTGCCGGCGGGCTGGCTGCCGGCGCTGATCGCCTTCAGGCCGCTTGGGGCGAGATGGTTGAAAGTGGCTTCAGACAGCACGGAACGGCACGAGTTGCCGGTACAGAGGAACAGTACGGTGCAAACATGTTCTTGCATGGGGAGTTCTCCGGTCAGGTGGATGCAGTGGTTTGGCAGGCCGACGGTCCGCAAGGCACGCCGCCGCAACAGTTTTCGGTGAGATAGCCGATCAAGCCGTTCATCACACCGATATCGGCCGAGTAGATGACGAAGCGGCCTTCGCTGCGCGAGGTGATCAACCTGGCGTGCGTCAGTTCCTTGAGGTGAAAGGACAGCGACGACGGCGCGATCTCGAGCTGCTCGGCAATCTTGGTGGCCGCCATGCCGCCGGGGCCAACCTGCACCAGCAACCTGAAAATGGCCAGCCGGCTTTCCTGCGCAATAGCCGCCAGCGCGGCCAGAACCTCTTTGGTATCCATCGTAACTGCTTTCATTATTCAATAATTATGGAAGCATAATAAACTCGATACTTCGACAATTCAATCATTATCGAATATTTTGGGAATCGCGCAGCATATCTCTTTCCCTTGACGAAGACGGTTGCTGAGCTTCAAAATGATGCCCATGACCGCCCAGAACCCTCCATTTGCCCCCGCAGTTTGCGATCCGCGCGCGCCACGCGCCACGCAATGTGCGGCAACAAAGCCCGGGGTTCCCGTGTTCGCCGGCTCGGGTATGCCGCTCGGGTACTTCTGCTCAGTTACTCCGCCGTAACATCTTTTCCTGCCTGATCCAATTTGCACCAGCTCGCTCATGCGGGCATGGTCGCTTTGCGTCATCGTTCTTGCCGTAGTCCGCCTGCGCCTGTCTCCTGGCGCGCGATCGGCTGCATCTTTCAAGTTAACGCCAGCCACACCGGCTGGGAAGGAAAAACCATGTCCCCATCAACCATCCGCCGTGATTGGTTCTCCAATATTCCACATGATCTGCTGGCCGGCGTTGTCGTTGCGCTCGCGTTGATTCCCGAGGCAATCGCCTTCTCCATCATTGCCGGAGTCGATCCCAAGGTCGGCTTGTATGCTTCGTTCTCGATGGCGGTGGTCATCGCTTTTTCCGGGGGACGTCCCGCCATGATTTCAGCCGCTACCGGCGCAATGGCTTTGTTGATGGTCACGCTGGTGAAGGAGCATGGCTTGCAGTACTTGCTGGCCACAACCATTCTGACCGGCGTACTGCAGGTTCTGGCCGGCGCGCTGCGCCTCGGTGTGCTGATGCGCTTTGTCTCGCGCTCGGTGATCACGGGCTTCGTCAATGCACTGGCTATCCTCATTTTCATGGCCCAGTTGCCCGAGCTCACCCATGCCGGTTGGCAAGTGTATGCGTTGACCGGTGCCGGCCTGGCCATCATTTACCTGTTCCCGTACATCACGAAGGCGGTTCCGTCGCCGCTGGTGACGATCGTCGTGCTGACCGCCGTGTCGATGTTCCTCGGTCTCGACGTGCGCACGGTCGGGGACATGGGCAAACTGCCCGACAGCCTGCCTGTTTTCCTCCTGCCCGATATCCCATTGACCTGGCAGACCTTGACCATTATTTTTCCGGTGGCCGCGACACTGGCGGTCGTCGGGTTGCTCGAATCGATGATGACCGCATCAATTGTCGATGACTTGACCGGCACCAACAGCAACAAGAACCGCGAGTGCGTGGGACAGGGCATTGCCAACATCACGACCGGCTTCCTGGGCGGGATGGCCGGCTGCGCGATGATTGGCCAGTCCGTCATCAACGTCAAGTCGGGTGGGCGCGGCCGGTTGTCCGCCTTCGCTGCCGGCGTTTTCCTGTTGCTGATGGTGGTATTCATTGGCGATTGGGTGGCGCGCATCCCGATGGCCGCGCTGGTCGCGGTCATGATCATGGTTGCGATCGGTACCTTCAGTTGGTCCTCGCTGCGCAATCTGCGCGAGCACCCCATCAGTTCAAGTGCCGTGATGCTGGCCACCGTGATCGTCGTCGTCGCGACCCACGACCTGGCCAAGGGCGTGCTGGTGGGGGTGATTCTTTCGGGATTTTTCTTCGCGCACAAGATCGGGGGCATCCTGCACATCAGCTCACGCAGGCAAGACGCGGACCGCGTTCGCACCTACGTGGTGACTGGCCAGGTGTTTTTTGCCTCAGCGGACAACTTCATCAAATCCTTCGATTTCAAGGAAGTCCTCGACACTGTCCGAATAGACCTGGCAGGCGCGCATTTCTGGGACATCACGGCAGTCAGCGCGCTCGACAAGGTTGTGCTCAAGTTCCGCCGCGAGGCTGTTGCTGTCGAGATCATCGGCCTGAATGAAGCAAGCTCTACGTTGGTTGACAGGTTTGCGGTTCACGACAAGCAAGGTGCCGAAGCGATGCTGTCGGCGCATTGAGGAGAAATGGATAGCCCGGGCAATCGAACGGCCGGGACTGTTGGCTACGTGTCACGCCGCCTGCGCCGCACTCGGCACCAGCTCGATGATGTCGTCGTGGTACTTGGCCACCGCAGTGCGGTGCGCCACGCTGATGATGGCGGTGTCGGGCAGTTCGTTGATCAAGGCCTCGTACAGCCTGGCCTCGGTGGCCGGGTCGAGTGCGCTGGTCGCTTCGTCGAGGAAGACGAAGTCGGGCCGTTGCAGCAGCACCCTGGCGAAGGCCACGCGCTGCTGTTCGCCGCCGGACAGCAATTGCTGCCAGTTGTCGCGCGTATGGAGCGACGTGATGCGGCCGCCAAGGCCGCAGGCATCCAGCACGCGGCGGCAGGTGGCGTCGTCGAACTGGTCGGGCATCATCGGGTAGCACATGGCAGCCTTGAAGGTGCCGCTCGGCAGGTAGCTACGCTGCGGCAAAAACATGATGCGGGCCGCGGCCGGCAGCGTGACGGTGCCGGCGCCGTGCTGCCACAGGCCGGCCAGCGTGCGCAGCAGCGTGCTCTTGCCGGTGCCGGACGGGCCGCGCACCAGCGTGCGGCTGCCTGCCGCCAGTTGCAGCGGGGCCACGTCGGCCAGCGCGTCGCCGTCCGGGGTGCGCAGGGTCAGCACGCTGCTGTGTATGCCGTCCTGGCTGGCGCGCGCCACGGTAAAACCGTTCGGCCGCGCCTGCGCCTTGTTGATGGCCCAGGAAAAATCGCGCAGCCGGTTGGCCAGCGCCAGCCACATCGCGAAACTCTTGTACGACTCCTGGAAGTAACCGAGCGACGCGCTCAACTGGCCAAAGGCGCCCACGGCCTGGGTCACGCCGCCCATGGTGATTTCGCCGGCGAAATAGCGCGGCAGGGCGGTCAGCGTGGGCAGTACGGCGAACAGGTGGCCGTAGACAGTCCGGGTCATCTCTAATTTGGCGTTGCGCGCGACCGTGGCCAGCACGTTGTCGCGGATTTTTGCGAAGCGGCGGCGCAAGCGCTGCAATTCGTTGTCGGCGCCGCCGTACAGGGCGATCTGCACGGCGTTTTCGCGCACCTGCATGGCGCTGTAACGGTAGTTCGCTTCCACCGTTTGGCGTTTCATGCCCAGCACGATCAGGCGCTTGCCCACCCAGTGCACCAGCATCAGGTACGCCAGGTTGTAGAGCAGCGCGACATACACCATGTAGCCGGGGATGCGCAGGCTGCCATCGCCGATGGGGATGGTGAGGGTGCCCGACAGCCCCCACAGGACCGCAGTGAAGGCCACGATGTTGACGATCACGTTGATCATGTTGGAGATGTTGACCACGCTGCTGTTGGCAAACAGCCTGACATCTTCGGCGATGTGCTGGTCGGCGTTCGAGAGCGCACCGTCTGGATCGATGTCGTAGTAGGCATTCGAGCTGAACCACTGTTCAAGGTAGTGGTTGCTCAGCCAGGTGCGCCAGTCGAGGTCGATCAGGTCGATGATGGCGGTGCGCACCACGCCCAGTGCACCGACCATCAAGCCGACGCCGATGGTCATCCAGATGACTTTTTTCAGTACATCCCAGCGACGGGCCAGCAGGGCGTCGGTCAGTTCGCCGGTGAGCTCGTTGGCGCGGACGTACAGCCATGACGAGCCGAGCGTGATGGCCAGCCACAACAGCACCAGCAGCCAGGCACGCCAGCGCTTGCGCGCGCCCCAGTAGGGCGCGAACAGGTGCAGCATGCCGGGACGGTCGGTCGCGGCGAGAGAGGATTGATCAGGCGAGGCGCTCACGGTGGATGCAAAAGAATGTGCTGTTGCAGCGCATCATAGCGTCAATAATGAAATGTTTGCAAAGAAACATTACAACAGTGCGCGACCACCGGCGCCGCCACCCTGGCTAGAGCAGTCCGCGCAAGGTGAGCACCAATTCGCGCGGGTTGCCATACACGGCGCCGAAGTTGGTGCGGTCGATGGTGGCGTAATACCGTTTATCGAACAGGTTGTTGACGTTCAGTGCCAGCGTCCAGCGGCGATCGAGGCGGTAGGCTGCGCGTGCGTTCCACAGCGTGTAACCGCCCTGGGTCACGGTTTCGGCCCGCCCCTGGATGCCACTTTGCACATTCATGCCCATCCCCACGCTCAGCGGTCCGCTCAGCTGCTGGTCGCCCCAGACGCGCAGCAAGTGCCTTGGCACTTGCGGGTTGAAGATCTTGCCCTCGTTGGTGTTGTCCTGCAGGTACTTGGTCGTGTTGTAGGTATAACCTGCCGACAGGTTGAGATCGGCGGTGATTTTGCCGCCCACCTCCGCCTCGACCCCCTGGCTTCGTACCTTGCCGGCGGCGCGCGAGCAGTAGTCGCCGTCGCACAGCAGTCCGCCATCGGTGTCGGGCACGGCGCGGTTTTCCTGCAGGTAGCGGAACAGGGCCAGCGAGGCGTTCACGCGTTGCGCGAACAACTGGCCCTTGACGCCAAGTTCGTCATTGGTGCCGACGATGGGGGCCAGCGTGGTTTGCACGGCCGTCCTGCCGGCTTGCGGCACGAACACTTCGGCATAACTGGCGTAACCAGTCCAGTTCGGCGTGAAGGCATACGTCAGGCCGGCATACGGGGTGAACTCGCCCCTGCTCCTGGTGAGGCTGGTATCGGCTCCCCAGCGAGTGACCGACGCGTATTTGTTGCTGTACCAGCTGGTGCGCCCGCCCACGGTCAAGTGCAGGCGGTCGTTCAGCGCGAAACGCGCCGTGCCGTAGAGGCCCTTGCTGGTAACGGTGTAGGCGCCGGTGGACACGCCGCCGGACAGCGCGGCCAGGCGGTCCATGTCGAATCTCGGCTGGTAGGGGTCGGGGTTGAATACATCGACCGTGCCCAGGCCGGTGGCGGCGATGGCGTAGCGGTCGTCCGACGTGTAGCGCGAGTAATTGGCCCCCACGATCACTTCGTGGGCGCGGCCCCAAGCCTGGAACGCGCCATTGAGCGAGGCGTCGAAGCCGGCGTGTTCGCCGGCAAAGTCGGTGGCGACACCGACCCGGGTAGCTCCGGTGCCGGTGGCGCGCCCTATGTTGCCCTGGCCATAGCTGTACAGCGACTTGTTGTGTTCATCCATGTACACCGCGCCCACCTTCAGGCGCCAGTCGTTGTCGAACCGGTGGGCCAGGTCCGCGAACACCCGCGTCTGGCGGTTCGACAGGTCGTTCCAGTCGGCGCCGAGGAAGGTGCCGCGCCGCAGGCCCAGGTCGCCACCGTCCGCGTAGCGCGGCAACCCCGCGAACGACGGCGTGGCATCGGTTCTTTCGTGGCTGACCCCGAAGCCCGCAGTGGTGCGCGCCGTCAGGTCGATATCGATGGCGCCGTAGACCGTCAGGTTCTTGCTGCCCACAAAGTCGATAAACGTGTTGCGCCGGTCGTGGTCGAGGACGGCGCGGCCACGGATGGTGCCGCTCTCGTTGAGCGGTCCGCCGATATCGAGCTGCGCGCCATACAAATCGTGCGACCCCGCCCTGGCAATGACATCCGTGGTTTTTTCCTGCTGTCCGCGCTTGCGCACCAGGTTGACTGCGCCACCCATGCTGTCGGCGCCTTGCCACAGGCCGGCGCTGCCGCGCAGCACTTCGGCCCGCTCATACAGCGCCATGTTTTCGGTGAGGCTGCTTGCCTGCGAATAGAACTGCCGCGTGAGCGGCACGCCATCGTACTGGAGCGATGTGATCGGAAAGCCACGGGCGAAAAAATACTTGCCTGCCATCGGGCTTTGGGTGGTGACCACGCCCGTCACATTTTCCAGCACATCGTACAGCGAGGTCAGGTTTTGATCGTCCATGCGCTGGCGCGTGACCACGCTGACCGATTGCGGAATCTCCTTCAGGGCCTGGCTGGTCTTGCCGATCGACACTGTACGGCGCGTGTAGGAGACCGGGTCGTCGGCCGCATCGGACACCACCGTGACCGCCGCCAGCGTGGTGACCGGCGCACTGGCCCGGGCACTGACAGCGTTCGCAACCAGCATGTATTCGCTGCCATTGCCGGCCACGGCGCGATAGCCGCTCTCGTGCAACAGCAGCGCGAAGCCGTCAGCAATACCATGTTCACCGCGCAAGCCGGCGCTACGCATGCCGTCAAACCGGGCCGGCTCGAACACCAGCCGCACGCCCGAGACGGCCGCAAACTCGGCCAGCACATCACCGAGCGGGCCGGCCGCGATGGCATAGCTGCGCTTGGCTGGCGCCTGTTGCGCATGGACTGAGAGCGGCGCCAGTGACAGGGCGCCGGTACCGATCAGCATCAGGGCCAGGGCAAGAGAGGTCGGGCGCAGGCCGGGTGCGCGGTGAAGGGTAGGTTTCATGGTTGTTCAGTTTCCTGGATCGAAGTGGATGGCAGCGTGCATGGACGCCATTACCCCCTACGCCGGACGAGGCGGAAAAAGTGATCACTTTTTCGTCGAATATTTTTCCGTGGCCGATGTTGGCAGCGGTTCAACCACGGTCCAGTAAGGATGCAAGCGCCTGATGCGCACCGGGAAACGCTGGGCCAGCGTGGCCAGGCTGGCATCGACATCGTCGAGCGCGAGTGCGCCGGACACGCGCAGGTCGGCAATGGACGCAGCGCAGCGCAGAAAGCCGGGACGGTGCCGGTCCAGTTCGGCGATCACGTCCGCCAGGCGCATATTGCGCGCGACCAGCATGCCGTTTTGCCACAGGTAACTGTTGGGATCCACGGCGCCGGACTGCAGCACGGTGGCGTGGTCGAACGTGACCTGCTCCCCGCTGTGTACTAGCCGCGCTTGGCCGCTGCGCGGTGCAATCCGCACCGCATGCTCGATCACGGCCACGCGGGTGGCGCCGTCCGCCAGGCGCACGCTGAAGCGGGTACCCAGTGCTTGCGCCGTGCCGTGCGGTGTTTCCACCAGGAACGGACGGGGAGCGGGGGTGCGGTCGGCATGCGTGACGACCAGGACCTCGCCGGCACGCACGATCACGCGTCGCTCTGTCTCGGTGAACACGACATCGGCGGCACTATTGCCGTTGAGCGTGAGCTCGGTGCCGTCGCCCAGCGTATGGGTCCGCCGCTCCCCCTTGGACGTCGCCACGTCGGCCGTCCATTGCGGCGGCGCCAGCTCGTGCCAGCTGCGCCAGGTCAGCCAGCCTGCCGGCACGGCCACCAGGAGCGCGCCGAGTCTGGCAAGGGTGCGGCGGCGGCTGCCGTGATCGATTCCTTGCAGTGTCGTCATGCCGAGTGGGGACGATACCTGCTCGAAACTGCGATGCATGGCCTCGGCCCTGGCCCACGCCGCTGCGTGCGCGGGGCTGCGCGCGTGCCACTGCGCGAACGCTTGCCGGTCGCTCGCGTGCGGTTCGCCAAAGCACAGGGTGATCACCCAGTCGGCGGCTTCTTCGAGCAGCGCGTAGGGAACCGGCGTGGTGGAAGTCATGGGCGCCGGACCGGGTTATTGTTGCGTGCTCATGCAGGCGAGCAGCGCACGCCGGATGTGGCGGCGCACCGTGATGGCCGGTTTGCCGGTGCGGACGGCAATCTCGGCCAGCGTCATGCCTTCGAGCTGTGCCATCAGGAACATCTGTCGCGTCAACGGCTTCAGCGTGCTGAGCATGTTGTCAACGGCGACCAGTGCTTCGATCAGCATCAGCCTGGTTTCGGGCGAAGGCGCTTCGTGCTCGGCAAGATGGGCGACCGCTTGCAGATACGCCTGTTCGATGTCGCGGCGGCGCCAGTAATCGATCAGCAAACCTTTGGCGATGTGCGTGAGCAGGGCGCGCGATTCGCGCGGCGCTTGCATGGAACGGGTGGTCAGCACGCGGATGAAGGTGTCCTGGGTGAGATCCGCTGCGGTGCCGGTGTCGGCCAGGTGGCGCTGCAACCAGGTGTGCAGCCAGCGGCGATGGGTGCAATACATTTCTGCCACATCGGGGCAGGGGACGGAAGTGACCGCAGACATGGCGCCATATGCAAATGAGAATTAATCGCATTATTGCCGAAAATCGCCATGCTGGCAACTCTCCACGCTGTTGAAAAAACAATCGTGTCTTTTCTTGCGCTGCGCGACAAGTTAGCAACCTCACAGAATTTGTTTAACGCCAATGTTACCTTGCGAGTTCAACAGGAGGAACCATGGCAATCGGAAAATCGGTGCGCGACCACGGTGGCGACGCATCTGCGGACGGGGCAACCGGCATCAAGGCCGACGGCCAGATGGACGGCAGCAGTTACAACCCACTGGGCAATCCCGGCATGGAACACTGGCAGGCCACTTACGTCAGCAAGGACGGTATCGAGGACCGTGGCAATGTATTTTTTGCGGCGGTCGAAATGACGCGCATGCCGATGATCATCACCGACCCGCGCCAGCCCGATAACCCGATCGTGTTTGCCAACGGCGCTTTCCTGGACCTGACCGGCTATGCCGAAGGCCAGATCCTGGGCCGCAACTGCCGCTTCCTGCAAGGGGCCGATACCGACCGCGACACGGTGGCCGAGATCAGGCACGGTATCGAAGAGCACCGCGCCGTGGCAGTCGATATCCTCAACTACAAGGCCGATGGGACGCCGTTCTGGAACGGGCTGTTCATGGGGCCGGTGTTCGATAAAGACGGCGAGCTGCTGTACTATTTTGCGTCCCAGCTCGACATTACCGACAAGTTCAACCAGCACCAGTCGTCGATCCAGGCCCAGAAAATGGAAGCGATCGGCGCGCTGACGGCGGGATTGGCGCACGACTTCAACAACCTGCTGCACGTGGCCACCGGCAACCTGGAACTGGCCACGCGCCAGTTGCACGGATCGAATTCGGCCATCGACGCCCTTGAGCGCAGCCGGGGCGCGCTGGACAAGGCCACCCGCCTGACCCAGAAACTACTCACGTTCGCCCGCAAGCAGAATCTGCATCCCAAGCTGGTGTCGCTGAACCAGGTCGTGCTGGGCCTGGCGGACATGCTGGGACCCACCTTGCCCAAGTCGATCACGCTGCGCCTCGACCTCGGTACCAACTTGCCGCAGTGCCAGGTCGATGCCGATCATCTCGACTCGGCGCTGCTCAACCTGGTCAAGAATGCGCGCGAAGCCATGCCCGATGGCGGCGCGATCACGATTGCCACCCGGGAGTTCACCGGCACGGCGCCAGCGAAGCTGCTGGCGAACGGCGCCCATCCGTGCGTGGAAGTGGCGATCCAGGACAGCGGGCCCGGCATGGCGGACGAAGTCGTCCGGCGCGCCACAGAGCCATTTTTTACGACCAAGGGACCAGGTACCGGCCTGGGCCTGGCAATGGTGCATGGCTTTGCCGAACAGTCGCAAGGCAAGCTGCACATTGCCAGCACGCTGGGCAAGGGCACCACGGTCACGCTGAGGTTCCCGTCCGCGCCTGCGTCGCCACCGGCACCGGCTGCGGACAAGGCGGCAGCGGGGGCGGCAGAGGCGTCTGACAATGCGCCGGCCGAGGTTGAGCGCAGCCGGTGGCGCAGCAAGCGGCTGCTGGTGGTGGACGACAATGCCGACATCCTGATGCTGACCACCGAGTTCCTGCAAGCGCTTGGCTACCAGGTCAAGGCGGTTGAAAGCGCTGACGCTGCGCTGGCGTACCTGGCCCGGGGCGAGCAGGTGGACCTGATGTTTACCGACATCGTGATGCCGGGCGGGATGAGCGGCATCGCGCTGGCGCAGGCGGTGGCGCGCGACTACCCGCAGGTAAAGCTGCTCGCCGCCACCGGCTACATGGACCAGTTACCCGAGCAGGGCGACCTGGGCACGCCGCTCGACATCATCCCCAAGCCATTCCGCTTCGACATGCTGGGAGAAAAAATCCGCCAACTGCTCTGACACTATCGGAGCGGTCAGAACCCTACCGTGGCCGACAGCGTGACGCCGCGCGGCGCCCCCAGCACCAGCGCGCCCGAGTCGGACGACACCACCGCCGAGGCCCAGTAGTTGCGGTCGGCCACGTTGTCGATGCGCGCGCGCAGGGTGACGTCGCGGTCGGCAATGCGGGTGACGTAGCGCGCGCCCAGGTCGAAGCGGGTCCACGCGCCGATTTCCATGGTATTGGCCGGATTGATGTACTGCTTGGACGTGTAAACCGCGCGGGCAGTCAGGGCCAGCCCGGCCGCGCCGGGCACATCCCACTCGGTGCCCAGGTTGAGCTGGGTCTTCGGCGCACCGAGCGCATCCTTGCCGGAGAACGCGGTGCCGCGCTGCTCGGCTTCGAGCAGCGACAGGCCGCCGAGCAGGCGCAAGCCCTGCGCAGGCACGCCGAACACGCTCACATCGAGGCCACGGTTGCGCTGTTCGCCGCCGAGCGTGTACAGGCCGTTGAGCACACCGGTGCCGATCGGCTTGGCGGCGGTGTACAGCGCCGCGGTCATGCCGAGTTTGCCGCCATCATATTTCACGCCCACTTCCTTTTGCTTGGTCTTGTATGGCGACAACACCGTGCCGCGATTCGAGTAATCGCTGCCGACGATGCCGCCTTGCACCAGGCCTTCGCTGTAGTTGGCGTACAGCGACAGGTCGCTGCGCACCTTGTAAACCACGGCCGCGACCGGGGTGGTGGCGCTGGCGTCGTAGTGGGTGGCGGTGGCCAGCCCGGTGTTGTAGGCGTAGCCCTGGTCCTTGATGGTCTGCCGGCGCGCGCCCAGCGTCAGCAGGACCGTGTCGCCCTGGAAGCCGAGGGTGTCGGCAATGGCGTAGCTTGACAGGATAGCCTTCTGCGTGGTGCGCGGATCGTTGATGTCGTTGCCGTAGGAGAGGGCGGACGTGGGAATGAAAGTCGTGGTCGGCGCATACAGGTTGGTATTGCCGAGGCCGAATCCGCCGAAGCCGTAGGCGTTGCGCGAATCGAGCCAGAAGCCCGAGGCGGACGCCACCAGCGTGTGCGTGACCGCGCCGGTGGCCAGCTTGCCGCGCACGCCCAGGTCGCCGGTGCGCGTGTTGCGTTTGCCCGCGTTGTCGAAACGGTAGAAGCTGGCCGAGCCGTCGCTTGATAACGAGGTCATGTTCGCCAGGCTGTTGCTTTCCACGCCCGCACGGCCGCCGAAGGCTGCCCAGGCGGTGACGTTCTGGTTGACGTCGTATTCGGCGCGCACGGTGCCGAAGGTGTCGCGCTCCTTCGAGTACGTCCACGGCTGGGCAAAGTTCTTCGAAGCGTCTGGTGCGGCTGGCACGGCCGTGCCGCTGACGGTCACGCTCGGGCGCGGCGCGGTCAGGTCGAAGTCCTGGTAGCCGAGGTCGGCCGAAACGCGCAGGTTGCCGGCGCGGTAATCGAGTCCCACCGTCAACAGGCTCACTTCGCTGCGCTGGTCATCGACAGTGGTTTCACCCTTGCGCTTGACTGCATTGACGCGTACGCCGAACTGGTTGTTGTCACCGAAGCGGCGGCCGATATCGAGCGCGCCATAGCCCTGGCCGCCGCTGGCGATGCCGGCCGTGAACTCGGTGAGCGGGGTGTTGCCGGCGCGCTTGGGCACCAGGTTGATCGCGCCGCCGAGGCCGCTGCCGCCGGGCGCGGCGCCGTTCAGGAAGCTGCTGGCGCCCTTGAACACTTCCACCCGTTCGAGCAATTCCGGCGAGACATACTGGCGCGGCAAGATGCCGTACAGGCCGTTGTAGCCGACGTCGTCCGAGTACAGCTCGAAGCCGTGGATCACGTACGATTCCTGGAAATTGCCGAAGCCTCGCGTGACGCGCACACCGGGATCGGCAGCCAGCACGTCGCCGATGCTGGCCGCTTGCTGGTCGGCGACGAATTGCGCCGTGTAATTGGTGGCGTTGAACGGCGCGCTCATCATATCCACGTTGCCGAGGATGCCGAGGCGGCCGCCGCGCGCGACCTGGCCGCCAGCGTAGGCTTTCGACAGGCCGTCCTTCGACGCGTCGGCCGAGGCAGTAATGGTGACCGTTGGCAGCGTTTCAGGTTCGGCAGCAGTGATGGCGGTGCTGCTCTGGGCGTGGGCGGTGGTGGCTACCAGGAAGGCGGCAAACGCCAACGGCGACATGGTGAAGGCGGGTTTTTGCATGGTGGTGGGCGACACGTGGACGGTGCATCGATAATAGGAATGATTATCATTATAGCCGTACGAGGCGTGTGCTGCTTGCTGGTCCGCGCTGAATTACTTAGAATGCGAATTATTATCATTCTCAACACAAGGAACTCCCGCCATGTCGCACCGTGTCTCTTCGTTTCAACCGCGCCGCCTGGTGCTTGCAGTCTTGCTGGCCGAACTGGCCGTCGGTAGCGCCGCCCCGGCATTGGCACAGGCCCAGGATCAGACCGGCGCCACCGCCCCAGCCGCGACCGACATCGCCGTCCTGCAGCAGGTGCTGGTGACGGGACAGGGTGAAACGGCCACCAGTGCGGTTGCCGGCTACCTGGCCAAACGCAGCGCCACCGCCACCAAGACCGATACCAGGTTGTCGGAAACCCCGCAGGCAGTCACCATCGTCACACGCGACCAGGTCATCGACCAGGGCGCCAGCAACCTGCAGGACGCGCTCAACTACGCAGCCGGCGTGCGCTCGGACGCCTACGGCATCGATTCGCGCAACGACGGCATGCTGGTGCGCGGCGTCTCGCCCGACGAATACCTGGACGGCGTGCGCAAGTCGATGAGCTATTACACCAGCACCGCCCGTACCGATCCGTACACGCTCGAGCGCATCGAGGTGCTGCGCGGCGCCGCCGCCATGCTGTACGGGCAGGGCGGCACCGGCGGCGTGGTCAACATGGTGAGCAAGCGCCCGCAGGCCGTGGCGCAGAACGAGATCGGCGTGCAGGTCGGCAGCTACCAGCGCAAGCAGGTGCAGGGCGACTTCACCGGCCCGCTGACCGAAGACGGCAAGTGGCTGTACCGCCTGGTCGCGGTCAAGCGCGACGCCAACACCCAGGTCGATCATGTACCGGACGACCATGCGCTGGTGGCGCCATCATTGACGTGGAAACCCAACGCCGACACCACGCTGACCTTGCAGGCCCTGTGGCAGGATGATAAAACCGGCTCCACCTCGCAGTTCTTCCCGTGGTCCGGCGTGCTGACGAGCAACCCGAACGGCAAGATTCCAACCAACCGCTTCATCGGCGAGCCCGGTTTCGACCAGTACAACACCAAGCGCAAGACCATCGGCTGGACTTTCGAGACAGCCTTGAACCCCGACTGGAAACTGCGCCAGAACATGCGCTACTCGTACAACAAGAACGACTACCGCACCATCTACGCCGACTCGTTCTCGCTGCCGGGCGGTTTCAACGCCGACCCGGTCAACCAGCGCGTGGTGGACCGCTTTGCCAGCGCCTCGCTGGCGCAGACCAAGGTGTTCGGCCTCGATAACTCGGTGGAAGGCAACCTGGTCACCGGCACCATCAAGCACAAGCTGCTGCTCGGCGTGGACTACCTGCATTACAAGCAGACCGGCTCGGCCGGCTACCCGGTGGCGACCCAGATCGACGTCTATAACCCGGTCTATACCGGTTTTACCTTCGATGACCTGGCGCTGCTGGCGGCCAATACCCAGAAGCAGACCGGCCTCTACGTGCAGGATCAACTGAACCTGACGCCGAAACTGCTGCTCACCCTGGGCCTGCGCCACGACAAGGCGCGCAACGAGACCGAGGGCGCGGAGAGTCAGAAATCGAGCGCGACCACCAAGCGCGCTGGCTTGATGTATTTGTCGGACAGCGGCGTGTCGCCGTATGTCAGCTATAGCGAATCGTTCACCCCGGTGGCTAACAGCGCCCAGGGCCAGGTCTTCAAGCCGCTGCGCGGCGAGCAATGGGAGGCGGGCGTCAAGTACGAGCCGGCCGGTCGCAACCTGTCGTTGAACGCCGCCGCGTACCGCTGGAAAGAAAAGAACCAGCTGGTGGCCGTCACGCCAGTGCTGTCGGCCCAGCTCGACAGCACCAGCGCCCGTGGCGTTGAACTGGAAGCGCGCGGCCAGGTGGCCAGGGGGCTGGAATTGATTGCCCAGTACAACTACATCGACCTCGACGAGCAGCTCAACGGTATCCCGTCGCAACAGGCGTCGCTGTGGACCAAGTACAGCTTTGCCGCTGCCGGGGTGACCGGGTTGTCGGTGGGCGGCGGCGTGCGCCACATGAACGCCTTCCGCGACGGCAACGCTCCGACCACGCCGGACGTCACCCTGGTCGACGCCATGTTGTCATGGGACAGCCCGAGCTGGCGCGTGGCGCTCAACGTCAACAACCTCGGCAACAAAACCTACGTGGCCACCTGCCTGAGCCGGGGCGACTGCTGGTTTGGCGCCAAGCGCAACGCGGTGTTGTCGGCGACGTACCGCTGGTAAGAACCTGTCCCAGTAATGTAGGCCAGGTGCTGCACGCGAAAATTATCCATCCATGGGTATTTTAGATTGCAGCACCGTAATCGAGTGAATACAATGGATGCATGAAGACGACGAAGCTCACTCCATCGTTTCAGGCCTGGCTTGACGGAATCAAGGATGAGATTACTCGGGCGACCATTGTTCAGAAGATTTCTAATCTTCAACGCGGCCTGGGCGATGACTGCGTCTGCGGCGAGGACCAGAACGGTCGGCAAGCCAACCGCAAAGCCGGCAGCCAAGTCCTCTAAACAGTGATGCCTTTAGTTCCAGGCGCAACGCCATTATTCACGGACAATACATCGGTAGGGAGTTAATCATGGATGAGCACGGAATCACTCTGGCCGATCTGGACGGACTGGGTCTGATCGAATTCGACCCTGCGGAATACATTACCAGCGATGAGGCTGCTGCTGCATACATTACTCAGGCATTGGAAACAAATGATGCTGCTATCTTTGCAGCTGCGGTCGGCGACGTGGCGCGTGCGCGAGGGATGGCGGAAATCGCCAAGGCGTCCGGCCTGGCGCGCGAAGGTTTATACAAGGCGCTACGGCCGAATAGCCAGCCGCGCATGGAGACGATCACGCGCGTCCTTGGTGCACTGAATGTACGGTTTAAAGTAGAAGTCATTCCACCGGACGAAAGGATATCGGCAGCCAAGCCAGTGACGAAGGCCTCTGCCAAGTCGGTCGTTAAGCCGTCTGCGTAGAGGCCTGCCACAAAAATCCTGCAGCGGAAATCAGCGCAGTGGCGAATACCCGGTCGGCGACAGGAACGAATTCTCGATATGGCCAACGATCGGCGCCTCGGCTTCGGACGCCGCGCGTTTTGTTATCCATTCGGGATCGACCATGAAATTATTCCATTTGGTCTCGCGCTCGGCCAGGCTGTTCCACTTGAGCAGGTAGGTCAGGGTCTGGTTGCTGGGCCCCACCAGGGTGGTGAAAAAGCCGGCCGGTTCGATGCCGTGTTTTTCCCACAGGGGCAGCGTGACGTTCTGGAAGCGCTCGTGCAGGGCGGGCAGGCGGCCCGGCAGGCAGTGATAAACACGTAATTCGACGATCATGGTGCATCCTTTATCAGTGGTGGTCGCCCAAGAATACCTGCGACCGGCGCTGCCGTCCAGATCGCTACCGTCAGCAAAGCAAACCTTGTCCAGCGTGCGCCGCTTGCATTAAGATGGCAACTCCTCGAAGGAGAACCATGCCCAACCGCAGAACCGTACTCACCATGTTTGGCGCCGCCGCCGGCGCGCTGATGTTGCCCGCCGTCGCTGCCAGCGACGTATCGCTGAAAGATCTCGCCGCCAGAAAAGGCATGCGCTTCGGCTGCGCTGTCGGCGGCCGAGGCGGGGCGGGCGCGGGCGTCCGCTTTGCCGACACCGCTTACGGGCAGCTGCTCGAGCGCGAATGCGGCATGGTCGTGTCCGAGAACGCCACCAAGTGGCCGGCCTTGCAGCCGCAACCGGGGCCGCACCGCTTTGCGGCCGCCGACGAGATGGTCGCGTGGGCCAGGGAGCGGCGCATGCTGGTGCGCGGCCATAACTTGCTGTGGCAATCGCGGCGCTGGCTGCCGGACTGGGTCAACCAGTACGATTTCGGCCCGGAGCCAGCGCGCGTGGCCGAGCGTCTGATGACCGAGCACATCAAGGCGGTATGCACCCACTTCGGCCGTGACATGTTCAGCTACGACGTCGTCAACGAGGCGGTCGATCCCAAGACCGGCGAGCTGATCGTCAACGTCCTGAACCAGAAGATGGGTGCGCTGGAACAGATCGACATGGCGTTCGTGCTGGCGCGCCAGTTCGCGCCTGGCGCCCAGCTGGTCTACAACGATTACATGGGGCCAGGCCCCGGCAGCGCCAAACACCGCGCCGGCGTGCTGGCGCTGCTGGGCGCGCTGCGCGCACGCGGCACGCCGATCGACGCGCTCGGGCTGCAAAGCCATGTCGGCAACACGTTGCCTGCTGCAGCCACAGCCGCCGGCAGCGAATGGCGAAAGTTCCTCGACGAAGTGTCCGGGATGGGCTACGACCTCCTGATCACCGAATTCGATGTCAACGACCGCCAGTTGCCGGCCGACCTGGCCGCGCGCGACGCCGGCGTGGCGGCGATTGCGCGCGATTATCTCGACCTGACGCTGAGCTACCCGCGCTGCCGCGATTTCCTGCTGTGGGGAATGGCCGACAACGTGAGCTGGCTGCAACACTGGGAAGAGGCGCGCCGCGCCGACGGCCTGCCGCAGCGGTCCACGCCGTACGACAGCGAGTTACAGGCGAAGCCGCTGCGCGAGACCATCGCGTACGCGCTGAAAATCATGCCGCCGCGCTTGAATGCCGTGCAAGGTCAGATTTATCGTCCCGAAGCAAACCAGTTGTCGAGATAAGGACATCCCATGGCCGCTACCGATCCGGCGCAAGCCCTCAGTGTGCAACAGTGGCTGCTGGCCTATGGCGGCACCTTGCTCACCATGCTGATCCTCGACGCCTTGTGGATCGGCCTGTACATGGCGCCCGCCTACAAGTCGGCGCTGGGGGACCTGATGCTGCCGCAACCGCGGCTGGCCAGCGCCGCCGCCTTCTACCTGCTGTTTGCCGCCGGCGTGGCGTTCCTGGCCGTGGCCCCCGGCTTGCGCTCAGTCAGCTGGCAGACCGCGGCAGTGCATGGCGCGGTGCTGGGCTTGACCGCGTACGCCACTTACGATCTGACCAATTACGCCATCCTCAAGGTCTGGCCGCTGGGCTTGACGCTGGCCGATATCGCCTGGGGCGCGGTGCTCACGGCGGCCGCAGCCGCCGGCGGCTGGTTTGCCGCCAACCGCTGGGGCTGAATTAATGCGCAGCTGCTGGCTGCGCCGCATGCGCAGTGAGCCACTGCTGCAACGCTGCACTCTCTAGCGGCCGGCTGTACAGATAACCTTGCCCCTTGTCGCAGCCTTGCGCATGGGCCACATTGGCCTGTTCCAGGGTTTCGATGCCTTCCGCCACCGTGGTCATGCCCAGGCTGCGGGCGACCAGCACCGTCGCTTCGATCAGCACCTTGTGGTGGGCACTGCTCGCTGCCAGGCTGACGAACGAGCGGTCGATCTTGACTGTATCCACCGGCAGCAGGTGCAGGCTCGATAGCGACGAATAGCCGGTGCCGAAATCGTCGAGCGCCAGCTTCACGCCAAGTTGCTTGAGGCCGAGCAGCTGGTGCTGGATATCAGCGCCTTGCGCCGCCAGGCTTTCGGTAATTTCCAGTTGCAGTTGCGCCGCCGGCATGCCGCTGGCGGCCAGAATCGCGGCCACCCTGTCGCACAGGTCGGCCTGGGTCAGTTGCGCGCGTGACAGGTTGACCGCCAGCAGGCGCGGCGCGGCAGTACTCAGTTGCCGCTGCCAGGCGACGAAGTCGCGGCATGCGGTGGCCAGCACCTGCTCGCCGATCGCGTGGATCAGGCCGGTCGATTCGGCAATCCCGATGAAATCGATGGGGCTCACCAGGCCGCGCACCGGGTGGCGCCAGCGCACCAGCGCTTCCACGCCCGCGCCCGGATCCATGTGGCCGTCTGCCAGCAGGCCCACCACTGGCTGGTACACATTGAACAGTTCGGCGCGTTCGACGGCGGTGCGCAAATCCGCTTCCAGGCTGCTGCGCAGCAGTGCCTGGTCGCGCATTTCCTGCTCGAACGCCACTGCGCGGTTGCCCCCCTGCGCCTTGGCCACGGCCATGGCGATGGCCGCGTCGCGCAGCAGGTCGTCGGCATCGTTCTCGCCGGTTTTCAATACCACCAGCCCCAGGCTGAACGTCAGCGCGAGCTCCTGTTCACGCACGCGGTAGGGCAGCCCCAGGCGCTCGAGCAGGCGGCTGGCGATGCGCTCCACCACGCCGGGCTCCGGCAAGCCGTCGAGCAGTACGGCAAACTCGTCGCCGCCCACGCGGGTGACCGCTTCCATCACCATGCCGCCGTCGCCGGGACGTCCGCCCGAGCGCAGCGTCGAGCGCAGGCGTTCGCCCACCAGCGTAATGACCTGGTTGCCTGCCGCGTTGCCCAGCGTATCGTTGACCTGCTTGAAGCGGTCGAGGTTGACCAGCAGCACCGCGCAGTGGTCTCCGGTGGCAGACCTGGTGCGCGCTGTCATCTTGCGCAGCAGGGTCATGGTGCCGGCACGGTTGGGCAACTGCGTGAGCGTATCGAGCTGGGCCGCGCTGGCCAGCAGGCGCTGTTCGCGCACCACTTCGTGGGTGGCGTCCAGCAGCACCGCCATCAGGCGGTTGTCGTCGAGTTTCAGCAGGCCGAGCGAAAGCACGGCAGGGCCGTCGGCAGCGCCATGGGTTTCGTCCACGACGATGCGGCGGCCTTCGCAGACCACGCCCTGCTGGTCCGAAAATTGGGCGCACAGCTGCGGCAAATCCGGCGCGTGGCGGCGCAGCACGTGGAAAAAGTTTTCCATGTCGCCGTCCGGCGCCAGCGGCATCAACAGGCGCGAGGCCATCGGGTTGAGCAGTTCGATGGCGCCGTCCTTCTGCAACTGGATCAGCGCCACCGGCGCCCGGTACAGGAACTGTACCAGCGCTTCGTAAGCAAGTTCGCCTTCGCTCATGCCTGCTCCGGTGCCGGGTTCTGCCAGATCGCTACCTGGTTGCGGCCGCGCCGCTTGGCCGCGTACAGCGCTTCGTCGGCGCGCTTGATCAGGCCATCGAAGCCGGTAAGGGTATCGTCCATGACCGCCACGCCGATGCTGATCGAATAGGCGATCGTCTGTTGTTCGTAGAGGGCGGGGGTGCGCACCACCTCGGCGCGCAGGCGTTCGGCGATCACCCGCGCGTCGTCCAGCGCCACGGACGGCAGGATGACGGCGAATTCCTCGCCGCCGATGCGGGCGAGCACGTCCACCTGGCGGCATACGCTGCGCATGGTCTGGGCCAGGTGGGCCAGTACCGCGTCGCCGGCCGGGTGGCCATGGCGGTCGTTGATGGCCTTGAAATGGTCGGCGTCGATCACGAGCAGCGCCACCGGGCGCACGGCTTTCAGGCGGCGCGTCAGTTCCAGGTCGGCTGCTTCGAAGAAGGCGCGGCGGTTCGACAACCCGGTCAGGTGGTCGCTGTAGGCGGCCTTGCGCAGGTTTTCGCTCAGGTCGCGGCGGTCGGAAATATCGCGAATGATCATGCAGTAGGCAGGATCGTCATCGGTCCGGGGGACTGGCGAAGGCGCGGTGTCGTCGGCGCGCGCGGGCAGCGGCGAAATCATCGCGCTGCCCCAGAATTCGCTGCCGTCGGCGCGCTGGCGCAGGCCCTCGTCGAGGGTCCAGCCGTTCTCGTCGGCTTCGCGCAGGCGGTCCAGTTGCTGCGCCTCGGTGGTGGCGCCGTCGGGATAGAAGCGGGCGTACGGCTGGCCCTTGATGGCCTCTGCCTGGTAGCCGGTCACGCGCTGTATGCTTTCGTTCCACGATTCGACCCGGCCCTGGCGGTCGAGGCTGACCAGGGCGTAGTCGCTGATATTGGTCATGATGGCATTGAGCCAGGCATCGGTTTTGCGCAACTGGCGCTCGCGCCGGTCTTGTTCGGTGACGTCGGTGAGCACCGCCATCAAGCGGTCGGCGTCAAGTTTCAACATGCTGAGCGACATCACCTGGGGACCGCCGCTCTTGTCGTCCGCGTGCACATACAGGCGGATGGCGTCGCAAATCGGGCCTTGCGGCGCGGCGTAGCTGGCGCATTGCTGGCGCAGATCGGGGGCGACCGGCGCCAGTGCGTCGAACAGGTTGATCAGTTCGCCGTCGCGGCTGAGCGGCATCAGCAGTTGCGCCGACACCGGGTTGAGCATCTGGATGGCGCCATCGGCGTCAAGCTGCACCAGTCCCACCGGCGCCATGTACATGAATTGCAGCAGCGCTTCGTATTCCTGCGCATCGGGATGGTCGGGCGCGGTGCTCACGGCCGCTGCACCAGCACGTAACCCAGCGTGGCGCCGGGCAGGTACAGCAGCCGCAGCTTGACCTTGGTGGGGCGCATGCGCAAGGTCAGCACGTAGTTGATGGTGTCGTCGAGCGGCACGCCTTCCGCGCGCGCGTCGGCAAAGCGCTGGGCCACCATGAAGTTGTTCATGCACGGCGCCACCGCGAGGAACAGGTCCTGGCCCAGCACGCGTGCGGCGCGCAGGCCGGCCGCCTGCGATTCGAACGCGTTGTAACGCTGGACGCGGCCGTCGTCGTCAAAACCGATCACCCCGAAACCCAAGGTGTCCAGCGCCTCAGCGTCGCTGTGTTCCAGCAAGGCTGCGAGGTCGGGTTGGTCGAACGGTGTTTCGGCTGGCAATGTCATGGTCGGATTCCTTCACGGTGGGCAACGAGAAGGGTAACATTGTCTTGCGGCAATTTACCACTGCTCACACCTGGCTTATGTGCGCTATATGTGCGCCACTTAGCATTCGCGTGAGGAAACTCAAGCCGGGAGACGTTTGCGGTTCGAACTGGGAGCGAAAGCTCGGCCCGAAGACCTGGCCAACTGGAACACCGACACCAGCTCGCTCAGCGCGGCAGCCTGCTGCTGCATGCTCTGCGAAGCGGCCGTTGCCTCTTCCACCAGCGAGGCGTTTTGCTGCGTCACGGCGTCCATGCCGGCGATTGCAGTGTTGACCTGCTCGATACCGTTGCGCTGCTCGGCGCCGGCGGCGCTGATCTCGCTCATGATGTCGGTCACGCGACGCACGCTGACCACCACGTCTTCCATGGTGGCGCCGGCCTGCTCGACCAGTTTGCTGCCGCTTTCGACCTGGTTGACCGAGTCGCTGATCAGTTCCTTGATTTCCTTGGCTGCCGCTGCCGAGCGCTGGGCCAGGTTGCGCACTTCGGAAGCGACCACGGCAAAGCCGCGACCCTGTTCGCCGGCGCGCGCAGCCTCGACCGCCGCGTTCAAGGCCAGGATATTGGTCTGGAACGCGATGCCGTCGATGACGGCGATGATGTCGACGATCTTGCGCGACGACTGGTTGATCGAGCCCATGGTCTGCACCACCTGCGACACCACGGCGCCGCCTTTTTGCGCCACGGCCGAAGCGCTCAGCGCCAGGTCGTTCGCCTCGCTGGCGCTGGCCGAGTTTTGCTTGACGGTGCTGGTCAGCTCTTCCATCGACGCGGCGGTTTCCTCGAGCGACGCAGCTTGCTGCTCGGTACGGGCCGACAGGTCGACATTGCCGGCGGCAATTTGCTGCGAGGCGGTGGCGATGGTGTCGGTGCCGGTGCGCACCTCCTGGACCAGGCCGGCCAGGCTGTCGCGCATCGATTTCATGGCGAACAGCAGGCTGTCCTGGTCGCCGGGGCGGGTGTCGATGGCAACTGTCAGGTCACCGTCGGCAATCTTGCCGGCAATTTTGACCGCGTAGTCAGGCTCACCACCGAGTCGCTTGACCAGCCAGCGTGTAATCAGCGTCGCGCACAGGGCGCCCAGTACGACCGAGCCGATCAGCAACGTGATGATCCAGAACCGCGCCGAGTCGTACAGCGCATCGGCTTTATCGGAGGCGGCGTCGCCGCCGTCGCCGTACAGCGTGACCAGCTTGTCGATCTGGCCACGCAGGGCGACGATCAATTTATTCGATTCGCCGCGCAGCAGCTGTTTCGCGGTGTCGCTCTCGGCCGCGCGCGAGGCGGCGCGGATCTTGCCGTCTTCGATCATGTAGCGGTCCCACAGCGACAGGAATTCGCCGTAGAGCGCTTTTTCTTCGGGCGTGGCAATCAGCTTGGCGTAGGTGTCCTGCATCTTGCGCAGGTCCACCAGGTCGTTGGCGATGACCTTGTCGTACTTGTCCATCTCGGCCGGGTCGGTGGAAATGATGTACTGGAATTCGCGGGTGCGCACGCGGGCGATCTGGGCCTTGAGGTCCTGTACCACGCGCATCGCCGGCATCCAGCGCTCGGACAACTCGGTGGATGCGCTGTTGATCTGCGCCAGTTTTACGATGGCAAAGATATCGACTGCTGCAGCCAGCGCCAGCACCAGCGCAAACGCCAGCCCCAACTTGGTTGCCAGCTTCAAATTACGTAACGAAGTCATAAAAGAATCCTTCAGGCAATGAGCGACGGCGCGCCCTGGTGTGTTATTGGAAGAGACAAGTTAGAATGTGTGACAATTGCCACCAAGAAACGGATAATATCACGTCGCAATTATTTCTGTGTCGTAAAAATATTGGCAAGAGGGCCAAGTAATTTCTTCATAGACACATTTATGCTAAGAATAATCATCAATAGATTATTTAGTAGTGAATATTGACCCGGTACCCCGCAGCGCCGCATTCCGTCGTGGTTGAACCGGAAACCGCACGAAGGTATGGTCGTTCCATCATGTTGCGTTGCAATATGGTGTGGCTTAGTATTCCGGGAATGTTGCCTTATGGCATTTCTTTAGGAGGTCTAGATGGGCATAGCACTTCAGCAATCCCCGCACGTATTTGTCAACCGCCGCAATTTCGACTGGGGCCATGACCAAGCTGCAATTATCGCGCTGGTCAGCCGCTACTTCGGCGACTTCAACGGTAACGGCTTCTATCCGCACCCGGACGAGGTGGCCTTGCGGCGCGCGCTGCTGACCATCCCGTCACTGCAAGCTTTGCAGCGCTACATTGCCGGCGCCGAGGCGCGCGGCCTGGCCATCACCGGCCTTGGCCTTGCCGGCCTCGACGAGGCGCCGCGCAACGCCGTGCTGTACGCGATAGCGCTGAGCCTCGGTTATCCGACCTCGACCGACCAGCGTACGCAGCGCGTGGCCTGGGATATCCGCGCCCGGCCCGGCAGTGCACCCAAGAGCAGCTTCGTGACGTTTTCGGAGCGGGTAGGCAGTGCCGACATGCATACCGATTCGTCGTTCTATCCGATGCCGGAAGAACAGTTCCTGTTGTACGTGGTCACTGCGGCGCGCTGCGGTGGCGGCGCCTCGCTGCTGATCGCGGTCGACGAGCTCTACGCCGAACTGCAGCGCAGCGAGGCCGGCCGCGAAGCGTGCGCGTTGCTGTTCGCGACGCCGCTGCCATTTCGCGTGCCGTCGGTGTACGCGGCCAGCGACGAACAGGTGGAAATCGAGCTGGCGCCGGTATTCGAGCGGCAGGGCGGAGCGCTGACCATGCGCTGGCGCTACGACGCGCTGCTCAAGGGCCTGGCGGCCCGGCCGGCGCTCGATACGCCAGCCGTGCGCGCAGCGCTGGACCTGCTGCACGAAGTGATCGAACAGCGCGCGCCACGCTTTTGCCAGCAGTTGCCGGACGATACCTTGCTGTGGGCGGACAACCGGCGCACCCTGCATGGTCGCGCCGACTACACCGATGCGGCGCGTCACCTGATCCGCATCCGCATGGGCGACAGGCCGAATGCCGAGCGTATCGGGCCCTCCGGCATTTCGGCGGATTGAACATGGTGAATGCGATTCTGCCGGTATTGCTGATCATTGCGCTCGGCGTGGCGATCCGGCGCTTCGGCTGGCTGCCGGAAGCCTTTTTTCCATCGATAGAAAAATTTTCGTACAACATCTGTTTCCCGGCGCTGCTGCTCAGCGGCACGGCGCGGTTAAGCTTTCAGTCGGCGCAGGTCGGCGAGCTGGCGCTGGCCACGGTGCTGCCAACCCTGCTGGTGACGGTCGTGGCCTTGCTGGCGCTGTTGCCGGCGCGGGACATGCCGGACGCGGCGCGGTCGTCGGTGGTGCAGGGAGCGGTCCGGCCCAACACCTATTTCGGCATCGCCGTCTCGGCGCTGTTGTTTACGCCGGCAACGGCGGCGCTGGTGATGTTGGCGCTGGCGTTGTGCCTGCCGCTGGTCAATGTGATCTCGGTGATCGCGCTGTCATGGTGGAGCGGGGTGCCCACCCAGCCGGCGCGCATCGCCCGCAACCTGGCCACCAATCCCATCATCCTGTCCACGCTGGCCGGCGTGATCTGGAGCGTGGCCGGCCTGCCATTGCCGGCGCCGCTGTTCAATACGCTCGACATCCTGGGCAAGGCGGCCCTGTGCCTGGGGCTGATTTGCGTGGGCAGCGGACTGGTGTTTTCACTGCAGGGCTTGCGGCCGCTGGCGCTGGGCACGACGTCGATATTGAAGCTGCTGGTGCTGCCGCTGCTGGCGGCCAAGGTGTGCTTGCTGTTCGCGGTGTCGGCCCCGGTGGCGCTGGCGGCCTGTTTCTATTGCGCGCTGCCCACCGCGCCCAATGCCTACATCATGGCCAAGCAGATGGGTGGCGACACCCGCCTGATGGCCGCGCTGATCACCGTGCAAACCTTGCTGGCGGCGCTGACGGTGCCGCTCGGCGGGCAGTTTTTGCAGTGGCTGAGATAGCTTACTGGCCGGACTACTCGGGCGGCTGCGCCAGCAATTGCGACAGCCGTTGCAGGCCCGCCTGCAAGTGGCCACGGTCCCTGGTGCTGCCCAGCGAGATGCGGATGGCATTGACGGCGGTGCTGCCCTTGGCAAACGCCTGCGCCGGCGTGACGGCGATGCCGACGCTGCCGGCGGCCTGCGCCAGCCGGGCAGGGGTCCAGTACGCCGGCAACGCGAGCCAGACATGCAGGCCGTCGCCGAGGCCGCTGTAGCGTCCGGCCAGGATGTCGCGGGCCATGCGGTGGCGCAGGCGCGCTTCGGTGCGGATGCCGTCGAGCAGGCGGCCGGCCGAACCGTCGAGTATCCACTGGGTGGCCAATGCCGCCGTCAGCGGCGCCACCATCAGCGCAAATGATCTGAGCGCGACCAGAAAGCGTTCGCGCTGCTGCACATCGCGCAGCAGCACGAAGGCGGCGCGCAAGCCCGGCGTCAGGCATTTCGACAGGGTCGAGATATAGACCACCTGTTGCGGCGCAAACGTAGCGAGCGGCGGTGGCGGCGCCTCGGCCAGCAGCCAGTACGGATCGTCCTCGACGATGATGACCTGGCAGCGCTGCGCAATGGCGGCCAGTTCCTTGCGGCGCCTTGCCGGCATGGTGATGGCAGTGGGATTCTGTAAGGTGGGATTGAGGTAGATCAACCCCGGCCGGTACTGGCGGCACGCTTGCTCCAGCTGCTCGGGCAGCATGCCGTGCTGGTCCGTGGCCACCGCAACCACGTGCCGGCCGAATTGGGCCGCGGCGTCGCGTAGGCCGGGATAACCGATCGGTTCGGCCAGGATGATGTCGCCAGGTGCGGTGAACGCCAGGATCAGTGCAGCAATCGCTGCCTGGGCACCGGGACAGACCACCACCTGGCGCGCATCGACCTGGCCGAACATCGGCGCCAGCCAGGTGGCGCCGGCCTGGCGGTCGGAGTCGCTGCCGCCGCCCGGGTGGTACGTCATCAGCAGTTCATTGTCCGACCGCAGCAGTACCTGGGACAGGCCTTGTCTGAGCAGGTCGTCGAAGTCCACCCCGTCCGGCGGGGGCGGGGTATTCATGCTCAGGTCGAGGATCGACGTCAAATGCACTTTTGGCGCTGCGACATAGGTGCCGCGTGCGCCGCGCCCCTCCAGCAGCTGGCGTCGCCTGGCTTCGTCGTAGGCGCGCGTGATGGTGGTCAGGTCGACGCCCAGCTGCGCCGCCAACTGGCGCTGCGGCGGCAGCCGGTCGCCCGGCGCCAGCGCGCCATCCGCCACTGCCGCCTGCAAGGCATCTGCAATCTGCAAAAAGCGTGGTCCGCGGCTGCCGGCCAGGCGCGGCAGCCAGGCGGCAAGGTGCTGTTCTTGTATGGTTTTTACGTGGGACATTTTGTCTCGATGTATGGATGTTGTTTTTCAGTAGTATGCTGCAGATCGCCTCAATCACCGCCTGCAATCACCGGAAATACCCGAAATCATGGAATGGATCCCCTTAGTCTTCTTTACGTTCAAGTTTATCGTGCTTGGAACGGGCATGTTCTTTGCCATCAAGTGGCATTACGATCAAGGCCGCAAGACCAGGGAAAAGCGCGCGGTGCTGCGCGCGGGGGGCAAGGTGGCGGCGATCTTCGTGCTGGCGCTGCTGGCGGTGGCCGTGGTCACCTACCTCATGGTCAGAACGCTCGGCATGGACCTGCATTTGCCCTGATCTGCGGAGCGGCAAAAAGCGGGCTGTACCAGTTATGATCATGCGCACGACGAGTACACCGCGTCGCCAGCCATCGACCATACGAAAGCCAGCCCCACATGCCTACCCCAAATCCGCGCCGCGGCTCCATGCTGCTGCTGTTACCGATTGCCCTGATCCTGGCCATCCTTGCCGCGCTGTTCGCGTGGGTGGGTGGCTGGTTCGGCAACCACAATCTGACGCCGCAGAAAATGATGAACTTTGCCGAAGGCTCGGGCAAGCAAGCCTCGGGCTTTCGCCGTGCCCACAGCAAGGGCGTGTGCTTTGCCGGCACGTTTACCCCGGCGCCCGACGCGGCAAGCCTGTCGAAGGCGCGCGCGTTTGCGCAGCCGTCGATCGAGGTGATCGGCCGCTTTTCGGCGTCGTCCAACAATCCGTACGCGCCCGACGGGGCGTCGCCGGTGCGCGGCATGGCCGTGCAGCTGAAAACCGACGACGGCCAGGACTGGCGCATTGCCATGAACAGTTTCCCGTTCTTTGCCGCCGCCACGCCGCAGGCGTTCCAGGCCATGAACGAGGCCGGCAAGCCCGACCCCGCCACCGGCAAGCCCGACCCGGAAAAAATGAAGGCCGTGCTGGCCGCGCACCCGGAGATTGCCGCCTTCCAGGCCTGGGCCAAGACCGCGCCCCGGTCCGACAGCCTGGGCAATACCCGTTTTAACGGCGTCAATGCTTTCCGCCTGACCAACGCCCAGGGTGACCAGCGCATGGTGCGCTGGTCGATGCGGCCGCGCCTGCCGTTCGTGGCGCTCACGCCCGAACAATTGAAGGCCGCCGATCCCGACTTTCTGATCGCCGACCTCGACCGCCGCCTGGCCGCCGGCCCGCTGCTGTGGGACCTGGTGGTGCAAATCGCCGCACCGGGCGACCCGATCACCGACCCGTCGAAGGCGTGGCCCGACACGCGCCAGCAAGCCACCATCGGCACCCTGGCCATGAAGCACGCCGAGCCACAAGCGACCGGCCCGTGCCGCGACCTCAATTTCGACCCGTTGATCGTGCCGGACGGCGTCGCCGGCAGCGAAGATCCGGTGCTGCGGGCCCGCTCGGCCGCCTACTCGGTGTCGTTCAACCGCCGCGAACGTGAAATTGCCGAAGGCAAGTCCGCCTATCCTGCCAACCAGAACGGGAGCGCCCGATGAACCGTCCACGCCACTTCAACCTGCTGGCCCGGGTGCTGCACTGGTCCATGGCGCTGGCCATCCTCGCCATGCTGTTCGTGGGCGCCGGCATGGTGGTCTCGCTGCAATACCGCGCGCCGTTGCTGGACTTGCATCGCCCGCTCGGCATCGCCATCCTGTTGCTGGCCATCGTGCGCCTGGCCAACCGCCTGGCCCGGCCTACGCCGCCGTTGCCTGCCGACCTGCCGGCCATCCAGAAGTTCGCCGCGCACGCCTCGCACTGGCTGCTGTACGGGCTGATGCTGGCGATGCCGCTGATTGGCTGGGCGATGTTGTCCGCTGGCGGCTACCCGATCAAGATGTTCGGCGGCGTGCACCTGCCTGCAATTTTGCCGCACAGCCCGGAGGTGTACGGCATGCTGCGTCCGCTGCACGGGGTGCTGGCGTACGTGCTGTTCGCCACCATCCTGGCCCACCTGGGCGCGGCGCTGTTCCATGCCTGGGTACGGCGCGACGAAGTCTTCGGCCAGATGGCCAAGGGTGGTCCGCAGTAGCTTTTTCATGCAACCGGCGCTGTGATGGTTCTACCACGCCGGTTGCTACAAATTTATAAAATATTGCTTCGTGGAATTTCCTAATGTAATATTGTGCTACCGGTTGCCCGTCGTGGCGCCACGTCTCCTTGCTCCCAAAGCCGAGCATTCTGCAAGTTGTTACCGGCCCCCTACCTGCCGTCGCAGCCTGCCTCACTTAAACAATTCAGTGTCCACCAGCGCATCCGGCCCGATGACCGTCTGCGCAGACACTTTGCGGCGGGCGGTGCGCATTCGGCACCAGTCGCGGGACAGGAAAAAAACATGAACACTTTATGGACCAAGATGGGTATCGGCACCCGGCTGTACGCCGGCTTCGCGCTGATCCTGGTAATACTGATCACCTTGTTGACGGTTGCTTACGTCAATTTTTCAAAGCTGAACGAAGCCAACCAGTGGAACGAGCACACGCACGAGGTGCTCGGCGCCAGCCAGGAAATGCTGGAAAGCCTGATCAACATGGAGACGGGCGAGCGCGGCTACGCCTTGACCGGCGCGCAGGCGTCGCTCGAGCCGTTCGTGGCGGGCCAGGCCGCCTTTAAAAAGGCGTTGACGCATGTGCGCACGCTGACGTCCGATAACGCGGCGCAGCAGGAACGCCTCAAGAAGCTCGAGGAAGCCGAGCAGCAATGGCGCGCCACCGCTGCCGAGCCGGCGATTGCACTGCGCCGCGCCAGCGTGGCCGGCACCGCTACCGTGGAAGCGGTGATCGCCTTCGAACAGGCCGCCAAGGGCAAGACGCTGATGGACCAGATGCGCGCCATCTTGGGCGAGCTGGCAGGCGCCGAGCAAACCTTGCTGGTCGAGCGCGCCCGCAATGCCGCCACCATGCAGGCCACCACCAGGATGACGCTGATCGGCGGCGGTGCGCTGGCGGTGGTGTTGTCGGTCTTGCTGGCCACCATCCTGGCAAGAATGGTGTTGCAGCCATTGCGGGCGATCCTGCTGGCCACCGAGGACTTGCGCAGCGGCGAGGGCGATCTGACCTATCGCCTGCCGGCGCTGTCCGCCGAGTTCGGCCAGGTGGCGACCTCGCTCAACGGCTTTATCCAGAAGCTGCACGACATCATCAACGAGGTCCGCAAGGGCACCGAAACCATTGCGTCGGCCAGCCAGGAAATTGCCACCGGCAACCTGGACCTGTCGTCGCGCACCGAGCAGCAGGCCAGTTCGCTCGAAGAAACCGCGTCGTCGATGGAAGAGCTGACGTCCACCGTCAAGCAGAACGCCGACAACGCCCGCCAGGCCACGGCCATGGCCGGCAGCGCAGCGGACGTGGCAACGCGCGGCAGCGCGGTGGTGGGGCAGGTGGTCCACACCATGACGGCGATTAACGATTCGGCTAAAAAGATCGCCGACATCATCGGCGTCATCGACGGCATTGCGTTCCAGACCAATATCCTCGCGCTCAATGCTGCCGTGGAAGCGGCGCGTGCCGGCGAGCAGGGCAGGGGCTTCGCGGTGGTAGCCACCGAGGTGCGCACCCTGGCGCACCGGTCAGCCAGCGCCGCCAAGGAAATCAAGGCGCTGATCAACGACTCGGTGGACAAGGTAGCCGCCGGCACGCAGCTGGTGGGCGCCGCCGGCGACACCATGGACGAGATCGTGGGCAGCGTGCGCCGTGTGACGGATATCATGACCGAGATCAGTGCCGCCAGCGCCGAGCAGGAGTCGGGCATCATGCAGGTCAACCAGGCCATCAGCGAGATGGACAGCGTGACCCAGCAAAATGCCGCCCTGGTCGAGCAGGCGGCAGCGGCGTCCGAGTCGATGCAGGACCAGGCCCGCCAGCTCGAGCAACTGGTCAATATCTTCAAGCTCGAAGGCGCGGGGCAGCAACGCCCGGTCGCGCCACGGCCGCGCAAGCTCGCGCTGGCCGCCTGACCTCGCGTTTTACCCTGGCCCCGGTGCGTTCGTCGCCGGGGCCAGCTTGCATCTTCCCCTGCCGCAATTGTCCCCCCACACATCTCTGCGCCGCCCAGGCCCCTGGGCGGTTGCCCTGTCCAAAGTTTGAAATCGATTTCAATGCATGGTCTTCAAAGATAACTTTCAAGTCAAGCGGAAAGTAGTCGGGACCAAGAAAATGTCGGCGATTTGGTATTTTTACTACGTTTAGTGGACTGCATTAAACAAATTCATTGACGCAGCTTTTGTAGTTCGGGTAACTTCGCGTCCTTGAAAGCGATTTCATAACAGCAGTTGGTGAAAAACATAAAGCAACCAGAAGTTGTTTTTGCTAGGCGCGCTGCGACGGGCAGTTGCCAGCTTTTTTAGACGCTGTTTGACAACGATTTCAAAACCCGCTAGCCGGCCTCAAGAGCGGTAGCGAACCAACATACATCTGCATCGGAGACAGAATGAAACACCTGAACAAGACGGCCATGGCGATTGCGGTAGCCCACCTGGGCATGATGTCCGGCGCCGCCTGGGCGCAAACCACGGCTGCCGACAAGCCGCCGGTCGAGCCGGCCGAGGCCAAGGTCGTGGTCGTGTCCGGCCAGCGCGCGGCGCTGCAGTCGGCCCAGAAAATCAAGCAAAATGCCGACGAGATCGTCGATTCGATCAACGCCGACGACATCGGCAAGCTGCCCGATCGTTCCGTCACCGAGGTCTTGCAGCGGGTGGTGGGCGTGACCATCGACCGCAGCATGGCAGGCGACCCGCAGCACTACGCGGTGGAAGGCTCGGGCGTGGCGATTCGCGGCCTGAACTACGTACGCTCCGAGCTCAACGGCCGCGACTCGTTTTCCGCCAACGGCGCGCGCTCGCTCAGTTTCGAGGACGTGCCGCCCGAACTGATGGCCGGCGTCGACGTGTACAAGAACCCGTCCGCCGAGCAGATCGAAGGCGCGATCAGCGGCCTGGTCAACCTGCGCACCGCCATGCCGTTCGATTACAAGGGCTTCCGTGGCGCCGTCTCGGGCCAGATGTCGTATTCCACGCTGCGCAAGGGCAAGGCCACGCCGTCGACCTCGCTGCTGCTGTCGGATCGCTGGGCCACGCCGTTCGGCGAATTCGGCCTGCTGGTGGACTTTGCCAAGTCGCAGAGCGACACCCGCACCGACAACTTCCAGGTCGAGCCGTACTATCCGCGCGACGACCTGGTGCCCGGCAGGACTGTCTGGGTGCCGAAAGGCGTGACCTGGCGCACCATGGAATTCGAACGCGAACGCAAGGGCCAGTACGCCGCCGCCCAGTGGCGCCCGAACCGCGACCTGACCGCGTCGCTCACGTATTTCAAGTCCAGCTACGAGAACAGCTGGAACGAGCAGGCCATGCTGATGTCGCACGCCACCCCGTTCGATATCAAGGTGGCCAACGGCGTTTACGCGCCCAACGGCGCCCTGTTGTCCGGCACGCTGTCCGATCCCGACCACAGCGGCATCAACCTGAACCCGGACCGCCGCATCTCGAGCCGCGACTCGTCCACCACCGATATCGCCCTCAACGTACAGTGGCGTATCAACCAGGACTGGACCGTGCGCAACGACTTCCAGCGCATCCGCGCCAGGACCGAGTCGCTGGACTCCGACGTGGCCACCGGCCTGCGCTTGCCCAAGCAGGGCCTGGACCTGACCGGCGGCCTGCCGAAGCTCACCTTCGACGACGCCGACCGCGCCTACATCGCCAATCCCGCCAATTACTACTGGGCCTATACGATGGAGCACCTGGACCGCTCCACCGCCAGCAACAACGTGTGGAAGACCGACTTCCAGCGCAGCTTCGACCACCCGGTGCTGCGCGACGTGCGCTTCGGCGTGCGGTTCACCGACCGCAAGTCCGATACCCGCACGTCCAACCCCAGCTACAACTGGCAGCCGATCACCCAGCCGTGGATGCTGGGCTGGGATATCCCGAACCTGGCCTTCCTGAGCGATCCGCGCTTTGCCGGCGGCGCGCGGGTACACCCGTTCAATAACTTCTTCAATGGCGACGCCTCGGTACCGGCCGCAGTGTTCCCGGCCGACGCCCTGGCGCTCGGCTACCCCGACAGCTACCAGAAGCTGCACGAGTACCACACGGTGCTGTGCCAGGAGCGCGTCGCTGCCCAAGGGGGCGGCACCTGTGATCCGTGGAAAAAGGCGTCGTTCGGGACCGACCCTTCCGAGAACAACAACGTCCAGGAAAAGACCAAGGCGTTCTACACCCAGCTGCGCTTCGGCTTCGACGACCTGAAGTACCCGGTGGACGGCAACCTCGGCGTGCGCTACGTGAAGACCGACATGACCGCTGCCGGCTACACCGTGTTCAAGCCGAACATGCCGGCGATTCCGGCGGGCGCCGCCGTGACCGGCGTGGCGATCCCCAATATCGGGGCAATCGCGAGCGCGGCCGACTTCAGGAACAGCTATAACAACTTGCTGCCGAGCCTGAACCTGCGCCTGAAAGGCACCGACGGCTGGCAGTTCCGCCTGGCGCTGGCCAAGGCGATTTCGCGCCCGGACTTCAACAAGCTGCAGGCGTATAACTCGCTGTCGCAAGTCGTCAACAGCAGCAGCAACCCGACCACCGGCGCCGTCAATATCGACAACGTCAGCCTGACCGGCGAGGCGTACGGCAACCCGATGCTGCGGCCCACCAAGTCGACCCAGCTGGACCTGACGGCGGAATGGTATTTCGCGCCGGGCGGCTCGCTGACCTTTGCCTTGTTTAACAAGCGCCTGAAGGACATCGTGGTGGACCAGCTGGTCAGCGTGGAACTGCCCGATACGGCCGGCACCATGCACAGCTTTGCCGTGACCTCGCCGGTGAACGGCGCCAAGGGTCGCGCCAACGGTTTCGAGGTGGCGTACCAGCAGTACTACGACAGCGTGCCGGACTGGCTCAAGGGCATCGGTTTGCAGGCCAGCTTCACCTACGTGGACAGCAAGCGCGACCTGTACAACCCGGTATATTCCGCGTATTGCAGCGGCAGCGCCGACGGCAAGGTCAACCTGAACCTCAACATCAACGGCTGCGACACCGATGGCCGCGTATTCGGCAACCTGCCGCTGCAGGGACTGTCCAAGCGCAGCGGCAACCTGTCGCTGATGTACGACCGTGGTCCGGTCTCGGCGCGCGTGGCGTACAACTGGCGTTCGCGTAACCTGCAGGCGGTCAATACCTTCGGCGCGCGCGGCACCGACGGCAAGGACACCAACCCTGCCAGCCCGACCTTCGGCGCCACCAACCTGGCCTGGGGCCTGCCGCTGTGGGCAGAAGCGTATGGCCAGGTCGATGCATCGATCTTCTACAAGATCACCGAGAAGCTGTCGATCGGCCTGGAAGCGCAGAACCTGAACGACGTCAAGTTCCGCCAGACCATGGACCAGCACATCGGCAATCTGAACCACACCTGGTTCAAGACCGGCCCGCGCTACACTGCGCAGCTGCACTACACGTTCTAAACGTGTTCGCGGGAGCGCGCTGCCCTGGCGCTCCCGCTTGTCGACCTGTCACCGATGAGGAAACCATGAAATCCAGGCTGAAAATACTGGCGCTGGCGCTGGCTTGCCAAATGGGCGTGCTTGCTGTCGCCACTGCCGCAACTGCCGTCCCAACCGAACTGTATGTCGACCCGCAATCGAGCGCCGCCACCTGGGTGCGCGACCATCGCGACGACCCGCGCGCAGCCGACATCGGCGCGCGCATCGCCAGCCAGCCCGGCGCACGCTGGTTCGGCGGCTGGAGCGGCGAGATCGGCGCTGCCGTGGACAAGTACGTGGACGCCGCTGCTGAAGCCGGCCGCCTGCCGGTACTGGTGGCCTATAACATTCCCGCGCGCGACTGCGGCCAGCACAGCGCCGGCGGCGCCGGTTCCATCGCCGCCTACCGCGACTGGATCCGTGCCTTTGCCGGCGGCATCGGCGGCCGCGCCGCCGTGGTGGTGCTGGAGCCGGACGCCTTGCCGCAACTGGACTGCCTCGACGCCGCCGGCAAGGCGAGCCGCCTGCAGTTGTTCCAGTACGCGACCGGCCAGTTGAAAACGCTGGCGCCGAACGCCCAGGTCTTCATCGACATCGGCAACAGCGACTGGCTGGCGCCGCAGGAAGCGGCAGCGCGGCTGGTGGACGCCGGCGTGGCGGTTGCTGCGGGCTTTGCCCTGAATGTCTCGAACTACCGCACCGATGCCGAGAGCAATCCCTATGGCATCGCCGTCGCCAATGCACTGCGCGACAAGTACCAACTCGATAAATCCTTCGTGGTCGATACCAGCCGCAACGGCAACGGACCGCTGGGCAAGGAGTGGTGCGACCCGGCCGGGCGCCGCCTGGGCGCCGCACCGCGCATCCACGCCGCCGGCAGCCAGCCGGCCATGACGCTGTGGATCAAGTCGCCGGGCGAGGCGGACGGCTGCGCCGCCGCCGCCGGCGCCTTCGTGCCCGACCTCGCCCACAAGATGATCGACGGCCGCTAACAATATATCTATATAAAGGATCAACGTGTCACTCATTCAACCGGCCCAGACCCCGCCCGATACCCCAGCCGCCATCACCGCGCCGCAACCGGGTCGCACTGGCGCACTGACCATGGTCACCATGCTGTTTTTCATGTGGGGCCTGATCACCGCGCTCAACGACGTGCTGATCCCGCACCTGCGCGCGGTGTACACGCTGAGCTACGTCCAGGCGATGCTGGTGCAGTCGTGCTTTTTCGGCGCCTACTTCCTGGTGTCGCTGCCGGCCGGCGCGCTGGTGCGCCGCATCGGCTACCAGCGTGGCGTGGTGGTCGGCCTGGCCACGGCCGGCATCGGCTGCCTGATGTTCTATCCGGCCGCGCAGGCAGGCTTTGGCCTGTTTTTGGCAGCGCTGTTCGTGCTGGCCAGCGGCATCACCATGCTGCAGGTGGCGGCCAATCCGTACGTGACCATCCTCGGCCCGGCGGCCACCGCGTCCGGACGGCTGACGCTCACCCAGGGCTTCAACTCGCTGGGCACCACGGTCGGCCCGCTGGTGGGCGCCTGGCTGATCCTGTCCGACAGCGCCGCTGCCGGCGCCGACGCCGTCAAAGGTCCGTACCTGCTGCTGGCATGCACCTTGCTGGCGCTGAGCGTGGCCTTCGCGCTGGCCAGGTTGCCGCAGGTGGCGGCCACCGCCGACGACCGCACGCCACTGGTATTGCGCCAGCACCCGCGCCTGGTGTTCGCGGTGCTGGCGATTTTCCTGTACGTGGGAGCCGAGGTGGCGATCGGCAGCTTCATCGTCAGCTTCCTCACCGAGCGCCATATCGCCGGCCTGACCGTGGCCAACGCCGCCCACTACGTCAGCCTGTACTGGGGCGGGGCGATGGTGGGACGCTTCGTCGGCGCGCTGGTGATGCGCCGCGTGAGCGCGGGGACCGCGCTGGCGTGCAGCGCGGCGCTGGCCGTGGTGCTGATCGTGGTGGCGGTAGCGGGCAGCGGCAGCGTGGCCATGTGGGCGATCCTGGCCGTGGGCCTGTGCAACGCCATCATGTTCCCGACCATCTTCAGCATGGGGCTACACCAGTTGGGCGCCGGCACCGGCCAGGCCGCCGGCCTGCTGTGCATGGCGATCGTGGGCGGCGCCGTGGTGCCGGTGGGGCAGGGCGTGCTGGCCGACGTGGTTGGCGTGCAGTGGTCGTTCCTGCTGCCGGCCGCCTGTTATGTACCGATCTTGTGGTTCGGGATCAAGTATGCCGGAATATACCGGCAGCGATGACCCCTGTTGTAGGTAGTGCAGACGTGGCATCAATACACCAAAATGGAGACGATGATGAAACTGAAACACACGAAATCCCTGGCCAGGCGCCTGCTGCCAGCGTTGTTGCTGGCAGTGTCGGTCACGGCGGCGGCAGCGCTGCCGCCGCTGTACGTGGACCCGCAATCGACGGCCGCCATCTGGGCCCGTAACAACCCCAGCGACGGCCGCGTGACCGACATCCGCAACCGCATCGCCAACCAGCCCGGCGCCAGGTGGTTCGGCGACTGGAGCGGGGGGATCGGCGCGGCGGTCGGCAATTTTGTCGGCGCCGCTGCGGCCAACGGCCGCACCCCGGTGCTGGTCGCCTACAACATCCCGGCGCGCGACTGCGGCCAGTTCAGCGCCGGCGGCGCCGGCTCGCTGCAAGCCTACCGTGACTGGATCCGCGCCTTTGCCGCCGCCATTGGCAACCGCCAGGCGATCGTGGTGCTGGAGCCGGACGCCTTGCCGCAACTGGACTGCCTGGACGCCGCCGGCAAGAGCGCGCGGCTGGAACTGTTCCGCTACGCGGTGGCGCAATTTACCGCGCTGGCGCCGGGCGCCTACCTGTACCTCGACATCGGCAACAGCGCCTGGCTGGCGCCAACCGTGGCGGCCGCGCGCCTGGTGGACGCCGGCGTGGCTGGCGCACGCGGCTTCTCGCTCAACGTCTCCAACTACCGCACCGATGCCGAAAGCAATCCGTACGGCGTGGCGGTGGCCAATGCGCTGCGCCAGCGCGGCCTGCAAAAAAATTTCGTGGTCGATACCAGCCGCAACGGCAACGGCCCGAATGGCACCCAGTGGTGCGACCCGGCCGGACGCAAGCTGGGCGTCACGCCCCGCATGAACGCGGCCGGCAGCGCGCCGGAGATGGCCTTGTGGATCAAGTCGCCCGGTGAATCGGATGGCTGCGCGGCAGCGGCGGGAACCTTTTCACCGGAGCTGGCGTACAAGATGATTTACGGGTTCTAGCCTGTCGAAAAGTGTCATGTCAACATCCCTGTGTTACATTTGCGCACTTACAGGGAGAAAACTCATGGCATGTATGCGTAAAAGACTTCTTTGCGGCCTGCTGGCATCGGTACCGGTGTTGGCCACCAACGCGGCGGTGGCGGACACCTTTACCTTCGAGCTGACCTGGTCCGGCCAGTGGGCTTACGGGCCCGATGGTCCATACGGCAACAGCGACGCCAAGGCTTCTGCGGTGGTGGTAGTGGAAGCGCCGGCTTCCGACCCCAACGTGTCCATGGACCGCATCCGCAGCATGACCATGACCGTCGGTGATGCAGTGGTCGGCAACGGTACTTTCAGCCAGCGCGATTTTACGTCCATCTCCACCTCCTACCGGCTGCTGCCCACGCTGGCGTTGAACGAGCGCTTCTGGCTGACCAGTTACAACCTGTACGACTTCACGTTCTTTGGCAAAGGCAACGGCGCGCCCACCCAGTTCGCCAACTACACGCTGTGGTCGGGCGGTGTCCAGGGCAGCAATGCTCTCTACATGAGTTCAATGTACGTGACCCGCACCCTGACCTCCGCCGTGCCCGAACCTGCAACCGCCGCGCTGCTGCTTGGCGGCCTGGCCCTGGTGGGCGCCATCGCGCGGCGGCGTTCCTCACCCGGTGCGGATAATCTGCGCTACTGACGGCGCGGTAGTCGAACCTATCGAACAGCATGCCGTGGCCGCAGTGGCGCCGCAGGATCGGCGCATCTTTGCCTTTCCAGGCGACGGGGTGGACATCAGTCGAAGCGCAATGTCAGGCTGCCTTCGTAGCCGCCATTGGCCATCGGCCAGGCGGCTGCAGGGCCGAGCGCTTCGGTGGGCGTGAATTTCTCGCCGATGGCGGGGATCGCGTGCAGCCACGACAGGTCGCCGGCAGGGAATTCCACCGTCGTATTGGCGTGCGAGATGCGCGGCGTGCCCACGCGCAGGTAGCCTTCCGCCTTGTTGTCGTTGCTGTTGATGTGCAGCCTGCCGGTGGCAGTGTCGAAGCGCGCCCAGCGCACGCAGGCAAAGAAGCCCTGCGACTCCGGGTAGCGGAAGCGCTCGCCCGGTTGCTGGTCGAACTGCACCACCTCGTGCACGCCGAGCCAGGTGCCTTGCAGTCGATTTTTCCACACGCGATAGGGGCCTTCACCGAGCCAGCGCGTGCTGCGCAGCGCAGCTTCCGGGTGGTCGAACGTGATGCCGTGGTATTGCACCGCGCCGTCCAGGCGATAGCTGTAATCGAGCGTCAGGTCGCCGTTCGCGGCCATGGTCCAGCGCACGCGATCAAGTCCGCCGCTTTGGCTGGCCTCGATCCAGGCGACGGGTTTGCCGTCGGCATTGGCGCCGGTGCCGGTGCTGGTGCCGGAGCTTATGCCAGCTGCGCTGGCACTGGCGCTATTGGCCGCTCCGAGCAACGGAAATCGCCGGGCGGCGTGGCCCAGCCGTACGCTGTTCAGGGCGAGTTTCTGGCCGTGCTGGTCGGTGGCGTTGGTGATGCGTACGGCGAGCACCGGCTGTGGCGGAATGCGGTAAGCATTGCCGTCCGATTTGCGGCGGGTGGAGTCGAACACGGTTTTCCAGTTGGCGCCGTCGGCACTGATCTCGATCCTGAAGCGGGCGTAGGCGGCGCCCTTCCCGAATGCGGGGACGACTTCGATGACGCTGGCTGTCTGGGGCGTGGCCAGGCGGTGGACGGTGGCGCCAGCCGGGATGCCGCCGTTGCCGCCCGCATGATTTGCGGTATCGACTGCCAGCGGCAGCCAGGCCACCTCGGTATCGGCTGCGGCCAGCGGACGGGCGTAGGCCAGGCGCGGGCCGTTTGTCAGGGCCGACACGCGGCTGCCGTGTTGCAGCGTACGCAGCTGGCCGGTGGCCGCGTCGAAGATGGCGCTCACCGGTCCGGCCGCCAGGCGCACAGTGTCGCCCGTTGTGCTTACCGTGGGTGCGGCTGACGATGGCGCAGCAGCGGTAACAGTTGTTGGCGCAGCGCTGTTGGCAGAATCGGTCTGGCGGCTGGCGGCGTGCGCCAGCCGCGCCGGTTCGGCAAATCGGGCAGACAGGCGTTGGGACAAATCCCTGGCTGGATAAGTCCGAGTCCAGATCTGCTGCCCATCGGCGCCGGTGGCGGTGACCTCCAGCGCATCGGCATCGCGCTGGCGCCAGCCGGCCGGCAAGTGCAGATCGAGTTTGCCATCGCTGCGCGCCGCCACGCCGCTGGCGCTGCCCGCACCCCTGGCCAGTTCGCGTGGCTTGGTCGAGCCATCGTCCGGGCTGGCGAAGCGCAGCAGCCGCCAGTCGAAACGCACCTGGTCCAGGCCGACGAAGTCATAACGGTTGTGTACCGGCAGCGTGCCGTCGAAGCCGGCATCGAACCTGGCAGCACCCAGTTTGACCGGCGACCAGATATCCTTGACCGCGTAGTAGCTGCCTTCCTTCTCGTGGTGCGGACCGACGATGCCGTCCGGGCCGTACGTGCCATACGGGTCGATGCGTTTGGCCTGGTCGGTGCGGACCACGCCTTCGTCCACCAGCGCCCAGATCACGCCGCCCGCGCCCATGGGCGACGCCATCATCGCGTCCCAATAGTCTTGCAGGCTGGCACCACCGCCACCGTCGTACAGCGCGTGCATGAATTCGGTCGGCATGAACAGGTTGGGGCCGCGCAGGCGTTCGTTGACCAGGTTCCAGTTCGGATAATGCTTGGTATCGAGGCCATTGAAGATGGCCCAAGGGTGGATGACCGGGCGCTGCTGCGGATCGTGCTTGCCGAACTCCGCATCGAGATCGGTATTGAAGCCGCCCTCGTTGCCGTTGGCCCAGAACAGGATGCTCGGGTGGTTGACATCGCGCGGCACCATCTGCGCCACCAGCTTGCGGCCGATGGCGGTGCCGTGCGCGGCCTGCCAGCCCGACAATTCGTCGATCACGTACAGGCCCAGTTCGTCCGCCGCTTCGAGAAAGGCGGGATCGGGCGGGTAGTGCGACATGCGCGCCGTGTTCATGTTCATCGATTTTATAAGGCGCGCGTCGGCGTAGTGGTCGGCGCGGTCGAGGGCGCGGCCTGTCGCGGGCCGGAAGCTGTGGCGGTTGACGCCCTTGATGACGATCTTGCGCCCGTTCAGGTACAGGCCGTCGCCCTGGCGGACTTCGAAGGTGCGGAAACCGAAGCGGGTACTCTGCGTATGCAGCGCCTTGCCGCCGCGGCGCAGGGTGAGGCGCAGCGTGTAGAGGTTGGGGGTTTCCGCGGACCACAGGCGCGGCGCGGCCAGGGTGGCGCGCAAGGTGACGCCAGCGCTGGCGGAATCCGGCAGCACGGCGCGAAACACCGGCCCGACCGCTTTGCCGCCCGCATCGAATACCTGGCCGTCCACCGTGGCCCCAGGCAGAGGGTGCGACAAATTCACGTGCGCGGACAGGGAGCCATCTGCTCGCGCATCGATCGCCACGGCTGCAATGGCCTGCACCGGCGCCGCTTCCAGCCACACGGGACGGAAGATGCCGCCGAAGACCCAGTAGTCGCCGGCCCGCTCGGCCTTTTCGCTGACCGCGTCCGACGCCGCCTTGTTGACATCGACTTCCAGCAGGTTGTCGGCGTCGGCGGACAGTTTGACCAGCTTGGTGATGTCGTAGCCGAAACGGTAAAAGCCGCCGATGTGGGGCGGCCCGGCCGGCCTGCCGTTGACCCGTACCGTCGCCTCCGTCATCACGCCTTCGAATACCAGCCGGATGGTGCGGCCGCGCCAGGCCGGCGGCACGGCAAACTTCACCCGGTACTGGCCCTGCTCGTTGTGACGCTTGGCGCCTTCACCGTAATCGTAGCCACCGTATCCTTGCAGCTCCCAGTTCGATGGCACCGGTATCGTCGACCAGGCGCCGGCGCGGCGACCGTCGGACACCTTGAAGTCCCATGGCACCGCCGTTGCCGGCCCTTGGCCGGACAGGTAGCGCTGTTCGGTGACGGGGACGGCGGCATGGCCCGTGGTCGCGACGCAGGCCAGTAACGCCAGCAACATCGGCATCGGCATCGGCATCGGCAATCGGGCGAACATTGTGACAACCGGGTCCATGGCAGGCCTCCGTAATCAAACCGCCCAGCATAGCCACACTGTGACTCGAAGTCATCCATTCTTGGATCGCGCCATCCAAGTGATCGCGGCGATGATTATTTGGCCCACTGACGATCAGACTGGTCTTACATCGGCCTGGCTCAAAGACGCACAGAGCACGCGAGTTGGCCTTGCTAGAATTTATTCGTTTCATCCGCCCACGCCAACCCGGACCTTTCTATGCTGCCATTACACGACAAGCCGCCTACCATTCCCGCCGGTGCAGGAAAATCGTCGAGGGGACAGCCGTGAGCGCCCCGGTGGCAGTGGTGGTGCACGGCGGCGCCGGCGCCTCGCAGGACGACGTGGACGGCTGCCAGGTGGCAGCGCGCGCCGCCCTCGATGTGCTGCAAGCCGGCGGCGAGTCGCTCGACGCAGTGGTGCGCGCCGTGATGGTGCTCGAAGACGATGACCGCTTCAATGCCGGCACCGGTTCGGTGGTGGCCCCCGACGGCGCCACCATCGAAATGGACGCCTCGGTCATGGACACGCGCGGCAGGCTGGGTGCGGTGGCGTGCGTGCGCGACGTGCGCAACCCGGTGCTGCTGGCACGCGAAGTGGCCAACACGCCGCACCGCCTGCTGGCCGGTGAAGGCGCGCAGCGATTTGCCGAGGTCAGCATGCTCGAATCTTCCTTGCCGGTGACCGGCGAGCAGGCCAAGCGCCGTGCGGTCAAGCTGGCACAGGCACTGAAAGCGCCGTCGCCGGCGGAGACGGCCAAGCGCGCGGCGCTCTTGCGTCAATGGAACTATCCCGACCAGCCGGTACCGGCGGCGGCCGAAGGCTGCGACACCGTGGGCGCTGTCGCCCGCGACGCCGAAGGCCATTTCGCCGTGGCAGCTTCCACCGGCGGCGTCAGCCCGGCGCTGCTGGGGCGGGTGGGCGACACGCCGCTCATCGGCGCCGGTTTTTATGCCGGGCCTGAAGGCGCGGTGGCCGCGACCGGCACCGGCGAAGACATCATCCCGCTGCTGCTCTCCCATACCGTGTACCAGTGGATCGCGGACGGCGTGCCGTTGCAGCAGGCGCTCGAACGCGGGGTGGCGCTGCTGCCTGCCGACAGCGACGTCGGCATCATCGCCGTCAGCCGTACGGAAGCGCGACACCATAGCAACCGGGCCATGCCAACCTCGAACGGAGACTAAATGGACAACAGCAAACCAGAACGCAACGGCCACCTGGTCATCATCGGTGGCAGCGAAGACCGCACCGATGGCCGGGGCATCCTGAAAAAATTTGTCGAACTGTCGGGCGGCTCGCAGGCCAGCATCCTGGTCATCACAGCGGCCAGCGCGGTACAAGATACGGCGCTTGTGGTTATGGCTTGCCCCCAGGGCAGTACCGCTCGACGTACGCCTGGTGCCCCGGCATCTGCGCCACCGTCCGGTCGATGCCGGTGCGGATGCCATCCAGGAATGCTGCCAGCTCGCGCTCGGGCATCACGTGCGCGGTATGGTGCTGCGTGCGCGGAATCAAACCCTGGCCCAGCATCACCTGCACCCACGAGTTCTCGGAAAACAGCTCGTTCTGGGAGCGGAACACCCGGCCCGAACCGCCAAACAGGTCGAGCCGGTGCTGCAATGACGGCGGCACTGCCATGTCCCGCGCGGCGCGCCAGTACGGCGTGTCGTCACGCTCGGTCACCTTGTAGTGCAGGATGATGAAGTCGCGGATGGTGCGGATATCGTCGGCGGCCTGGGTGTTGAATTCGGCCACGTCGGCCGGCTCGATGCCCTCGGTCGGGAACAGCTGCAACAGGCGCACGATGCTGCGCTGAATCAGGTGGATGCTGGTCGATTCGATCGGCTCGAGGAAGCCCGAAGCCAGGCCCAGGCCGATCACGTTGCCGGCCCATACCTGCTGGCGCTGGCCGGGCGTGAAGCGGATCACGCGCGGCTCGGTCAGCGGCTTGCCTTCCAGGTTGGCCAGCAGCGCGGCCCGCGCGGTGTCGTCATCGACGAAGCGGCTCGAGAACACCATGCCGTTGCCGGTGCGGTGTTGCAGCGGAATGCGCCATTGCCAGCCCCAGTCGTGGGCGATCGCACGCGTGTACGGCACGGCCGGGCCGACCGATTCAGTCTGCACCGCGATGGCGCTGTCGTTGAACAGCCATTGCGACCAGTCATCGTATGGCACGCCCATGGTCTGGCCCAGCAGCAGCGAGCGGAAGCCGGTGCAGTCGAGGAACAGGTCGCCTTCCAGGCGGCGGCCGGAATCGAGCACCAGCGCCGCGACGTTGCCATTGGCCGGGTCGCGCTGGACGTCGGCGATCTTGCCCTCGATGCGTTCGATGCCGAAGTGTTCGGCATAGCGGCGCAGGTAGCGCGCGTAGCGGCTGGCGTCGAGGTGATAGGCATACACCAGGCCGTCGTCGGGCAGGTGGCCGAAGCGCAGCGCGCGCGCGGCCTTGTGCTCGAGGCAGTAGTCGCCGTAGTCGGCGGCAATGCCGGCCTCGCGGCCTTTTTGCCAGAAGTGGTGGAAGCCGGCGGTCCAGTGGTCGGTGCCGGTGGAACCGAATGCGTGGATGTAATCGTGGCCGCGCGCACGCCAGTTTTCAAAACTGATGCCGAGCTTAAAGGTGGCCTGGGTGGCTGCCATGAAGTCGCGCTCGTCGATGTCGATCAGGCGGTGGAACTGCGCCAGGCTCGGGATGGTGGCTTCGCCCACGCCCACGGTGCCGATGTCGTCGGACTCGACCAGCTTGATGTCGAGCACCTTGCCCAGGGTGCGGGAGAGGGCGGCGGCGGCCATCCAGCCGGCGGTGCCGCCGCCGGCGATGATGAGCCGGCGCACCGGGCGGGATTGCTGTTGGTGAGGCATGTCTCGGAGTTCCTCTCTGCGTGGAGGGAACCTCGAAAAACCTACTGCGCGATCCGCTATCGCCGCTCCGTTGCTCAGCGTACAGCCGTACGCTTGCGCTACTCGCGACGATAACGAACCGCTCGCTACGGTTTTTCGAGGTCCCCTGGAGATGATTATTGTTGTATTGCCAACCGCATATTCTACACTCGTTAAGCTCCCGTGAGCAGCCTCAGCAACTGGCCGGCGATCCAGCCGCCATAGGTGCCCAACGCATAGCCGAGCACGGCGAGCAGCACGCCCACCGGCGCCAGTGCCGGGTGGAAGGCGCTGGCCACTACCGGAGCACTGGCGGCGCCACCGACGTTGGCCTGGCTGCCCACCGCCATGTAAAAGACCGGCGCCTTGATCAGCCAGGCTATGCCCAGCATCAGCGCGCCGTGGAAGCTGATCCAGATCAGGCCGAGCACGAACAGCTCGGGATCGGAGAAGATCGCCGCCAGGTTCATCTGCATGCCGATGGTGGCCACCAGGATGTAGATGCACACCGAACCCACCTTGGAGGCGCCGGCGCCTTCGAGCTTCTTGGCGCGGGTAAATGACAGCAGCAGGCCGAACGTGGTGGCCAGCACCGTCACCCAGAAGAAGTTGGCGGTCAGGCTGAAGCGCTCCAGTTCCGGCGCGTGGGTCTTGATGAACGGCACGATGATGCCGGCCAGCCAATGTGCCAGGCCGGTAGCGCCCAGGCCGTAAGCCAGGATCCACACCATGTCATACGAGCTGGTGACGCGCGCGCTGTCCAGCTGCACTTTTTCGACCTTGACGCGCAGCGCGTCGAGCGCGCTGGTGTCGGCGCCGCGCCAGGCATCGATGCGCGCGCTGCGGCTGGCCAGGAACAGCAAAAACGCCATCCAGATATTGGCGCAGATGACATCGACCGCGACGAATTTGCCGAACACGTCCGCGCCCACGCCATACACTTCCTTCATGGCTGCCTGGTTGGCGCCGCCGCCGATCCAGGAGCCCGCAGTGGTGGTCATGCCGCGCCAGATGGCGTTGGGGCCTTCGGGATTCAGCAGCGACGGATCGAACACGCCCATGATGGCCAGTGCGACCGGTCCGCCGATGATGATGCCGGCGGTGCCGGTCAGGAACAGGATCACGGCCTTGGGGCCCAGCTTGGCAATCGCACCGAGGTCACAGGCCAGGGTGAGCAGCACCAGCGCCATCGGCAGCAGGTAGTCGCGCGCCATCGGATACAGGCGCGAGGTTTCGCCGTCGATCACGCCAAAGGTGTTGAGCAAGCCGGGGATGAAGTAGCAAAGCAGCAGCGCCGGCACCACCGCGTAAAACTTGCGCCAGAACGGATTACTGGACCGCTCGCTCGCCATCACCAGCGCCAGGATGGCGACCAGGATGCCGAGCACGACCGGGTCGGCGGCAATGAGGGGAGCGGTGGATGGTGCGGTTGCGCTGGAGACGGCCATGGAGTTCCTGTAGGCTAGGGGCGTGGGCGGACAAAGCGGCGATAGTAACAACATTCATGCTTGCCGTCACCATCGACCGGTCGCCCGCTGCTCCATCACGGCACCACGTGAGTGTGATAGATCTTGCTCACCACGGTCCAATGGCCGTCGACCTTCAGTAGGTTGAAGAAGTCGGTGAAGCAGAAGCCGGAGATGTCATTGGTGTCGATGCGCGCGCTGGCGGCCGTACCCACGATGTCGACGTTGACGATTGCACCCTGCGCTTCGGGCGAGGGTTTGAAGCTGCTGTCGATGCCCTCGAACAGCAGATCAATGGCGCCGCCGGTCAGCTTACCCGCGCCATCGACGCCGAACATGGTGGCCTGCGGGTGAAAGGCCGGTGTCATGAGGCTGCTGTCGGCCTGCTTGGCGCCCTGGTTGTACTGGTCCAGTACCGCGACGATGGCTTGATAGTCTTGCACGTAGATTGGTTTGTTCATGGTATTGCTCCTCTTCATGGTAAAACCGGCCGGGTGGCCGGCATGGGGCTGGTTGTTGGTGCCGGTGGTTGCGGGTTGCTGCTGGTCGCTACTGGTTGCTGCCGTCGCTACGGTGGCTGCCGGTGCCGGCAGGCGGCGTGGCAGCATTGGCGGGGGTCCATGGCCCCAGTTGCTGCAACTTGGCCTGGCGATGCTGCAGCCACCAGCCTACCTGAGGATGCCAGGCTGTCTGTGTAGCCTGCTGCTGCGCATGCAGCGGAAAATGCGGGTCGCGCAGTGCGGCATGGCCCAGGGCAACCAGGTCGGCCTCGCCGCCGGCGATCACGGCCTCGGCCTGCCGCCGATCGACGATCATGCCCACGGCCATGGTGCCGATCTGCGCCTCGCGGCGGATCTGGGCAGCGAACGGTACCTGGAAGCTGTAGCCGGTCGGGTAGTCATAGACGTTGAAGCCACCGGCCGAGCAGTCGATCACGTCCACGCCGACTTCCTTCAAAATCTTGGCGAACGCCACGCTGTCTGCGATGGTCCAGCCGTCGCTGCTGCCATCGACCGCCGACAGTCGCACGAACAGCGGCTTGTCCTGCGGCCAAAGCGCACGCACCTCGACGGCGATTTCCAACGGCAGGCGGATGCGGTTTTCGAAGCTGCCGCCATATTCGTCGGTGCGGTCGTTGGTCAGCGGCGACAAAAAGGCATTGAGCAGAAAACCATGGGCGTAGTGCAGTTCCAGCACATCGAAGCCGGCCTGCAACGCGCGCCGTGCAGACGCCAAAAAGTCGGCGCGCACCTTGGCGATACCCTGCGCATCGAGCGCATCCGGCACCAGCCAGCCGGCAGCTACCGGGCGCGCGCTCGGCGACACTACCTGCCACGGCAGTTCGCCGCGGGCGGCATCGGCTTGGTCGAGCGGGCCGTTGCCTTCGTAGGCGCGCTGGATGCTGGCCTTGGGGCCTGCATGAGCGATCTGGATGCCGGGCGTGGCCCCGTAGCTCCTGGCGAACGCCGCAATGCGCGCCAAGTTGGGGATATGGTCGTCGTCCCACAGGCCCAGGTCGCCATGGGTGATGCGGCCTTCCGGCGCGACTGCGGTCGCCTCGAGCATCAGCAAGCCGAAGCCACCGAGGGCGAAGCGGCCGTAGTGCACCGCGTGGTAGTCGTTGGCATAGCCATCCTTTGCCGTGTACTGGCACATCGGGCTGAGGACGTAGCGGTTGCGCAGCGTGACGCCGCGCAGGGTAAGAGGTTCGAAGATTTTGTTCATGACGTGGGTCTCGTAGTGGTGCGATGTAACCAGTATGCGGATCGACGATAATGACGTAAATAGTCATTGCCGGAGATAGAGTATGGATAAAAAAGTCATAATCGATAGGCAGTCTGCGCCGCCCCTGCACCTGCCCGGACTGATGACCTTCGAGGCTGCCGCCAGGCGGTTGAATTTTGCGCGCGCGGCGGCCGAACTCGGCGTTACCCCCACGGCGATCTCGCGCACCATCAAGAAGCTCGAAGCGCAACTGGGCGTGCGGCTGTTCAACCGCACCACCCGCAGTGTGAGCCTGACCGAGGCGGGTGCTGCCCTGAACGCGTCGCTGGCGCCGGCGCTGGCGTTGATACGCAACTCGCTGGCGCAAGCCCTGACCGCGACCGATCAACCGTCGGGCACGCTGCGGGTGAGTTGCTCGTATGTGGCCTACCGCATCCTGGTCGAACCGCATCTGGCGGCTTTCCTTGCGCACTATCCGCTGATTAACGTGGAGGTCTCGCTCGATAACCAGCTCAGCGACATCGTCAACGCTGGTTTCGACGTGGGCATCCGGATGGGCCGCAAACTGCAGAACGACATGATTTCGGTGCTGTTGGGCATGGTGCAAAAACGCATCGTGGTGGTGGCGTCCGATTACTTCCGCGAGCGCACCGAGCCCACTGCCATCGCCGAACTGCTCGAACACAATTGCATCCGCCAGCGCTACTCGGTCGGCGGCAGAATGTATGACTGGCGTTTTGACGACCAGGGGCAAAGCGTACACATCGATGTGCAGGGGCGCCTGACGTTCGATGAAATGCGCACCGTGCTCGATACCGCGCTACAAGGCCACGGCATCGCTTTTGTGCTGGAAGCGTTTGCGCGGCAGGAATTGGACAGCGGCGCGCTGCGGCATATTTTGACCGATCACTGGGGCCTGGACGACGCCTTTCATTTGTACTACCCGCACCGCGAACACATGCCGGGAAAACTGCGCGCGTTCGTCGATTTCATGCGCGCGGCGGCACATGGCTCATCGCATGTTCGGTCAGCGCCGTGATGGTCAGGCTGGGATTGACGCCGAGGTTGGCGCCCAGCATCGAGCCGTCGCAGATGTACATATTGCGGTAGCCGAACACGCGGTTCCTGCCATCGCACACACCTTCGGCAGGTGTGCGGCCGATGCCGGCGCCGCCCATGCAATGCGCGGTCATCGGGATATTGAGCAGGATCTCCGTCATCGATGTGAGCGGCACGCCGCCGGTGGCCCTGGCGGCCTTGATGGTGAAGTCGTTGGCGGAAGGGATGAAGGTGGGAATGCGAGCGCCGTGCGTGGTCAGCTGTTTTGAAAACGGCCAGAACCAGCGGCGCTTGAGCTTCATGGTCAGATGGCCGTCGAGCGTTTGCATGCACAGGAAAATCATCGATTCGCGCGCCCAGCCACGAGGTGAGAGCGCGCGCAAGGTTGTTACCGGCCGCGTGACGAGCAGCTTGAGCAGGGTGGCGGCCCAGGTGACGATCCTGGTCCAGCCGGGTCGGCCCAGCGTCATCACGGTGGTGAGCATTCCCATGGCGTCCGAGCCCTCGGGATAGCGTACTGTCTCGATATGGGTGTGGGTATCGATATGGATGCCGGAACCGATGGCGACGCCGCGCGACAGATCGGGGCCGGAACCGGGGAAGCGCACGCCGATCAGCGACTCGGCATTGGTGCGCACGTACTTGCCCAGGGCGTCGGAGATGTTCGGCAACGATCCCTTGTCCCGCAGCCGGAACAGCAAATCCTGCGTGCCCAGCGACGACGCGGCAAACACCACGCCCCGACAGCTGATGCGGCGCCGCTGGCCGCGTTCGGGTCCGGATACCACCAGCAGTTCCACCCGGTAGCCGTCCGCACCGTCGGCCTTGTCGTTCAACGGTCGCACGTCGGCCACCCTGGTCTCCGCGAACAGTGCCGCACCTTGCTGCTCGGCCAGGTACAGGTAGTTTTTATCGAGCGTGTTCTTGGCGTTCTTGCCGCAGCCGACCATGCAGCCGCCACAGCCGTCGCAGGCAGTGCGGGCCGGACCGGCGCCACCGAAATACGGGTCGGGATAGGTGACGCCGGGCTTGCCGAAGAACACGCCCACCTCGGTCGGATAAAACGATTTTTCCACGCCCACCGCAGCGGCCATCTCCCTTAGCCGCAGGTCCGCCGGTCCCAGCAGCTGGTTGGTCGTGACGCCCAGCATGCGCTTGGCTGTCTCGAAATGGCCTGGCATGACGGCCTGCCAGTCGTTCAGACCGGCCCAGCTGCCCTGTGACCAGACCGTGGCAGGCGGCACCAGCAGGGTATTGCCATAAGTGATGGAGCCGCCGCCGACCGCGTTTCCGTGCAGGACAACGACATGGCGAAAGAACTGCATGCTGAAAAAGCCGTTCAATCCCAGCGCCGGGCGCCAGAGCCAGCGCGACAGCGACCACGTGGTCTTGGGCAGGTTGTCGGCGCTCCAGCGCCGGCCTTGCTCGACCACCACCACGCGATAGCCTTTTTCCACCAGCCGCAGTGCGGAAACACTGCCGCCGAAGCCGGAGCCGATTATCACGAAGTCGTAGTCACGATGCACCTGTGTCTCCCCGGCGTCTGTTATGTTTTACCTTCGAACATGAACATTACTACCTTCCCTTGACTAACTCAACGCCTAGGGGAACTAATCCTGGTTGCTTCGCGTCACCAGCCATATCCCGCCGCATACCAGCAGCAGCGCGGCCAGGTTTTTCCATTCCAGGATGGTTTCGTTGAGGAACAAGGCTGACAAGGCCGAGCCGAATACCGGCACCAGGAAGGCGAACACGCTGATCTTGCCGACCGGGTTGTACTTCAGCAGCAAGCTCCACACGGTAAAGGCCACGGCCGAGAGCAATGCCAGGTACACCAGCAGTGCAGTCGAGGCCGGCGTCATGGTACCGAGGGTGCCACCGGTCACGTACCCGCCCACCAGCAAGGCCAGGCCGCCGATGGCCAGCTGCCAGCCGGTCATGACCATCGCGTCCATGTTCTTCGAGACGTATTTGCCGTAAATGGAGGCCGCCGACAGCACGAACGCGGCAATGACGATAAAACCTTCGCCCAGCAGCGACGGCGGCGCGGTGAGCGGACCGCCGCCGGCATTGACCGTCAATACGCCGGCAAAGCCGAGCAGGCATCCAATACTCTTGCGCGGCGACAGCTTGTCGTTGTGATAGACGAAGTGCGCCAGCAGCACGCTGAAGAAGGTGGTGGTGGCGTTCAGGATCGAGGCGCGCACGCCGGTGGTGTACGCCAGGCCAATATAAAAGAACACGTATTGCAGGCCGGTTTGCGCCACACCGAGTGCCGCTACCTGGCCGAACTGTTTGCGGTCCAGCCGCAGCACCGGTTTGCGCATGCAAGCGGCCAGCACCAGCAGGCAGAGGCCGGCGAGCAGAAAACGATAACCGGCAAAAATTAGCTTGGACGGCACGTCATGCTGAGCGATACCGAGCATCTCGTAACCGTTCTTGATCGCCGGGAAGGAGCTGCCCCACAGGACACAGCACAGCGTGGCCAGCGCCAGCACCATTTTTGGATTGGAAAAAAACTGTTGCCCGTACGGCGATGCTGCTTTGCTCATGAGATTGCTTGTGATCGTTTGTGATTGCCTGTAATTGCTTGTTAAGCGTTTACCAAAGCTCGCCATGATACTGCACATTCAACAGGGTCGTACCTGGTCGGAGGATCGCTCGCGGCGAGGCCAGCACATTGTCATGAACGCCTCGGCCCGCACTGAAAGACAATTGAAAGCTTCGGGCGTTTATAGTATTCACATTGCTGATGTTGCATATGCGAGAAAACTATAACCCCGGCGTGATTGCCGGAGATGAAATGCTTGGAGGAAATCAAATGTTGACCGTGCTAGCCTATTCGATGGTCGTTGTCTTTATGTTCCTGATCATGACCAAGCGCCTGCCGGCGCTGGTGGCGCTGATCCTGGTGCCGGTGCTGTTCGGCGTGATCGGCGGCTTTGCCCCCGAACTCGGGCCGATGATGCTCGCGGGTATCAAACAACTGGCGCCGACCGGCGTCATGCTGATGTTCGCCATCCTGTACTTCGGCATCATGATCGACGCCGGCCTGTTCGACCCGGTCGTCAAGCTGATCCTGAAACTGGTCAAGGGCGACCCGTTGAAAATCGTGGTCGGCACGGCCGCGCTGACGATGATCGTCTCGCTCGACGGCGACGGCGCCACCACCTACATGATTACCGTGTCGGCCATGCTGCCGCTGTACCAGCGCCTCGGCATGAGCCGCCTGGTGATGGCCTGCGTAATCATGCTGGCCGGCGGCGTGTTCAATATCCTGCCATGGGGCGGCCCGACCGCCCGCGCCGCCAGCGCCCTGGGCGTGGACGTCGGCCACATCTTCGTGCCGATGATCCCGGCCATGATCGTCGGCGTGTGCTGGGTGCTGTTCGTGGCTTATGTTCTGGGCCGCAAGGAACGCAAACGCCTGGGCGTGGTGGACTTGCTGCCGCTGAAATCGAAAGCTGCCAAGGCTGCCAAGGTTGCCAAGGAAGAGCAAGACGCCGCCCCGGTTCCGCAGAAAGCCTATGCCGGTTTCGAACAACCGCGCCAGGCCAATGCTGCGATGGGCGGTTACACCCCGTCCAATGGCGACATGCAATTCGGCCACAGCGACGGTGCGCGCTTCGTTGCCCGCCGCTCGGGCGGCGACCGCAAGGTCATCCACATGAATTGCCCGCCCGAGGTCGAGAACTGCGACGACATCAAGGTCGGCGATCCGAAGACCGCGCGTCCGAAACTGATCTGGGTGAATTTCCTGCTGACGCTGGGCCTGATGGTAATGCTGGTGCTGGCCGTGCTGCCGCTGCCGGTGCTGTTCATGATTGCGTTTGCCGTGGCCATCATGATCAACTACCCGAACATGGAAGAACAAAAAGAGCGCATCGCCGCCCACGCCGGCAATGTGCTGCCGGTGGTCTCGCTGATCTTTGCCGCCGGTATTTTCGTCGGCATCCTGCAAGGCACCAAGATGGTCGATGCGATTGCGGCAAGCGTGATCTATGCGATTCCAGAGTGGATGGGCCCGCACCTGGCCATCGTTACCGGTTTGCTCAGCATTCCGTTCACGTTCTTCATCTCGAATGACGCGTTCTACTTCGGTATCGTGCCGATCCTGGCCAAGGCCGCTGCGGTCTACGGCATCACCGGCGCCGAAATCGGCCGCGCCTCGATCATCGGCCAGCCGGTGCACTTGCTGAGCCCGCTGGTGGCGTCCACCTACCTGCTGGTCGGTATGGCGAAGATCGAGTTCGGCGACCACCAGCGGTACACGCTGCTCTGGGCGATCTCGGCTTCGCTGGTGATGCTGGTGGCGGCGCTGGTGTGTGGCGTGATCCCGTTCATGGGCGTTGCAAGCTGATCCTGGCTGTGCGGTAAAATAGCGATTCGAAGGCCGGCTTGTTGCCGGCCTTTTTCTTGTTGAAGGTATTCATGGCAGTCAAGTCTCCCTGCACCGGCGTGTGCGAATTCGAAGGCCGGACCGGCTACTGCGGCGAATGCCTGCGCACGCTGGACGAGGCGCGCTCGTGGAAAAAGATGACCGACCACAAGCGTCACCAGATCATCAACGACAAACCGCGCCGCATCCAGAAGCTGGCCAAGGCGACCAGCACTTAGGTCACTTGCCCAGCAGGCGCAGCGACTCTTCCCAGTTGCCCAGCCATGCATGCAGGAAGTCGTGCGACTTGAATGCCCGCTTCAAGGGGCCGATCGGGGCGCGGTACACGTCGTGCAGGCCGAGGGCCAGCGTGACCGGGTTCCATACCGCGTTACGCTTCGACTTCTTGGCGCTGGCTTTGACGCGCGCGCCATCGTCGCCAAAAATCCCGATCGCTTCATCGAGCGCCTGCTCCAGGTTCAACTTCACCAGCGCGCCAAACGCCTGCAGCACTTCGGCCTTGCCGATGCCGGCCTGGGTTTCGGTGGTGGCGAGTTTCTGTTTTTCCTCTTTCGAGACCTGCGCCTCCTGTTTCAGCCTGGCCACCAGCCGTTCGAGGTCGCGCTTCTGAAAGCGCAGCTGGTCCAGTGGACGGGTAAAGCCGGGTGGCGGCAGCCGCACCGGCAGCTTGTAGGCGTCCTTGGTCATGGTGATCAGCACGTCCGCGCTGCCGGCCGCCAGCCGGGCCACGTCGTCTTCGAAATAGACCGGGGCGGCATAGCCGCCGTTGGCGTCGCCGAACAGCTCGGGATAAGCAGCATCGTAGTCGAGCCAGACCACCGGGATCAGCGCGTTCTCGAGCATGCGCGCCAGGGTCCACGGCGCGCCCGTCTCTTGGGCGAGCCAGGCGCAGGCTTCGGCGGTGGTGGCCCGGAAGGGCAGGTCGGTGGTGCTCATGGTCTCTCTCGGGGTGTCGGTGGCGCGCAGAATAACATGCAGGTGCCAATCGCTGATCGCCAGCCTGTTGCTAAAAAGTTGTTTTGGTTGCTTTGGTTGCCAACTTGCGACATGCGTGTACAATCAAACCATTCGAAAAGGAGGTTGTGATGTCAAAGCAATCCGTTGAAAAAACCACGCGTCCGCGAGAGTTGCGGCAGGATCAGGCAAGGTACGGCGCGCATTCAAAAGAGCGTGCTTCAGGATCGCCTGCCCTCATACTACGCGGCGCTGATCTCGGCGATGGCTTTTACGTTGTGCAGCTGACCGACGAAGCGATCGAGAAATTAAATTCCGCAACCTCCAGCCTGCAGTTTTCTTCGCAACATTTGCGTCATGTTCCAAAGATGAGCCGCGAGCAGATGGCCGATCTCGTTGCACGGATCAAGCGGCGTTCCTCGGCCGGAAGTGCAACAGCGGAAGATGAAGCTGGTATGGTTTCGCCAACAGAGAACCTGGAGTTTCTTGAACGCTTGAGCGATATGGAGCGCAGTGAGACGAGTACGCTGGAAAAGAGCGGCCAGCTGCTTGACTCGCAAGTGCTGGCAGCATTGATGGGGGTAACACGCCAGGCTATCAATAAAGCCGAGGCCGAACTACGCATGTTCTCGCTTGATGGGGCTGCTGGCAAAAAGCTCTATCCGGCATTCTTTGCTGACAAAAAAATTGACCGTCGGGCCGTTCAAAAAGTGAGCAAGGCGCTGGAGCGCCTGGCAGGTTCCAGCAAATTGCAATTCTTTATGAATCCTCGCGTTTCACTGGGTAAGAAAACCCCTGTGGAGGCGCTTCGTCGAGGAAAATTTGAGCAGGTCTTGGCAGCTGCAGTAGCATTTCGCGAGGCGTGATTGGCTGCTCTTCGGCTGAGGGTGCCGGATAAATCCCTCTCGACCAGTACCGACCTGGATGTGGTCTCACTCTCGGCGTGCGAGATGATACGCATTTCGGGATTTTCCAGCGACGAGCCGTTTTTCGGTGTCAGCGGGGGTAATCGTTTCGACGCACCCGGATGCGTGGTTAAAGCACCAGAATATGCCAGCTGTTACCCGGGACTGAGTTTTGAATGTTGCCCTCGCCTAGTCTTTGCTGCACGACGCGGTGCATGCCAAAGGGAAATTCAGCATTGCCCGGTCTGAATTTGATCGCCGCTGGGTCCATCGGTTCGTGGCAAGGTTGAATCTATTCGACTTGACTGGCCATTTGTTAAAGGCGATGGGAGGACATGCGGGATTATCAGGAACGGGAAACTACAAGGTAACGCAGAAATGGGCAAAAGCTGTATTTGACAATCCCCTGAAAGTTGACGGCTTCATGTATGTTTCACGCCATCTCCCGAACGCTAAGGCGGTGGTCCTGTTTGACCGGGCGAGAGGCAAGCTTGCCTCACAGGGCCTCTCAAGCCCTTTGATCGGCGCGCCTGAGTTATTAAGCGCACTACACAATTTTCGGATACAGGTGCCCGTACCTAAGCCTGGAATCAAGCCACGCTAATTTCAAAAACATGAAGTCAGGCCGACCGCATTAAGATTTGCAGCTTCTTCGTCCAGCGTGGCGCTGTAGACGCGGGTGAGGGCGCAGCGGCCGAGTAGCGAGCAGGCCAGCAATGGCACTATCAAACGTAACATCGGTTCATCCTTTTTACTGTCAAGCGCCAGAGTGTACCGTGGAAGACTGCGCGCACTGTTCGCCGCCGTACCGTGCGCCGGCGCGCCTTATGCGATAGTGATGAGATGGATATCAAAAAACTTCCGCGTACCGATGCCCACCAGGCATCCATCGTGCGCCAGGGCCTCGAGTGGGCCCGCACCTACGGTCAACGCAGTGCCGCCGCCTTCCTGCTGGTGCGCAAGGTGCCGCGCCCGGTGGTCGAACGCATTCTCGCTGCCGCCACCCGCAAGGAAGACCGGGCGCGATGAGCCTGGTGTTTGAACCGCGGGCGCTTGACGACATGCGCAGCTTCAACCGCAAGCTGGCCTGGGCTCCGCGTTTCAGGATCAGCAACCGGGTGATGCCGTTCATGATCCAGTCCTTGCTGCGCCTGTCCCAGTTCGTTCCTGACGTGCGCACCATCAGATCCGGCGTGCGCATCGCGCGGTGCACGGTGCAGGCCGACGGGCTGAGCGTGCCGGTGCGGCTGCTGCGCGGCCCCGGGCCGGCGCGCGCCGTGGTGCTCGATTTTCACGGCGGCGGCTGGGCCATCGGCAACGCCAGAATGAACGACCAGCTCAACGCCGAACTGATTGCCGCCTGCGACGTGGCCGTGGTGTCGGTCGATTACCGTCTGGCCACCAGTGCGCCGCTGGCCGCCATCATGGACGATTGCCTGGCGGCCGCGCGCTGGCTGCTCGGTGGCGGTCTGCCGGAATTCGACGGCTTGCCGGTGTTCGTGCTCGGCGAGTCTGCCGGCGGCCACCTGGCTGCTGCCACGCTGCTACGGCTCAAGGCCTGGCCTGATCTGCTGCGCCGTATCGACGGCGCCATACTGTATTACGGCGTTTACGACCTGGCCGGCACGCCGAGCGTGCACGCAGCCGGCGCCAATACGCTGGTGCTGCACGGGCCGTCGATGGCCGCGTCGCTGCGCCTGCTCACGCCCGGCCTCACCGACGAGCAGCGCCGTGCGGCGCCGGCGTCGCCGTTGTACGGCGACCTGGCCGGGCTGCCGCCGGCAATCATGGTGGCCGGCGAGCGCGATCCGCTGCGCGACGACACCACGCTGATGGCCGCGCGCTGGGGCGCCGTGGCAGCTGTCGAATGCCACGTGGTGCCCGAGGCGCCGCACGGATTCATACGCTTCCCTGTGCGCATGGCGGCGCAGGTGCGTGGCCGCGTGCATGACTGGATCAATGACCGCAGCAGGGCGCGCTTACCTCCACAATAGGAGATGCCAAACGCCGGCGCGCGCCGCTACACTGGTTTCATCTTGAACCGTTTATCATCTTGAACCATTGATCGAGGAGTATTGACCATGAGTGGAACTGCAGCGGACTATCTGGCAAGCACCCTGGCCCAGGCGGGCGTCAAGCGTATTTATGGCGTGGTGGGCGATTCGCTCAACGGCCTCACCGATTCGCTGCACCGGCAGGCGCAGATCGACTGGGTGCACATGCGCCATGAAGAAGGCGCGGCCTTTGCGGCTGGCGCCGAGGCCCATCTGACCGGCGAGCTGGCCGTGTGCGCCGGCAGCTGCGGTCCCGGCAACCTGCACCTGATCAACGGCCTGTACGACTGCCAGCGCAGCGGCGTGCCGGTGCTGGCAATTGCCGCCCATATTCCGAGCGCCGAAATCGGCATCGACTACTTCCAGTCCACCCACCCGGAAAGCCTGTTCAAGGAGTGCAGCCATTACGTCGAGCTGGTGTCCAACCCGGCGCAGCTGCCGCAGATCCTGCACCGCGCCATGCGCGTGGCGGTAGCCCGGCGCGGCGTGGCCGTGGTAGTCATCCCCGGCGACATCGCCACCGGGCGCCTGCATGCCGAACCACCCGAGTGGCTGCTGCCAGTGGCGCCATCGGTCCAGCCGCAAGCGGCCGAGGTGGCGCAGCTGGCGACCATCCTCAACGAGTCCGAACGCGTGGCCCTGTTTTGCGGCGCCGGTTGCGCCGGCGCCCATGCCGAGGTGATGGAACTGGCGCGCACGCTGCAGTCGCCCATCGTCCACACGCTGCGCGGCAAGGAACACATCGAATACGACAACCCCTACGACGTGGGCATGACCGGCCTGGTGGGCTTTGCGTCCGGCTACAAGGCCATGAAGCGTTGCGATACGCTGGTGGTGCTGGGCGCCGATTTTCCGTATCGCCAGTTCTTCCCCGAACATGCGCGGATCGTGCAGATCGACGTGCGCGCCGAGGCGCTCGGCAACCGTTGCCCGCTCACGCTCGGACTGCTGGGCGGCGTGAAGGAAACACTGACCGCCCTGCTGCCCAGGCTCGAGGCCAAGACCGACGGCAGCTTCCTGTCCAGCGCCCAGCAAGACTACGTGGAAGCCCGCAAGGACCTGGACAAACTGGCCGAGCTCGACGAAGGTACGCGCCACATCCACCCGCAGGCGGTCACCCGCATCGTCAGCGAGCTGGCGGCAGACGACGCGATTTTCACCTGCGACGTCGGCACGCCCATCGCCTGGACCGCGCGCTACCTGAAACTCAACGGCAAGCGCCGCCTGGTAGGATCGTTCAACCACGGTTCGATGGCCAACGCCATGCTGCACGCGATCGGCGCACAAGTGTCGCACCCGGACCGGCAAGTGATATCGTTCTCCGGCGACGGCGGCTTTGCCATGATGATGGGCGAGTTCCTCACGCTGCTGCAACTGGACCTGCCGGTGAAGATCGTGGTGCTCAACAACGGCACGCTGGGCTTCGTGGAAATGGAAATGAAGGCGAACGGCTATCCGGACGTGGGCTGCGACCTGAAAAACCCCAACTTCGCCGCCATGGCCGAAGCCATGGGCATCAAGGGCATCCGCGTGGAAGACCCGCAGGCGCTCGAAGGTGCAATTGCCGCCGCACTGGCCCACAAGGGGCCGGTGCTGGTGGACGTGGTCACGCCGCGCCAGGAACTGATCATGCCGCCGAAAACCTCAATGGAGGAGGCCGGCAACTTCGGCCTGTTCATGCTCAGGGCCGTGCTCGATGGCCGCGCCGGCCAATTGATCGACCTGGCCAAAGTCAACCTGCTACGCTAAACAAAAGGAAGCACCATGCCGCAATCCCGATTATTCACGCCGCTCAAGGTCCGCAACCTCACGCTCGACAACCGCATCGTCATCGCGCCGATGTGCCAGTACTCGGCTGTCGATGGCTGCATGAACGACTGGCACCAGATGCACCTCGGGCAACTGGCGCAGTCGGGCGCGGCGCTGCTCACCATCGAAGCGACCGCCGTGCTGCCCGAAGCGCGCATCAGCTACGGCGACGTGGGCCTGTACGACGACGCCACCCAGGCTGCCATGGGCCGGGTGATCGACTCGATCCGGCGCTGGTCCGACATGCCGGTTGCGGTGCAACTGAACCACGCCGGCCGCAAGGCGTCCACCCAGAAACCGTGGGACGGCGGCGCCCAGATCGCCCCGGGCCAGCCTAACGGCTGGCCTACCGTCGGACCGTCGGCGGTAGCCTTCCGCGACGACTATGTGCCGCCGGCGGCGCTCGACAAGGAAGGCTTGCGCCGCATCCGCGACGGCTTTGATGCCGCCGCACGGCGCGCCGCCGACCTGGGCATCGACGTGATCCAGATCCACGCCGCGCATGGCTACCTGCTGCACCAGTTCATGTCGCCGGTCTCCAACCGGCGCACCGACGAATACGGTGGCTCGCTGGACAACCGCGCGCGCTTCCCGCTCGAAGTGTTCGACGCGGTGCGGGCAGCATTCCCGCACGACCGCGCCATCAGCGTGCGCATTTCCGGCACCGACTGGGTGCCGGGCGGCTTTACCATCGAAGAGGCGCAAGCCATCTCCACGATGTTCGAGGCGCACGGAGCGGATGCGATCCACGTCTCCAGCGGCGGCTCGCACCCGGACCAGCAAATCCCGGTCGGTCCCGGCTACCAGGTGCCGCTGGCGCGCGCCGTCAAAAGCGTGGTCAAGATACCGGTGGTGGCGGTGGGCCTGATCACCGATCCGCTGCATGCCGAAGCCATCATCGGCAATGGCGACGCCGACCTGGTGGCGCTGGCGCGCACCGTGCTGTACGACCCGCGCTGGCCGTGGCACGCGGCGGCCGCGCTGGGCGCACAGGTGAAGGCGGCCAACCAGTACCTGCGCTGCCAGCCTTCGCTGTACAAGGAGCTGTTTCAATCACCGCGATGACTAAATGCTCGCGGCGGCAGTTTTGATATGCCTGCCGCCCGAACCGGCATAGCCCGGGTGCTCCTCGTCCGCTAGAATTTCCGGCATAACAACGAGGAGAGACTGATGCGGTGTTCGATAACAAAAAACACAAGCTGCGCACGCTGGCTGCCCGGCTTGCTCCTGGCGATGGCCGCGTCCGGCATGGCGGGCGCCGGGCCTGTCGCGGCGGACAACGCGCCCGAAACGGCGATCACGGCCGACGACGCCAACCCGGCGAGCGCGGCCAACTCTGCCAGCCCGACCGCCGGCGCCACCGCAGCTGCAGCCAACCGCACCATCCGCAATGGCGACTTCTGGCGCGATACCAGCGGCGCACCGATCTACTCGCAGGGCGGCGGCGTGCTCAAGGTGGGCGACAGGTATTACTGGTACGGCGTCAAGTACGAGGAGGCAGTGCGCTACATCAAGGACCGGAAGGCCGACGGTGCTTCAACGAAATTCAATGCCGTCACAGCCTATTCATCGCTTGATCTGGTCAACTGGACCAACGAGGGCGAGGTCATCAAGGTGGCGGCTCCCGGCAAGATCTTCGAGCGCGACGCCTGGCTGGGCCGCCTTGGCGTGGTCTACCACCCGCGCACCGAAAAATACGTGCTGATCACCCAGTACGGCAGCAAGAGCGCCGGCAACGGCGTACTGTTCGCCACCAGCGACACGCCTGCCGGCCCCTTCACCTACCACAGCCTGCAAACCCAGGTCGCCAACGTCAACGGCCCGGCCACCGGCGACCAGACCGTGTTCGTCGACGACGACGGCCAGCCTTACCTGGTCTTCAGCAATTCCGGCGAACGGCGCCATTTGTACGTGGCGCCATTGCGCGCCAGCGACTTTCTGCAGGTGGAACCGGCCACGCTGGTGCACCAGGCGCCTGCCGGTGGACGTGAAGGCAACGCCATGTTCAAGCACAACGGCCTGTATTATTTCTGCTCGTCCGAGCTGCACGGCTGGAACGCTTCGCGCAGCTATTACATGACCGCCGCCAGCATCAACGGGCCGTACTCGCCCGAGCGCCTGATCGAGGGCACCGAAGCCGACTTTTCGCACGTCTCGCAAAACGGCTTTTTCATTCCCGTAACTGGCGGCAAGCAGGGCATGGTGCTGTTTGCCGGCGACCGCTGGAGCAATTACGCCGGTAACGGCGATGGGTATAACATCTGGGTGCCGCTCACGTTCGAGGGCACGGCGCCGGTGTTTCACTCGCTGAGCGAATTTTCGCTCGACCCCCAAAGTGGGGCCTGGCAGGCGGGCAAGGGCAACAACTACGTGCGCAACCCCGGTTTCGAGGCCGACCGCGTGGCGCAGACCGGCGTTGCCGGCTGGGTGGTCAGCTGGACCAATCTGAAAGGGCCGAGTCCCACCGTCAACGTACTGGACCGCCGCTCCGGACGCTGGGCGCTCACGCTGGCGCACGACCAGCACACCATGGGCAGCGCGGTGCAGAACGTGACCTTGCCCAATGGCCGCTACACGCTCAAGGCCTGGGTGAAAAGCAGCGGCGGCCAGAAGGTGGCGCGCCTGTACGCCTACGGCCACGGCGGACCGGAAGCGGCGGTGTCGCTCGCGACGGCGCGCGGCGGCTGGACCGAGGTGACCGTGCCTGGGGTGGCGGTCAGCAACGGCAGCGTGCAGGTGGGGCTGTATTCCGAAGGGCGGGACGGCCAGTGGCTCAAGGTCGATGATGTGAGCCTGGTGGCGGAGTAACAGGTCAACCCCGCAACCCCGGCCCTGGTCCTGCGGGCTTGGGGATCTAGCGCCAGCCCTGTTCGATCTCTTCCAGGCTCTTGCCACGCGTCTCGGGCAACTTGCGCAGCACGAATACAAACCCGGCCAGGCAAATCACCGCGTACAGCCAGAACGTCATCCCGGTGCCCATTGCCGCGTTGATCAGCGGGAAGGTGTAGGTCAGCAGGAAGCACGCCGCCCACAGCGCGGTGGTGGCCACCGCCATGCAGGCGCCGCGTACTTCCTGCGGGAAGATTTCGGACAGCGCCACCCAGGTCACCGGCGCCAGGGTCATCGAGTACACGGCAATTGCGGTCACGACCAGCAACAGCAGTGGCCAGCCTTGCCAGCCGGCCAGGTAGCAGGCGCCCAGCGCCAGGTAGATCACGAACAGGCCCGCGCAGCCGAGCAGCATCAGCCGGCGCCGGCCCCAGCGCTCGACGGTGGCCAGCGCCACCAGCGCGAACACGCAGTTGACCACGCCGGTGATGACGATGTTGAACAACATGTCCGACACCGCGTAGCCGGCCGAGGCGAAAATCTCCTGGGCATAATTGAAAATCACGTTGATGCCGCACCATTGCTGCAGCACCGCCAGCACGATGCCGATCACCAGCACGCGCGCAAAGCGCGGCTCGGCCAGTACCTGCCGCAGGCTGCGTCCGCTGGCGGCGCCCAGCGCGGTGCGGATGTCGTGCATGGCGTCGCGCGCGTAGTCGGCGCCGCCCAGCTTGTGCAGCGCCGCCTGCGCCTCGTGATGGCGGCCACGGCCGGCCAACCAGCGCGGACTTTCCGGAATCAGCAGGCAGCCAAGCAAAAACGCGACCGCTGGCACGGCAGCGGCGGCAAACATCCAGCGCCAGCCGGTGGTGCCGTTCCAGCTGGCGGCCAGCTGGGCGGCAGTGGCGCCGGCCGGCACCGGCTCGGCGATCAGGAGGTTGACGACCTGCGCGCCGAGGATGCCGAGCACGATGGCGATCTGGTTCAGGCACACCATGCGCCCGCGTATCGCGGCCGGGGCAATTTCGGCGATGTACACCGGTGACAGGCCGGCAGCCAGGCCGATGGCCACGCCGCCGATCATGCGCCAGGCGATAAAGCTGTCGAACGAGCCGGCCCAGCCGGTGCCCAACGACGACACGGCAAAGATCAGCGCTGCGATCAGCAGGCCGCGCCGGCGGCCCAGGCGGTCGCTGATCCAGCCCGAGCCGATGGCGCCGACCAGGCAGCCGACCAGTGCGCAACTGACGGCCCACGCCTGCTGCGCTGGCGCAACCAGTTGAAACCACGCCTCGTAAAACGGCTTGGCGCCGCCGATCACCACCCAGTCGTAACCGAACAGCAGCCCGCCCAGGGCAGACACGGCCGCCGCCAGCCACAAGGTTGTGGTCGAAGCTGGCGGGTTGGCTGCCGTCGCGCTGCCGGCTGCCGGCTGGTCTATTCCATGCATCATTGCTCGGTCCTTTGCTTGTCTCTTTATTGTAGGAGTTACTTCGTTCGCGATTTTACAAAGGAAAGCTGGCTCACAGCGGCTGCTATCTATGCCAATCCTGCTGTGAAGCATGACAAAGCAGCATGGCTGGGCTCCGGTGGCAACCGTATAATTCACCGGCCCCATCCATATCCGAAGGTTACTCCTGGACGCGCTCGAACTCCACTGCGGCGACAGCACCGCGCACCTGTATCCCGCCCACGGCGCTGCCATCGGCGCCTGGCAGTGGCGCGGCATCGCGCTGCTGCACGCGCCCGATGGCGTGGCTGCGTGCTTTCCCTTGGTGCCGTACGCCAATCGCATTGCCGGCGGCCGCTTGCCGGGCGAGGCACCGCTGGCACCGTATCCGGGCGAGGTCCACAGCCTGCATGGCGTAGGCTGGCGGCGCGCCTGGCGCGTGATCGAGCGCGAATCCCACTATGCCGTGCTGGGCTTGCAGCACCGGGCCGACCAGGACTGGCCATTCGACTTGGACGCCACGCTGACGATCGTGCTGGGCGATGCCAGCCTGAAGCAAACGCTGTGCGTGACCAATACCGGTACCCGCGCCATGCCGCTCGGCATGGGCTTCCATCCCTTTTTTCCGGCAGCGCCAGGGCAGGGCACGACGCTCGGCGCCAACTGGTCGGGCCGCTGGGGCGTCACGCCCGACCATTTGCCGGTGGGGCTGGCGCCGCAAGCGGTCGTGCCGGGGCCGGTGGACGTGGGGCCTTGGCAGGTCAACAATTGCCACACCGGCTGGGACGGCCGCGCGGTACTGGCCTATCCGCAGCACACGCTGGTGATGACCGCCGATCCGCTGTGCCGCTTCCTGCAGTGCTACCGGCCCGCAGCGGACAGCGCGTTCGTCGCCATCGAGCCGGTCACCCACGTTCCCAATGCTCACCAGTTGCGGGCGGCAGGCGTGGCCGATACCGGGCTGATCGACCTGGCGCCGGGTGCGGTGCGGTCGATTTCGATGACCATGCAGGTGCTGCGCCATGTCGATGGCTGATCATGCGGCTTGCCGCTTGCGCGATGCGTCGAGTTCCGCCATCGCTGCCTCGCGCAGCGCATCGGCCAGGATTTCTGCGCCCGGCGACAGCACGTGGCCCCGCCGCGTGATGATGCCATACGCGTCCATGCGCAACTTGAGGTCGAACGGCAGCGCCACCAGTTCGCCGGCCGCAAGTTGCGCCTGCACCAACTCCTTCGGCAGCGCCACCAGCATGTCGGTATCGGTGAGCAGCGCGACCACCAGCGGCACTGCCAGGGTTTCCACCGTTTCCGCTGGCGGCGCCAGTCCTGCGGACAGGAACAGGGCGGTGAGCCGGTCGCGCAGGATGCTGCCGGTGGGCGGCACGATCCACGACTGCTCCACCAGTTCGGCCAGTTGCAGATCGTCGCGGCCCACCAGCGGATGGCCGGCGCGCACGATCAGGTGGTGGACTTCGTCGCTGATCGGCTCGAAGTTGAGCAGCGGGACCACGGCGGTATCGAGGATACGGCCGAGCACCAGGTCGAGCTGGCCGTCGAGCAGGCGTTCCACCATCGACTTGCTGGTGCTGAAATCGACGACCAGGCTGGCCTTTTGCGACCTGGCCTTGAACAGCTTGATGGCCTGCATCAGGATGTTGGTGGCAGGCGTGAGCACGCTGCCGATCGCCACCCGGCCACCGATGCCCGAGAGCAGGGTGGAGATTTCGCAGTGCGCCGCATCCATCTCGGCCAGCGCCACGCCGGCGCGGCGTATCAGCATCTTGCCCGCCCAGGTGGGCACCACGCCGCGCGCCATGCGCTCGAACAGCTGGATGCCGAGCACGTGCTCGAGGTCGCTGATCAGGCGCGAGGCCGACGGCTGCGTCAGGCGTGCTGCGGCAGCGGCGTTGGCGATCGATGCGTGGCGGCCCAGTTCGACCAGCAGGATCAGGTGCCGCATCTTGAGATGGCTGCGGACAAAACGGTCGGAAAGTGTGCTGCTCATGCTCATTTGATGAATCGCCAAAGTGTGAAAGCGGGAGCTGTGCAAGCCCCCGACGTGGATCACCGCAAGTATCGGCGCGATGTACCGGAGAAGGCTATGGAGCTTGCGGTAACAATCATCTATTTGAGCAGAACCATGCGCCAGAATATCCTTGCCCGTAAGACAATATAGCGACAAGACAGGAGGAATGGAGACCATGGCAGACAGGGTGAGAGACAAGGTGATCATCGTCACCGGTTCGACGATGGGCATCGGCCGCGCGGTGGCCGCGCTGTTGCTGGAAGAGGGCGCCCGGGTGGTGTTCAACAGCCACCAGGACGACGCCCACGCGGCGTCGGTGCGCGCCGAATTGGGCGGCCCCAACAGCCTGTACGTGCAGGCCGATATCGCCGACCGCGCGCAGGTGGAGGCGATGGTGGCGCAAGCAGTGGCGCACTTCGGCCGCGTCGATGCGGTGGTCAACAATGCCGGCATGAACGTGTTTGCCGACCCGCTGGAAATGACCGCCAGCGACTGGCAGCGCTGCTTCGCGGTGGACCTGGAGGGCGCCTGGAACGTGATCCGCGCGGTGCTGCCGGCGATGCTCGAACGCGGCTACGGCAACATCGTCAATATCGCCTCGGTGCACGGCCATAAGATCATTGCCGGCTGCTTTCCGTACCCGGTGGCCAAGCACGCGTTGATCGGCCTGACCAAGTCGCTCGGCATCGAATACGCCGCGCGAGGCATCCGCGTCAATTCCATTTCGCCGGGACTGATCCTGACCGAGAGCGCGGAAGCCTGGCTGGCGGCGTGCCCTGACCCGGCCGCCGAACGCGCGCGCCAGGAGCAGCTGCTACCGGTGCGCCGCATCGGCACACCGCGCGAAGTGGCATACACGGCGCTGTTCCTGGCCAGCGACGAAGCGCGCTTCATCAACGCCACCGACATCCTGATCGACGGCGGCCGCTCGCAGGTGTACTGCGACTAGGACTGCCGTCGGCTTGCCCCGGCGTGGCCGGGACCTTCCATCTTTTGCACAATTAAAATATGAACCAGACCATCCTGCGCGCGGCCCTGGCTGCGCTGATTTTGCCTGCCACGCTGGCGCAAGCCGACACCCTGCTCAAGATCGACGCCACCGCACCGGTGGCCGCGCCCTTGCAGGGCCATCTCAAGCAAGGCGCTTCCGTCTCGCCGGCCGGCGTGCGGATCGGCGCCAACAGCCAGTACCTCACGCGCGACGGTCAGCCGTGGTTCCCGGTGATGGGCGAATTTCACTATACGCGTTCGCCGGCCAGCGACTGGGAGCTGGAGCTGCGCAAGATGAAGGCGGCCGGCATCACGGTCGTGGCCAGCTACATCATCTGGAACCACCACGAGGAGCAGGCCGGCAAGTTCGACTGGAGCGAGCGCCGCGACCTGCGCCGCTTCCTGCAACTGTGCAAAAAAGTGGGGCTGGAGGCGGTGGTGCGCATCGGTCCGTGGGCCCACGCCGAGGTGCGCTTTGGCGGCATGCCGGACTGGGTGGTGTATGCCATGCCCACGCGCGGTAACGATCCGCAGTATTTGCAGTACGTGCAGCGCTTTTATGACCAGATCGGCCAGCAACTGAAGGGGTTGATGTTCAAGGATGGCGGTCCGGTGGTCGGCGTGCAGCTGGAAAACGAATACAACCTGCGCGGCCCCGGCAAGGGCGCCGAACATATCAGCACGCTCAAGCGGCTGGCGTTGAAGGCGGGCCTCGACGCGCCGCTGTACACGGTCACCGGCTGGGACGGCGCCGTGTATCCGCCGGGTGAGGTCACCCCGGTGTTCGGCGGTTACGTCGACGAACCATGGGCGACGAGCACGCGCGAACTGGCGCCCAAGGAAACCTATGCGTTCCGCTTCGACACCCGCGTTAGCGGCGACCTCGGCGCGCAAACGGTCACCCACGAGCGCGGCACGGCCGATGACGAAATCGGCAAGACGCCGTTCTTCGGCGCCGAGTATGGCCCCGGCGTGCCGTTCATGTACCGCCGCCGGCCGGTGATCGCTGCCGACGACGTGGCGTCGATGGTGCCGGTGCAGCTCGGCTCCGGCGTGAACCTGATCGGCTACTACATGTTCCACGGCGGCCGCAATCCGGCCGGGCGCACCTGGCTGCAGGAGAGCACCGGCAGCGGCGGCTACAACGACGTACCTTTGATTAACTACGACTTCCAGGCCCCGCTGGGCCCGGACGGCCAGCAGCGCCAGGTGCTCACGCGGCTGCGCCCTTACCACTGGTTCCTGCAGGATTTTGGCGCGCGCCTGGCTACCATGACGGTACGCAAGCCGGCTGCCGTGCCGGCCAACGCCGCCGACCTGGAGACGCCGCGCTACGCGGTGCGCAGCAATGGCAACAGCGGTTTCGTGTTCGTCAACAACCACGTGCGCAAGTATGCGATGGCGGCGCACGAGGACGTACGTTTCGAAGTGGCGCTACCGGGCGGCAAGCTGACCTTCCCAAGTACCCCTGTGGACATCGCCGATGGCGATTATTTCATCTGGCCCTATAACTTCGACCTGGACGGACCGGTGCTCAAGTCCGCCACCGCGCAACCGCTGGCGCGGCTGGACCTCGGCGCCGACGGCGTGGTGTACGTGTTTGCCGCCCATAAACGCATTCCGGTGGAGCTGGCGTTCGAGCCGGCCCTGGCCAGGCAGTTGCAGGCCCCAGGCGCCCGCGTGGCCGAGCGTGATGGCAAGCTGGTCGTCGATCAGCTGCAAGCCGGTACCGGCGCCGCTATCACCATCGCGCGCCAGGGGAAAGGCCCGGTGCGCGTGGTGGTGCTCACTGCCAGCCAGGCCGAGCAACTGACCATCGCCGATGTGGCCGGCAAGCGCCGGCTGCTGCTGAGCGAACAGCAACTGGTGGTCGATGGCGGCGAGTTGCAGCTGCGTTCGGTGGGCAGCAGCGCCTTCCGGGTGGCGGTGTTTCCGGCGCTGGCCAAGGTCTCCACGGCAGCGGCCGGCGTGCAACGGGGCACGGACGGTATCTTCCAGACCCTGGCGGCCACGCTGCCCGAGCGCCAGCTGACCGCCAGCGTCGCGCCGCTGCGGGCAGCGCAAGCCGTGCCGCCGCTACTGATCGGCGGCAACGCCAAGGCGGCCCAGGAACCTGGTCCGGAAACCTTTGGCGCTGCCGCCTCGTGGCAGGTGACGGTGCCGCCGGCCCAGCTCGAGGGCCTCGACGATGCCTTGCTCACTATCGACTTCGTCGGCGACATCGGCCGCCTGTACGCCGGTGTGGAGATGCTCGACGATTGGTATTACAGCGGCTACGGCTGGCAATTCGGCCTGCGCCGCCTGGGTGCGCGGCTGGCGCAGCCGCTGACGGTGTCGGTACTGCCGCTGCGCGCCGATGCACCGATCTACCTCGACAACAAGGCCCGGCCGGACTTCGGCGGCCAGGCCCAGCTGGCGCAATTGCGCCAGGTGACGGTGACGCCGGTGTACCTGCTCAGGCTTAACATGAAATAACGTGGACGATCGCAAGGCGCGCAACTTTGTGCCGCGCGGTATTTCGTCATCGAGTTGTCTGTAGGGTAAGATTGCGCGTTTCCACCACCGAGGGCTGCGCGTGACCGAACCCATACTCCCTGCCGCGGCAGCCACTGCGCCCGACGTCTTCCAGAGCACCATCGATGCCGCCGCGATCGCGCACCTCGAAGCCGGTCTCACCTCGGCGTTTTTTATGATGCTGATGACGATGGGCGACCGGCAGGGGCTGGCAGCTGACCTGGACGCGATACAGGCGAAGTACCATGACAGGATGATGCGCCGCGCCTGGGCTTTGCCGGTGCTGTTATGGTCGTGCTTGCTCGGGTTGGTGATTTGCGCGGCGTTCGCTTTCAATGGCGGCATTTACTACCGCGGCTACCGGCTCGACGCCTCGTTCGCACTGTTCTTTCTGGGCGGACTGGCATTGCTGCCGCTGCTGCGGCGCATGCAGGGGTACCGGTTGAAGCCCGGGTATTTCAACTGGATTTTAGCGCCGGACCGGATGTTACGGCAGTGGACCGCCCGGCGCCTGGCCGCACGCGGCCTGCAGCACGCCCGCAAGCTCACGCCATTCGATGCGCGCTACGAGATCGCCGACGGCATCGCCACTTATTACCGGGTAACGCCAGCGGGTGCTGCGCAGGTGTGGCAGCGACCATTGACCGGCTGGCAGGTTGCCGGACCCGGTTTTACGCTGCTGTTCGAAGACACCAAAACCTTCCGTTACATCCTGTTCATGCACCAGCCCAGCGCGCGTTTCGATGCGTTGCTGGCGCAGCAGGGCGTGTTGCCACGGCCGTAATCATGGCGTGAAAATCTGGAACGACCCATCGCCGCGCGCCTTCGACGCATACATGGCGCTGTCGGCGTCGTGCAGCAGGCTGGCAGTGGTGGCGGCACCGCTACTGGCCAGGCTGATGCCGATCGCGGCGCCCACCTGCACCGGTGTGTCGTCCAGCTGGAACGGCGCCTGCAGGGCGTCGATCAGGCGCTGGGCGATGGCGCCGGCCTCGGCGCGGTCGTGGCACGCGGCCGCCACCACGAATTCGTCGCCGCCCAGGCGCGCCACCGCATCGCCGGAACGCATGCAGTGCTTGAGGCGGGCGCTGACCAGTTGCAGCAGCAAGTCGCCGGCCGCGTGGCCCATGGTGTCGTTGACTTCCTTGAATCCGTTCAGGTCCATGAACAGGATGGCGGTGATGGTGTCGGCGGTGCTGTCGGCCAGCAGCCGGTCCACGTGCTGGAGCAGCCAGGCGCGGTTGGGCAGGCCGGTGAGGGCGTCGCGGGTGGCGCGTTCTTCGTACTCGCGCAGCATCTCCTGGTCGCGCGTGATGTCGCGCGAGACCATGACCGCGCCCACGCACAGCCCGGTCGCCGGCTCGATGATGGCGCTGGCCTTGGTGCCCAGCGCGATGTAGTGACCGTCGCGGTGGCGCTTGCGCACCTCGACCACGTGGGGCACCACGCCGCCACCGAGCACGTGCGACAACGCCTGCACCGAATGCGGCCGGTCGTCCGGATGCAGGAACTCGACCACCGGCTGTCCGACCACGCGTGCCGGATCCCATCCCATCATCGATTCGTACGACGGCGAAATCGACAGGTAATTGCCATCGGTATCGCAATGCGCGATCAGGTCCGTGGTGTTTTCGATCAGCAGGCGATACTCGTCGGCCTGGTGTCGCACTGCGGCCAGCGCCTGGTAATGCGCGGTGAGGTCGGTGATGAAACCCTGGCAGGTTCCCGGCGCCGCCGGCATTCCGGACACGCGCACCTGGCGTACGGCACCATCGAGGCAGCGCAGCGGCAACTCGATGTCGAACGGCGCTCGCTTAGCTAAGGCAGCGACTACCGCTGCCAGCTGCTGTGCGCAGTCGCCCGCGTGCACGGTGGCGATCCACTCGGGCAGCGACAATCCTGCGGGAACCGCCAACACCCCGTCCGGGACGAGTTGTAAAATAGCAAAATCGCCAGACTGGCCGGTGGACCAGATGGCGGAAAGGTTGTGTTGACTGGCGATAGACATGGACTGGCCGCCTGGCGACTGGCGCTTGCGGACTTGGCAAAGGTGACAGGGTTCTTCCGGGGACCACGCTACACTGCCGGGCGTGGGCCATTTGCACCAGTATAACGCGACCTTCAAATCATTGTCGCACGGCATCACTATTATGATAAAAGCATGGGAAATCAAGTGGAACAAGCAGAAACTCCGGCAGCGCCGGCCGCCCGCGTCGAGCTCGACTACGCGATTCATGTCTCGCATGCCAGCAAGCTGAACCTGGCCGACTTTCAGAATGCGGTGCCGCTGCTGCGCGAGTTGGCGCTGGTCAACCACAGCGCGCACGAGGTCACCGGTCTGCAGCTGCGCCTGGTCTCGTTTCCGCCTTTTCTCAAGCCCAAAACCTGGCTGATCGACGCCAGCGGTCCCAAGTCGCGTTACGGCATCGTCGATTGCGACGTCCAGCTCGACGGCGCGCTGCTGGGCAAGCTGACCGAGGCCGAGACTTCGACCATGACTTTCACCCTGGTCTCCGGGGCCGGCTCGGAACAGGAGCAGGTGCTGGCAACGCTGGAGCGCCAGGTCGAACTGCTGGCGCGCAACCAGTGGGGCGGCCTGTCGCATCTGCCCGACCTGGTGGCGGCCTTCGTGCAGCCGAACGAGCCTGCCATCGACCGCCTGCTCAAGCAGGCCGCCGAGGTGCTGCGCGAGGCCGGCAAGCCTGCTGCGCTGGACGGCTACGAAGGGGGCGCGCGCCGCGCCTGGGAATTGACGTCCGCGCTGTGGACTGCCGTGGCGCGGCTCGGCATCGATTACGCCTTGCCGCCTGCCAGTTTCGAGCAGCGCGGTCAGAAAGTGCGCAGCGCCGCGCAGTTGATCGATGGCCGCATCGCCACCTGCCTCGACCTGGCCTTGCTGTTTTGTTCGGTACTGGAACAGGCCGGCCTGAATCCGGTCATCGTATTTACCAAGGGCCATGCGGTGGCCGGCTTGTGGCTGCGCCAGGAAGAGTTTTCGACGGTGGTGGTCGATGATGTAACGGCCATCCGCAAGCGCCTGCGTCTGCAGGAGCTGGTGCTGTTCGAGACCACGCTGGCCACGGCGCGGCCGGCACCGTCGTTCACCCACGCCACCGAGGTGGCCGTCGGCCAGCTGGCCGAGGCGGTGCAGGACCAGTTCGAACTGCTGGTCGATATCCGCCGCGCGCGCATGCAGCGCATCAAGCCGCTGGCCAGCCTGGACAGCCATAACGGTGACGCTGCCACGCCGGCCACTGCCGCCGCCTTCGACGACGCTGTGCCCGACTTGCCCGACCAGCCGCTGCAGGACGCCGCTGCGCTCGACCCGAAAGACCGGCTGGCGCGCTGGCAGCGCAAGCTGCTCGACCTGTCGCTGCGTAACAACCTGCTGAATTTCAGGAACGGCAAGAAGACCTTGCGGCTCGACGCGCCCGAACCGGCCGCGCTGGAAGACGCGCTGGCGGCAGGCGCGCCGATCCGGCTGGTGCCGCGGCCCGAGCTGATGGAAGGCAGCGACCCGCGCAACCAGGCCTTGCACGAACAGCGCTCACGCGAGGATGTGCGGCGCGAACATGCGCTCGATGCGCTGGCGCGGCGCGAAGTGTTCGTCAGCGTCGATGCGCAGGAGCTCGAGGTGCGGCTGGTGGACCTGTACCGCAGCGCCCGCACCACCTTGCAGGAAGGCGGCGCCAACACCCTGTTCCTGGCGCTGGGCTTTCTCAACTGGACCCGCGACGACAAAGCCGGGCAGGTGTATAAGGCGCCGCTGATCCTGGTGCCGGTGTCGCTGCAGCGCAAAAGCGCGCGGTCCGGCTTTACGCTGAGCCTGCACGAGGACGAGCCGCGCTTCAACCCCACGCTGGTCGAGATGTTGCGGCAGGATTTTCAGCTCAACCTGGGTGTGACCGATGGCGTGCTGCCGCGCGATGGCGCCGGGCTCGACGTGGCGCAGATCTGGCGCACCGTCTCGCACGCGGTGCGCGACATCAAGGGCTGGGAGGTGACGGACGAAGTGGTGCTGGCGCCGTTTTCGTTTGCCAAGTACCTGATGTGGGTGGACCTGGTCCAGCGCACCGACCAGTTGCGCGCAAGCCCGGTGGTGCGCCACCTGATCGACACGCCGCGCGAACCGTATTGGTCCACCTCGGCGTTCCCGTCGCCGCAACGGCTCGATGCCGACTACGCGCCCGACCAGACCTTCTGCCCGCTGCCGGCCGACTCGTCGCAACTGTCGGCCGTGATGGCCGGGGCCAAGGGCAAGGATTTCGTGCTGATCGGCCCGCCGGGCACCGGCAAGAGCCAGACCATCGCCAACCTGATCGCCCAGTGCCTGGCCGAAGGCAAGCGGGTGCTGTTCGTATCCGAAAAGATCGCTGCGCTCGACGTGGTGTACCGCCGCCTGCGCGAGGTGGGGCTGGGCGAGTTTTGCCTGGAACTGCACTCGAGCAAGGCGCGCAAGCTCGACGTGATCAACCAGCTGCACCGGGCCTGGGATGCGCAGGGCGATGCCGATCCCGAGGTGTGGCGCGCGCAGTCGCTCAAGCTCAAGCGCCTGCGGGACGAACTGAACCAGTACGTCGAACGCTTGCACCAGCGCCACCGTAACGGCTTGAGCATCTTCCAGGCCATCGGCCACGTCGTCGATGGCGACGCCGATGGCGCGCCCCGTGTGGAGCTGACCTGGAGCGACGCCGACGTGCACGACCGGCTCCAGCTCGACGCCCTGCGCGAACTGACCGAGCGCCTGGCGGTGAACGCCGCTGCGGTCGGCCAGCAGCACTTGCAGGGCGGACCGTTGATGGCGATCGGCCAGACCGAATGGACGCCATCGTGGCAGCAGGCGCTGGCCGGCGCCGTGCGCGCCACGATGGCGGCGGCCGACGACCTGCAACAGGCGCTGCTGGCGGTGCAAAACGCCACCGGCCTGGCCGGCTTGCCGACCGGCCGCCAGGCCCGGGTAGCGATTGCCGACCTGGTGCGGGTGCTGCCCGACGCCTTCGGTCACCAGTGGAGTTTCGTATTTCTGCCGGAAGGACGCGCTGCGCTCGGACGGCTGCGGCATGCGCTGGCGGCGGTTGCGCACGTGCCTGGGCAAGCTCATACACTGGCAACGGCAGCGGCGCCAGCACTGGCAGCGGTCGCGCAATCGCCAGTACCAGCATCAGCGCCAGTACGCACGTCCGCAGCGCAGGCAGGCAGCGGCTGGACACAAATGGCCAGCGCCCGCAGCAGCAAGGCGCAGGCGCTGCTGTCCGAACCGGTGGCGTTGATGAACGCGCTGGGCAAACCGTGGGCGGCCGATATCGTGGCCGAGCTGGAACGGGGCTTGCAGTTGCTGACCGAACTCAAGGCAGCCGAGAGCGCCTTGTCGGTGCGCTACGGCGAACCGCTCGAACAGCTCGACGTGCATCGATTGCAGCGCGCGTGGCGCGACGCCGAGGCGAGCATCTGGCCGTTATCGTGGAGCCGCAAGCGCCAGCTCGGCAAGCTGCTGGCCGACTGCATGCTGCCCGCCAGCGCCGACGCCGAACCGGACGCGGCCAGGGACCTCGGCTTGCTGGTGCGCATACGCGAACTGCGGGCCGCCATCGACGCGGCCTGGACCGAGCTCGAAAACAGCGAGGCGGCAGTAACGCGCGTGCTGGCGTTCGAGGCGTCGGTGACGAGCGCCATCGCCAGCCTGGCCGAGAGCGAGGCCGACGGCGCCGTGCTGCGCCAGGCCTTCGACATGCTGGTGGGCGACGGCAATACCCAGCTGGCGCCGGGCGGCGCCGTGGTCACCGCCGGCAAGCGCTACCTGGCCGCCAGCGGCGCGCTGCACACCGCGCTGGAACACCTGGCCGGGACCGCCATGTTCAGCGTGGGCGTAGCGATGCAGTTCGACGAACTGGCAATCGACGAGCTGACCGACCGCTGCGCCCGCGTCCTGGCTGCCGAACCACGCCTGAAGTCCTGGTGCGCCTGGCGCAAGGTACGCGCCGAAGCGCAGTCACAGGCGCTGGGGCCGCTGGTGGGAGCGATCGAGATCGGCACGGTGGCGCCACAGCAGGCGCTGCATGCTTTCGAGATCAACTACAGCCGCTGGTGGCTCAACCGCGCGGTGGACAACGACGACGTGATCCGCACCTTCGTCTCGGCCGAGCACGAAAAACGCATCGGCGACTTCCGCGCGCTCGACCGCCAGTTCACCGACCTGACCCGCGCCTGGGTGCGGGCCCAACTGTGCGCTGGCATGCCGCGCGCCGACGAGGTCACCCGCAATTCCGAATGGGGCGTGCTGCGCCACGAGATCGGCAAGAAAAAGCAGCACATGCCGCTGCGCGAACTGATGCACAGCATCCCGGCCGCGCTGGCCAAGCTGGCGCCGTGCCTGTTGATGAGCCCCTTGTCGATCGCGCAGTACCTGGCGGCCGATACCGACGCCTTCGACCTGGTGGTCTTCGACGAAGCGTCGCAAATTCCCGTGTGGGACGCCATCGGCGCCATGGCGCGCGGCAAGCAGGTGGTGATGGTGGGCGATCCGAAGCAACTGCCACCAACCTCGTTCTTCGACCGGGCCGATGCCTCGGAGGACGATGAAGATGTGGAAGTGGACCTGGAGAGCATCCTCGACGAATGCATGGGCGCCAACCTGCCCACCATGCACCTGGCCTGGCACTACCGCAGCCGCAACGAGTCGCTGATTGCCTTTTCCAACCACCGGTACTACGGCGGCGGCCTGGTGACGTTCCCGTCGCCGGTGGCCGAAGACCGGGCCGTGAGTTTCCACCACGTGGCTGGCGTGTACGACAAGGGCGGGGCGCGCACCAACGTGCTCGAAGCGAAAGCGCTGGTGGCGGACATCGTCGCCAAGCTCACGGCGCCCGGCTTCCGGGATTCGAAACTGACCATCGGCGTGGTCACCTTCAACACCGAGCAGATGCACCTGATCGAAGACTTGCTCGACGAAGAGCGGCGCCGCGACCCGGCGCTGGAGCCGTATTTCATCGAATCGGAACTGGAGCCCCTGTTCGTCAAGAACCTCGAATCGGTCCAGGGCGACGAGCGCGACATCATCTATTTTTCGGTCACGTACGGTCCCGACCAGGGCGGCGGCGTGTCGATGAACTTCGGCCCGATGAACCGCGATGGCGGCGAGCGCCGCCTGAACGTGGCGATCACGCGCGCACGGCAGGAGTTGCGCGTGTTCTCCAGCCTGAAGGGCGAACAGTTCGACCTGTCGCGTACCCAGGCGGCCGGGGTGCGCGACCTCAAGCACTTCCTCGAGTTTGCCGAACGCGGTCCGCGCGCGCTGGCCGAGGCCACCCGTGGCAGCCAGGGCGGCTTCGACAGCCCGTTCGAGGAGACAGTAGCCGCCGCGCTGGCTGCGCGCGGCTGGCGGGTAGATACCCAGGTCGGGGCGTCGTCGTTCCGGGTGGACCTGGCCATCGTTCATCCCGACACGCCCGGCGTGTACCTGTGCGGCGTGGAATGTGACGGCGCTACCTATCACCGCTCGGCCACGGCCCGCGACCGCGACTTGCTGCGCGAGCAGGTGCTGCGCGGACTGGGCTGGGAAATCCTGCGCATCTGGTCCACCGACTGGTGGATCGACCGCGAGGGCACGCTGGACCTGGTGCATGGCGAGTTGGCGCGGCTGCTGGAAGCGAGCAGGGGTTAGTCGGAAGAACTGAACTCCGCATGGATTTTCGTCAACAGTGCGTAGGTGGGGCGGCCCGAATGCTAGACTTTGGGGCCATGCGCATGTTCCCGTACATTCTGTTATGCGCCACATTTGCAAACGAGGTCCATTTGCCCAAGCGATTCTTACACCATATTCTGCTCTGCCTGATGCTGGCGGTGAACCTGCCCGCCGCCATGGCTGCCGCACCGAAGGCCCCCGCGCCAGCGCCGGAAACCCCTACCGATAACCTGGGCCGCGAGACGCCGCGCTCGGCCGTTGCGGGCCTGATCGGCGCCCTTGCCGAGCTCGACTACGACCGTGCCGCGCAGTACTTCGATGTGCCCGATCCTACCAGCAACCGCCAGCAACTGGCCGTCGCCACCCAGGCCCGCACCTTCCACGCCTTGCTCGACGACAGCGGCTCGCTCAAGCCGTTTGCTGCGCTGTCGAACCAGGAGGCCGGCAAGCTCGATGACGAGCTCGATCCGGACAAGGAAGACATCGGCGAAGTCACCTTGCAGGACAACAAAATCCCGATCGTGATGACGCGCAGCGCTGAAGGCGAGCCCAAGATCTGGCGCATCTCGAAAGAGACGCTGAGCCAGATTTCGGCCGCTGCCCGGCGCGCGCCGGTGCCGGCCGCGCCGGCGGAGCACGAAGTGCTGGTCGGCGGCGCGCCGCTCAAGGACTGGGCCACGTTGCTGGGTCTGGGCGTGGCGATCTTCGGCGGCTTGTGGCTGCTCTCGGTCGTGCTGGTGGTCGGCACCCGCCGCCTGCTGTCCGACCCGGCCGCCAGCAGCCCGTTCCGCTTCTTCGAGGCCGCTTTGCCGCCGTTCAGCCTGTTAGTTGGCGTGTTCGTGTTCTATAACTGGGCCGACCAGCTGCCGGTGTCGATCGTGGCGCGCCAGACCTTGCTGCGCTATACCGGCATCGTCACTGCCATCGCGGTGGTGTGGTTCAGCTTGCGGCTGGTCGACGGCATCGCCGACCTCGCCATTACCCGCATGCAGCGTCACCAGCGCCGCCAGGTCGTCTCCGTGATCATCCTGGTGCGCCGCGCCGTGAAATTCCTGCTGCTGGCGTTTTCCGTCATCGCCATCCTCGATACCTTCGGCATCGACGTTACCACTGGTATCGCTGCACTCGGTATCGGCGGTATCGCATTGGCCCTGGGCGCGCAGAAGACCGTGGAAAACCTGGTTGGCAGCGTCACCCTGATCGCCGACCGGCCGCTGCAGGTGGGCGACTTCGTCAAGGTGGGCGACGTGGTGGGCACGGTGGAAGACGTGGGTATCCGCTCCACCCGCATCCGTACCGGCGAGCGCACCGTGGTGACGGTGCCCAACGGCGACCTGTCGGCACGCCAGATCGAAAACTACGCCGACCGCGACCGCTTCCTGTTTAACCCGATCATTGCGATTGCCTACAGCACGCCGTCGGCCAAGTTGCGCGAAGCGATCTCGATCGTCCAGCAGATCATTGCCGGCAATGTGAACATGGCCGAAGGTGGCAGGGCGCGGCTGGGCAATATCAGCGACCGCTCGTTCAATATCGAAGTGTTTTCCTACATCAACGTGAAGGAATTCGACACCCAGGTGATCATCCGCGAGGAGCTGCTGCTCGATATTTATCAGCAGCTGGAAGAGGCCGGCATCGAACTGGCGTTCCCGACCCAGACCGTGGTCTATCTCAGCAAAAATCCGGAGGAGGGCAACGACGCCCCGGTGATGGTGCGCCCGTGATTACCGCTTGCCGTGTTTGAAGAGCGGGAATCATGATCGATCCGGGTCTAATGCGTAAACGATTTATAGACATCCCATTCAGGATCATGCTCCGCCATACATTGCACATCGTGTGACGTAATCTCCGTTTGCAAGGTTTGGTGGATACCTGGAATCGCATCGCTATTTTGCATATAGAAAACAAATTCCTTGAAGGTACCTGTCGTAATGGACAGCGCATGAATGGCCGGTCCAGAAGCCGACATATAGCCGGAAATGACATCCTCAAGTTGATTGAGTACCAGGTTTTCTGATGCGTCCGGCAAGCCGCCGGGATTGGGTTGATTGAGCGGAACCGCGAATCCCACCCGGATGTTCAGCGATGGATGTTGGGCCCAGTTTTGGGCCGAGGTGTTTATCCTGATCAGCATAGGACCATCGTCTGCCGATCCTTGTAACACCGACCATTTATCGGTGTTCGGATTTAAATTGTCGATTGATTGATTTTTTTTAAACGGCCACATAAGATAATTTTTCTGACGATGATGTCGATGGAGTGTTTTGAATAGGTGAGCTTATTGCATACCTTATTGCATACCTTATTGCATACCTTATTGCGTAGCTTAACCCAGCAAAGCCGGGTTGCGCTGCCAGATGCTGTAGCACAGCGCACCGGCGAAGGTCACCCAGGCTATATAAGGTAGCAGCAACAGTCCCGCCAGGCGGTCGCGCCGGCGGAAGGCGACGATGGTGGCGGCAATCGCCAGCCACAGCACGATGATCTCGGCAAACGCCAGCGGACCGTTGTGCCAGGCGAAGAACAGCCAGCTCCACAGCGCATTGAGCACCAGCTGCACCACGTACAAGGTCAGCTCCGGCCGCACGCTGCGGATGGACGCAGTCCGGTACACGCGCCAGGCCGCCACCGCCATCAGCGCATACAGCACGGTCCAGGCCGGCCCGAACAGCCAGGCTGGCGGCGCCCACTCGGGCCGGTCCAGTTGCGCGTAAAAGGTGCCCGCCTGCGAGGTGGCAAAGGCGCCGATGGCGGCGAACAGGAAGGTGAACACCACCCAGCCGGCCAGGGCCGGTAATTGCAGGGG
>NZ_LROM01000067.1 GCF_001758785.1 Duganella phyllosphaerae
GAATCGCTGGGCACGATGAACCGGAATCAGTGGGCACGATGGACCGAAATACCCACCCGGCCAATCACCCAATCCTCGATGGAGCATTCAAGCGCTTCGGCCCTGGTAAAAAAGCATGGTACGTACTGCGCGAACTGACGTTGAAATCCGGGCGCCGGGTCATCACCGGCGCCTTCGGTATCAACCGTGGCGACGATCACGGGACTATCCCGGTCAAGATCGATGCAGTGGAAATGACCGACGACGAGCGCGCCGAGCTGCAGCAGAAACAGCGCGCCCAGGACAAGGCCGAAGCAGCGAAGCGCGAGAGGGCGGTCAGCCTGGCTGCCAACCGTGCGCGCGATCAATGGAACAAGGCCGCAGGAATACCTGTTGAGCACCCCTACCTTGTCCGTAAGCGTGTTGGCGCCGAGGGCCTGCGCGTCAGCGCGGCTGGCTTGCTCTTGATTCCATTCGTAAGAGGTGGCCAGCTGGTCGGCTTACAGAAAATCGACCAGCAAGGCGAGAAGCGTTTTAACCAGGATATGGATAAGAAGGCGGCGTACCACATGCTGGGCGCGCCGGCCAGCGCCGAAATGATTGCTGTGGGTGAGGGGTACGCGACCTGCATGAGCAGCCGCATGGCGGTAGCTTCGATCGTGGACTTACCGGTGGCGGTTGCCTTCGATGCTGGCAACATAATGTCCGTCGCCCAGTCGCTGCGACATGATCATCCTGAGGCGCATCTGCTTTTTCTCGCTGACGATGATTACTTGTTAGCTGAACGACTATCTGAGCGCTTGCGCGAGGACTTTAAAATCTCCACGCCTGTGCGGATCGACGGCACTACCCATACCGTGATCGCCGACGATGGCACCGAGGTAGCGGTGATGGCGGTATGGCGCAAGGACCCCCAAGGCATCGAGTACATCGAGGCGGATGCGCGTAGCGGCCGCCGCATGTCTCCCAACATGAAATTCAGGAATGCCGGCGTGGCCAGCTGCCATGCCGCCGCCGCTGCGGTCGGAAACGCATCGGTTGTGATGCCGGTATTTGCCAACCGAGCCGGTCGCAAGATCACCGACTTCAATGATCTGCAAGTCGAGGAAGGCCTAGCCGTAGTCGAGGCGCAGATCGGTTTTTCCATCCTTGCTGCGAAGCAGCCTAAATCTGTTTCTCCCACACCCTCTGGCGCGCCAGCGCCTGCCGAGAATAGCCTTTCTTCGCCTTCGACCGAGGGCGCCGGGCAATCCCCCCCGCCCCCTGGTGCGGAGCAGCCACCCGGCAGGATCGCTGACGGAGCAGAAGCCTCGGACGTGCCTGATGCGCTGCTGAGCGCCGTCCTGGAAGAGCGATTTAACGAAGGTGCTGCTGTTGCGCTGGCCGATCAGGCCGGCGCCGTGGCTCCGCCAAGCGAGGGGGGCGGGGAAAAGGCGAAGAAGGAAAAACCGAAGAAAGAATACGGGCCTGAGCACTGGGCGCAGGTCGAGGACGTGCTGGACAACTTCGTGCTGGTCTACGGCGAGGACATGGTGTGGGACGTTAAACACCGCATGCTCATGAAAATCTCGTCGATGCGGACCATCGTGTCCAACAACGACGTTATGAAGTTTTGGGGCGGCCCACAGCGGCGCTGGGTGTTCAAGCACAACATCGTGTTCGACCCGCAGGAGGTGCCATCTCAGGAACTCAGCGGGCCGACCGCAACGGTGAACCTTTTCAACGGTTGGAAAATGAAGCCCAAGAAAGGGAGTCATTTGAAAATCCAAACGCTGCTGTCTCACCTGTGCGATGGCAAAGAGGACTTGATGACCTGGATCGAGCGGTGGCTTGCGTACCCCATGCGCAACCGTGGCGCCAAAATGGAGACGTCGATCATCATGCACGGCGACGAGGGCTCCGGTAAGAATTTCTTCTTCGAGCGCGTCATCAAGCGGATCTATGGCGAGTACGGCTATGTCATCGGAAATGCGCAGTTGGAGTCCCAGTTCAACGACTGGGCCTCGAAAAAGCTGTTCATGGTGGCCGATGAGGTGGTCACGCGCTCGGAGCTGAAGCACATGAAGGGCAAGCTCAAGTACCTGGTGTCCGGGGACATGATCATCATCAACCCGAAGGGCCTGCCGGAGCACGGCGAGGCCAACCACATGAATTTCGTCTTCCTGTCGAACGAGCTGCAACCGCTCGCACTGGACAAGACCGATCGCCGCTACCTGGTGATCTGGACGCCGCCGGCGCTGACCCGCGAATTCTACGTCGAGGTGGCGCAAGAGATCGATGCCGGCGGTATCGAGGCCTATTTCCACTACCTGCTGCACGAGCTGGACATGGGGGACTTCAACGAGCACACCAAGCCGCTCTACACGGCCGCCAAGGACGACCTGATCGAGAAGAGCTTGACGCCCGCTGAGCGCTTCTACCGCGAATGGAGTCGCGGCTACTTGCCGCTGCCCTTCATAACGTGCGGGGCCACGCAGCTTTACGACGCGTACAAGGTCTGGTGCGAGAAGTCCGGGGAATCTAAGTACATATCGCAGACGCTGTTTTCCCCCACCGTCCTTCGCTATGCCGGCGGCGACCTGGAGAAGCACCTCATCAAGTACGAATACGGAGAGGTCGTGAAGCAGCGCAACGTGTTTCTCCAGGGCGTGAAGCCGGAGGGCAAGACCTTAGCAGAGTGGGCGGCCGATGCATCTGCGCTGTTCGAGAAGCATTTTCAGGACTACCGACGCCGTGCAGTGGTGAATGTTGAGGGTTGACCCATCACATGGTCAGCAACCCATCACATCGCAAACCCGCATGAATACGGGAATGTTACGGGTATGACGGGTGTTACGGGTTTCTCGCGCACGTATACGTGCGAGGCAGTTGGTTGAATGGTGGAGGTGTCGAAAGGTTGCTGCATATTTTTTTTGTCAAAAAGAAGAAAGAAGTAATAACACCCCTCACACCCATAACAAACAAGGCTGTATGCGGGTTAGCGGTGTGATGGGTATGTGATGGGTATTACGGGTTAAGGAAAAAGAAGTCATATCTGGACAGTTGAGGGAGGAAATATGGCGAAGGGCAGCATGCGGGAGCAGATGCCGGTGGTCACAGCGTTCATTGACCAGCTGCGGGAGGTGTTCGGTAGGGAGTACATCGACGACATCATCCGCGCGGGCATGCGCGGTAAGCCGGTGTTCCATGCTACGGAGAATGGTCATGAGGTGGGCACTCCAGTTTACCGAGGCGCACCGCTGGATATGACGCCGGAGCCCTGTCACAGGCGTACGGGCAAGCCGGCATGGCAGGCAGCATTGGATCAGCAGAAAGTGGAAAACGAAAAGGGGCAAGGCGATGGACGTGAGTGACGAGGCAGTATTCGAAGATGTGGGGCAGGCGGTGCACGTGTCGTTCTTGATCATGGCGCAAGACGCCAAGCAAGATGCGCCACTGCGGGCAGCATTGATCCGGGCGATGGAGTCGGTGCAACTGAGCGGCCGGCAGCGGTGCTGGCTGGACCAGCTGCGCGGCGAATCATCTGGCCGTATCAATTTCGGCGGGCTGGATAGCAACGAGGTGCGCGCTCAGTGCTCGATGGTGCTGCAGGCGGTCAAACACCGGTTGCCGAAGACGGAGATGTGGGTACTGCAGGCAAAGTATGGAGAGACCGATTTTGAGGACGTCAATGGCAAACGGCGCTTTGCCTTCTCGCCTGAGCGTATCGAGGCTATCAAAGGTTTGGCTGATTGGTTCAGGCCGATGTTTCCTTTGCTGAACCCGCTGGCGATAGACTGCATGCTGGGTCGATTGTTCGCGAATCATAAGCAGCTGGACATTACGGTGCGGGATCTCGCCGCGTCCTTCGGAGGCAACCGAATGACGTACCAGCGGGCGTCGAAAAAAATGCAAGAGCACCTGCGCAGTCTGGAGTCGTACGCGTTCGAGCGGCTCACTCCAAGCTTTGTTGCTCAAGGTGTGGTGAGTGTTTTCAGGTAAAGCTTGACTGCCCTGTGACAAGACCTGTATATTTCGGTCATTCTCGGAGTAACTGTATCCAAGGCAATTTTTTGGATCGACTCTGAGGCGCAAGACCAGATCAACCTCGCCAGGCATCAAGCCTCGCGGGGTTTTTTTACGCCTCTCGAAACATCCTACCAGTGGCGTAATGGTAGGCCGCTGCGCCACCGTGTGCAAGAACATCTTGGACGGGGCGAGGGTGGAAGTTGTGGCTGATAGTGCAGGCGTCTGCACAAAGTTTCTCAACAGCGAAAGAGGTGATCCCGTCTGACCCGCAGCGATAAGCGGCGTCTACAGTCCCCAGTTCGTCTTGCTCGCCACGCGCGGGCTTTTTTATTCGTATTACAGTAGGTCGCTATAGCGCTCCCAGTGGCGAGGCACAAAACGGGCGCAGTTACCGACGTATTCAAGGTGCAGGGGAGTGCGACCGCTTATTGCGGTTCCTGCTGTACGCGGGCGGTGACAACTAAAAAGAAGAGGTGAACATGGCCACGATCACATTGGAGGAACAGGTCAGCCAAGTCCTGCGCAACCTGGACGACATCAGCCGTAGGCACGTTCCGTTCGCGGTCGCCTTAGCGCTGACCAAGACTGCACAGCGCGCGCAGGCCGGTGTGCTCGATGTCATGCGTGAACGATTCGACAGGCCAACACCATTCACGCTCAACAGCCTGCGTATTGTGTCGGCCAAGCGTTCGGATCCTCAGCCATTTGCCCGCGTCTACTTCAAGGATGATGCCTTCAAGGGGACGCCGGCCAGCAGGTACCTCGGCCCCGAAGTCCATGGCGGTCCACGTTCGCAGAAGCGATTCGAACGTGCACTGATTGCGCGGGGCTTGATGAAGTCCGGGCAGTACGCGCTGCCTGCAGCTGGTGCGCGGCTCGACCAATACGGTAACGTGCGCCGCGCCCAGGTCGTACAGATTCTGTCGGCCCTGCAGGCGTTCGGCGAGCAGGGCTACCAGGCAAACCGCACGAACAGCACCCGCAGCCGTCGCAACGGCGCCGCCGCGAAATACTTTGCTGGCGAGGTGGGCGGGGTCGAGGGTGTGTGGCAGCGCCAGACATTTGGATTCGGCGAGGGTGTCCGCCCCGTGTTCGTGTTCTCGGAATCCTCGCCGCAGTACCGCGTGCTGGTGCCGTTCGAGAAAATCGTGGAGAACGTGGCACGTGCGCGCTTTGGCGGAGAGTTCCAAGGGGCGATAGCGTACGCCATCCAGAGCGCAAGCAGGCGGTGATGGCGGTCAAGGCCGGTAGCAGCTCCGCCCGGCAAAAACATTCCACAATGAAATAAATTGTCGAAATGAAACAATCCTACAATGAAATTTTCCCAGGGTCCTTCCTGGGCATCCTCTTGCACGGGTAATTCGAACCCCGCTTCGTGCGTCGCCGGGAAATTTTTAAAAGGGTAGTCACTCAGGGTAGTCACTCAGGGTAGTCACTGCCGCAGTCATTGAGGTAGTCACCATGCTGATGGGATATCGAGAGTATGCGCGTCATCGTGGCGTAAGCTTGGGCGCGGTGCAGAAAGCAGTGCGTGCCGGGCGGATCACTGCCAACGACGAAAAGAAAATTGACTCCGCTGTCGCCGACCGCGACTGGGATGTCAACACAGACGCCTCGCGCGTTGCGGTCAGTGCTGTTGAAGCGACTGCGCCCCTGGCTCAAAAAGAAATTTCTTTTGCTACGCCCTCTGGGGAAGGGGGCGACAAATCATCCACCGAAGAATTGACCGGCAGCGACAACAATGCGAGCCGCTACAGGGAGAGCCGCGCATCGCGGGAATTCTATGTCGCGGCAAAGCAGAAGGTCGAGTACGAACAATTGCTCGGGCAGTTGATCAACGTCGATGAAGCCAAGCGTATCGCGTTCACATCATTTCGGGCGATTCGCGATTCGGTGCTGAACGTCGCGGCGCGTGTCAAGGATCAGCTGGCGGCCGAGACTGATCCTCATGTCTGCGAGGAATTGTTGGAGCGCGAATTATCCGCTGCGCTTGCAAGCGTGGACGTGGTCAAGCTCAATGCTGAGGCGGACGACTGATGGGCGCAACGGACGAGTTCCTGCGAGCGATCGGAGAAGCGATCCTCCCAGACAGCAAGCAGTCAATCAGCGACTGGGCACAAGACAACCGCATCCTACCGCCAGATAGTCCGGAACCTGGGGCCTGGCGAAACAACCGCACACCGTACTTGGTGGGCATCATGGATGCGCTGTCACCGAGCAGCAAGTACCGCGAGGTGTATCTCAAGAAAGGTCACCAGCTGGGCGGCTCGGCCCTCGGTGAAAACTTCATCGGTCACAGCATCACCAGCGCGGCAGGCAATATCCTTGCTGTGTTCGCCACGGTGGAGGACGCCGAAAAATGGGAGTTGTCTCGATTCGAGCCGATGCGCGAATCGACGAAAGCGTTGCGCAAGCGTGTGCTCGATGCCGGCATCAAGGGCGCCGATAACACGAAGCGGCGAAAGAAATTCCCGGGTGGTTTCATTCAGTTGATCGGTGCAAACCGACCAGGTGGCCTGAAGTCATCCACCATGCGCTATGTGCTGCTCGAAGAGATGGACGAGTATGCCGGCGACATCGGCAACCAAGGTAGCCCCGAAGAGCTGGCGCGCAAGCGCACCAGTAACTTTGGGAAGAAGGCGCGCATTTTCGGCAACAGCACGCCGACGATCAAGGGCGCTTCGGCGATCGACAGGAACTACGAACGCGGCGACAAGCAGCACTACATGGTGCATTGCCCAGACTGCCGCGCTTCGCAGTACTTCAAGTGGTCAAATATGAAGTGGCCCAAGGGCCAGCCTGAAAAAGTAGCCTACGCCTGCGACTGCTGCGGCGCCCTGAATACCGAATCGGCCTGGAAGACCAAAGGCTACATCAACGCTCACTGGCTACCCACAGCGGTCGGCGAACCCGGCGTGGCAAGTTTCCATCTGCCCAGCATGTACGCGCCGCTGGGGTGGCGCGCCTGGAGCGTACTGGCCAGCGAGTTTGAATCAGCAGCAAACGACCCTGTGGCGTTGAAGGTCTTCGTCAACAACGAGCTGGCCGAGTGCTGGGAAGACCTGAGTGGGCAGATTAAGGGTGCAGAGATTGCAAAGCGTCGGGAAGGCTACGAACTGCGAAGCATCCCTGTTGGCTGCCTTGCCCTGGTGATGTCTGTGGACGTGCAAGGCAATCGACTGGAATATAAGGTGTTGGGTTTTGGCAGGGGGAAGCGCCACTGGGTGATCGATTACAACGTTATCGATGGCGATCCTGCGAAGAGCGATGTATGGGATCGCTTAACTGCCATACGAGAGCGGCCAATCGAGAATAGCTTTGGTGTTTCCATGCGTGTCCAAACCTGCGCTATTGACTCGGGCGGTCACCATACGCACGAGGTGTACCACTACGCCAGGCTGCACCGGCATGCTGGAGTATTCGCGGTAAAGGGTTCCTCCCAGCCCGGCAAGCCAGTGATCGGGCGTCCCTCAACGCAGGATGTGAACCATAAGGGCAAGACAATCAAGGGCGGCGTGCAGTTGTGGATGGTCGGCGGCGATACCGCCAAGTCCTTGCTGTTCAATTATCTGGCATCGGACGAGGAGGCCGTTCCAGAGGAGCGCTTTATTCACTTTCCGATGGGACTGTCCGACGAATACTTCGAGCAATTGACGGCGGAAGTGTACGACTCGACGAAGAAGACATACCGCAAGCTGGCTGGACGGAGCAATGAGGTGATCGACCTGTTCGTGTACGGCTTTGCTGCCGCATTCCATCCGTTGCTGCGCCTGGACACCATGCGTGACGCTGATTGGACGCAGCTGGAAAGTCTGGTCGAGCCGGTCATTGGTGACTTGTTCCGCGCTCCGTTGGCACTAAGCGCGGCAGCAACGGCGCCCGAGTCAAGCACTGAGCAACCAACAGCACCAGTGCAGACGTCTGCACAAACAATTACACCCGCGCCGCCAGTTGTCCAGCATCACGACGACGACTGGCTCAGCGGTACTGACAACTGGCTGGAGTAAAACACGATGGCATTTACACTGAAACAATTGTCCGCGCTCGAAGCGGCAATCGGCAGCGGCGAGCTGTCGATTGAGTATGACGGCAAGAAAGTCACCTACCGCAACATGGCCGATCTCACCCAAGCCTATAACATGGTCAGGAACCAGCTGACCGCATCGGGCGCGCTGGCGGCGCCCGCCATGTCCAACCGTGGTCCGGCCGCATTGACGGTCTTTTCCCGGGACTGACATGGGCACCATGAATGATATGAACTGGCTCGACCGGGCCGTCAACTACATCAGCCCAGGCCACGGCGTGCGACGGACGCAGGCGCGCATGGCGCTTGAGATGGCGCGCGCATACGAGGCCGCGAAGGTCGGACGGCGCGGCGATGGCTGGCGTGCTGGCAGCGGCAGTGCCAACGCCGAGGTGCTGCCGGCACTTGCGATTGTGCGTAACCGCGCGCGCGAGGCGGTTCGTAACAATGAATATGCCAGCACCGCGCTTAATGCACTGGTAGCCAACACCGTTGGTATAGGTATCGTCGGGAAGGCGCCTGATCAGGCGCTGTGGGACGACTGGTGCGAGTACTGCGACGCGGACGGCCAGCTAGATTTCAATGGCTTAATGGAGCTTGCCGCGAGGACGCGGTACGAAAGTGGGGAGGTGCTGATCCGCTTTCGCTGGCGCACGCCTGAGGACGGCTTGGTAGTGCCGCTGCAGCTGCAGGTGCTGGAGCCAGACCACCTCGACACGTTGAAGACCGGACCGCTGAACAACGGCAACTATGTGATCGCTGGCGTGGAGTACAACGTCATCGGCCAGCGCCTCGCATATTGGCTGTTCTCATCGCATCCTGGTGAGGTGCTGATCATTGGCGGCAATCGTCTGCAAAGCAAGCGTGTGCCGGCCAGCGAAGTGCTGCACTACTACCGCAAGCGCCGGCCCTCGCAAGTGCGTGGCATGCCGGAATTTGCCGTGTCGCTGATGCGGTTGCGTGACCTGGGCGACTACGAGCAGGCAGAGCTAGTGCGCAAGAAAATCGAGGCATGCTTCGTCGCTTTCGTTCGGACCGATAACGAGTCGGCGCGCTTGGGCTCAGTGCAAAGCAATGCCGAAGCGCCGGGCAGGGGCGGTAACGAAAAGGTAGCTCCCGGCATGATCAAGTACCTGAACAATGCTGAGAGCGTTGACTTCGGTGCGCCAGCGGCCTTCAGTGGCTACGCTGATTATGCTGCCACGCAATTGCACGCGATTGCGGTCGGCGCAGGCGTCACCTATGAGCAGTTGACCGGTGACATGTCGCGCGTCAACTTCAGTTCAATGCGCGCCGGTTTGGGTGAGTTTCGCTTGCGTATCAAGCAAGAACAATGGCTTTGCCTCGTGCCGATGGTTATGAATCCCATTGCACGGCGCTTCCAAGAGGCCGCCAGACTGGCCGGCGTGCAGCGTACCCCATCGAAGCGGTTCGTGTGGACTATGCCTAAGTTGGAATACATCGATCCGTACAAGGAAGTACTGGCTACCAAGGAAGCGACACGTGGCACGTTGCAGAGCGTATCCGAGGCGATCCGCGCGCGCGGCGATGATCCGGATGCGGTATTCGACGAGATTGCCAAGGAGCGCAAACGGATGAAGGAGCTGGGGATCCTGAGCGATTCCGATGCGGCCGTCAGTAGTAAGTTGATTGATGCCGCGACGGCCGCTACGGTGATGGGCGTCGAGTAGCACCACGAATGTTGTAGCAGCCCGCTGGCTTAACCCAGCGGGCTTTTTTTTTGAGGAAATTATGCCGAATCCGAATGACGCAACTGAAGTGTTGCAAATGCCGATGATGACGCGCCTGGCGCCCATCAACGTGCCGGAAGGAAGTGCGCGCACCGTCGATCTGGTCTGGACAGCCGGCGCCGGCGTGCGCCGCTATGACTGGTACAACGACCGCTACTACATCGAGGAATTGAGCCTCGATCCCAAGCATGTCCGCATGGGCCGTTTCGAGTCCGGGCGTGCCCCGCTGTTGAACACGCACTCGCGCTGGGACCTGAGTTCGGTGATGGGCGTGATCCGTAGCGCCACACTGGCCGGCGAAGAAGGTCTTGCGACGGTGGAGTTTTCCAAGCGGGGAGACGTTGAACCTTACTACCAGGACGTGCTCGACAAGATCATCGGCAATGTCTCGGTTGGCTACAACGTTCTCGCCTATGACCGAATCCCACCGATGAAAGAGGGCGATTCGTGGCGCTACGTCGCAGTCGACTGGGAGCCGACAGAAGTGTCGCTAGTGCCCATCGGTGCCGACGCGGACTGCGGCGTGCGTAGCGACGATCCAACGAAGCCAAACACCGGGCCAGCTGTACGGATGGCGCCCTGCAATTTCACGACCCGCAGTACTACCGCATCAACTACCCCGCCGGCAGCCGCCGTCGATCACACCAGAGAGGAAAACACCATGCCAGGTGCAGCAAACAACACGACGTCGGCGCCACCAGCCGGCGGCGACCAGAACCAGTCGGCAGTCAACCAACGCGCGCTCGACGACGCACGTGCCGAAGGCGCGCGTCTCGAAGGCGAACGTCAAAGCGGCATCCGTGAAGCGGTCACCTTGGGTGGCCTGGAGCCTGCCTACGCGGACCAACTGATCGGCAATCGTGAGATGACCGCCGAAGCAGCAGGCCTGGCCGTGCTGCGTGAAAAGGCTGCTCGCAGTTCGGCCGCCCCAACGCGCTCGAGCGCGCACATCCAGACCGTGAGCGACGAAACGGATAACCGTCGCGCCGCTATCACCGATGCGATCGTACATCGCCTGAACCCGAGCATTGCGCTGCCGGAGCATGCGCGCCAATACCGCCACATGTCGCTGCTGCGCATGGCTGAGGAGACGCTCGATCACGCCGGCGTCAATGTGCGTGGCCTGTCGGGCATCGAGATTGCTGGGCGCGCCATGCACACCACCTCGGACTTCCCGGCAATTCTGTCGAACGTGCTGAACAAGCGCCTGCGCCAGGCATACGCGGAAGCCGAGCGTACCTACAAGCTTTGGGCGCGCCGTGCACCGAATGCGCCCGACTTCAAAAAAATGCAAGTGGTGCAGATGGGCGGCGCTCCCGATCTGCTCAAGCTCAATGAAGCGGGTGAATACCAGTACGGCACCATCAAGGACGCCGGCGAAACGTACGGCGTGGTTACCTACGGCCGCATTGTGGCGGTATCGCGCCAGACTCTGGTCAACGATGATCTGCGCGCACTCGACCGCCTGGTCGCCGCCTTCGGTGCTTCGGCCAGTCGCCTGGAAAATCGTCTGGTCTATGCGCAGCTCACCGGCAACCCCGTTATGGCCGACGGTAAGCAGCTGTTCGCCGCCGAGCACGGCAATATCGGCGATGGCGGCGCGATCTCGGCCGCATCGCTGGGCAAGGGACGGAGCCAGATGCGCAAGCAGAAGGGCTTGGCGGATGAAGAGCTGAACATCGTTCCGAACTTCCTGATCGTGCCGACGGCGCAAGAGCAACTGGCTTACCAGTACACCAGCAGCAATTTCGTTCCGGCTAAAGCGGGCGACGTGAACGAGTTCCGTGCTGGTGGTCGTACGGCTGTTGAGCCGATTGTTGAGCCACTGTTGGACGGCAACAGCGAAACGGCATGGTACCTGGCGTCGAACAGCTCCGAGATCGACACCATCGAATACTGCTGGCTCGACGGCGCCGAAGGCGTCTGGATCGAAAACGAGATCGGTTTCGACGTGGATGGCATGAAAGTCAAGGCACGCTTGGACTTCGCAGCCAAGGCCGTTGATCACCGTGGCCTGTGGAAGAACCCAGGCGCCTAAGTTGGTTCAAGTGGCGCCAGCCTCTAGCGCTGGCGCCCATATTTCCTCGGAACCGAAATGAAAAATTTTGTACAACCAGGTGCCACTCTGACCCTGCCAGCTCCGTACGATGTTGCAAGCGGTGCCGGCCTTCTCGTCGGTGCGCTGTTCGCCATCGCATGTGGCGATGCAGCAGCTGGTGCGCAAGTCGAAGCTTTGACCGGTGGCGTCTTCACTTTGCCCAAGGCTGGCGCCCAAGCATGGGCGATTGGTGCGCGCATCTACTGGGATGATGTCAACAAACGCTGCGATAACGATTCCACCAAAGGCGTGTTGATTGGCGTTGCGACGGTCGCAGCGCTGAACCCTTCGCCGGTAGGTAATGTCCGTTTGAACGGGCGCGCCGTTGGCGGTGGCGGGACTGCCGCAACTGTACCCGGTCAACCGGCTAAACCCGTCTTGACGGCCATGGCCGGCGCCGTGAGCATCGCTTGGACGCCTGGTGCTGCGGGCAGCACCGCTACCACCAGCAATGTCTGGACTGACATCGGCGGTAATGTGACGCAACTGACCACGAATCCGCAGACCATCACCGCCACGCCCGGAACACCCTACACCGGCACCGTGACCACGCTGAACGCGCAGGGTGCAGGACCGGTATCGGCCCAGGCAGACGCGGTGACGCCGTTGGCATCCACCCCGACGACCATGAGCTGGCTCTACAAGAATGTTTTGTTCGGTTCGTCTACTTTTGCTGCGCAGGTTGGGATGCACGACGCAGGCCGCCAGAGCATCCTTTTCCACAACGATACTCCTTACTGGGGCCAATATATTTTGGCCTCGGCCCCAAACAACGACTACAACCAGCCGACCGGAACTTGGGTGGACGTGCCGCCAAACGCGCAGGTGCTGGTGACGGACTCGGGAAAACCGTACGTCCGAGGCAAGGCCTTCGCGATCACCAGCATCGCCAGCGATGGTACGGTCGCCACGGTGACGACCGCTGCAGCGCATAACTTAACGTCCGGCGCAAGCGTCCGGATCCAGGATGTCACCCCATCGGGCTACAACGGAGCGTTCCCCAACATCACCGTAACCGGCGCGAACACGTTCACGTATCCGCTTACCGCGAGCCTGGCCGCCGCTACCGCCCCTGGCACTTGGGCTGGTCGCCCACTCACCGGATTCACAGTACAAACGAAGGCGATCAAATAATGGCTTCCACCGTCCAAACCCTTGTCCCGCTCGATCAGCCAGTACTCTCGCTGCTGAACCCTGTGTTGTCAGCAGTTCCAGCGATCATGCCCCTGCTTATTACCCGCACGGGCAACCTGTGCATCGGTCGCCGTACCAGCGATAACGCACTAGCGTACTCGGCCGATGAAATGGCAACCTGGACCATCCTTACCAACAAACCTGCCGAGAAGCCGCTGGCCATCATCGAGACCTACGATGGTGAATTACTGGTGCTGGCCAGCAGCTCAAGCAACGCAGGCGCTGCCGGTGTGAACATCGTTTATAAAACGACTGGCTGGACGACCAATAAGCAGGGCGTGACATTCACTAGCAAGAAGTCGATTGGTGGGGTGGCCGCAGGCGTGAACGGCGGCTGGTCGTTCAACAATGGCAGTGTGATTCCGCCCAACGCCACGCTCCCCAGCGGCGCCATCGTCACCAACCAGTACGGCACGCAGACCCAATCGACGGGCGACAACACGACCCGCGCTGTGTACAGCTACGTTAGTTTTGACCACGGGGAGACGTGGGTGGACATGCTCAGTCTGCTGAATGCCGGCGCCACCAATCCGCTGGGCGTCCACTTCCATGGCTGCTACGCTTCGCCGCTCGACAATCGCGCCTATCTCTCGTTTGGCGACAACACCGGCACCGGGCCGTCGCTGGCAGGGACCGGAAAAATTCAGGTTGCGTATGTCAACCTGGAGGATCTGACCTACGGTTTCTTGGCTGCGCCAGCGCAGTACACCGTGTTCACCGGAGCCAACTCGTTGCAATTCACCGGCATCCGTGGTGCTGACGATGGCAGCTTGATTTTCACTCCTGACACCGCGCCGTTCGCTATTTTTGTGCTCGGCCGCACAGGTTACCGCCAGTTCAACAACATGCATTGGACTGTGCCGATTGGCACGGCCGATGCGCGCACCATCGGCATCGGCATCACCCAGGTGAAAGCCGGCGATCCGGCCTTTACCAGTTTTCAGATGGATGCGACCACCAACGGTCTAGGCGCGGCGAACGCCGTGCCAGCGTTCTACGTTGCCGCCAATGGAACCGACTGGCAGCTGCTATGGAGTGATCCAACCAATACGCTCAGCGTGGGCGAGCAGGTCTACATGGGCACAGTCGGCATGTTCGCCAGCAAGAAATTTGTTGGTTTCTACACCAGCACTGAATCCGGCCTCGGCACTCGAATGCTGACCGGCACCATCTCTGGCGTCTAAATCCCATCACAGTAGTTTGTGGAAGAACCCCATCGTCTAAGTGTTGGGTTAAACGGCGCCGGCCAATAGTGCTGGCGTCCAATTTTTCTTTGTAAGGAATCGAAATGAAAAATTTTGTACAACCAGGTGGTACGCTGACCCTGCCGGCACCCTATGCCGTCGCAAGCGGTGCTGGCTTCCTTGTCGGTGTGTTGTTTGCCGTTGCATCTGGCGATGCGGCAGCGGGCGCACCAGTCGAGGGCGTCACTGAAGGCGTTTTTACGTTGCCCAAGACTGGTGCGCAGGCCTGGACAATCGGGGCTCGCGTCTACTGGGACGACGCAAACAAGCGCTGCGATAGCGATTCCACCAAAGGCGTGTTGATTGGCGTGGCGACGGTGATCGCAGTGAATCCGTCCACGACTGGCTACGTCCGCTTGAACGGTGGCGCCGCTGGCGCGTAAGCGGGGATCCCAATGGGCTTTCATTCAGAGCGTTTCTGGAGCGCTTTTCAGGGTGTGGGCATGCTCGATGAAGCGACCTACCAACCGCCAGTTGGCGATCTGGTGGTGTTCTTGGGCGGCTTCAAGCGGCCCGGTCAGGTGGTTCTGGACGGCATGGCGCACACCACCGATTTCAGCATTGAGTACCTAGCCTCAGCCGTGGAATTGAAGCGCAACTTCATCATCACGGTGGACAAGGTGCAGTACAAGGTGCGGCAAACGCCGCTGGCCAATGGCGATGGCGAGTTCTTCACGGCGCTGCTTGATGAGGTGACACCGTGACGACACGCCGACAACGTTATATCGATGAGCTGATCAATGCGTTCGAAGCTGCCGGCGTGCCAGCTGCCATCGAGCGCACTGTGGATGGCGCTTTTTCTCGCGAAGAGGGCGTGGTACTGGTCGTACATCGCGGCAGGGAGCGTCCGACAACATCCATCAGTGGAAGTGCAAAGCGCGACTGTGAGTTGCGGCTGGGCGTCGTAACACGCGGCGATGATCCCGAGGGCAGTGCTGACTCGGTTCTGGCCGTCGCCCATCCGATCCTGATGGCATTCAAGTCGGAGGGTTTGTTTACTGTCAGCGAAACTGGCACCGATGAGCCCAAGTTTGCTGATGGAAAAGTCTGCCTGATCACCGCGCACTACGTGATTCAGTATAAGAGCGGTCCAGGCACGCTGGGAACGTAAGCCTGCTGCCGAATTGTTGGCCAATTCGATGTATCCAAATCTGCCCACGCTAGATGCGTGGGTTTTCTTTTTGAGAGGAATTTATTATGAACGGTGAGAACGTCACGACTGTTGCACGCAGTAAGCTGTCCATCAGTCTGGGAAAGCCCGCAACCAACAATGAGGCCGGCTTCGCTGCGCTGACCTGGACCCTGATCGGCGAGATCACTGACATCGGTACCGTCACGGGCCGCGAGTACAACACCTCGACCCACGCGCCCGTTGACAGCGCCCAGCAGATCGAAAAGAAAGCGAGCTATAAGCTGGGGTCGTCCGAGTTCAAAATGGGCTGGGACGAGACCGACGACGGCCAGCAGTTAGTGGATGCGGCAAGCCGTGACTACAGCATCCCGGCCTTCAAGCTGGAGAAGCAGGACGGCGCCATTCGCTACTTCACCGCCCAGGTGTCGAAATTCACCGAAGACAACGGCACCGTCGATAACGTTGTTCAGGGCAGCATGACTTTGCTGCGCCAAACCGACACGATCCGCGTCCCGGCCGCTGGCTAACGCCCCACCGTAATCTAACTGCAACACCATCACGAAAGGCCGGCCAAGAGTCGGCCTTTTCAATTCTTACCCTGGAGTTTTACCATGACCGATATCCGCAAACATGCCGTTGAACCGACCTCGATCCTGCACCTGCGCAATTCCGCTGATGAACTGCTGTATGCCGATGATGCCGAGGGCAATCCCGACAAGACCCGTCCGATGGAAGCCGAGATCTATGGCCCCGGCAGCAAACAGTTTAAGAAGGCGCAAGCAGCCTCGAGTAATCGAATGGTGGAGCGCCTCAAAAAGAAAGGTAAAGACACCCAGTCGGCCGAGGAAAAGGCTCTCGCAGACGCGGAATTCCTGGCGGCGTGCACCAAATCGCTGCGTAACGTTTCGTTTGATCAGCTGGTCGGCGAGGCCTTGTTCATGGCGGTCTACACCACCCCTGAAATTGGCTTTATCCCTGAGCAGATCAACAAGCATATCGGCGACTGGAGCAATTTTACGAAGGCGTCGCCGACGAACTGATTCTGTACGTCCGGCAGGCGGCTTGGTTGGCGGCTGTTCCGGAAGCGTCGGAAGCAGGAGGGGGCAAGTCATCTGCAGGTGCACTATCACGTCTTGATCGACACAGGGAAGACGGGGTGGCGCCGCAGTATCCGCCGATCGACGCCGGCGCCCATCTGATTCAATACCTATTCGAAGTAGGCCCGGGGCAAGCGGGCAGCATGGGTGTAGTGCCGCTCTCGCATGGTGAGCTGCGCGCCTGGCAAGACAACATGGGCCTCGATCTAGAGCCGTGGGAAACCCAGCTGCTCCGCCGGCTGTCAGGCGAGTATCTGGGCCAGCTAGAGAAGGCACGCGATTCGAATTGCAAGCCGCCGTTCGGCGGTCTGTACCGAGCTCCGAATCTGAGCAAAAAAATTGACGATGCGCTCGACTGAGCCATCGTTCGCCGCGCTTTGCGGCATTCATTCATCATGGTCGCCAGAAGCGGCCATTTTTTTTGTTGGGACTTCATATGGTCGTCGGTGATATGGAAATCCGACTGCGGGCCGAATTCGCACGCCTGCAGCAGGACATGGATCGTGCCCGCCAGACGGTAGCCGGCTCCATGGGCCGAATTGGAGCGAGCGTCGGCGATGCCATGAAGATGCTTGCTGGCTTCGCTGCCGCGCTTTCTGTGGGGGCATTTGTAAACTTCGTCAAAGGTTCAATCGACGCCGTTGACGCATTAAACGATATGAGCGTCCGAACAAAGGTCGGTATTGAGGATTTGGCCGGCCTTGCGTACGGCGCCAAACTTAGCGACACCAGTCTTGAGGGAGTGGCGTCCTCAATCACCAAGCTGTCGCAGAACATCGGCAAGGATGGTGCAAAATTCCGTGAGCTGGGCATCACTGCTACCGAGCCGCTTGAAGCATTCAAACAGCTTGCTGATGTCTTTAAGGGTATCCAAGATCCGCAACAGCGCGCAGCTTTTGGTGCCGAGGCGCTGGGTAAAAGCTGGCAAGAAGCTGCCGTCCTGCTTGATAGTGGCTCGGAAGGAATTCAAAAATTGATGTCCGAAGGCAAAGAGCTTTCCGGCATCACCGAGCAGGTGGCAGCTGACGCGGGCGCATTCAACGACAAGCTTGACGAGCTCGGCTTTGCTGCGCAGGGCGGGGGCACGCGTATTGCGGCCGGGCTGTTGCCTACTCTGAATCAGATCGTAGAATCCATGTCCTCCTCTGCCGTGAAGGGCGACACGCTGAAAGGCGTTGTCATTGGGCTGAGCGGAGCACTCAAGATTCTGTACACGGTGGGCGTAGGCGTGGTCGAGGTATTCTCGACAATGGGCCGTGCGATCGGTGCCGCCGCAGCCATGACAGTGCAGGTGTTAAACGGAGACTTTGCCGCCGCCTGGCAGACCTACAAGGACGTAGGCTCGGATATCGCAGACGGGTGGGGAGATGCCGCACGCCGTGTCGCCATAGCTTGGGGTAGCACCACTAAGGACGTGGCTAAGGATGCAGCCGAATCTGGCGAGACGGTCGCTGATACTGGTCGGAAAGTGGCAGCATTCCTCCACTCCGCAGATATTAGCGCTTCTCGCAAGAAGGCCGCTGATGAGGCAATGGGCTTCTACAAAAAGACGCGTGATGCGAGCATCGACCACCTGATGCAGCTCGAGGCGGAGCGGGAGGGGCAGGTCGCGCTCAGTGCGGAGGAAAAGAAGCGAATCGAGATCCTCAACGACCTGCTCAAGTTCGGCAAGAATCTGACCGAACAGCAGCGCGCCGATATCGAGGGCTGGGCGGAGGCGATCCCGTTGCTTGCCAAGTACAACAAGGAATTGGAGAAGACCAAAGCCCTGCGCGAACAACGCGAGGGCGAAGCCTATAGCGATGTGGCATCCGCACGTGAGCAGACGCAGGCACTGAAAGACCAGGTCAAGTATTACGGCCTGGCCGAAGATGCAGTACTCAAACTGAAAGCGGCTGAGATTCAGCGCGGCCTCGATGGCGGCTATATCGACGATATCGAACGGGGCCGCCTGCAGGGCCTGCTCGACGCGACCAACGAGCAGATCACGCTCCAGGACAAGCTGTCGTCGATGAAATCCGAAAGCACTTTCTGGGCTGGCCTGGAAGATACGGCTCACCAGACATTCCTGTCGATCGCCAATGGCAGCAAGGATACCGCCACTCGTCTCAAGGAAACGTTTAAGAACGTGTTCTTCGACTGGCTCTACCAGATGACCGTGAAGAAGTGGATCATCAACGTTGGCACCGCCACAAGCGGCACAGCCGGCGTTTCAGGTATCGCCAACGCAGCCGGCGTGCCGGGGTTGGGCGGCGGTACTGGGAATTCGGCATTCGATCTGCTGTCGATGGGCAAGACGATCTACCAGGGCTTCTCGACGGGCTTCGCCAGCGTGGCCGGAAGTTTGGGCACGGGTATTAGCTCACTAGGCGCAGCCTTTGGTTCGGAGGCTGTGGCCGCATTTGGCGCCGGATTGCAAGGCGGCGCTTTGGGCGCCACTACCGCCAGCGCAGCGAGCGGCTACGGCGGCACCGTTGCTGCGGGCTACGGTGCTGCGGCTGCACCTTGGGTTGCTGGTGCGGCAGGTATTGCGGGAGGTATCTACGGCGGCCGCCTGGTGTCTGGCGGATACTCGGCATTCGGCGGCAGCGGCAACAGCGCCGTGAACACCGGCACCGCAGTTGGCGCGGCGGTTGGGTCCATCGTACCTGTGATCGGTACCGCGATTGGCGCCCTGGTCGGCGGGCTGTTGGGGGGAGCGGCTAACCGGTTATTCGGGCATAAGGCTCCGAAGATTGATTCCCAGGGCATTCGGGGCTCGATTGGTCTGGACGGCATCAGCGCCGAGACCTACGCCAATATCGTGGCGAAGGGCGGCACGTTCCGTAGCGACAAGTGGTCCTATGAAAAGGCCGCGCTCGACGCTCAAACCGACAGCGCGCTCGACACCACCATCAAGGCGATGATCACCTCGGTGAAGGGTTTTGGTAAAGCCTTGGGTGTCGAGGCATCCGCCATCGACAGCTACAGCAAGGTGTTTGACATCAAGTTGACCGGCGATGCGGCCAAGGACGACGAGCTGATCCTGGGGCTGATCACCACCGTGGGCGATGAGCTATCGCTCAAGTTGGTGCCTGGCTTGGCCAAGTTCGCGCTCGAAGGGGAAGCGCTGGCTACGACGCTCCAACGTGTCACCGCCAACTATGTTGCGGTCGATACCGTGCTCGGCGCCATCGGCAAAACTGTCGGGGTAGTGGGCGCGGCGGGCATCGAGGCCCGCGAGCGGCTGATCGCAGCGGCCGGCGGGCTTGACGCGCTGGCCGGCGGAGTTTCGTTTTTTCAAGCGAACTTCCTGACCGAGGCAGAGAAAGTCGCGCCTCTTCAAAAGCAGGTGGCCACAGCACTGGCAGATATGGGTAAGTCCAGCATCAAGACGTCCGACGACTTCAAGGCTGCCGTGCTGGGCATTGATGTGAGCACCGATGCGGGAGCCAAGCTGTTCGCGCAGATGATGGCGCTGGCGCCGGCATTCAAGTCGGTTGCTGATTACGCGGCTGAGCTGGCCGGGGCAGTCGCGCTGACCGAAGCCCAGATTCGGGATCAAGGCAGGGACCTGCAGCAGCAGCTGGCCGAGATCACGAGAAGCGAGGCGGAGCGGCTTGCCGTCCAGCGCGCTGGCATCGCTGATGTGAACAAAGCATATTTCGACCAAGTGCAGGCGGCCAAGGCTGTGGTGTCGGCCAAGGACGCGCTGTCGTCCGCCTACGGCCGCGAGGCGTCGGCGGCCAAGGATGCGCTCGATCTCTCGAAGGCATGGGTGACCACGCTCAACGGCTTAAATCCTGCACTCGCGCAGGGCAACCTATCCACCCTCACGCCGGAGCAGAAATATGCCGAGGCGCGGGCGCAGTTCGAGAAGACGCTGGCCGCCGCAAATTCCGGCGACACGACAGCGCAATCCGGGCTGTCGGCGGCGGAGCAGGCGTTCCTGACCGCCTCGCAGGTGGTCAACGCATCGGACGCGAAATATGCGGCCGACTACGCACGCGTGATCGCAGCCAACCAGGAAGCGGCGAAGTGGGCGAGTCAGCAGGTGGACCTGCAGCAGGCCAGCTACGACGCGCTCGAGGCGCAGGTCAAAAGCCTGATAACCATCAACGACAGTGTCAACGCGGGTTCCCTGACAGTGGCCCAGGCCATCGTCAACCTGCAAGCCGCGATGGGCGTCACCGACAGCATGGGCGTGAAATTCACCAATGCGCCTGCCGTCACCGCGATGGCCGTGGCTGCCGCGCCGGCGATGGACTTCAGCCGTTACCAGGCCGGATCGAATGCTGGCACGGAGGTGATGGCTGCGGCGATCAAGGCGCTGCAGGAAGAGGTCAAGGGTCTGCGTGCGGACCAGGTGCGGCAAACCGTCGTGCTGAAGCAGTCGAACGAAAAAGCGAATGCGGATGCAGCCAAGACGGTGGTGCAGGGCGTCGAGCAGTCGGCAAAAACAACCGTCACGAAATTGGAGTTTGCATGACCCCTGAGAAATACTTGAATTGGCTGAAAGATGGCGCGGCTGAGCGGATGGTGCTGGTGGAGGTGCTGGTGAACGTTGCCGGCGTCGATACCGTTCGCTACCTGTCCAGCCGCGAGTACGTCACCAAGCCAACGGACACCCCGCCGAACCTGGAATACCTGCCGGTGATCACGGGCGATCCAACGATCACCGACGAGTTGATCGAGGGCGGGGCGGGCGGTCTGTCGGCAGGAGAGATCGAGATGTCGAATGGTGACGGAGCGTTGGACGGCTGGTTGATGGACGTCTGGCGCAACGGCTGGATCCGGGTTTGGATTGGCGACCCGGCCTGGCCGCGAGCTGATATGCACCCCGAGTTCGTGGGCATCGTCGATGACCTCACCGTCTCGGCGCGCGACGCGCTCAAGCTGGTTCTGGGCGACAAAATGGCAAGGATGAATACGACAATCACGGAGGTGAAATTGGGCGGGGCATCGCCTAATGCCGACGTGATTTTGCCGCTTCCGTTCGGTGAATGCCACAACGTCAGCCCGCTGCTGATGAACTCAGCAACGCTGGAGTACGGGTTCGGCTGCCCGGTTGAATCGACCTTTGAAGTGCGCTCAAACGGCAAGCCAGTCGCTATCATCCTGAATGACCAGGCCGGCAGGTTCAAGCTCACGACGCCCTCATATTCGGCCGCGATTACGGCAAGCGTGCAGGGCGACAGCGGGGGTGGCTACGCGCCGCGTATCGCTCCGCTTGTGCGTCGCATTGCTACAGCATACGGTAAGCCCGAGGACCGCTTTACCGACGACGATATCGACCTTGAAAATTTTGCGGCGTTCGATGCTGCCCATCCGCAGCCGGTCGGCCTGTACGTGGCCGAGAGGACCAATCAGGCGCAAGCCATCCAGCAACTGGCGTCCAGCGTGGGCGCGCAGGCTGTCATGTCCCCGACCGGGAAGTTACGTCTGATCCAGATCGCTCTGCCAGCCCCGGGTACGCCGGTCAAAATCGGTATGGACCAGATGTCTGCTGTCGGCGTAACGCCGATGGAGATGCGGCCGGCAGTCGCGGCAGTGAAGATCGGTTACGACCGCAACTACACCAAGCAGACGGCGCTCACAACCAGCATCCCGCCGGCGCACGCCGACCTGTACGCCACCGAATGGCTGACGGAAACGTATGAGGATCCTGCCGTGAAGGCGCGGTACCGCCGTACAGGAGACCCCGTGCAAATCGATACCTGCTTGAAAAGGAAGGCGGATGCCATGGCGGAGGCGCAGCGACGCCAGGCACTGGGGGCAGTGCCGCGCATGAGGTATAGCGTCGATGGTGAGCCCGAACTCATGGTGGTTGAACTGGGCGGGCCGGTCGTCCTGTATGGGGACCGGTTTGATTTACAAGTCGGCAAAGAAGGCCAGGTGCTCAAGCGCCAGAGGCACCTGAGCAGTTGCCGCGTAGGCCTGGAGATATTGGTATGAGCCCAATCGTAGGCGAACGCGACACCCTGATCATGAACACCGTCCCACGATACGCCGCGCCCATCGACCGCGATCTGCACCTCACGGCCAGCTCGACCACGTTCGAGGTGTCGCTGACCGGTCAGCCGACGCCCGCAACGATCACGTTCTCGGCGCTGATGTTGGGTGCCGTGGGCGAGATCACGTTCTCGTCCGAGCCACCGGTAGCGCTGACCGTGGCCAACGGCGACGCCGTGCTCAAATTCGAGGACATGACCTCCAGCATCGTGACGGTCACGGCGACCACTGTCATCGACGGCCTCACCTATATTGACCGCCAGACCGTGGACAAACGTCAGGCGCTGGACCTGCGCCCACCGCCAGCGCCGACAGGCCTGGCCACCACTGGCCAGCCGGCCGCGATTCGCCTGAACTGGGCCGCAGCACCGGCCAACTATGCCAACCTCGATTACACCGAGATCTGGCGTGCCGGCGTCAACGACTTCGGCCAGGCGGCGCCGGTTGGCCGGGCGGATGGGCGCGAGTTCACCGATCCGGTCGGTCCGGGAAAAACCCAGTACTACTGGATCCGCTACGTTTCGCGAGCGGCGATCCCGGGGCCATTCAACAACAGCACCGGCACGGTCGGCGCGTCAGCCGCCGAGGTTGAGCACCTACTGCAAGTGCTGACCGGTGAAATCCGGCAGTCGCAGCTGTACACCGACTTGGGCCAGAAAATTGATCTCATCGACGACTTGGTGCTGGCTGTGGGCGACACCGTGGCGGCGGCGGTATCGGCGGCGCAGGCGGCCCAATCGGCAACAAACGCAAGCGGGTCAGCAGCATCGGCCAAC